>NZ_VMNW02000089.1 GCF_007713735.2 Amycolatopsis acidicola | reverse complement strand
CCCGCCCCCAGGCCGCGGGGCTACGGCGCCGGAGGTGCCCCGGTGGTGATCAGGTCCAGCAGGTCCTCGATGTCGGTGACCGTGGGTTTCGGGAGTGCCGCCATCCCGTGCGCGAAGCCGATCCCGGCGTAGACCAGCAAACCCGAGCGCAGCCGCGCCTGCCGGGCATCGAAACCCAGGTCCCGCAACGCTTGCTGCACCAGTTCGAACACGAACCGGTCCGATTCGGTGACCGTGGCGGCGACCTGGGTGTCTGAGCGGGCCCATTCCCGCAGAGCGCGTTCGACCGTCCAGGAGCGGTCGTCGATCAGACGGTGCGCCATCGCGCGCAGGCGTTCGACCGGGGGCTGGTGGTCCAGTTTCGCCAGCTGCCCCAGTATTTCCCTGGTCAGCTCGCTCCACCGGTTCGCGATCGCCTCCATCAGCGCGTCGAGGTCGGCGAAATGCCAGTAGAAGCTGCCCTTCGTCACCCCCAGCTCCTCGCAGAGCCGGGTGATCTTGACCGCGTGCACGCCCTCGGTCATCAGCAGGTCGAGCGCCTTGCTGGTCCAGTCCTCCAGCGACAGCCGGTCGGCATTGCGCCGGCGGCCGGGTTTGTCCCCCGCGCCGCCACGGGTGGTGGATGCCGGTCGAGCCATGTCCTGCCTTCGCTGCTGGTTGGGCGGTCGCTGCCGAGGATAGTCGCGGCGGCCTGCTTGCCACTCAACATACCGTACCGTACGGTATGTGACGGCGACGCGGCCGACCCGGCGAGGAGTGCTTCGAATGGCCCGGCAGATGAACCGGCGGACGATCCTGCGAACCGCGGCGGCGGCCGTGCCCCTGGCCGGCGCGAGCCAGCTACCGACCGCGGCGGCCGTGCCCTTGGCCGGCGCGAGCCGCCAGCCGACTGCGGCGGCAGGGCCCTCGGCCGCCGCGAGCCGCTTTCCGACCGCCGCGCCCTTGACCGGCGCGAGCCGGCCGCCGAACCTTTCGCCGCTGATCTTCCACTCACCGCCGGTGCGCCCGTTCGCCGACGCGATGCCCCGGCTTCCCTTGCGCACCGGCGATTCCTTCACCCTCGACGCGGCCGCCGGCACGCACCGGTTCCACTCCGAACTGGACCCGTCGCCCGCCTTCGGCTACGGCGGGGTGGACTACCTCGGCCCGGTCCTGGAAGCGCAAAGTGGCACCGAAACCACGCTGACCTACCGCAACCGGCTCGCCCGGCACGTCTTCGCGAAGGACGTCGACACCACACTCGACGGCGCCTCCGAAGCGGACCGCACGAGCCCGCGCAGCGTCCTGCATCTGCACGGCGGAGTCACGCAACCTCGCTACGACGGGCATCCGGACCTGACGATCCGGCCGGGGGAGGACTTCGTCCACCGGTTCGGCGGCAACCAGGAAGCCGCCGCGCTCTGGTACCACGACCACGCGATGGGCATCACCCGGCTCAACGTCTACGCCGGGCTCGCCTCGACGTACCTCGTGCGCGACCGCTGGGACACCGGGCGGCCGGGCAACCCGCTCGGCCTGCCGTCGGGCGAGTACGAGATTCCCTTGGTACTCCAGGAAAAGATCTTCACCGCGGACGGCGCGCAGAGCGTGCGCTCGACGCCGATCGTGCCGCGGGGAAGCTGGGAAGGCGGCGCGGTCGGCGACACCGGGCTGGTGAACGGCGTGGTCTGGCCGGAGCTCGAAGTGGCCCGCGGGCTCTACCGGTTCCGGCTCCTCAACGCCGCGTCCTACAGCGTGGCGAACCTGTTCTTCAGCAATGGCATGAGGTTCTGGGTGATCGGCACCGACGGCGGGCTGCTCGACGCGCCCGTTGCCACCACTTCGGTGCGCGTCGCCCCGGCCGAGCGGGTCGACCTGCTCGTGGATTTCGACCTGCTCCGGCCCGGGGAAACGGTGGTGCTGCGCAACAACGAGCCGGTGCCCGGCCAGGCCGCGATCCTCGGCGAGGTCACGATGCCTTACTTCTGCCGCTTCCGCGCCACCGCCGCGCGCGGGTTTTCCGATGCTGTCCCTTCGACTCTGCGCGGGGGCATAGGCCAGCCACCACGGCTCCCGCCCATCGGGAAACCGCGCCGAGTCCGCAATCTCACGATCAGCCAGCCCGTGGAACCGCGCCTGCCGCCCGCGATGATGAGCCTGAACAACCTGATGTTCGCCAGCGAGGACATCGAGCTGCCGCGCCAGGGCACCACCGAGCTGTGGAACCTGATCGACGTCACCCCCGACCCGCACCCGATCCACCTCCATCTCGTCAACTTCCGGGTGCTGGGCCGACAGCCGATCGACACCGGCGCCTACACGCGCCGTTATCCACAACCCGAGGTGGGGAAGAAATGGAACCCGCCGGCCGACGAGTTCGTCACCGGCCCGCTGACCCCGCCCGAGGCCTGGGAGGCCGGCTGGAAGGACACCGTGCGCACCGACGGCAACACCGTCACGCGCATCGTCGTCCGCTTCCCGTCGGCCGGCGAACTCGGCTTCGACCCCGACGAGAGCTTCGGCGAAGACCTGCGGGGTTACGTCTGGCACTGCCACCTGCTCGACCACGAGGACCACGACATGATGCTGCGCTACCGGACGGTGAACGCATGATCTCCGAAAGCTTCCAGCGGATCCCCTACGAGACCGGCAGCACCGGCAGCCGGGTCGAGATGCACTCCGGGCTGTCGCGGCACTACCCGCTGCTGCACGGGAACCTGGTGTCCACATCGGACGACCGGGAGCTCGGGCTGGTGATGGCGCATCCCGCGTCGAACTTTCTGACCCACTTCCTGCTGGCGCCGCTGGCAGAAGCCGGGTTGCCCGTGATGGGCGTCAACACCCGTTACACCGGCAACGAAGCCGCGCTGCTGATGGAGAACGCCGCGTCCGACCTGGGCTCCGCGGTGGACTGGATGCGCGAGGAGCTCGGCTTCCGGAAAGTCGCTCTGCTCGGCTTCAGTGGTGGCGGGCCGCTCGCGTCCTTCTACCAGGCGCAGGCGGCGAGAGCGGGTAAGCACGGCGCGGACGCGCTGTTGCTCGTCGGCGCGCATCCCGGTCGTGCCCGAGTGCTGAGCACCTGGATCGACCCGTCCGTCGTCGACGAGGACGATCCGTTTTCCGTTGACCCACAATGGAATCTCTACGAACCGGGACGCACGGCGCCGTACGACCGCGAGTGGGTCGCCGGGTATCGCGAACAGCAGCTCGCGCGGATCGACCGCATCGACCGGTGGGCTCTCGCCGAGCTGGCCCGGGTCGAAGAACGCGGGGCGACCGATCGGGCGTTCGTCGTGCACCGCACTGTCGCGGACCCGCGCTTCCTCGACCTGACGCTCGACCCGAGTGATCGCCAAGTCGGCAGCATGTACGGCGATCCGGCCGTCGCGAACACCGCGGCCGGAGGACTGGCGCGGTTCACCACCCTGCGCAGCTGGCTCAGCACCTGGAGCCTCACGCACACGAGGGCCGACGCGCTCAAGGACCTGCCCGACGTGCGGATCCCGACGCTCGTGATGCCGCTGCTCGCCGACCAGGCCGCGTTCGCCGGTGACTCGCGGGCGATGTACGAAGCGGCCGCCGGGCCCGCCGAGCTGATCGAAGTCGCCGACTACAACCACTATCTCGTCGGCCAGCCGGGCGCGGCGGCCGACATCGCGGGGCGCATCTCCTGCTGGCTGGACAAGGAGGTCCGATGAACACCCGGTGCCCCAAGGCTTTCCGCTACTGGGAAGGCCGCGAATCCCGGAGCGCCAAGCTGATCGGGAAGCTCGTCCGCGACCTGTTCCCGCCCGACGAGCGAGCCCGCGCGTTCTGCGAGGACTTCTACGGCGGGGATCCGGTCGCGGAACGGTTTGTCGACGAGGTGTTCTTCGGCGATATCGGGCACAAACGCGGACGGCAGATGCTCGACAAGGCGCTCGAAAGCGGCAGCATCGACGACGTGCCCGGCGCGCCGGATTCGATGCGCGAGCTGTTCGCCGAGTTCGAGGAGGTGCCGGACTGGGTCGACCCGGAGCTGGTCGAGGAGGGCGCCGCGATCTGGCGTCGCTGGGGCACGATGCTGTTCAGCGTCGCCGGGGTGATCACGCTCGAGATCTACACCGAGGCCGCCGTGGCGCTGCCGCTTTCGCTGGCAGGCGGCTACGCGGGCGACAACGCGCTCCGGCGGTTCCTGGAAACGTGTCGCTTTTGGATGGACGTGTCCGAGGAGGGCGCGCTCTTCCGCCCCGGCTCGGAAGGGCGGGCGACGGCGATGCGGGTGCGCGTGATGCACGTGAACGTGCGCCGCCGCGTCGGCGACCATCCGGAGTGGGACGAAGCGCGCTGGGGCCTGCCGATCAGCCAGTCCTACATGCTGCTGACGCAGCTCGGCGGCAGCGTCGCGCCGGCGCTCGCCTTGTGGCTGCTGGGTTATCAGACGACGCCGCGCGAGATGCGGGCGTTGCTGCACTACCAGCGTTACCTCGGGCATCTGCTCGGGGTGCAGCCCGGCTGGTACCCCGAGACGGTTCGCGAATCGCTGCAGATCCTGGCGATGACGATCTTCGCCCGCTCGCACGACGCGGGCGAGCACGGCGCCGAACTGATCGAGTCGTTCCCCGCCGCCTTCGCCCCGCGCGACGGGCATCGCGGGCTGCGGCGGCTGCGCGAGGCCTACAACTACCGCATCTACTCCGCCTACACGGCGATCTGGATGGCTCCGCGGACCCGCCGCAAATACAACCTGCCGCCCGCGTTCCCGTGGGTGCTCATCCCGCTCGCGCGGCTGCCGCTGGTCACCGGGCTCGAACTCGCGCGGCGGTTCGTGCCCGGCGTCGCGGGACTGGTCGACCGGATCAACCGCAGGCACCGCGAGAACTGGTACGCGGCGCAGATGGACGGGCGCAAGGCCGCGTTCGACGCCAGCAGCGGGCTCCGCCGCTGAGGAGGGACAAACCATATGCGGATCGTGGAAACCTGGACCGGACCCGGCCGTCGCGACGAAGTGATCACGCCGTTGGCGCCGGAGGGCAACGCCGCGCACCTGGAACAGCACCGGAACGCCTTCGAGCACTGGTACTTCGACGCGCATCTCGACGACGGCCACATCATCGTCGGCTTCCTGCAGACGCGGGAGCTGATGAGCCGTAAACCCGGGGTGGAGCTGCACGTCTACGCGCCCGACGGCACACGTCGGGAGGTGATCAGGCGGTATCCGGAGTCGGCGGTCAAGGCGTCCCGTGCCAGCTGCGACGTGCGGATCGGGGACAACCACGCGGTGGCGGAGTTCCCCGCCGACGGCCTCCCGGTGCACCGGCTGCACCTGGCCGAGGGCGATCTCGTGTTCGACCTGACCTTCGAAAACGAGGTGCCAGGCTGGATGCCCGGCGAGGGCAAAACCACCTATGGCGACAAGGAATACTTCGCGTGGGCGGTCGGTGCGCCACGCGCGAAGGTGACCGGGACCGTCCACATCGGAGAGACGAAGCTGACGGCCTCGGGGCGTGGTTACCACGACCACAACTGGGGCGTCGGCGACATGAAGCGCATCATCGACCACTGGTACTGGGGGCGGCTCTACACCGAGGACTTCACGCTCGTCTACGCCGCCGTGCTCACTTCGCCGAAGTATCAGGCGAGCTGGGCCACGCCGCTGATGATCGCGCACCACGACAAGCTCGTCCTCTCCACCGGCGAGGTCGACGTGCGGCCCGGGGAGCGGAAGTTCAACGGTATCGCCAATCGGGATTACCCGACATCGTTGCGGTTGAGCGTCGCCGACCAGGTGGACCTGCGGCTCGACGTGCGGGAGATCGTGCACGCGCACGACCTGCTCTCCGACGTGCCGGTGGCGCGCAGCCCGCTGGTCAAACCGCTGGTGAACCGGTTCCTGGCCCGGCCGGGCTACTTCCGGTTCCGCTCGGACTTCACGCTGTCCGCGAACGTCGACGGCGGCGCGCACGAGCTGACCGGTTCGACCCTGCACGAGATGGTGGCGCTGCGATGAAACCCGGCTACCTCCACGGGTTCGGCAACGAGCACCACAGCGAAGCGATCGAGGGTGCGCTGCCGTGGGGCCAGAACGCGCCGCAGCACGCGCCACTCGGGTTGTATGCGGAGCAGCACACGGCGACGGCCTTCACGGAGCCGCGCGGCGTGAACAGGCGGAGCTGGGTGTATCGCATCCGGCCGTCGGCGGCGCACCCGGAGTTCGCCCCACTGAGCCACGAAACCCTGTTCAGCGCACCGGTCACGGACGGGGTCGCGTCGCCGAACCGGCTGCGCTGGGACCCGCTTCCCTTCCCGGACACCGTAATGGACTTCGTGGACAGCCTGTATACAATCGGTGTAACGGGAAATGTGCTGCAGCGCAACGGAATCGGCATCCATCTGTACGTCGCCACGGCGTCGATGGACGACCGGTATTTCGCGGATTCCGACGGCGAACTGCTCGTCATCCCGCAGTCCGGCGCGCTGCTGCTGCACACCGAGTTCGGCAGGCTGCACGTCGCGCCGGGGGAGATCGCGGTGATCGGCCGCGCCGTGCGCTTCCGCGTGGAGCTGCCGGAGGGCCGCGCGCGCGGGTATGTGTGCGAGAACTACGGCCAGCCCTTCACGCTGCCCGCGCTGGGCCCGATCGGCGCGAACGGGCTGGCGAACCCGCGTGACTTCCTGTACCCGGTGGCGGCGTACGAGGACCGCGAGGAAACCGTGCAGGTGGTGCAGAAGTTCGGCGGCAGGCTGTGGGCAGCGGACTACGCTCATTCGCCGCTGGATGTCGTGGCGTGGCACGGAAACCACGGCGCGTACAAGTACGACACCGCGAACTTCGCCGCGCTCGGCTCGATCGGCTTCGACCACCCCGACCCGTCGATCATGACGCTGCTGACCTCGCCCGGCGAGCTGCCCGGACAGGCCAACGCCGATCTCGCGATCTTCCCCGACCGGTGGACGGTCATGGAGCACACGTTCCGGCCGCCGTACTTCCACCGCAACGGGATGAGCGAGTTCATGGGCCTCGTGCACGGGGTGCACGACGCCAAGTCCGAAGGTTTCGTGCCGGGCGGTGCGAGCCTGCACAACCTGTGGGCGTCGCACGGCCCGGACGCCGAGACGACCGCCGCCGCCATCGCCGCGGACCTTCAGCCGCGGAAGATGACCGGCAGCCTGCCGTTCCTGCTCGAAACCCGGTACCCCGTCACGGTCACCGAACTCGCGCGGAGCGCCGCGCATCGGCAGTCCGGTTACGACGGGGCGTGGGCCGGGTTCCCGCGTTCCTTCACCGGATAGGAGAAGACCATGACGTTGCCGGACACCAGCCTGCGTATCGACGGGGCCGTGCGCCCCGCGGGGAACACCTTCAGCACCCTCAACCCCGTGACGGAACAGGAGATCACCCGGGTCTCCGCCGCGAGTGAGTCCGATGTGGACGACGCGGTCGCGGCCGCGCGCCGGCAGTTCGACGACGGGCCGTGGGGCCGGATGGACGGGCCCGAACGCGGCCGGATCCTGGCCAGGGCCGCGGACCTGATCGAGGCAGACCTGGAGAACCTCGCCACGCTGGAAGCGCTCGAAGTCGGCAAGCCGTACGCGGACACCCTGCACGGCGACCTCCCGGCGGCCGTCGAGACGTTCCGCTCGTTCGCGGGCTGGGCGGACAAACTGTTCGGCAGCACCAGCACGATCGCCGATCCGACGGGACGTGAGCGCCTGTCGTACACGCTGCGCGAACCGGCCGGGGTGGTCGGGGCGATCACGCCGTGGAACAACCCGGCGATGATCGCGGCGTGGAAACTCGCGCCGGCACTGGCCGCCGGGTGCGCGGTGGTGCTGAAGCCGCCGGAGGACGCGAGCCTGTCCACGCTGCGGCTGGCCGATCTGCTCGCCGAGGCCGGGCTGCCGCCGGGAGTGCTGAACGTGGTGCCGGGGCTCGGGCCGGTGGCCGGGGCCGCGCTGGCCGGGCACCCCGGGGTCGACAAGGTGACCTTCACCGGATCGCCCGCGGTGGGGCACCGCATCTCGCTCGCCGCCGGGGCGAACTTCCGGAAGGTGACGCTGGAGCTGGGCGGGAAGGCGCCGCAACTCGTCTTCCCCGATTCGGACCTCGACGAGATCCTGCCGACGGTGGCGCTCGGGATCTTCCTGCACGGCGGCCAGGTCTGCGCGGCAGGCACGAGGATCCTGGTGCACCACAGCATCATGGACAAGGTGCTCGACGGGCTCGCGACCGCGGCGGCGCGGGTGCGGCTGGGCGACCCGTTCGACGCGGACACCACGATGGGGCCGCTGATCAACGCCCGGCAGCGGGACCGCGTGTGGGGTTACATCGAGGCCGGGCTGGCCGAGGGCGCGGAGGTCGTCGCGGGCGGCGTCCAGCCGGACGGGCCCGGTTTCTTCGTCACGCCCACGGTTTTCCGGGGCGACAACGGGTTGAAGATCGCGCGCGAGGAGATCTTCGGGCCGGTCGGCACCGTGATCGGGTTCGAGTCGGAAGAGGAGGCCGTGGCACTGGCGAACGACACGCCGTACGGCCTTTCGGCGATGGTGTGGACGAACGACGTCCGCCGCGCCCACCGCGTCACCCGGCGGCTGCGGGTCGGGATGGTGTGGGTGAACGGCTGGGGCGTGCCGGACCAGCGGATGCCGTGGGGCGGCCGCGGCGGCAGCGGCGTCGGGCGGGAGCTGGGCCTCGCGGGCCTGGAAGCGAACACGACGGAGAAGACGGTCTCGATGCTGCTGTAGTTCGGCGAAGCTTTCCAGCGGCGTGTGCCCGGGCCCCCGGACGCTCAGCCCGGGGCGTTGTTCGCGCCGCGGACGTCTACTCCGGTCGACGGGGGCAGCGCGCAGTAGGCCTGCGTGTTCGTCGGGCTGACTGTGGGGTCGGTGCCGTTGTGCTGCACCGTGCCCTCGTAGCCCTTCGTACACGGCATGGGGTCGAAGAAGTTCAGCACCATGCCCAGGTGCCCGGTGCCGTCCGGGTTGGCGCTCGGCGCGGTGGCGATCGCGATCGGGTAGGCGACCAGCAGTTGCGTGATGCCCTTCGTGCGCGTCTCGGTCAGCTGCGCGACGGTCAGCCCGTTCGCGAGCACGACGCCGAGGTCGGGCCCGGCGTCGCGCAGGATGGCGTCGATCTGGCCCGCCGCGACGGGCGCGGTGGTGAGCACGGTCCGCAGGTCCGGATCCGACGCGCGGAGCTGGCCGGCCAGCTGGTTGAGGCCCGTGCTGAACTCCTTGATCTGGTCGGCTTCCGCCTGCTGCGTGTCCAGCACGGTGCGGCTGTCCGAGATCAGGCCCAGCGTCTGCGGGAGATGTTGCCGCGCTGCCTGCGTGAAGGAGTTCGCCGAATCCAGCAGGGTTTGCAGGCTCGGGCCGAGCCCGGAGAACGCCGTGTTCAGCTCGTTCACCACGGTGCGCAGCGAGCCCTCGGGCACACTCCGCGCCAGTCGGTCCACATCGGACAGCAGTGTCTGCGGCGGGATCGGCGTGCTGGTGCGGTTCTGCTCGATGACCGACCCCTCCGCCAGGTACGGCCCGTCCCCGTTGGGCGGCTGCAGGTCCACATACTGCTCGCCCACGGCCGAGCGGTCCGCGACCACGGCCCGCGCGCTGGCGGGGATCGGGGGAGCGGAGTCGTCGATGTCGAGGTCGGCTTCCAGGCCGGTTTCGGTCAGCCGCATCGCGCCGACCCGGCCGACGGCCACACCCCGGTAGGTGACCTCGGCGTTGGTGAAGATCCCGCCAGACGTCTGCAACCGCAGCCGCACCACCATCCCGTCCGCGCCGAACAACCGGCCCAGCCCAGCGTATTCCGCGCCCACGTAAGCGATCCCGGCGAGCGCGACGATCACGAACACCGTGATCCGCACCCTCGTCGCCCGCGTGATCATGGGCCGCCCCCGAGGAGATCGTGCAGCAGCCCGCTCACGCCGTCGTCGTTTTGGGGTGGATTCGCCGCGGGCAAAGGCAAGGCGGGCGTGGAAACCGGCGCCGTCGCCTGCAACGACGAGACCGTCTGCAGGAGCCCGCTCAGGTCGAGATCCACGTTCACGTCGGCATTGAAATAGTCGCCCTGCACGTCGTTGACGGCGTAGTCGGTGAACGGGAACGTGATCAGATCCTGCAGCGACTCCGGCAGATCCCGGCCCGCGGCGGCGAGTTGCCGCAGCGTCGGGGTAAGCGATCGCAGGTCGGCGACCAGCTCGTCCCGGCTCCTGGTGACGGTGTCCACGGCGACCCCGGACAACGAGTCCAGTGAACGCAGCATCGTCAGCAGCTGGTCGCGTTGCTCGTTGATCACACGCAGCCCGGGTGCGAGGTTCTCCAGGGCGTTGGCGATGTCTCCGCGCTGCCGGGAAACGGTGCCGGACAAGCGGTTCAGCCCGTCGATGGCGGCGGTGATGTTCGCCCGCTGACCGTCCAGCCCGCGCACGGTCTGGTCCACAGTGGACAGGAACTCGCGCAGCTGCGGCTCATTGCCCGACATCGCCGAGTTCAGCTCCCGCACGATGCTCTGCACCTGGCCGATCCCGCCGCCGTTGAGCAGCAGGGACAGCGCGCCGAGCACCTCTTCGACCTCGGGGCCGCGGCTGGTGCGGTCGAGCCCGATGACCGAACCCCCGGTGAGCGTGCCCTGCGCCTGGTCCGCGGGCGGGGCGATCAGCTGGACGTACTTCTCGCCGAGCAGGCTCGACTGTTGCAGCGCGGCCGCCGTGTTGGCGGGCAGCCGCGTGTTCCCGTTGAGGGTGATCGTGACCTCGGCGGTGTTGCTGGTTTCGGCCAGCCCGATGGCGTCCACGCGGCCGACCGGGACGTCGTTCACCCGGACGCTGGCCTGGGGCACCAGATCCATCACGTCGGCGAACTCCGCCGTCACCGTGTACGGGTGTGGGCCGAGGTCCGCGCCGCCGGGCAGCGGCACGTCGTAGAGGCCGGAGCAGCCGGTCACGGCGAACACGGTGAGCAGCACGAGAAGTCGTTTCATCGCCCGATCCCCAAGCTGCTCACGACCGGCAGCGGCAACGGCGGCAGCTGCCCATTCTGGAGCGACCCCAGCGCCTGCGCCGCGGAAGGGAGTCCGGCCGTGCCGTCGATGACGGGCGCCAGTTGGGCGCAGATGTCGTTGAGGGTCTGGGGAAGCTGCTTCGGCGTGTCCGCCTTGATCAGCCGGCACAGGAGGGTGACCGGCGGGTAGGTCAGTTCGTTCAGGCTGCCGCGCACCGCGTAGGTGCCCGTGGTGGCGTCGTAGGCGTTGACCATGTTCGACGCCGCCAGCGGCGCGGTGTCGAGCACCTCGGCGAGCGCCGCGCGCTGGTCCACCAGCGCCTGCGTGATGCCGGAAAGGTTGTGCACGTTGGATTCCAGCAGCCCCTGGTTCCGCTGCACGAAGCCCTGTACCTGGGTGAGCGCGGTGCTCATCGAGGACAGCGCCTGGCCGAGATCCTGCTTGTCCTGCGCGAGGTAGCCGCTGACGTCGGCGAGCCTGGTGTCGAACGAGCGCATTTGCGCGTCGCTCTGTGCCAGCGCCGAGGTGAACTTCTGCAGACTGTCCACAGTGGAGAAGAGGTCGCCCTGCGAATGTGTCAGGGTGGCGGCCGCGTCGCCCAGCTTGCGGATGGTTTCCGACAGCGTTTCCCCGTTGCCGCCGAGGTTCGCGGCGGCCGCGTCGAGTGCCCCGGACAGGGCGCCGTTCTTGTTCGCGCCGTCCGGACCGAGCACAGTGGACAGTTTGTCGAGGTTGGCGTACAGGTCGTCCAATTCGACGGGGGTGACGGTGCGGTTCTCCGGGAGCACCGTGCCGCCGGCCATCGTCGGCCCGTCGGTGTAGGCGGGCACGAACTGCACGTACCGGTCCGCCACGAGGTTCGGTGCCACGACGGTCGCCGTGGCACCCTGCGGGATCTGCACGCCGCGGTCCACGGTCAGCCGCACCCGGACGCGCGCGCCATCGGGCCGCACGTCGTCCACCGTGCCGACTTCCATGCCGAGCACGCGTACCGCGGAACCGGCGTAGAGCCCGACGGCGCGGGTGAAGTAGGCGGTGATCTGGGTGCCCTGGCGGTCGCGCAGCACCCACCACAGCCCGCCGGTCAGCACCAGCGCCAGCGCGCACGCGGCGGCGACGGCGCGCGCGATGCGTTGTCCCCGCCGGGTTTGCGGTGGCATCAGCGCCCTCCTCCGTTGAGGTTCCCCGGGGTGAGCGGGGCGGTGCAGGCGTCGGGGTTGGCCTGGATGAGCTGGGTGGTCACCTGCGGCGGGATGAGCCCGCAGAAGTAGCTGTCGAGCCAGCGGCCGTTGCCGACCGAGTTGCCGAAGACCCGCACGAACGGCGCGAGGTTCGCGATGCCCTGGCTCAGGTTGTCCTGGTTGCGCTGCAGCAGCGTGGTCACGGAGTTCAGCTCTGTCAGCGCGGGGGTGAGCGTGGCCTGGTTGTCGGTGACCAGGCCGCTCAGCTGGGCCGCCATGTTCTGTGCGCCGGTCAACAGGGAGTGCACGGCTTCCCGGCGGCTTTGCAGCTCCTGCAACAACGAATCGCCATCCGACAGCAGTTGCCGGAGCTGCCCGTCGCGATCGGCGACGGTGCGGCTGACCTGACTGGTGTTCGCCAGCAACTGCGCGAGCTGGCTGTCCCGCGACGAAATGGTGGTGGCCAGCGACTCCAGCCCGTTGAGCGCGTCGTGCACCGGTTGCGGGCTGGTCCGGAAGGTGTCCGCGATGGTCTGGAAGCTCTGCGCGAGCCTGCCGGGGTCGAGTTCCCCGACGGTGCTGGTCAGCTGGTTCACCGCGTCGGTCACGTCGAACGGCGCCTGGGTGCGGGTTTTCGGGATCGCCTGGTCCGGGTCCTGGGCGCCGTCGCCCGCGGGATGCAGGGCCACGTACTTCTCGCCCAGCAGCGTCTTGATCTCGATGGACGCGGTGCTCCGGTCGCCGACCCAGGTGCCGCGCACCTTGAGCGAGACCTTGATCTGGTCCTTCTCCAGTGCCATCGCGGTCACCTTGCCGACCTTGACCCCGGCCACCCGCACCTCGTCGCCGGTGCGCAGTCCGGCGGCCTCGGTGAAATAAGCGGTGTAGACGGTGCCACCGGAGAGGATCGGCAGATCGTCCGAGCGGAAGGCGGCGACCAGCGCCAGCGCGAGCACCAGCAGTGTCACGGCGCCGACCTTGCGGGGATCCTTGGCAGGCTTCACGGTCCGCACCTCGCGGGGCGCTCGGTGCCGGGCAACGGGAGTACCGGCAGGTTGATGTCCCATGCGGACACTCCGACGCGTCCGCTGATGCTGCAGGAGAAGTAGTTGAACCAGCTGCCGTAGCTGCCCAGCCGGGTCAGCGTCGCGGTTTTCCGCGGCAGGAACTGCACGAAGTGCTCGACGAGATCCGAGCTGTCGGCGAGGTTCTTCGAGAGCACGCCGAGGTGCGTGATGTCGTCCCGCAGCGCGGGGCGCGCGGCGGTGAGCAGCCCGGCGGTGGCGTTGGTGAGGTTTCCGGTGGCGCTGATCGCGTCGCCGAGTGGCCCGCGTTCGGCGGCCAGCCCGCTCACGAGCTGCTGCAGCTGCACGATCAAGTCCGACAGCCCGTCGCTGTGCTCGTTGACCGTGCCGAGCACCGCGTTGAGATTGTCGACGGTCTGGCCGATCGCGGCGTCCTTGCCGGCGATCGCCGACGTGAGCGACGCGGTGTGCGCGAGCAGGTCGTCGATCGTGCCGCCTTCTCCTTGCAGCACCTGGACGATCTCGCTCGCGAGCGTGTTGACGTCGTTCGGGCTGAGTGCCTGGAACAGCGGCCGGAACCCGTTGAACAGCACGGTCAGGTTCAGCGCCGGCGCGGTCCTGGTCACCGGGATGACGTCGCCGGGGCGCAGCGTCGCCGGGTCGGCGAGGTCCCCGGCGAGCGCGAGGTAACGCTGGCCGAGCAGGTTGCGGTACTTGATCGTCGCCGTCGACGAACCCGGCAGCCGGCGTTTCGCGTCGACGTCGAACCCGACGAGCGCGTAGCCCCGGTCCACGACGTCGATCGACTCGACGGTGCCCACCCGCACCCCGGAGATCCGCACGTCGTCGCCCGTGTTGAGCCCGGCGACGTCGGTGAAGACGGCGCTGTAGGCCGAAGTCCGGCCGAGCCGCACGTTCGCGACCGTCAGCCCCAGCACCCCGGTCAGCAGCACGGTGACCACGGCGAAGATCCCGAGTTTGAGCAGCGGGGGCACCACGCTCTTCATTTCACCGTCACCTCCGCGCCCCGGAACAGCGGAGCGAGCAGCACGCTCGCCCAGCCCGGCACGTCTTCCGGCGCGACGCCGAGATCCGGCGCGACGAGCGTGGCGACCAGGTCCCGCTCCGCGTCGGAGTTCGCGGTGCTCCGCGGCTGGTTCGACAACGTGACGTAACCGGCGCCGTTCCGCGCGGGCGGATGCGTCGAGCCGTCCTGCAGCGGGCCGTCGGCGGGGTACTGGTTCGCACGCTGTCCCGGCTGGAGTTCCTGGTAGCAGCGCGGTCCGCGATCATCCTCATAGGACGGTGTGTCCACGCCGGGCCGGTACTTCCCGCGCCCGGCCGTGATGAGCAGGGTGATCTGCGCCGAGTTCGTATGGGCCGTTCCCTTGCCGTAGGCGCGGTCGGTCGCCGGGATCTGGTCGGCCAGCTGTTTGAGCATGCACGGGTATTCCGGCGCGTACCGGGCCAGCACGTCGAGGGCGGGCCCGGCCGAGGAGACCAGGTCGATGAGGTTGTTTTCGTTGGCACGCAGGAAATCCCGGAGGTCGGCGCTCGCGCCGGTCACGTTCGCGTAGAGCTGCCGGAGGTTGCCGGCCTGTTCGGTGATGGTGCGGCTGGTCGTGGTGAGGTCGGAGAGCGCGCTGAGCAGCTGGGGCGCGGCGTCGGTGTAGGTGTCGGAAACCTGGGCGAGCCCGGCGAAATCGGCGCTGAGATCGGGCAGGGACGGGTTGACCTGCTTGAGATAGTCGTTGAGCTGCACCAGTGTCCGGCCGAGCTGCTCGCCACGGCCCGACAGCGCGGTGTTGATCGAGCTGAGCGTGCCGGCCAGTTTGTCCGGCTGCACGGCCTGCAGTACGGGCATCAGGTCGGCGAGCACCTGCTGCACCTCGATCGCGCTGCTGCTGCGGTCTTCGTCGATCGTGGCGCCGTCGCCCAGTGCGGCGGGCGCGGGATCCGCCGGGAGCTCGAGGTCCACATAGCGTTCCCCGAACAGGGTTTTCGGCAGCAGCCGTGCGGTGACGTTGGCCGGGAGCAGTCCCACCTGGGCCGGATCGAGTTCGAGGGTGAGCACGGCCCCGTCGCCGCTGGAACCGATCGAGGACACCCGCCCGACGATCAGGCCGCGCACCTTGACGTCCGCGCCCGGCGCGAGCTGGCTGCCGACGTGATCGGTGCGCAGCGTGACCTCGGCCGAGGGTGTGAAAGCCTTGCGGTACACGGCGATCGTGGCCGCGACGAACAAGGCGACGACGACCAGCAGCGCCAGGCCCAGCAGCCGGTACCGGATCTTTTCGGCGCGCTCGCTGGTCATCCGGCCAGCCGTACCGTCGTGGTCGACCCCCAGATCGCGAGGCTCAGGAAGAAGTCCAGCGACGTCTGGATGACGATCGACGCCCGCACCGCGCGGCCGACCGCGACGCCGACCCCGGCCGGGCCGCCGCCGGCCTGGTAGCCGTAGTAGCAGTGCACCAGCATGATCACGATGCTGAACACGATGACCTTCAGGAACGACCACAGCACGTCGCCCGGCGGCAGGAACAGGTGGAAGTAGTGGTCGTAGGTGCCGGCGGACTGCCCGTAGAACCACACCACGACCGTCCGCGAGGCGACGTAGGAGCACATCAGGCCGACGATGTAGAGCGGGATGACCGCGGCGACGCCGGCGATCAGCCGGGTGGTGACGAGGTAGGGCAGGCTGGGCACGGCCATCACTTCGAGCGCGTCGATCTCCTCGGAGATGCGCATCGCGCCCAGCTGCGCGGTGAACCCGCAGCCGACGGTGGCCGAGAGCGCGAGCCCGGCGGCGAGCGGGGCGACCTCGCGGGTGTTGAAGTAGGCCGAGATGAACCCGCTCAGCGCGGCCGTGCCGAGCTGGTTCAGCGACGCGTATCCCTGCAGCCCCACCACGGTTCCGGTGAACAGCGTCATCCCGATCATCACGCCGAGCGTGCCGCCGATGACGGCCAGCGCGCCGGTGCCGAAGCTGACTTCGCTGAGCAGGCGGAGGATTTCCCTGCTGTACCGGCGAATCGTGTGCGGCGCCCAGGCGATGGCGCGCAGGAAGAAGGAAAGCTGCCTGCCGAAGTTCTCCAGCGTGTCCAGCGGAAGCGCTTTCACGGGCGTGACGGCCATGCCTACATCGCCTTCGCCGGGACGAGCTGGAGGTAGAGCGCGGTGAGCACGACGTTCACCAGGAACAGCAACAGGAACGTGATCACCACGGCCTGGTTCACCGCGTCCCCGACGCCCTTCGGCCCGCCCGCCGGGTGGAGCCCGCGGTAGGCGGCGACGATCCCGGCGATGAACCCGTAGATCAGTGCCTTGATCTCGCTGAGGTACAGATCGGGCAGCTGGGCCAGCGCGTTGAAGCTCGCCAGGTACGCGCCGGGGGTGCCGCCCTGCATGATGACGTTGAAGAAGTAGCCGCCCGCGACGCCGACCGAGCTGACCAAACCGTTGAGCAGCAAGGAAACGAACATCGCGGCGAGCACCCTCGGCACGATCAGGCGGTGCACGGGGGAGACCCCGAGCACCTCCATCGCGTCGATCTCCTCGCGGATGGTGCGGGCACCGATGTCCGCGCACACCGCGCTGCCGCCCGCGCCCGCGACGAGCAGCGCGGTGACGAGCGGGCCGGCCTGCTGCAGGATCGCCAGCGCGCTGGCGGCCCCGGTGAACGACTGCGCGCCGATCTGCTGGGTGAGCGAGCCGAGCTGCAGCGAGATCACCGCGCCGAAGGGGATCGCGACGAACGCGGTCGGCACGATCGTCACCGCGGCGAAGAACCAGGCCTGGTGCACGAATTCGCGCGCCTGGAACGGCCTTCGCGGCAGTGCCCGCAGCACTTCCCCTGCCAGGAGCGCGAGGTTGCCCACCTGGCGGAGAGCGCCCGAACCGGGCGCGGCGACGCGTGCGTCCAGTGCTCGACTCATGCGGCCGTCTCCTCGTCATCGTCGACCGAAGGCGCTCGGGAACGGACCGTACCATACGGTTTGGTATGTTGGAATGTTCCTGATCGCGCCTGGCCGGCGAGGGGGAGCTAGCGTTCGCGCCGCCTCAGTGCCGGGCCGATGCGGAGGAGGGCGATGCCGGTCGCGAGGAGCGCGAACGCGGTGAGCACCAGCCACAGGACGTTCGCGCCGGTGTAGGCGAGGCCGGTCGTGGCCCCGGCGGCGGTGGCGGCGCCGATTTTCTGGTACATGGTTTTTTCCTTTCGTTACCAGGATTTACGGGTGCGCAGGAGCGCGTCGGCGTAGGCCTTGGCGTGGCAGGCCTGCAGGAAGTAGTCGAGCACGAGTTCGTACATGGCGGCGGCGAGCAGCATCCGGCGCCAGCCGCGGTACCGGACGGTGACCACCCGCTCCACGACGAACACCCCGGAGATGGCCAGCCACCAGGGATTCAGGTGCACGCTGTGGGTGCAGAGGGCCACGAGGATCGTCGCGAGGTAGATCAGCGAGACGAGAACCCCGGCGAGGGTGAGCGCCTGGCGTCCCCAGTAGCGCCAGGTGACACGGGTGAATCCGTACTGGAAGCAGTTCTCGACGGCGCCGCGCTTCCACCGCAACCGTTGCGTCCACAGGGTTCGCCAGCTCGTCATGACCTCCGTTTCGAGTGTGCACGCGCTCGGCGAGATCACCTTGTGCCCCAGGTGAAGCAGGGCGAACGTGAGCTCGTTGTCCTCGGTGAGCACGGTGGTGTCGTAGATTCCGCCGGTGCCGTTTCCGGCGGGCAGCCGGCCTGCGAGGCGGGCGGCCGACACGTCGCGCAGCGTGCTCACCAGGAACATCGCCGCGGTTCCGGTCAGTACCAGGCATTTCCCGCGCAAGCGGTGCACGTCACGGGCGTAGCGGGCGTACTCGTTGCGCTGCAGGTGCCCGACGAAACCGCCGCCGGGCCCGCCGCGGAACACCCCGCCGACGCCGCCGTAGCCGCGCTCGAGGTGGTGCAGTGCCGTGCTGACGAACTGAGGGTCCAAAGTGGAGTCCGCGTCCTGCACGAGGATCACGTCGTCCTCGTCGAGCTGGGGGAGGAGCCAGGAGAGGGTCTGGTTCAGCGCGCCGGCCTTCTTGTGCTCGTTGCCTTCGGACGCGCGGACCGTCGCGCCGGCCGTGCGCGCGTTCGCGGCGGTGCCGTCGGTGCAGTTGTCGGCGACGACGATCACCTCGTCCACGGGGCGATCCTGGCGGCGCAGCGCCGCGATCGTCTCGGCGATCTGTGCCTCTTCGTCGTGCGCCGGGATCACGGCCACGACCCGCGCGACTCCCGAGCGGTGCCGGCCGGGCCGCGCCTCGGCGATGCTTGTCGCGGGCCTGGTGGCGGGCTCGGTCACGGGCTCGGGCCCGGTCACGGTCACGGTCACGGGCGCGGGCGCGGCGCTGGGGGTCGCGGGCATGCGCGCGGGCGCGGCGCTGGTGGTCGCGGGCTCGGTCACGGGCGCGGCGTTGGTGGTCGCGGGCATGCGCGCGGGCGCGGCGCTGGTGGTCGCGGGCTCGGCGCCGGGAGCCGCGGACGCGGCGATCGTGGTCGCGGGCATGGCGGAGTCCTTCGCTCTCCGCGCGGGGCCGGGACTGGCGACCGCGCTTGGCAAGTACTTCGCCACCAGACACGTATTGCTACGTGAATCTTCAACCTTTCACCCCGGTGGGTGACTTTCTGGTTGTCCCGCGGGTTGTTGGGCTGCGGTTTTCCGTTTCGTGGCAACGGAAAGTGGCGGACCAGGAGTGGTTACGGAGTGTGCTCGACTGGCCCAGGTCCAAAGTCCCGGGATGGTGATTTTCGGCCAGGCCGTCCTGGTGCCGGTGCCGCCTGATCAGCCGCGCCCGCGGGTTTCCGCCAGATGTCGCGGCTCTGCAGCAGTTCCACCTGCCGTTCGGTGACCTCGCGCCGGAACTCCTCGTGCTTCGGGGGTTTCGCGTCCAGGTACCGGTTCTTCGGGTAGACCGGCCGCTCGTACACGATCTGCGCCAGCTCCGCCCGGATGTCCTTGGCCCAGTTGCTGATCTGTGCGTTCGCCCGGTGGTGGCGCAGCGCCTCGATGTCGATCACGCCGCTGACGTACGTGGAGCCGTTGGTGTCGAGCTGTTTGCCGACCACCGTGCCCCGGTAGTTCACGATCATCGACCGGCCGCCGCCCGCGTCGATGGCGTGCGGGCTGTCCGGGTACAGGTGGTAGCCGCCGATGTTCGGGGCGACCACGTACATGTTGTTCTCCAGCGCGCGTGCCCGGTTGGAGATCTCGAAGAAGTCGTTCTCCGTGAACGGTGCCGGCAGGGAGGCCCGGTACACCACCTCGGCGCCGTTGAGCGCGAGCCCGCGGCCGTTCTCCGGGTAGCTGCCCTCCATCGCCATCATCACCCCGAGCCTGCCGATCTCGGTGTCGGCCACCGGCCAGAACGCGTCGAGGGTGCGGCCGTACTTCTCCACCCACCAGTCGAACAGATCGTGCGGCGACACCGAGCGCTCCACCGGCAGCAGCGCGTTGAGCTTGTGGTGCCGCAGCACGATCTCGCCCTCGGGGGAGAGCACGAACCCGACGTTGAAGAACAGGTCCGGCCAGTCCGGGTGCCGCGCTTTCGCCTGCGCCATCAGGAAAACGTTCCACTTCCGGGCCAGCGCGGCCAGCCGGTCGGTCTCCGGCCCGGGAATGTCGATCGCGCACGTGTGCGCGTACTCCGTGTGGTCGGCGTCCAGGATCTCGTCGTTGAACCCCTGCAGCGCGCCCTCGGGAATCGCGAGCAGGCGCACCGGGATGTCGAGGTTCGACAGCCAGAAGGCCGCTTTCGTCAGGCTTTCCAGGTGCTCGATGTTGTGCCCGATGTCGGCACGGGTCCGGATGCCCCAGAAGGTGGGAATCAGCCCCACCGCGTTGTACGGCTCGATCACGGTCGTCTCCTCGGGTTTCGCCCCACTTAAACCCCACGACTGCAAGCCCAGCCGATTATCCGGGCGAATCGGGCACGCGGAAGCCGCCGGATGGCCCAACACCGGTGTCCCTCAGGAAAGGTCACCGCGGGCGGGCAGGAATTCCGCCATCACCCGGAGATGTCGCAACCCGGCCCAGTTCGCACGACTGCCGATGACATAGAGGCGCCTGCGCGCCCGGGAGACCGCGACGTTGAGCAGGTTCGGTTTCCCGGCGACCCAGTTGCGCGCGCCCACGCCGTCCCGGCCGGTACCGAGCACGATCACCACCACATCGGCTTCCTGGCCTTGAACCGTGTGTACGGTGCCGACGCTGTCACGGGCGAATTGCCCGTCGAACACGCTCCTCGCGACCACTTTGCTTTCCCGCGCAACTTGGAGGAATGGGCTGATCACGCGGATGTCGGCCGGGCTGACCCCCTGTCCGCCCAGTTCCCGCAACAGCGCCCGGAGAGCTCTCCCTTCCGCAGGTACCCATTTCCCGTCCGAGTCCACCGAGCGGACATCGAGCCAGGCGTTCTCCCCAGGGAACGGCGCCCGCTGCGGCGTCCCGTGAATCATCATCTTTCCGCCGTAGGCGATCCGGTTCGAGATGTCGAACATCGGCCGGTCGCATCGCCGGTGGACGCGCAGTGGCGCGCCCACCCAGGTGTCTCCGTCGGTTTCCGGATCCGGCAGCCACGTCCCGTGGCGCGCGAGCCGGTCGGCCACTTTCTGGGCGGAGGTGCTTTCAGGGAGCCACTCTTCGGCCACATCGTGGTGCCTGCGCAAGGCTTGCTGTGCCGACAACGGCAGAGTGACGATGGGTTCCAGTTGCTGCGGGTCCCCGACGAGCACCGCGCGGCGGCAACGCCACAGCCCGCCGACGGCTTGCTGAGGAGTGGCTTGCCCCGCCTCGTCGACGAGCAGCCACCCCAGCGCTTCCCGGCCGAGACCGGTGAACAGCCGGGGGAGCGAAGCGAACGTCGTCGAAATCATCGGCACCACGAGGAACAGCGTCTGCCACGCCGCTTGGAGCGCCTCCGCTTTCAGTTCCCCTTTGCGCTGCAGCACGGCGGTTATCGCATCCAGGTTGCCCCGGATCGAGCGCCGCGCGTTCAGGAGGAATGCCTTGTGCAGCCGTAGCGCCTCCAGGAACAGCCTGCTGCGCGCGAGCAAGTACTCTTCGTCGGCCCACGGCGCGGACAGCTGGAATGTCGCGTCGTCGGAATCCTCCACGGGCACGGCGCCGGGCCACCGTGCCTCGGCCTCCTCGATCCGGGCGAGCGCCGCGGCCAGGTTCGCCCGCGCTTCCTGGAGTGTCTGGTGGAGCCCCGTCCGGCGCTGTTGCGCTTCCGTCGCCAGCTGCTGTGCCTGCGCCAGGTCGCCGCGTAGTGAGTCGAAGTCCTGCCGGGCCCTTTCCCTGACAGCCCTGAGCGCTTCGTCCTCCTTCGTCCACTGTGGACCAGCCTTGAACCAGGTGGACAGCAGCATCCAGAATCCGGGCTTCCGGTGGAGGTGCTCGGCGCAGTCCCGCTCCGCCCGGCCGAGCATTTCGTGCGCCTGCCGGCACGAAACGTCGAGTCGGGCGGCGGCAGTCCGACGGGATTCGCAGTCCGCTTCCGCGCGGGCCAGCGCGCCTTCAATGGCGAGCAGCTCTTTCCGCCAGTTGGCAGCGTCCTGCATCGCGTCAGCGGCACGCTGGCGTTCTTCGGTCAGCGTCGCGACCAGCGTCTCTGCCTTGCGGAAGCGTCCGACGGCTTCTTCCCAGACCGGGATTTCGTCAGGTTCGGTGCCGGCGTCGCGGAAAACCTGTTTCATCCCCAGCTCGTCGGCCCACCAGAAACGTTCGGCGAAGGCGCTTCGGTGGGCCATGTTCCCCAGCACGGCGGCGACGAGCCCCCACGCTTCGCCGCCGAGAACGTGTGTCGCGAGGTCCCGGAAATAGTCGGTCTCGAGTGCTTCGCCTGCCAGACCTCCCACGGCAGGGAGGCCGGGGATCTCACCGGTCACATTGGCCGCCGCGTCGTTCGTCGCCGTCGCGAGCACCATCTCGAAGCCGGTGAGGCCGGGGCGCAACCGCCGGACCGGTATGGAGTAATTTCCGCTGAGCTGCAGGTGCTCGGCCACTTCGCCGAAGGCGTCGAGCGGATCGGTGAGGGAGGCCAGCCGTCGTCCGCGCTCGGTGACGATACCGGCGAGGACATCGCGGAGCATCGTCGTCTTCCCGGTGCCGGGAGGTCCGTTCACCGCGAAGACCGGGGCGGTTTCAGGCGTCTCGGCGAGCAGCTGGTTCACAGCGAACTGCTGGCTCGCCACCAGCGGTTTGGCCGGGTCGCCCGCCCAGCGCCCGAATGGGATCCGCCGTGGCGCGGCACCCGCGACGAGTGCCGACCGGTGTTCCCGTACGTCGATCCGGTCGGTCACCGTGATGTCGTCCGAATCCGAGAGAAAGGCGGACAGGGCGTCGCCCGCGTTCCCCTTTTTCGTCTCCTTTTCGATCCGGGCCAGGTCGGCGGCGATGAAACTGTTCAGCAGGCCCTGTTCGTTCGGTTTGTCCGCGCTCTGTTCCGAGAGGACGGTGCATTTGACGCGGATTCCCGCGATCCGCAGTGTTTCGCCGATGCCGAGAGCTTGGGCGAGATCTTCGACGAACTCGTGCAGAGCGCTCGCGGTCAGGTCGAACCGGACGGAACGCAGTGCTGTCCGATTCGAGGGTTTCGTCGTATCCTGTCGTTTCGCCGGCGGGGAAAGGAGCTTTTCGACGAACGTGCCTGCCACATTCCCGGCGATGCCGCCGAGGATGGGCCCGGCGAACGAAGTGACCCCGCCCGCGGCCAACGACTTGACCGCTGTCCCGGACGCCTTCGCCCCGGCCGCGACAGCGTCCAGCGCGGCGCCTTTCAGATGCTCGCCGACCGCGTGCCCGATCCCGGCCCGCGGGTCGTCGCCGGCTTCGGTGTCCGGGCCGACTTTGCTCAGCTTGGGTGGGGACAGGTTGTTCAGAGCCGAGATGAACGCGTTCTCATCCTCTTCGAATCCAGCCAGCCAGCGGGGGTGCCGAGGGCCCGGAGCGACCAGCCTGCTCATCGCCCAGGCACAGGCCGACAGCGTGGCCGAATTCGCCACGACGTGACCGTCGGAGTTCACGGTGAAGGCGAACACGGCGGTCTCGCCGGCTGGGCGCGCATCCGCCGGCTTGCCGTCGTCGCCGAACACCCGCGCGAGTTCCCGCGGAACTCCGGACACGGAGTACAACCCGCCGAAGATGGTGAAGATCCGTGTTTTCCTCGGGGGCAGCCGGCGTCGCGCCAGTTCGTGATCCTCGTGCCAGGGCGTCAGGTCGCCGGGTTCGAGATCGAACACCCAGCCGTGGCCGTCCCCGCTGAACCGGGACGGCTTCGGCGCCGGCTGTGGGCTGAACATTTCGACCGTGCGCCAGAACCTGAGGAGATCCGCCGCTCGTTCCGCTTTGCTCACCCGTGTGCTCCCGGTCCTAGTCCTGTTCCGCCGGGGCCCGACTTTAGGTGTGCGATCTTGTACGCACCGTTACTTGTACGTTGTTCACCCGAATGTCGTAGCCGCCGCCTGTCCGGACCGATTCAGGTGCACGTGTTTTCGTACGGGACCCCGGGTGCGTAGAAGGCCCACTGGTCCTCGTTCAGGGCTCCTGAGCGTCCACAAGCGACGGAGACGGCGTTGTGCCGTAAGGATTCCAGCGGGTCGAGGTCCCACAGGGTCACGGCACCGCCGCTCGTGGTGGTGGCGAGAGTGCGGCTGTCCGGGGAGAAGGACAGCACCCCGGAAGCGCCCGGCAGTGGACGGCCGATGCGGCGCGGCTGCGCGGGTTCGGTGATGTCCCACAACACCGCCGACCCGTCGCTGTCCTGGACGGCGACGGTCCGCCAGTCCGGCGAGAACGCGCCGCGCGTCACGGGTGCGCTCGTGATCGGCGCGCCGAAGCGCACGGGTTCGCCGGGATCGCTGATGTCCCAGAGCACGGTGAACCCCTGCGAGACCGCGCCCAGGGTATGCCCGTCGGGCGAGAAACCCACCTCCCAGACATAACCGGTGTTGCTGCCGAACGGGTCGGCCCGCGCCCGGGGAGCCGTGGGATCGCTGACGTCGGCGAGGATGATCGACGGCCCAGAGCCCACGGCCAGGCTCTTCCCATCCGGGCTGAACGCCAGCGTGGTCGCGAGCGTCGAGGTCGTGAACAGCGCACCCAGCCGCCGTGGCCGGGCGCGGTCTTCCAGTGACCACAGGGAAACGACCGGGTCACCGACCGCGAGCGTGCGGCCGTCCGGGCTGAACGCGACGGTCGCCGCGTGCCGGGACCAGCCGGTCTCGTTCCGGCCGAGGTCCAGCGGGCCGGTCAGCTGCCGCGGCCTCGCCGGGTCGCTGACATCCCAGAGGAGCAGGCCACTGTCGTCGACGGCGGAAGAGTCGAAGGTGACCAGCGTCCGGCCGTCCGGCGAGAGCGCCGGGCTGACGGAAACCCCTTGCTGGGTAACGGAAGCCGTGCGCCGGGGCCGGTCGCGCACGTCCCACAGTTCCACGGTGTTGGAGCCCACGGCGAGGGCGAGCAGCCCGGTCGCGGAGAAACTCGTGCTGCCCGCGCGCTCGTCCGGGCCGGCGGGCGCGATCGTGGTGAGCGGGGCGGGCTGGTCTTCGTCGCTGACGTCCCAGAGCATCGTGGTGGCGTCTTCGCCGGCGGACGCGAGCTGCTTGCCGTCCGGCGAGAAGGCGACTGTCTGCACCCACGCGGTGTGCCCGGCCAGCCGCTCGCGCAGCCGCACGGCCGCGGGGTCGTGCACATCCCAGAGCAGGACGTTGTTGTCCGTGTCCGTGGTGGCGAGCGTGCGGCCGTCGGGCGAGAGGGCCAGCGCGCTTCCCGCCGCGCTCTCCGTCCCGAATGGACTGCCGAGCGGGCGCACGTGCTGGGGATCGCTGAGGTCCCACAGTTGTGTGGACCGGTCGGAACTGCCGCCGGTGATCATCGTCCGGCCGTCCGGCGTCAGCAGGACCGCGCCGGTCGGGCTGTCCGGCCCGGTGATCCGGAACCCGGCCTGGCGGATGTGCGCGAGATCGCCGATGTCCCACAGGTAGAAGACGTTCCCGCTGACCTGACTGGCCAGCGTCCGGCCGTCCGGGGTGAACGCGACCCGGTCGATGTTGCCGTAGGGCGAATCGGGGAACGGGACCGGGCGGGGATGGGCCGGGTCCGCCACGTCCCACAACAGGTTCGGTGTCGAGCCGGGAACCTGGATGGCGCCGGGCGTGGCGAGCAGGCGTCCGTCGTGGGAGAAGGTGACCGACGCGACGCCGCCCGCGCCGTAACCGGTCAGCGGCGAGCCGAGCGCGGTGGCGTGCGCGGGATCCGACACGTTCCACAACCGCGCTGTTTGGTCGGCGCTGCCTGTCACGAGCGTCCGGCTGTCCGGGGAAAACGCCAGCGACGTGATGGAGTTCGTGTGCCCGGTGAGGGGATCGCCGACGCGCCGCGCGCCGCCGGAATCCACGGCCCACAGCAGCACCGTGCCTTCCCAGCCGGCGGTGGCCAGCAGCCGGCCATCGGGGGAGTAGGCCACCGCGTCGACCTGGTAGGTGTGCCCGGTCAGGGTGCCGCGGTACGGGCTGCCGGAAAGCGTTTCCACGAGGCTCGATTCGCTCGCGGCACCCGGGCTCAGCCGTGTCGCGGCGACGCCCAGTTGCTCCGCGGTACGCGGATCGGTGTCCCGGATCTGGTCCGCCTGGGCGAGCATCGTCCTGGCCACCACCGAGCGCTGCGCGGCGAGCGTCCGCTGCTGCGCCTGGATGGCGTGATCCCGTTGCTGGAAGGCGACGACCGAAGCCGCCAGCGCGGCGACCAGCAGCAGCACGAGTGCGCCGACCGCCGTCCTGGCCAGGCGCATCGTCCGGCGGTGCTCCTGGATGTGCCTGCCGACGAGGTGGTCCTTCGGAATTTCCCGGACGGCGGCGGCGATGTCGGCCACGCACTCCCGCAACCGGGGATTCGACTGGTCCACCTGGTCCGCGTCGTGCAGCCAGCGCAGGTCCACCCAGCGCGGTTCCTCCTCGAACGCCCCGCGCAGCGAAGGCGGCAGCGCGGCATCCTCGCCGTCCCAGGCGAACTCGCCTTCGGTGAGCACGACGAGTATCCGGCTGTCCGGCCGGTTTTCCCGCCACCAGGCCACTTCCCGGTCCACCCACGGAGAACGGGCGGCCACCGGTGACGCCAGCAGAATGAGCCAGGACGACTGTTCGAGCGCGCGCTCGATCGCCGACCACAGGCCCGGCCCCGCCGCGAGATCGGTGTTGTCGCGGAAGATCCGCAACGCCCGTGCCCGGTACCACGGTTTCGCGAACCGCTGCAGGCCGGTCTGGAGCGCCGGAGCGAGGACGCCGTCGAGCGCGTGGCTGTAGGAGATGAACGCGTCGTAACGCGTGGCGGTGGTCTTCAACGTCCCCCCAGGACAGTCCTCAGTGGACTATCAGGTTTCCTTGTCCAGCAACGGCTGGATCATCGCCTCGACGTAGTCGCCCAGTTTCTCCCGGTCCACCTCGGAAAGGGCGTTGGTGCCGATCTTCTCCCGCAGGAAGCTGACCCCGGTGATCAGCGCGCCGAACAGCTCGGCCCGCAGCACCGCGTCCGGCCCGCTGAGCCTCGCGCCCAGTTCGGCGCCGAAGGAACCGTCGATCCGCTCCTTGAGGATCGCGCGGATGGTCTCGTCGTTGGCGCCGGTGAGCAGGGCCGAGATGCTCGTGGGCCGGTCGCCCGCCGTGGCCGAAAGGTCGAGCGCGTGGTTCAGCACCGCGCGGGGAAGATCGGCCAGCGGCGTTTCCTCGAACAGCGCTTCGGCCTGCTCCTCGCTTTCGCCGACCGCTTCGGCCAGCAGCTTTTCCTTCGAGCCGAAGTACCGGTAGACCAGCGCCTGGTTCACGCCCGCCGTGGCGGCGACGTCGCGGGTGCTCGTGCCCTCGACGCCGCGCTGGGAGATCAGCTGCCGCGCCGCCGTGAGCAGGTCTTTGCGGGTTGCGGCCGCGTCCCGGCGCCGGGGCGGCCGCGCTGTTTCCGCGTCCATCGCGGCCTCCGTTCCACCTCTGCGCCTGATCGACGCCGACAGTGTAGACCAGGCAAAACGGGCGGTGGTCCTGATCGTGTGGCGGTGTGTAGCCGATCGTTGACTTGGTGCTGCCGGACGCCCTACGGTGGAAGTAGTCACTCGACTACATAGGCGGGCGTGCCCGCCGGCACCGAGGAGGTTGTGATGACCACGGCGGAACCCAGGCCCTTCCCGGCTGGTGAACCGGCGCGTCTGGACCCGGACCCGCTGTTCGCCGAGCTGCGCGCGAACGAACCGCTCGCGCGCGTCCAGCTGCCGTACGGGGAACCGGCGTGGCTGGCCACCCGCTACGAGGACGTGAAGGTGGTACTGGGGGACAACCGGTTCAGCCGCGCGGCCGCGATCGGGCGCGACGAGCCGCGCGTGCGCCCGCACCTGCCGCCGCCGGGCAGCATCCTGAGCATGGATCCGCCCGAGCACAGCAGGCTGCGCCGGCTGGTCATGAAGGCGTTCACCATGCGGCGCATCGAGGAGATGCGGCCCGGCGTGCAGAAGATCGCCGACGAGCTCGTGGACGGCATGCTGGCCAAGGGATCCCCGGGTGAGCTGGTCGTCGATTTCGCGCTGCCGCTGCCGGTCACGGTGATCTGCGAACTGCTCGGCGTGCCGTTCGCGGACCGGGGCGATTTCCGGTACTGGTCGGACGCTTTCCTGTCCACCACGCGGTTCGGGCTCGACGAGGTCGCCGACTGCGCGGTGAAGATGCGGGAGTACATGGCGGGCCTGATCGCGCAGCGGCGCGACAAGCCGGAGGACGATCTGCTCTCCGCGCTCGTCTCCGCGCGGGACGAGGACGACCGGCTCTCCGAGGACGAGCTTCTCTCGCTGGCGCAAGCGATCCTGATCGCCGGGCACGAGACGACGGCCTCGCAGATCCCGAACTTCGTCTACGCTCTGCTGACCCACCCGGACCAGCTCGCCAAGGTGCGCGACGACCCGGAGCTGATCCCGCGCGCGGTGGAGGAGCTGATGCGGTTCATCCAGCTCGGCATCAGCGGCGGGATCGCGCGCTACGCCGTGGAAGACGTCGAACTGGGTGGCGTCACCGTGCGGTCCGGCGAGCCGGTACTGGCCGCGATCGGCTCGGCGAACCTCGACGAGTCGGTCTACAGCGATCCCGGCACGCTCGATGTGCTGCGCCAGGAGACTTCGCACGTCGGCTTCGGCCACGGGCCGCACCACTGCCTCGGCGCGCCGCTCGCGCGGATGGAGCTGCAGGTCGCGCTGGGCACCCTGCTGCGGCGGCTGCCCGGTATGCGGCTCGCCGAAGGGGAGGCGGGGATCGACTGGAAGAGCGGGCTTTCCACCCGCGGCCCGGAACGCATGCTGCTCGCCTGGGACGCGTAAGTCTTCGGGCTACCCGCCGGTGATAGCGCCCTCGACCGCCTCGGCGAACGCCTCCGTTCCCGCGCTGCCACCGAGATCCGGCGTGGCCACGCCCTCCCGGAGGGCTCCGGCGACGCCGGACTCGATCAGCGCCGCCGCCCGTCCCAGCGCCTCGTCGTCGTGGCGGGCGGCGAGCCAGTCGAGCAGCATCCCGGCCGAGAGCATCATCGCCGCCGGGTTCGCGACGCCCTGGCCCGCGATGTCCGGCGCCGAACCGTGCGTGGCCTGCGCCATGCCGTGCGTGCCGGAGACGTTCACCGACGGCGCCAGGCCGAGCGAGCCCGCGATCTCCGCGGTGAGGTCGGACAGGATGTCGCCGAACATGTTCTCCGTGACGATCACGTCGAACTCCGGTGCCCGCCGCAGCAGATGCACCGTCATCGCGTCGATGTGCTCGTCGTCGACGGTCACGTCCGGGTACCGCGCCGCCACCTCGCGGCAGACGTCCAGGAACATGCCGCTCGTCAGCCGCAGCACGTTTGCCTTGTGCACCACCGTCACGCGCCCGCGCCGCCGCCGCGCCAGCCGGAACGCCTCGTGCGCGATCCGCTCGACGCCGTGGCGTGTGAAGATCGCGTGGGCGATCGCCACGTCCGGCGTCGGCATGAACTCACCTGACCCGGCGAAGGTGCTGCGATCGGCGTAGAACCCCTGCGTGTTCTCCCGCACGATCACCAGGTCGGTGCCCGCCTCGAGCGCCCGCGCGCCGGGGAAAGCCTTGGCGGGCCTGATGTTCGCGAACAGGTCGAAGCGTTTGCGCAGGGCGCCGCTGGGGTTGAGCGTGGACCGGTGCGGCTCGGGGTACGCCGCGTTG
This sequence comes from Amycolatopsis acidicola, assembly GCF_007713735.2. Lineage (GTDB taxonomy): Bacteria > Actinomycetota > Actinomycetes > Mycobacteriales > Pseudonocardiaceae > Amycolatopsis_E > Amycolatopsis_E acidicola. The sequence goes on along the minus strand of NZ_VMNW02000089.1, from coordinate 5,278 downwards.
TCGTGCGGGCCCAGCAGCCACGCGTCGAGCCCGCCCAAGGCGTCCACAGTGGACTCCGGCAGCGCCGCGCCGTGCTCCTGGATCGCGGAGGCGCCGACCGGCAACGGAACCCAGTCCACCGGTTCCGCCCCGGCCGCCGCCAGCGCCGCGTCCACGACGCGGGCCGCCGCGGGCACGATCTCCGGCCCGATCCCGTCGCCTTCGAGGATGCCCAAGCGGTAGCTGCCCATTTCGTCCCTTCCCGTCGCGAACTCCTCCCGCGACGGTAGCCGGGGTCAGCCGTCCTCGTTGCGGGCACGCCGTTCCCGCTCGCGTTTGCTGTAGGTGGCGTGGCGCACGGCGTCCTCGCTTTCCAGGCTGGAGCCCAGCGCTCCGGCGACCGTCCCCATCGAAGCCGCCAGCCAGGCCAGGGTGAGGTAGTCGGTGATCCCGACTTCATGCCCGAGCATCCGCGCCAGATAGCCGCCGGAGATCACCGCCAGCGCGGCGACCACGGTGAGCGCGAACAGCAGCGCGTACATGCAGGCCACGCCGAGGGTGAGTGTGGTGATGCTGGCGGTGTTGTAGAGCACGACCTGGTTGCGCGTGCCGCGGCCGCGCGCGTGCTCCCACAGGTGGTTGTAGGCGGTGAGCCACACCACCATCGCGCCGACGGCGAACAGGTTCACCACCGCCAGCCGCGGCGGGCTCAGCGCGTCGGCCATCGTCCAAATGCTGTTGTAGAACACGCCGAACGCGGCCGTCGCCGCGGCGGCCGCGAGCGCGCGGGACAGGCTGGGCACCAGCCGCCACGGCCGGTTGTCCCGCACCATCCCGAACAGCAGCCGCAGCCGCCCGCGTAAACCGGGGAGCGCCAGGGAGGCGTCGATGCCCTCGGCGGGGTTCTCGACGCGGCGCGTGGGGGTGACCAGTTTCTTCGTGCACCGTGGACCCTGCTCGGACAGTTCGGCGGTGAGCTGCAGCAAGGTGTCACGCAGATGCGCGCGCAGCCGCACGCCGCCGACGGCAGGCAGGGAGGCCAGCGCGACGCCGTGCTTCGTGCTGACGTCCGCGATCACCGGCTTGCCGGCGACGTGCCGCGGCAGGTCGGTGACGCAGACCATCAGGTCCCAGCCGTGGCGCGGAAGCTCCCTCTCGGCCAGCTCCGCGATCGGGATGGTGCCCTCTTCGTCGATCACCAGCGGGCGGCAGCGCAGCGCGACCTGCCAGTCGACGTCGTCGCTGACGTGCTCCCGCAGGGCCGCGGGCAGTTCGTCCACCAGCTCGCGGGTGACCCGCTCGGGCAGCCCGGGGTCGGTCAGCAGGCCAACGGTGACAGCCATCTCGGTTCCCTCCTCGATGCAGCGGCCTACCCGGTTTCCGCCCTTTTCATGCGTCTGTCCTCAAAGGACGGTCGGGGTCGCTCAGTGCAGCACCTTGAGCCCGACGACCCCGGCGACGATCAGCACCAGGCACAGGATGCGCCCGGCCGTCGCGGGGTCACCGAGCGCGATCATCCCGTACAGCGCCGTGCCGACGGCGCCGATGCCCACCCACACCGCGTAGCCGGTGCCGATCGGGATGCTCCGCATCGCGAAGGCGAGCCCGCCCATGCTCGCGGCCAGGCTGGCCGCGAACAGCAGACTCGGCCACAGGCGCGAAAAACCGCGGGACGCGGACAACGCCGACGCCCACACCGTCTCGAAGAACCCGGACACCACAAGAACAATCCACGCCATTTCCGGCCGACCTCCGCAGTCGCGACGTCATGTGCAGTACTGCGCCGTCTTGTCGTGCCGGGTACGACGCGCTCGTCCGGAGTGGAACCCCCACTGCCACCAGGATAGCACCCGCCGGGCGCTCCACTGTGGACGATCGGCGGGCAGTCGGCGGGATCGCCGCCCGAGCATCGCCTCCGCGGCCGGCCCACACGTGCTACCGTCCGGCCGTGGAGAAGCCCACGCATCTGATCGAGTACGAGAACATGGTGCTCGGACGGCACCAGCACATGGGCGCGCCGTCGCGGCGGGACGGCGGCGAGCTGGACCGGAGCGCGTACATCCTGCTCAGCCGCATCCGGATCGAGGGCCCGATGTCGATCGGGCAGCTGTCGGAGGCGTTCGGGCTCGACACGTCCACGATCAACAGGCAGACCGGCGCGGCGCTCAAGGCCGGGCTGCTGGAGCGCATCCCGGACCCCGAAGGCGGGATGGCGCGCAAGTTCCGGCTCACCGGCGAGGGCGAGCGGCGGCTGGACGAGGCGCGCGCGACGGCCGTCCGCGGGCTCGAGCGCGTGCTGGCGGACTGGACCGCCGAGGAGGTCGCCGAGTTCGCCGCGTACCTCAAGCGGTTCAACACCGACATCGAGAAGCGTCACGGGCGGCCCTGGCCCCGGCCCTGAGCTTCCCGCTGGTCACAGCGCCGCGAAGTGGGTAATCTCCGAATGTAGCTTTTCCTACAGGTGTCGGCGAGCGGTGGCTCAACGAGGAGATCCCCATGACGGAACGACTGGCAGGCAAGGTCGCGTTCATCACCGGCGCGGCCCGGGGCCAGGGCCGCGCGCACGCGGTCCGGCTGGCGCGCGAGGGCGCGGACATCCTGGCGCTGGACCTGGCGGGCCCGTTGCCCGGGGTGCCCTACGACTCGCCAACGCCCGAGGACCTCGAGGAGACCAGGCAGCTGGTCGAGAAGACCGGCCGCCGCGTGCTCGTGCGGCAGGGCGACGTGCGGGATCTGGCCGGGCTCAAGGAGTTCGTCGCGCGGGGCGTCGCCGCGTTCGGCAGGCTCGACGTCGTGGTGGCCAACGCCGGGATCTGCATCCCGGCCACCTGGGACGAGACCACGCCGGAGATCTTCCGCGACCACCTCGACATCAACGTGACCGGCGTGTGGAACACGATCATGGCCGCGGCCCCGGCGATGGTGCAGGCGGGCAACGGCGGCTCGATCGTGGTGACGAGCTCCTACGCGGGCAAGAAGATGCAGCCGTTCATGATCCACTACACCACCAGCAAGCACGCGGTGACCGGGATGACCAGGGGCTTCGCGGCCGAGCTCGGCCAGTACGGGATCCGGGTCAACTCGGTGCACCCCGGCGCGGTGGCCACGCCGATGGGCAGCGGGGACATGGTCACCGCGATCGAGAAGACCAACGCCAGCAACCCGAAGCTGGCCGCGATGGGCACCACGTTCATCGACCCGCCGTACGCCGAGGCGGACCAGATCGCCGACGCCGTGGCCTTCCTGGCCTCCGACGAGGCGAGGTTCATCACCTCCGAGCACCTGTCCGTCGACGGGGGCGCGCAGTACTTCTGACCGTCCACTGTGGACCGGTCAGCCGGCTCGTGCCTGCCCGAGCGCGAGCAGGTGCGGGCCGAGCCGCGCGCTGAGCTCGGCCGGACGTCCCGGGCAGCCGCGCCGCAGCCAGTCGAGGATCGTGCCCAGCAGCGAGCCCGCGATGAGCACGGCCGTGGCCCTCTCGGCGGCCGGCCGGCCGAGGTTTTCGCGCACTGAAGCCGTTGTGCGGTCCAGTAAATGGTTGATCACGCGGGCGCTGCCGTCTTCGCCGAGGACGGCCCGGTACAGCTTGCGGTGCTCCGCGACGTGGCCGAACAAGCGGGTGAGCGCGTCCCCGGCGCCGGCGTTCGCGGCGACCTCCGACGTGGCCGCGATCAGCTCGTCGAACATCGACGTGCACGCCGAGGCCGCGAGGTCGTGCACGTCGCTGTAGTGCTCGTAGAACGTGGACCGGTGCACGTCGGCGGTGCTGGTGACGTCGGACACCGCGATCTGGTTCAGGTCCCGCTCCGCGATCAGCCGCAGCAGCGCCGCCTCCAAAGCCGAGCGGGACCGGCGGCTGCGGCGGTCTTCCGATCTCTGCGCTGGCATCCGGCCAGTCTATCGCCCCGGCGTGGATTTTCCGTCCATTGTGGGGGAATCCGCGCCGGGGCCGGTGGTCCTCACTCGATCGGCAGTACGCCCGCGCTGCCGAGCGCGGCGGCGCCCTCGGCGCTGGTGTCGTCGCGCGGCTGGGACCGGCTCGCGGCGGTGAGCGTGAAGTCCAGGCGCGTGGTGGGTTCGCGCCCGACCTCGACCCGCTCGGCGGCGGAACGGTAGTGCGGGGCGACCACCACGGCCGTCAGGTACTGCGGCGGCACGTCGTCCAGCGACTGGGTGTAGATGCCGGCGCTGCTGAGCGCGGCGCGGCCGAGCTGCCTGCCGTGGTGGTCGGTGAGCGTGACCGCGCCCTGGGTGACCGGCCTGCCCTGCGCGTCGCGGACGTGTCCGATCAACACGGCGGACTCGGGCCGGGCGGGCGCCTGCACGGTTTCGAGTTCGCCTTCGAGGTCGGCCGCTTCCGCGGCGGCGGCCTTCTTCGCCTTGGCGCCGCCGAGTATCACTAGGCCGACGCCGGCCACGAACCACGCCGCCAGCACGAGCAGCGGCCGCACGATCCCCGTCACAGAAGCCGGGCACCATCTGCACCGGGATCGCGCCGCCGCTGGACGGGATGCTCAGCAGTACGAACAGGCCCATCGCCGCGCCTGGGATGTATTGGCGGACAAAGGGCGCGAGGCCGAAAGTCACCCAGCCGATCGCCTGTGTCAGCAGGAACAGCAGCGGCAGCAGCCACAGGTTGAACGGCATCACGTGCGGCGCGGTCCCGAAGGCGAACGCCACGATCGACGCCGGCAGGCCGAACCCGGAGGCGGAGTGTGGTGGGCCGGGCGGGATGAGTGCGGGAGTGGCGGTCACGCCGTCGACGCTCGCGCCGAGGCAGCGCGCCGGGCGGCTACCCTCAGCGACAGGAAGGTGGAAGGGGGCGCACGTGACCGTCGGGGCGGCGGAGCGCGGCGAAGGCCTGCGCGAGGGCAGGAAGCAGGCCACGCGCCTGGCGCTGCACGAGGCGGCGATCCGGCTGATGTCCGTGGCCGAGCCGCATTCGGTCGCCGCGGCCGTCAGCGCGGGGGTGCGGGTGGTCAGCCGCAACTGGCCCTCGACGACGGCCCGGGTGGACGGGCTGTTCGCGGAAGTGTTCGGGATCCTCGGCCGCGGCGGCGTCACCGGCCACTGAGGGCAGGCAGCAGTTTCCCCGCCAGCGCACGGAATTCCGCCACCAGTTCGCTCTGTTCCCCGGCGCGGGTGGCGAGGACGACCGGCGTCGGCGGGATGCCGGTGACCGGGATCTGCACGAGATCGGGGCGGAAACCGATGCCCTGCAACGGCAGGAGGAGCAGCGCCTCCCCGCCCGCGACCAGCTCGAACTTGTCCGCCACGCTGTCGGCGAGCGGGCCGGGAG
>NZ_VMNW02000088.1 GCF_007713735.2 Amycolatopsis acidicola | reverse complement strand
GGGCAAACATGGCGACGGGAGGGGCCAACTCGGCGACGGGAGGGGCCAACATGGCAGTTCGGCTGGTGCGCTAAGCCTTCCTCGCCGCGCGAAGCACGGTGGTGACGATCGGGAGGTCGAACTCGCCGTGTGCGGTTTCCGGTGTGCGGGCGAGGAATTCGCGCAGTTCGGCCAGTTTCGCCTCGCGTTCGGCCGCCGAGATGACGAGGAAGTGCGAATGTGTGGCGACGGTGTCCACCAGCGACTCCGCGGTGCGGCGCTGCGCGTGCGGGAAGCGGGTGCGCTCGAATTCCTCGAACCCGTCGTGGTGCAGCAGTTCCGAACCCGGCACGGTCCACCGGCGGCTCACCCCGGTGCGCGCGCGTTCGCCGAATTCGGCCACCCACGGCACCTCGATGTCGTCGTGGTTCCACAACGCCGCGACCGTGCCGCCCGGCCGGGTCACCCTCGCGATCTCGGTCAGCGCGGCCTCGACGTCGAACCAGTGGAACGCCTGGCCGACGACCACCGCGTCGACGGAGGTGTCCGGCACCGGGATCGACTCGGCCTTCCCGTCCAGCGCCGGCACGTCCGGCAGCCTGCGGACGAGCTCCGCGCGCATTTCCGGATCGGGTTCCACGGCCGTCACCCGCAGCCCGAGCGCCAGCAGACCCTCGGAAAGTTTTCCCGTTCCGGCGGCCAGATCGAGGACATGTTCCGCTTTTTCGGGTAATCCCCAGCGCAATGCGGGAAGCGGGTAATCGGGCCGGTGCTCGGCGTAGGCACTCGCGCTCGCGCCGAAGGATCGCGCGCGCCGCGAACGCAGTTCCTGCTCAGCGGTCTGTTCAGTCACGAGCCCAATCGTATTCGCCGACAAGTACAGCGCCGTTGAACCAACCCGACCGGCAGTCACGGCACGCGCAACGCCGTCGGCCGCAAGCAATGCGGGCCGGCCTACTTTGGTCGGATTGGTAATCCGGTTGTACCAGCGCCCGGCGGGGTTCGTACCCTGTGCGCATGACCGATTCCCCCGCTTCCGAGCGCCCCTTGCCCGATGACGACCTGCCGGAACAGATGCGGGTTCGCCGGGCCAAGCGCGACCGGATAATCGCGGAGGGTGCCGAGCCTTATCCGGTCGAGGTGCCGCGAACCCATACCCTCGCCGAGATCCGGGCGAAGTTTTCCGGCCTGCCCGTCGACACGCAGACCGGTGAGATCGCCGGCGTGACCGGCCGGGTGCTGTTCCTGCGCAACACCGGCAAACTCTGTTTCGCCACTCTGCGCGAAGGCGACGGTACCGAGTTGCAGGCGATGATCAGCCTCGCCGGTGTCGGCGCGGAGTCGCTCGCGGCCTGGAAATCGGATGTCGACCTCGGTGACCACGTTTTCGTGCACGGCGAGGTCATCACCTCCAAGCGCGGTGAGCTTTCGGTTATGGCCGACGCGTGGCAGATCACGTCGAAAGCGCTGCGCCCGCTGCCGGTCGCGCACAAGGAACTCGCCGAGGAAACGCGGATCCGGCAGCGATATGTCGACTTGATCCTGCGTCCGAAGGCCCGCGACGTCGTCTGGACGAGGGCCTCCGTGGTGCGTTCGCTGCGCAATTCCTTCGAGCGCCGCGGCTTCACCGAGGTGGAAACGCCGATGCTGCAGACGCTGCACGGCGGCGCGGCGGCCCGGCCGTTCGTCACGCACTCCAACGCCTTCGATATCGACCTCTATCTGCGCATCGCGCCGGAGTTGTACCTCAAGCGCTGCGTCGTCGGCGGGATCGAGAAGGTCTTCGAGATCAACCGGAACTTCCGGAACGAGGGCAGCGACTCTTCGCATTCGCCTGAATTCGCCATGTTGGAGTTCTACGAGGCCTATGCGACCTATGACACCAACGCGGTCATGACGAGGCAGCTGATCCAGGAAGCGGCGCAGTCGGTATTCGGCACCCTCGAAGTGACACTCGCCGACGGATCCGCCTACGACCTGTCCGGTGAATGGACGACGCTGACGATGTACGAGTCGTTGTCCGAGGCGCTCGGCGAAGAGGTGACACCGGAGACCACGGTGGCGCGGTTGCAGGCGTTCGCGCAGGCCCGCGAGCTGGAGGTCGATCCGAAACTGGGGCACGGCAAGCTCGTCGAAGAACTGTGGGAACACCTCGTCGGTGATCATCTGCACGCCCCCACATTCGTGCGTGATTTCCCGATCGAGACTTCGCCTTTGACCCGGCAGCACCGCAGTGTGCCCGGTGTCGCCGAGAAGTGGGATCTCTACGTCCGCGGATTCGAGCTGGCCACCGGTTACTCGGAGCTGGTCGATCCCGTGGTCGAGCGGGAAAGGCTGGTCGAGCAGTCGCGGCTGGCCGCGGCCGGAGATAGTGAAGCCATGCGGTTGGATGAGGATTTCCTGCGCGCGCTGGAGTACGGAATGCCGCCCTCCGGTGGTGTCGGAATGGGTATCGATCGGTTGCTGATGGCACTCACCGGCCTCGGTATCCGGGAGACGATCCTCTTCCCGCTGGTGCGTCCGGAATAGCTGTCGGGCCGCAAACGAGATTTGCACTACGCTGCGTTTACGGGTATTAATGTCGTAGTCAATGGCTTCTGACTGGGGTACTCACCCCACCTGAACATTCTGGCTGGCACAAAACAGGAGGAAACTGATGGCGCAGAAGGTGCTGGTCTCCCTCGTGGACGACCTCGACGGTTCGGAGGCGGACGAGACCGTCGAGTTCGGATTGGATGGGATCAACTACCAGATCGACCTCTCCAGCGACAACGCCGAAGAGTTGCGTGACGCGCTGGCTCAGTATGTGGAGCACGCCCGTCGTGCCGGTGGCCGCAAGCGGGCGGGCCGCCCTTCCGCGAAGCCCGCCGCCAGCTCGGCTTCGGTCGACCGCGAGCAGAACCAGGCTATTCGTGCCTGGGCGCGCAAGAACGGCTACCAGGTTTCCGACCGAGGGCGTATCCCGTCCGAGGTCGTCGAGGCCTACCACAAGAAGAACTGAGGCGCCTTCGCAAAGCTTGGCACGGGCCGCCGGGATTGTTCCCGGCGGCCCTTGTCATGGGTAAGTATTCTTGAACGCAGTTCTACGCGGATGGATACCGGGTCGGCGGCGCACCAATCGCGGCGGTGAAATCACGGGTGAAGTGGGCCTGATCGCTATAACCCAGGTCGGCGGCGAGCGCGGCATAATCAACTCGCTCCGTAGCGGAGAGCCTGCGCGCCGCGTCGTTGAGCCGGTAGACCCTGATGGCCCATTTGGGCCCTATTCCGACTTCGGTGCGAAACAGCCGTTGCAGACTGCGCGGTGTGGTGCCGGTCACCGTCGCGAGCCGGTCGACCCTGGTGATTTCCGGATCACCGGCAATCGATTCCACAATGGTCGCGGCCTTGCGCGCGGGCGCGGGCAACCGGGGCAGTTTCGTGAGCAGGAGCGCTTCGACGGCCTCGACCATTCCGGCCTCGTCCGAGGCGAGTACCACTTCCCTGGTGCCGGTGGCGCCGGGCCCGAAGACTTCTTCCAGTGGAACGGCCGTGTCGGCGATCGTGTGCACCGGCCTGCCGAGGAAAGCGCGGAAGCACCCAGGCCGGAAACGCACGCCAAGCCCTTGCTCGACCCCGCGCAGGGTGAACGAGAACGTGTCGTGCCCCGGCCCGTACACGCCGGTGGCCTCGCGGAAGAAGGTGGCGTGCACGGAGAGGTTCGGCAGCACGCGCTGTTCGTACGGCTCGTCCAGCGCCCAGTGCAGGATCCAGTAGTACTCGACGAACTCGCGCAGCTCCGGCGCCGGCGCGTGCCGGGTGAGCGTGAACTTCTTCGCGGCGAGCCGCTCGTCGATGATTCCCTGCGGGATCCGCCGATCCTCCACGCCGCCAACACTAACTGTCGCGTTTGTTCAAGACGGGCGATCACGAGCCTGGGCTGAATGAGGCATGACCGATTTACAGCCCCTGCTCCGCGGCGCGGCCGACGAGTTCCTTCGCGTGGCGCGCGGGATCGGGCCCGCGCAGCTTTCCGCGCCGACACCGTGCACCGAGTACGACGTGCGTGCCCTGCTGAACCACCTTCTCTACTGGGGTCCGTGGCTGGAGGCGGCGGTGCGCAAGGAGGAGACACCGTCGATGGAAGGTGGCGAGCGCGCCGCCGACCTCGTCCACGACGATTGGCAAGCCGCCCTGACCACGCGCGTGCACGGGTTGCTGGAGGCGTTCGCGTCGCCCGGGGCGTTCGACGGCACCGCGGGCGGGATGCCCGCGGAGATGGTCGCGTCGATGATCTTGATGGAATGGGTCGTGCACGGCTGGGACCTCGCGAGCGCGACCGGGCAGACACTGCACTGCGACGACGAAACGGCCGGGGTGCTCCTCGTCGCGGCGAAGGCGATGGCCGAACAAGGGCGAGCGCACGGGATCTTCAAGGACGAGGTCCCCGTGGCCCGCGACGCGCCCGCGCTGGCGCGCGTCCTGGCGGTCACCGGGCGGCCTCCTGAGTGGTGTGTGGCAAACGTCACCTAGGGCAAATTCGAGGGCATTCCGCGCACTCGGACTCGTCCGGCAACAGGTAGGAGAAGCAGCAGCTCTCACGGCGGCGGGTCCAGCCGTCGGCCGACAACCGCAGCGCCGAGGCGGACGTCAGCGGGGCGTGCCGGGCGTCGAGGACCCGCGCCGCCTCGGCCGCGCCCGCGGCCTCGTCGCCGTCCTGCCTGCCCACCCACCACAGCGCGTTGTCCAGCGCATCTGTCGCCGCGGCCCACAGCGTGCGGCGGCCGAGCCTGGTGGTCTTGGCGTAGACGGGGATGAATTTCGCCGCGTGCGCGATGTAGCGGGCGCGCAGCACCGCGGCCAGCGCGTGCTCGTCGGCGACCACGGTGGCCGCGGGCCCGCCCGCGCCGGGGTCGTCGGGCAGGCAGTAGAACTCGGCCCCGAGTACGGCTATGCCGTCCGGGTGCGGCCGGTCGTTCCCGAGTCGGAAGGCAAGTTCGCCTGGCCGGAGTAACGGAACCCTTCGTTCGTGGGACATCAGCAACGCCGCCGCGTAGGCGGGCACGGAGAGGTACCACGACATGACGTAACCGGCGGTGGTCCGATCCGGTGCCTCGCCGAAGCGCTCCCGTAGCCACTCGCCGAGCAGCTTCCGCCACACCTCGAACCGCGCGACGTCCTCGAGCAGCTCCGAACAGCGTTGCCAGCCGCCGGACCCTGGCAGGTCAGCGCGGAACTCCGTGCGTCGCTGGCGCGCCCCGGCCCTGGCGACCGACGTCGCCAGGCCGTTCGGCGCGGAGCGGTGCCGGGCGGTGTCGATGGCGGCCCCCTCTGCTCCAAACGAGTGTTAGGCGTGCCTTACCTTACAGATTTCTGGGGAACACGCCAGTCCAGGCGTTCGCGCTGAGCGGACAACGGTGGCCTGCGGAATCCGGGGCGGCGACCACACGTTGGACAGAACGTCAGTAACCAGCGAAGACGTGATCGCCGGCGCCTGCCGGCGCGCCGACTTCCGTGGCTCAATCCGCCCCAGTGGTAGTCCGGCGCAACGGGTTGGCTACTACAGTGGACCTACGGTGCTGAATCCATCCGAAGTTCGCGATGGAGACTCACCGCCGGCGCAGCAGTCGAGGGAGTGGGAATGTTCGAGAGGTTCACCGACCGCGCGAGGCGGGTGGTCGTCCTGGCCCAGGAAGAAGCCAGGATGCTCAACCACAACTACATCGGCACCGAGCACATCCTCCTGGGTTTGATCCACGAGGGTGAGGGTGTCGCCGCCAAGGCGCTCGAATCGTTGGGCATCGCGCTGGAGGGCGTCCGCCAGCAGGTCGAGGAAATCATCGGCCAGGGCCAGCAGGCTCCGAGCGGACACATCCCCTTCACCCCGCGTGCCAAGAAGGTACTCGAGCTGTCGTTGCGCGAGGCGCTCCAGCTCGGCCACAACTACATCGGCACGGAGCACATCCTGCTCGGCCTGATCCGCGAGGGCGAGGGCGTCGCCGCGCAGGTGCTCGTCAAGCTCGGCGCGGACCTCAACCGCGTGCGCCAGCAGGTGCTGCAGCTGCTCTCGGGCTACCAGGGCAAGGAGCCGGCCGAGGCCGGCGCCGGCCGCGGCGAGGGCACCCCGTCCTCCTCGCTGGTGCTCGACCAGTTCGGCCGCAACCTGACGGTCTCCGCCCGCGAGGGCAAGCTCGACCCGGTCATCGGGCGCAGCAAGGAGATCGAGCGGGTCATGCAGGTGCTTTCCCGCCGTACCAAGAACAACCCGGTGCTGATCGGCGAGCCCGGCGTCGGCAAGACGGCGGTCGTCGAGGGCCTGGCGCAGAACATCGTCAAGGGCGAGGTCCCGGAGACGCTGAAGGACAAGCAGCTCTACACCCTCGACCTCGGCTCGCTGGTCGCCGGCTCGCGCTACCGCGGTGACTTCGAAGAGCGCCTGAAGAAGGTGCTCAAGGAGATCAAGACCCGCGGCGACATCATCCTGTTCATCGACGAGCTGCACACGCTGGTCGGCGCGGGTGCCGCCGAGGGCGCGATCGACGCGGCCTCGATCCTGAAGCCGATGCTGGCCCGTGGCGAGCTGCAGACGATCGGCGCGACCACGCTCGAGGAGTACCGCAAGTACATCGAGAAGGACGCCGCGCTGGAGCGCCGCTTCCAGCCGATCCAGGTCGGCGAGCCCTCGCTCGAGCACACCATCGAGATCCTCAAGGGCCTGCGTGACCGCTACGAGGCGCACCACCGCGTGTCGATCACCGACTCCGCGCTGGTCGCCGCGGCCACACTGGCCGACCGCTACATCAACGACCGGTTCCTGCCGGACAAGGCGATCGACCTGATCGACGAGGCCGGTGCCCGGATGCGCATCCGCCGCATGACGGCGCCGCCGGACCTGCGCGAGTTCGACGAGAAGATCGCCGCGGTCCGCCGGGACAAGGAGTCCGCGATAGACGCGCAGGACTTCGAGCGGGCCGCCCGCCTGCGGGACGAGGAAAAGACCCTGCTGGGCCAGAAGTCCGAGCGGGAGAAGCAGTGGAAGGACGGTGACCTGGACGTCGTCGCGGAGGTCGACGACGAGCAGATCGCCGAGGTCCTGGCCAACTGGACCGGTATCCCGGTGTTCAAGCTCACCGAGGAGGAGACCACGCGTCTGCTCCGCATGGAGGACGAGCTGCACAAGCGGATCATCGGCCAGGAGGACGCCGTCAAGGCGGTCTCGCAGGCCATCCGCCGCACCCGTGCCGGCCTGAAGGACCCGAAGCGCCCGTCCGGCTCGTTCATCTTCGCCGGCCCGTCCGGTGTCGGTAAGACCGAGCTGTCCAAGGCGCTGGCGGCGTTCCTGTTCGGCGAGGACGACGCGCTCATCCAGATCGACATGGGCGAGTTCCACGACCGCTACACCGCCTCGCGGCTGTTCGGTGCCCCTCCCGGGTACGTCGGCTACGAGGAGGGCGGCCAGCTCACCGAGAAGGTGCGGCGCAAGCCGTTCTCGGTGGTGCTGTTCGACGAGATCGAGAAGGCGCACCAGGAGATCTACAACACCTTGCTGCAGGTGCTGGAGGACGGTCGCCTCACCGATGGTCAGGGCCGCACGGTCGACTTCAAGAACACGGTGCTGATCTTCACCTCGAACCTCGGGACCCAGGACATCTCCAAGTCCGTGAGCCTCGGCTTCTCTTCCGGTAGCGACGAGTCGAATCGCTACGACAAGATGAAGCAGAAGGTCAACGAGGAGATGAAGAAGCACTTCCGGCCCGAGTTCCTCAACCGGATCGACGACATCATCGTCTTCCACCAGCTCACGCAGCAGCAGATCATCGAGATGGTGGACCTGATGGTGACGCGGGTCGAGACCCAGCTCAAGCAGAAGGACATGGCGATCGAGCTGACCGACAAGGCGAAGGCGCTGCTGGCCAAGCGCGGCTTCGACCCGGTGCTCGGTGCCCGTCCGCTGCGCCGCACCATCCAGCGGGAGATCGAGGACCAGCTGTCCGAGAAGATCCTGTTCGGCGAGGTGCAGCCGGGCCAGATCATCATCGTCGACGTCGAGGGCTGGAGCGGGAACCCCGAGGACAAGGACGACAAGGCGCACTTCACCTTCCGCGGCGAGGCCAAGCCGCTCGAGGTGCCGGACGCCCCGCCCGTGTCGATCGGCGCTTCCAACGACGCCGAGAACGAGGCCGAGTGATTTAGTCGCTGACGGAGAACGCCCCCGGGAATCCCGGGGGCGTTTTTCGTGCGGTGGCAACGCTTTGTGGCGCCCGGCGCGAAGGCGCTGTTGCCCCGGGACCGTTTTGCGCGCTCCGTGTGGCAGTCTGGGCTGCACGTGAGGGAGGCACATGAACGTCCTGGGGATCGACTTCGGTACTTCGAGCACGGTGGCGGTGCTGTCCGCGTTCGGCAGGGGGCCGCGGGCGATCGAGATCGACGGGTCGGTGACCATGTCCTCGGCGGTGTTCGCCAACGAGGACGGCACGCTCGTCGTCGGTCAGGACGCCGAGCGGCGGGCCCGGCTGGACCCGGCGCGGTTCGAGCCGAATCCCAAGCGACGCATCGACGAAGCCACTCTCCTGCTGGGCGACAACGTCGTCCAGGTGACGGACGCGCTCGCGGCCGTGCTGCGGCGGGTCGGCGAGGAGGCCACGCGGCAGCTGTCGGGCCAGCGGCCGGACCAGGTGCGGATCTCCCACCCGGCGCGGTGGGGCAGCGCGCGCCAAGGTGTGTTGCGGCAGGCCGCGATCAAGGCCGGTTTCGGTCCTTCGGCCATTCTGGTGCCGGAACCCGTTGCGGCAGCGGCACATTACGCGTCCGTCAGCTCCGGCCCGGTGGCTCCGGGCAGCGCGCTCGCGGTGTACGACCTCGGCGCTGGCACGTTCGACTGCGCCGTCGTCGGAGTCGGCAACCGAGGCTTCACTGTGCTGGCGGACAACGGGTTGCCCGATCTGGGCAGCCTGGACATCGACCAGGCCCTGCTCGTGCACATCGGCAGGCAGGTCTCGCACGCCGATCCCGGGCAGTGGCAACGAATGCTGCGCCCGAAGACGCTCGCCGACCGGCGGATGCGCCGCGCGCTGCTGCAGGATGTCCGTGACGCCAAGGAAACGCTGTCCCGGCACGCGCACACCGAAATCCCGATGCCGGAGCCGTTCCGGGACGTGCTGGTCACCAGGGCGGAGCTGGAGGCACTGGTCCGGCCGAACCTGTTGCGCAGTGCGGAATTGCTGGCCGCGACGATCCGCGACGCCGGGCTCGCCCCGCGGCGGCTGACCGGCGTGTACCTGGTCGGCGGGCCGAGCCGGATGCCGCTCGTGGCCAAGCTGCTGGCCGATCAGCTCGGCGTCATCCCCACCACGCAGGACCAGCCGGAAACCGCGGTCGCCTTCGGACTGCACGAAAACTGGGGCAGCGCGCCGACGCCGAACGGGCTCCCGGAAGCACGCACGGTCCCCGCGATGCCACCCGCCACGCCGAGGGTCGCCTGGCAGCCCCAGCAAGCGCCGTACTCCCCGCGCCCGCCGGTGCAACTCGCCGCGCAGCCCCGAAAGCGCCGCAAGAAGCCGATGCTGATCGGTGCCGGCGCGCTGGTGCTGGTCGGGGTGCTGGCGACTGTTTTGGTGCTGGCGCTGAACAATTCCGGCCCGGACAGCGGCACGGCGGCGCCCGCGCCCACCACCGGCGCGATGCGGCAGGCCGGCAGCGGCGGCTGCGATCAGCAGCCGGATTCGGACGGGCTTACGAACTGTTGGCGGCAGCTGGCCGGAAGCGTGCCGGACAGGGCCCAGTGCCACAGCGGGCTGAGTGGGCTTGAGGTGCCGAGCATGGGCGCGACGGTGGCCTCCTGCACTTTCGATTCCGGGAAAAGCACTGCCGGGCAGGCGGTGGTCTACTACCAGGGGCTTCCGTTCGAACAGCTCGAGAACGTGGTCAAATCGCAGCTGGGCAGCGCGGATCAGCTCATCGCCGGCACCTGGTCCGGGAACGGGCTGTCCGGCAAGTTCGATGCCGGAGTGGGCAGCCTCGGCGGTTTCCTGGTGTACGGCACCGACGAGCTTTCGGCCATGTACCTCTCGATCGAACTAGGCGACAGCACCCAGACTTCGAACGATCTGGTGGATTTCTTCCAGCGGAATCTCAAGCCGGGGGTGTGAGCGAGCCCGGGTACAGATACTGCTCGACCGGTTTCGTGTTGCCGTAGAACCACGCGTCGAAGAAGCCCTGCAGATTCTGGTGCGAAACCCTTTCCACGTAACGCTGGAACTCGGGCAGGCTGGCGTTTCCGTTGCGGTGCAAGGAAGGCCAGCTCCGGAGCACGAGGTTGAACGCGTTCTCCCCGATCTGACGGCGCAGGGCGTGCAGCGCGAGCGGGCCCTTCGAGTACACCGACGTGAACTCCTTGCCAGGGCCCATGTCGTACAGTTTGCCCGCCCAGAACTGGTCGGTCGCCGCCGTCACGGCACTGCGGTAGCGGGCGTCGAGATCCTGCCCGTCCTTCGCCTCGGACCACAGCCACTGCGCGTACGACGCGAAGCATTCGTTGAGGCAGACGTCTTTCCAGTCCTGCACCGCGACCGAATCCCCGTACCACTGGTGGGCGTTCTCGTGCACGATCGTCTGGATGTTGCCCGCGCGGCCGGAGTAGATCGGCCTGCTCATCGTCTCCAGGGAGAACCCGATCGGCTCGGTCAGGAAGATCCCGCCCGCCGCGTCGATCGGATAGGGCCCGAACTTCGAAGCCAGGAAGTCCAGGATCTCGGGCAGCCGCGCTTCGGCCGCCTTCGTCGCGTCGCTCGTGCCCGGCGCGAACGCCGAGACCACCGGCGTGCCATCGGACAGCTCGCCGCGCTGGAATTCCCACTTCTCGATGCCGACCGTGGTCATGTACGGCACCACCGGCGTGTCCTCCGACCACACGTGCGTGTTCCCGTGCGTGCCCGTCTCGCGGCCGTTCGCGATCACGCCCCAGCCTTCGGGCACGGTGATCGCCAGGTGGAAGGTGGCCTTGTCCTTCGGGGTGTCGTTCACCGGATACCAGCTGGCCGCCGAATGCGGCTCGCCCGCGACGAACGCGCCGCCACTGGCCGAGTACTGCCAGCCGTTGTCACCCAGCACCGGATCGCTGATCGGGGCAGGCACGCCGTGGTAGACGACCTCCGCGGAGATCGACTCCCCGCGCCGCAGCGGGCGTTTCGGGGTGACGGTCAGCTCGTGCTCGCCGCTGCGGCTGAACTCGGCCACACTGCCGTTGACCCGCACGGCGTCCACGGTCAGCCCTTCGAGGTCCAGGTTGAACGAGCGCAGCGCCTGGGTTGCCCGGCCGGTGATCACCTGGTCGCCCGTCAGCTGGTGGCTCGCCGGGTCGTAGCCGACGGTGAGGTGGTAGTCGCGCACGTCGTAACCGCCGTTGCCGTCCTGCGGGTAGTAGCTGTCACCCGCTCCGTCCGCCCCGGCCACGGGCGGGGCGGCATCGGCGACACCGGTCCCGAACACCAGCCCGGCCACCGTCACCACCAGCAGCGCCACACGTCGCACGCGCATATGAGAACCCCCTGAGAGTCGGCTCCTGCGACCGTAACGCGGGGGCAGGGCGTTTTCCGGGCGGCGCCCGTTTTGCCGGGAAAATCCCGCCTTGAGTAGGGAGTCCGCGCACACCTCGTGCTCGTGTTCTGGGAAGCTGGGGACGTGCAGGTTTCGGTTCTCGGCCCGGTGCGGGTCCGGGCGGACGACGGCACGCCGGTGGACATCGGCGGCGCCCGCCTGCGCATGCTCTTGGCCAGGCTCGCGCTCGACGCGAACCGGCCCGTCACGGTGGAAGCGCTGGTGGACGGGCTCTGGGGCGGAGACCCGCCTGCCGACGCGGCCAACGCCCTGCAGTCGCTGGTTTCCCGTCTGCGCAAGGCACTCGGGGACGGAGGACGGCTCACGTCGGCCGGCGGCGGTTACGTGCTCGACGTCGAGAGCGTGGACGCGCACCGCTTCGAGGAGCTGGCCGCGCGCGGCAGAAGAGAGCTGGCGGCGGGGCGTCACGGGGATGCCTCGGCCGCGCTCACCGAAGCGCTGGCGTTGTGGCAGGGCGAGCCGTTGTCCGACGTTGTGGATGCCCCGTTCGCGCAGCCACCGGCCGCGCGCCTCGCCGATCTGCGCGCGGCGGCGGTCGAGGACAGGTTCGAGGCCGAGCTGGAACTCGGCAGGCACGCCGAGATCCTGGCCGATCTGGAGGCCGCGGGGGCCGCGAACCCGTTGCGGGAACGGCTTGCCGCGCTGCGGATGCGTGCCCTCTACGCCGCGGGCAGGCAGTCCGACGCGCTGGCCGTGTACGAGCAGACTCGCGCGATCTTGGCTGAGGAGCTGGGCGTCGACCCGTCGGCCGAGCTGAAGCAGATGCAGCTCGCCGTGCTGCGCGGGGAAATCACGAAACCGCGCCAGGAGCGCGACCACCTTCCCGTCCGGTTGACCAGTTTCGTCGGCAGGGACGCGGAACTGGAGGAGCTGTCCGGCGCGTTGTCGGCCGCCAGGCTGGTCACGCTGGTCGGGCCCGGCGGCGCGGGAAAAACGAGACTGGCAACGGAAATGGCGCACCGGCATCCGGCGAACGAGCACGGCCGCGTGTGGTTCGTCCCGCTCGCCAGCGTGCGTGACGCGGGGGACGTGACGGGCGCGGTGCTCGGTGCGCTCGGCTCGGTGGACATGCCCCTGCTCAACTCCGCGCCGAAAATGCAGCAGGTGGACGCGCTCGACCGCGTCGTGGATCTGTTGCGCGGCGGGGAAGCGTTGCTGGTGCTGGACAATTGCGAGCACCTGGTCGCCGCGGCCGCCGAGTTCGCGCACGAGTTGCTGGTCCGGCTGCCCACGCTGCGCATCCTCGCCACGAGCCGGGAGCCGCTCGCGATCACCGGCGAGCACCTGTGCCACGTCGGCCCGCTCGCTCTCCCCGCCGCCGAGCGGTTGTTCGTCGAGCGCGCCGCGGCCGTGCGGTCCGGGTTCACCTTGGACGAGGCCACCGCCCCGCCGGTCCGGGAGATCTGCCGCAGGCTGGACGGGATGCCGCTGGCGCTGGAACTGGCCGCGGCGCGACTGCGGTCGATGAGCGTGGACCAGATCGCGCGCCGCCTCGACGACAGGTTCCGCCTGCTCACGTCGGGCAGCCGGGCGGCGTTGCCGCGGCAGCGCACGCTGCGGGCGGTGGTCGAGTGGAGCTGGGACCTGCTGGAGAAGCCGGAGCGCGTGCTCGCCAGGAGATTGTCGCTTTTTCCCAGCGGGGCAACGGTTTCCGCCGCCGAGGCCATCTGCGCGGACGAGACGCTGCCCGAGCAGGACGTCGTGTACGTACTGGGTTCGCTGGTCGAGAAGTCCATTGTGGACACCATCGAGGGCTCGGAGCCGCGGTACCGGATGCTGGAGACGCTCCGGGCCTACGGGGAGGAGCGGCTTGACGAAGCCGGGGAGCGGTCCGAGATCGCCGGCCGGTTCGCCGCCTACTTCCTCGAGCTGGCCGAGAAATACGAGCCGACGCTGCGCCGTGCGAATCAGCTCGAGGCGGTCCTGGTGTTCCGGACCGAGCAGGACAACATGATCACCGCCCTGCGGCGCGCGATCGCGACGGACGACGCCGAGACGGCGTACCGGTTCGTGGCCTCACTGTTCTGGTACTGGGTGGTCAGCGGGAACAACGTTTCCCCAGGCGAGTTCTTCAGTGGCGTGCTCGCGTTCGCCGACCGCATTCCCGAGCACGCGTACGCGGCGTTCAACGCCATGAACACGCTGTTCGAAGCCATCCCCAGCTTCGACAAGGCTCGTGACCTGCGCGCGCTGATCGACGACTGCGTGCGCACCGGCGCGGTCGAGCGGTATCCGGGGCTGAGCCTCGGCCTGCCGATGCTGTCGTTCCTGGCCAGGGAACCCGAGCTCGCCGAGCGCGAGCTGCGGCGGGCGCAGGGCCACGCGGATCCGTGGGCGCGGGCCTGCGCGAGCTGGGTCGAGGGTTTCATGCTCGACGACAAGGGCGATCTCGACGGCAGCGAGCGGGCCCGTGAGCGCGCGCTCGACGGTTTCCGGCAGCTGGGCGATCGCTGGGGTGTGGCGATGACGCTCGCGATGCAGGCCGGCGCGTACTCCCTGCGCGGGCAGCATCAGCGCGCCATCGACGGGTTCGACCAGGGGCGCGCCATCGCGGCGGAACTGCATTCGACCGACGACCACGTGCAGCAGCTGACGAGGCTGTCGACCGAACGGATGCGGATGGGCGATCTTCCCGGCGCCTGGCGCGATCTGCGTCAGGCGGGTGCTTTGGCGGAAGCCTCGGACAGGGTGGAGCTCAAGGCGATCACGCTGTTCACGGAGCTGGAGCTGGCCCGCCGCACCGGGGATCTCCCGCACGCGCGGGCCATGCTGGCGAAGGTGACCGACCTGGTGCCGCGCGTACCTTTCCCGGCGTCGATGGCCGAGGAATGGCTCGCGATGTACACCGCGTCGGTGCTGCTGTCGGAGGGAAACCTCAGCGCGGCAAGGAAAAAGCTGCCCGTCGCGATCAAGCTCGCCGGTGAGCGGGGCGACATGCCGGATGTCGCGCAGGCCGTGCAGGTCGCCGCGCGGCTGTTCCGGCAGGAGGGCGATCCGGAGCGCGCGGCCTGGGCGCTCGGCGCCAGCCAGAGCCTGCGCGGCGCCTTCGACGACGGAGACCCCGAGCTGGCCGGGTTGATCGTGGAACTCGAGTCGGCGCTCGGCGAAGAGCGTTACCGGGCGGCGTATGACAGCGCGGCCCAGCTGTCCAAAGTGGACGCTCTGGCGAAGATGCTGGCGGAGTTCGAAACGGAGTAGCCCGCTTTTCCGCCCCCCGGTGCGGAAAAGCGGGCTGTTGCCCCCTCGTCAGCCGACCCGGCGCCGGTAGGCGCGCATGGCCAGCGGGAAGAACACCAGTACGACGCCCGCCATCCAGGCCAGGCTGCCCAGCAGCGGCCCGGCGAGGTCACCGCCGATGAGCAGGCCGCGCATCGCGTTCGCGAGCAGGCTCACCGGGCTGACGTCGGACCAGGCCCGCAGCCAGCCCGGCATGGTGCTGGTCGGCACGAAGACGTTGCTGCCGAAGGTGAGCGGGAAGATCAGCGCGATCATGATCCCCTGCACCGCGCCCGGGGTGGACACGAGCATCCCGACGAACACCGCGATCCAGCAGAAGCACAGCCCGGCCAGCACCATCAGCGCGGCGCCGACCACCGCCGAGAACGGGTCGGTGGTGATCCGGAAGCCCATGATCATCGCCATCGCCAGCAGGACGACGATCGCGACCAGATACCGCACGACATCCGCGAGCACGGCCCCGACCAGCGGCGCGGAGCGGGCGATCGGCATCGAGCGGAAGCGGTCGAACACGCCCTTGTTGACGTCGGTGTTGAGCGACACCCCGGCCGACAGGCTCGCCATGATCGTGTTCTGCACCAGCAACGCGGGCGCGAGCGTCTGCAGGTACGCCCCGGTGCTGCCGGAGATCGCGCCGCCGAACAGGTACACGAACATGACGAGGAACAGGATCGGCTGCAGGGTCACGTCGACCAGCTGCTCCGGGTTCTTGCGGATCTTCAGGATGCCGCGCCAGCTCAGCGAAAGGCCGTGCTGGAGCGCCTTCGCCGGGCTGATGTGCCGGGGCGGCGGGGTGACTGCGATGGCGGTCATGCGACCACCTCCTCTGCGGGTTTTCCGGTCAGCGCAAGGAAGACCTCGTCGAGACTGGGCAGCCGCAGCGCCAGCTCGTCCGCGGTGATCCCGGCTTCGTCGAGTTTCCGGACCAAAGTGGACAGCAGCACCGGATCGGACACCGGCGCGGTCAGCAGCGCGACGTCGTCGTCGCGGGCCGGCAGCACCCCGGTCAGGTCGGCCAGGATCGTGGCCACCTTGTCCATGTCGGTCTCCAGCGTCGGGCGCACCTGCAGGGTCTGCCCGCCGACACGGCGTTTGAGCTCGTCGGCCCGGCCCTCGGCGACCACGCGCCCGTGGTCGATCACGGTGATGGAGTCGGCCAGCTGATCGGCCTCGTCCAGGTACTGCGTGGTCAGCAGCACCGTCGAACCGTCGTCGACCAGCCGCCGGATCACGTGCCACACCTCGTTGCGGGCGTGCGGGTCCAGCCCCGTGGTCGGCTCGTCCAGGTAGAGCACCTGCGGACGGCCGACCAGGCTCGCGGCGAGGTCGAGGCGACGCCGCATCCCACCGGAGTAGGTCTTGGCGGAGCGGCCGGCGGCGTCGGTCAGCTCGAACTGCTCCAGCAGCTCGGCGGCCCTGGCCTTGGCGGCGGGCCGAGACAGGCCGAGCAGCCTGCCGATCAGCACCATGTTCTCCGTGCCCGAGAGATCCTCGTCGACGGAGGCGTACTGACCGGTGAGCCCGATCAGGCCACGCACCCGGACCGGGTCGCGCAGCACGTCGTACCCGCCGACGGTGGCGTGCCCGGCATCCGGGCGCAGCAGCGTGGCCAGAATCCGGACCGCGGTCGTCTTTCCCGCCCCGTTCGGACCGAGGACGCCGACCACCTTGCCCGTCGGCACCTCCAGGTCCACCCCGTTCAGCGCCACGGTGTCCCCGAAGCGTTTCACCAGGCCTTCCGCCTGGATCGCGAGCGACATCTCATCCTCCTTGGCAGTCGCGTCGAACCTGAGGATGGCTCGCTTCGCTGGCAGACCGCGCACAGCGCGCTGACACGGGCCGCTGGCCGCTGTCAGGGGCTCACAACCACCTTGCCCGGCTTCGCGTAAAAAGATCGGGTGCACATGGTGGACACAGCCGAGGAACAGCCGAAGACCAGGCGGAGGGTGCAAGGTTGGCGCATGATCCTGCTCATCGTGCTGGCAGCCGCCTTCGCTGAGCTGGCGGTGTTCCGGTTCTTCGGCATCGACGGCAGCCGGGTCACGGCCGCGCTGCTGGCGCTCACGCCGTACTGGGTCGGCGCCGGGCTGGTCTACGGCGGGGTGCTGCTGGTGCTGCGCCAGTGGTGGCTCGCCGGCATCGTCCTCGTGCTCGCCCTGTCGCTGGTCGGCATGATCCTGCCGCGCGGGTTCGCCTCGGCCCAGCCCGCCGCGCACGGCAAGACACTGCGCGTGATGTCCTCGAACCAGTACCTCGGGCAGGCGGACGTCAAAACGGTCGTGCAGTTGGTGCGGGACAACAAGGTCGACGTGCTGAACCTGCTGGAGCTGACGCCGCGAGAGGCGGCCGAGTACGAGCAGGCGGGGTTGTTCGACCTGCTGCCGTACCGCGTGTTCAAACCGCAGAGCGGTGGCGCGGGTTCGGGCCTCGCTTCGCGGTACCCGGTCACGGAGCTTTCGCTGGCGGGCGAGTCGCGGATGGAGCAGCCCAGCGCCCGCGTCGACGTCGACGGCACGCCGGTGGAGGTCGTCGCCGTGCACCCGATCCCGCCGACCACGTCCGCGCCCACCTGGAAGAAGGAGATCGGGCAGCTGCCCCATCCCGATACGGCCGGGCCGGTGCGGGTGCTGGCGGGGGACTTCAACGCGACCCTGGACCACGCGACGTTCCGCAACCTGCTCGACACCGGCTACCACGACGCGGGCCTGACCACGGGCAACGGGTTCACGAGCACCTGGCCGTCGAAGATCTTCCCGCCGCCGGTGACGATCGACCATGTGCTCGTCGACCCCAGGGTGGCCGTGGACGACTACCGCGTGTTCGACGTGCCGGACTCCGACCACCACGCCGTGTTCGCCGAGCTCACCCTGCCGTAAGCAGATCGTCCAGCGCGGTAAGGGTTTCCAGCGCGCGGTACGGGAGTGAAACGCCGCGGTTGTGCCGGATTTCCGGCTCACGCGGGTTGATCCGGATCAGCGCGCCGGTGGCGGCGCTGGCGAGTTCGGCGTACCGGCGCACTGTCGGCACCGCCCGGCCCGCGCCGAGTTCGACCACCACGAGGTTGCGGTGGCGCCTGCGCCAGTCGTTGAGCGTGCGCAGTTGTTCGTCGCTGCGCAGGGAAATCCAGTCGAAATCGCCGAACATCAGAATGTTCGGCCGGGCCAGCCGCCCGCAGGCGCGGCATTCCGGCAACGGCCCGGCGGCCCGCATGGTGTCCTCGTCGACCTCCAGCCGGAGGTCGGTGGCGGGCCAGATGTCCGCGCCGCAGGGAACGGTGCACTGCAGGTGCCGGATCGAACCGTGCGCCTCGGCCACGAGCTCGTAACCGGCCGACTGGAACTGTCCGTCCACATTGGACGTGAATACCGCCGTGCCGCCCGGTTTTTCCGCGCCCCACTTCAGGAGCAGGCCGAAACCTTGGTGCGGCACGGTCTCCTGGTACAGCTGCAGCCGGTGGCCGTAGAAACCCCAGGCCAGTTCGGGGTCCTCGGCGAAATGACGCGGGTCGGCCAGCTCCTCGAACGACAGCCCCAGCCGCTCGTACGGCGGGTACGCGCGCCAGAACCCTTGCCCGCCACGGAAATCGGGCAGACCGGAGTCGACGCCCATACCGGCGCCGGCGCAGACGAGCAGTGCGTCCGCGCCGGCGATCAGCTCCGCGGCTGTACCGAGATCTTCGCTACTCGGCACTGTCCAGCGAGACGACCTCGAACTCCAGCAGGTTCGCGCCGCTGGCCACGGGCTTGGCCCGCTCGCCGGCGTGCGCCTCCTTGGCGGGGCCGGCGGCCCAGGCCTGGTAGGCGTCCTCGGACTCCCACTTGGTGTAGACGAAGTAGCGGTTCTCGCCGGAGACCGGGCGCAGCAGTTCGAAGCCGAGGAAGCCGGGCTGCGAGTCGACCGCGTGTTTCCGGTTGGCGAAGCGCTTCTCCAGCTCGGGGCCGGCGCCTTCGGGGACCTCGATTGCGTTGATCTTCACGACTGCCATGCCCCGAATCTACTACTCGGCTATTCGGCCGAACCTATGGCCATTCGGCCGGTTGGCGCGGGCCCGCACGGGTGCCACGCTGCGTAAATGGGGCACACAGGTGAAGCGGAGCTGGACGGGGACGGGGCACGCGCACTGGCCGCGGGGTTGGGGCGGCTGGTGCGCGTGGCCGCGACGGTGGTGGAGGCGGACAGCCCGGCGAACGCGCTGGTCAACCGCGTGACCGGGCATCTCGGCGCGGAACTGCAGGACCTCGTCTTCGTGGGGCAGGAGTTCCCGCCTTGGGAGCACGTGAACGTGCACCGAGGCGTGGACCGCTACCTGGCGGAGCGGGGCGGCGGGCACGAGTGGTTCGGCATCGCGGGGGTCAACCGCACCAACGAAGAGCTGATCGGGATGCTCGCCACCGCGCGACGGCACGGCACCTACGAACTCGGCGCCGTCGACTACCGGACCGAGGCCACCGGGCCGGAAACGACCGAGGACGTGGTGCAGTTCGGGCTGGTCACCACGAGCGCGCCCGGCGGGACGCCGGTGATCATCGCCCAGCGCGGGCCGATCGCCCAGCACGGACCGTCCGCGGTGTCCCGGTTCGAGGTGATCTCCACGGACCGGGACGCGGCCGGGGCGGTGCGTGACCAGGTCGAGCGGCGGATGCGCGAGAACGACGTGCTGCGCGGGCAGGTGCTGGCGTTCGGGTCGAGCGAGTTCCGGGGGAACGAGCTGCTCACCTTCCTGCCGCGGCCGGAGCTGACGGCCGCGGAAGTCGTGCTGCCGGACGGAGTCCTGCCGACGATCGAGCGGCATACGGTCGGTATCGCCGGGCACGCCGAACGACTACGGGCCGCCGGGCAGCACCTCAAGCGTGGCCTGCTGCTGCACGGCCCGCCCGGCACCGGAAAGACGCACACGCTGCGGTACCTGATGGGGCGGCTGTCCGGGAACACCGTGATCATCCTGACCGGCGGCGCGATGCGGTTCATCGGCAAGGCGGCCGAGCTCGCCCGCAGGCTGCAGCCCTCGATCCTGGTGCTGGAGGACGTGGACCTGGTGGCGCAGGACCGTTCGCACGCAGGCACGAACCCGTTGCTGTTCACCCTGCTCGACGCGATGGACGGGATCGGCGCGGACGCGGACGTCACGTTCGTGCTCACCACGAACCGCGCGTCGGAGCTGGAACAGGCGCTCGCCGACCGGCCGGGCCGGGTGGATCTCGCCGTCGAGATCCCGAAACCGGACGCGGCGGGGCGGCGGAGGTTGATCGAGTTGTACGGCCGGAACGTGGACCTGCGCGCGGATCTCGAACCCGTCGTGGCGCAGACTGACGGGGTGACTGCTTCGTACCTCAAGGAACTGCTGCGCCGGGCGGTGCTGCACCAGATGCACGAGGGCGTGACCGGCGATCCGGTCCCGGTGGACGACGCCGCGCTGGCCGAGGCGCTGCGCGAGATGAACGAGTCGCACAACTCGCTGACGCGTTCCCTGCTGGGCAGCCGATGATCGTCGACTTCGGTGGCGAAGGGCAGCCGATCCTGTTGCTGCATGGGCTGATGGGCCGGGCGACGACGTGGTGGACGGTGGCGCAGTGGCTCAAGCGATACGGGCACGTCTACGGCTTGGACGCGCGCGGACACGGGCGCGGGCCGCGGGGCGGGCCGTGGACGACGGAGCAGTTCGTCGACGACGCCGCCGAGGCCGTGCGCTCCTTGGGTGAGCCGGCGATCGTGATCGGGCATTCGATGGGCGGCCTGCACGCGTGGGCGCTGGCGGCGACGCATCCCGAGCTGGTGCGCGCGGTCGTCGTGGAGGACATGGCCCCGGATCAGCGCGGGCGCACCGTCGAGACTTGGCGGGGGTACTTCGATTCCTGGCCGGTGCCGTTCCAATCGCTCGCGCACGTGCGGGAGTTCTTCGGCAGCACGGGAAACTACTTCGCCGAATGCGTCGAGGAACGTGCGGGCGGCTACGAGCTGATCGCCGACCTCGAGGACCTGTACGGCATCGCCGCCGAATGGGGCGAGCGGTCCTATTGGTCCTTTGTGGACGGTGTGAAATGCCCGCTGCTGGTGGTCGAGGCCGGGCTCACCGCGATGCCGGCCGGGCAGCAGGCGGAGCTGGCGGCGAGGGTGCCGGACGGACGGCACGTCGTGGTCGAAGGCGCGGGCCACGTCGTCCACGACGACGCCCCGGACGAGTACCGGGGTGCCGTCGAAGCGTTCCTGTCGGAGGTGCTGGGGCGTTAGTGTTCGCCGCCCCGTGCGCGTGTTGGCCTCCAGCGTTGGTGTGTTGGCCCGCGACGTCCGTGTGTTGGCCTGCGACGTTGGTGTGTTGGCCCTCTGCGTCGGTGTGTTGGCTGGATGGGTTATGGGTTGACGTGTTGGCTCCCGCTGGCCGCCAACTCGCGCGCGGGAGGGGCAAACTCGCGCGCGGGACGGGCAAACATGGCCGTGTAGGCGTTTCGCCGAGGGCCGAGTCAGTGTTCGCCGGGGAGGGCGAAGCGCCCGTCCGCGATCTGCTCGACCAGGCCGTCGGTGAGCAGCGAGGCCAGGCAGCGGTCCCGGCGTCCGGCGTCCTGTGGCCAGACGACGTCGAGGCTGGCCTTCCACACCGGTTCCGGGGTGTCGCGCAGGACGTCGAGCAGCTTCCCGCGGATCTGCCTGTCCGTGCCCGCGAACTTCTGCGTCGGCTTCGCCGGGCCGTCGTACGCGGGACGGCCGGCGCGTTGCCAGGCGCACGTGTCGTAAATGGGGCAGTCCGCGCAACGCGGCGAGCGGGCTGTGCACACCAGTGCGCCGAGTTCCATCAACGCGGCGGAGAACCGGGCCGCGCGCGCTTCGTCCACGGGCAGCAGGGCCTCGACGTCGGCCATGTCGCGGGTGTTGGACGCCGGCCCGGCGTCCCCGGCCCCGTGCACCGCCCGCGCGACCACTCGCCGCACGTTCGTGTCGACCACCGGAGCCCTTTTGCCGTAAGCGAAAGCGGCCACCGCACGCGCCGTATACGCGCCGATGCCCGGGAGAGCCAGCAGGGTGTCCACATTGGACGGGACGACGTCCCCGTGCTGCTCCGCGATCGCCGCCGCGGCCGCGTGCAGGCGCAGCGCCCGGCGTGGGTAGCCGAGCTTTCCCCACGCCCGCAGCACTTCGCCCTGGCTTGCGGCGGCCAGCGCCGACGGGACGGGCCAGCGCTCCAGCCACTCCTCCCAGATCGGCTGCACCCTGGCGACCGGGGTCTGCTGCAGCATGATCTCGCTGACCAGTACGCCCCAGCCCGTGCACGCCGGCCGCCGCCACGGCAGATCGCGGTGGGTACGGTCGAACCAGTCGATCATCGTCTCGGAGTCGATGGACACGGCCCGAGAATAGGCAGCCCCGCGACGCACGCCCGTCGAGGGTGGCGGTGGGCTGTACTTGCCGGACTTCGGTGGCGGTTGAACAGGCAAGATGGCGATCAGCCGCGCGTATCGCCCAAGCCGAGCTTGGACCGTGCGAGGACGTTGGTGGCAGCGCCGGCCGCGACCGAGTGCCGGACGCCGTTGTTGACGAGGTCCCACAGGTCGCGGTTCTCGCGAAGGAGGTCGAGCGAAGCATCCGCTTCGCCGCCGTTGCCGTCGCGGAATTCGATGTTGTAACCGCCGGCGGCCGTCCCCCGTACCGTGATCTCGGTGAGTTCGTAGGTCTTGACGATGCCGCCCCGAGTGTTGAGCCAGTCCGCCCCGGCCGCGATCTTGTGGCCGAGCGGCAACAACCAGCCGAGGCCCACGATGGCTGCCACGTAGGCCCAGAGGTACCAGACCGTCACCCACGCGAATCCGGCGGACCTGATCGTATAAAAGGCGATGAGGACGACGGCCAGACAGACCGCCAGCCAACGCTGCATCTTGCGGTCCCCGTAGCACCATTCCAAGGCGGGCCCGCTGCCTTCAGGACCTGCCAACACCTTCCGGGCATGAAACGGCTGCTTCGCCCTGGCTGCAAGGGTTCGACCGTCGATGGGCACGTGTGGCGGTCGCGGCTCGCCTGTCCGCGGGTCAGGCATCGGCGGCAGTTCTTCACTCACGCTCGGCTCTCTGTTCTCACCGCAGAGGGTTTTGGAGGTACCACGGCAGGCCGTCCTGCACTTGGGGGTTCTTCATTTCCTCCAGAACTTTCTGCGCGTCCGGGCTCATGAACTCTTCGATGGCCCATCCCGTACCGGTGGACACGAGAAAGCCGACCAGCGCGCCCGCTGGTCCACCGATCGCCGCGCCTGCGGCTGCTCCCGCCCACGCGCCCGCGACCAGCCCTCCGGTGTTCGACACGATGCTGGTTGTAGCGTCCTTGCCCTCCGAGACGTCAAGGAGGATGCTCCCACCGGTCAAAGCCGTACCTACGACCGGAACCTTCTTTATCACGGCGGTCGCCGAGCGAAGGTATGGCGCGTTTTTCGGTACGAAGTCGCCGAGCTCCAGCGTGAGGATCTTCCTCGCGGCATCAGGTAGTGAATCGAGCCAGGTTCCGATCCTGCTGGCGTTGGCATGGTCGGCGGCGACCTTGGCCTGTGCCCGGGTGATGAGCGAGGCAATCACGTCGTCGGCTTGCTGAGCAGCACCCCGGCTCACGTCCTTGGACAACCCGGCCAGCTCGTCGGCGATCCCGGTGAACTTCGCGGCGGTGGTCTTCCAGGCGCTTTGCCGCGAGATGAAACCGGCCGCAAGTCCGGTCGTGAAGTCGGCGGCGTTGATATGCCATTTTTCCGAGACGTTCTGCAGATACGACAGCAGCAGCTGCTGCGGGTCGTTCTCGATCTCGCGGCCTTCGGTGACGACAGCCGAGGCATCGGCGTACGCCTTGGCCTTGCCGACCCAGTCACTCCAGTCCAGCTCGGACATGGAGCGCGTACCGGCCTCGGCAGGTGTCTCGGCCGTGTTGTGTGGCACTGGCACTGGTTGAGGGGGCGCCGGGCCCGGATCGTTGATCACCTGGTCGGTGATCTCCAGCCCGGCGGCGGCGGCGAGGTCGCGTGCCTGTTGCATCCGCGCCTTGACAGTGTCGATGTCGTTGGCGTGGCCTTCGATCGCGTTCGCGGCGCCGCCGAACCCGTCTCGCAATGCGTCGATCTTGGGTGTCAGGTTGCCCATCGTGTGCCGGAAGGTGTCCGAAGCGTCCCCGTCCCACCCGTCCAAGGAACTGGTACGCGCCGAGACCGACTGATTGGCCGCACCGTCGACCGCCGTTCCGGCCGAGCGTAGCCACGCGACCGTCGCGCGCATGCTCGCCGGATCGGCCTCGACCCGGATATCCAGACTCAAAGCTCCCCCATGCTCATTCCGCGCGCGCTCCGCCGCCCTTCCCGGACAGCGTCTCGGTTGCCCACTGCTCGCCAGCCTCGTACGCGGTCCGGCTGTCTCGCACAGCGGCTGCCGCGCCGAACAGACCGCCCACCAGCACGTCCGCCTGACCCGAGAGGTTTGCGATCACCTGCGCGATGGCGGCAGTGGGCAGCCCGGCCTGCGGCCCATCCGGCGGCGCTTCGACACTGTTCACGCTGTTGCCCGCCTGCTCCAAGATGCCGGCCACGGTTTCGAGTGTCGCCGGCTCAGCTCGAAAGCCGCCTGTGGTCACGTGTCCTCCAGCGGGTAGCCGCCGTACTGCCGGATCTCCGGCGCCAGCACCGCGTCCCACAGCACCACGTCCGGTTCGGTCAGGGTTTCGAACTCCGGCAGCGCCTCGGCCCGGATGCCGACCCAAGGCTGTTCGTCGCCGCAACCCGCGACGAGCTGCTCCAACGACGAGTAGACCAGCAGAGCGCGCTGACCGCCCTCCAGATCCCGGAGGACGAATGCCAACTCCTCGCCGTGGACGGGGGTGGCCGTTGGCAGGTAAAGGACCGTGGGCGCGTCTTCGTCCTCGATCATCTCGGGCCCTAGTACCGGCCGCGCGACCTGGATGTCGCGGTCAGTGCGGCAATCCGGCGGCTGCGCGCCACCCCATCTGCTCACGACGCCCCTGTCCGCAACCAGTCGCCTACTCTTCGTACTCGTCGACTGTATTGGACAACTCTTCGGCGATCGGGTGGGTTGGCGAAAGCCAGCGCAGGTCTTCGCAAACGAAAACGGCTCGGACCGCGAAGACGGACGTCATGAAATGCCTGGAAAAGGAAGATCGAAATGGTTGTCCAGCGGGAATTTCAGCCGGAACCACTGTCCATAAACGACTGTGACTACGCGACTTCCGTGAGCGCCCCGGTGTGCACGTCGTACACGAAGCCGCGGACGTTGTCGGTGTGGGGTAGGTATGCGCTGCGCTTCACGCGCTGCAGCGAAGTGCGCACGCTGTCTTCGACGTCCCGGAATGCCTCGACCGCCCACGTGGGCCGCAGGCCGGAATCCTGCTCGAGTTCGTCCTTGAAGCCGTCATCGGTCACCATCGACAGGCCGCACGTGGTGTGCTGCACGATGATCACCTCGGTGGTGCCGAGCTTCCGCTGCGACAGGGCCAGCGAGCGGATCACGTCGTCCGTGACGACGCCGCCCGCGTTGCGCAGGATGTGCGCCTCGCCCTGAATCAGGCCGAACAGCTCGAACACCCGGATCCGCGCGTCCATACAGGTCAGGATCGCGATGTGCATCGACGGCTCGGGGGAGGAACGATCGCCCCGCAGCTTGTCCTCCAGCGCGCGATTCCGCTCCAGCAGCACGTCGGTCGCGGTCATTGATGCCCTCCTGGTGTCCGACTCCTGCTGAAACCTTCGCACACCGGAAGCGCCGTCGCGCTAGAGAAAGATCACGGTCCGAACCAGTGCTCTTCCATCGTCCGCGGCGGGGCGGACGTGGTGCCGATCCGCAGATCGGTCTCGAGCGTGATCACCCGCGGGTTCACGTGTTCGGAGGACGCCAGCAGCAGTTTCCCCGCGGCCCGGCCCTTCTCCAGCACGGGCTGGTGCACCGTGGTGAGGCCCATGCGTTCGGCCTCGGAGATGCCGTCGAACCCGGTGACGGTGAGGTCGGCCGGCACGCGCAGACCGCGCCTGTCCGCCTCGGCGAGCGCGCCGAGCGCCAGAATGTCCGAAGTGCACACGATGGCCGTGACCTGCGGATACGCGCTGAGCAGCTGGCGGGCGGCGGACGCGCCCTCGTCCACGGTGTGGTCGAACCGCTCCACCACGGGCACGCTCGCCCAGTCGACCCCGGCCTTCTTGAACGACGCGGCGAGCGCCTCCAGCCGGGTGCGCTGCACGTGGAAATGGGCGCCGCGCTGGCGATCCAGCGAGACGAAGTCGTCGTTGCGGTCCCGGCCGAGTCGCATGCACAGCACGCCGATCTGCCGGTGACCGAGCCCGACCAGATGCTCGGCCAGCTTGCTGATCGCGGCCGCATCGTCCGGGCCGACCCTGTCGATGCCCTCGATCTGCGGCTGGTCGATCACCACTGTCGGCACCGGGCGCGCCAGCACGGCCGCCAGGTGCGGGTCGTCGTCCGGCACCGAATACACCACGAACCCGTCGACCCCGGCGCGGTGCACCGCGGCGACGTCGTCCCGGCCCGGGCTGGCCGGCACCAGGTGCAGCCCGACGCCGGCGTCCTCGCACGCGAGCGCGAGTCCTTCGAGGACTCCTATGGCGGCCGGGTCACGGAAGGCATAGGAGAGGTTTTCGGTCAGCAGCAACCCGACTGCGCCGGCTTTGCGCGTGCGCAGCGACCGGGCCACCGGATCCGGGCCCGGGTAGCCGAGCCGGCGCGCTGTCTCCAGCACGCGGCGGCGCAGCTCCGGCGAGAGCTGGTCCGGGCGGTTGTAGGCGTTGGACACCGTGGTCCTGGACACGCCGAGTTCCGCGGCGAGCGACGCCAGCGTCGCCTGTCGCCTCATGCGTATAGGACGCCCCATGAGGGAACCGTAACGGTTCAGTTCGGATTGCAGAAGTCAGGAGCCCCGCGTCGCCAGGCCGGGTGGGCGCCACTCGGCGTTCAGGCCCGCTTAACCCATCGCGGCAAGATCATCACCCGGTGGGGTAAAGTGAACTCGAAAACCGTTTCCAATAACTACGGACTGTGCCTCTACCTGCCACTTTCGGGAGTGATCGTGTCGTCTAGCCGTCAGCTACCGCGTCTCACCGCGCTGGTATCCGCCTCCGCCGCCATCGCCTTGCTGCTCGCCGGATGTGGCGGGGGTAACACCGCGGGCGACGACTCGGGGAAGATCGACGTGGTGGCGTCGACCGACGTCTGGGGCAGCGTGGCCGCCGCGGTCGGCGGCGAAGACGTCCAGGTCACCTCGATCATCCACGACCCTGGCGCTGACCCGCACTCGTACGAGACCACCCCGCAGGACGCCGTCGCGGCCGGGAAGGCGCAGCTGACGCTGGCCAACGGCGGCGGCTACGACGACTTCTTCACCAAGCTCGCCGACCAGGCTTCGAACGCGAAGAAGCTCGTCGCGTACGACATCGGCGCGACCGGCGACGAGAACGAGCACGTCTGGTACAGCTTCGCCACCGTGCAGAAGGTCGCCGACCAGGTGGCCGCCGAGCTGAGCCAGATCCGCCCGTCCGACAAGCAGTCCTTCACCGACAACGCCGCGGCCTTCAAGGCCAAGGTCGCCGACCTCCAGACCAAGACCGAACAGGCCGGTGCCGCGCACCCGGGCAGCAAGGTGGTCGCCACCGAGCCCGTCGCGCACTACCTGCTGGAGACGGCCAAGGTCACCGACGCGACGCCGCACGAGTTCTCCGAGGCCGTCGAGGAGGAGAGCGACGTGCCCGCCGCCGCGCTCGCCGAGGTGCAGAACATCATCTCCGGCAAGCAGGTCAAGGCCGTGGTGAACAACGCGCAGACCGTCACCCCGGTCACCGAGCAGGTCGTGAACACCGCCAAGCAGGCCGGACTGCCCGTGGTGGACGTGACCGAGACGCTGCCGGCCGGCGCCACGGACTACATTTCGTGGATGACCAGCACCGTCGATTCTCTGGCAGGAGCCCTGAACTCTTGACCCCCGCGGTACAGATCTCCGGCGCCGGGCTCGCCTTCGGCTCGCGCACGCTGTGGTCCGGGCTCGACCTGACAGTCGAGCCCGGCGAGTTCCTCGCCATCCTCGGCCCGAACGGGTCGGGGAAGACGAGCCTGCTGAAGGTGCTGCTCGGCCTGCAGCCGCTGTCCGCGGGCAGCTGGCGGATCACCAGCGACCGTCCGATCGGGTACGTGCCGCAGCAGCGTGCGATGCAGGAAGCGTTGACACTACGGGGAATCGACCTCGTCGGGCTCGGGCTCGACGGGCACAGGTGGGGCCTCGGCCTGCGTGGGATGCGCGAGCGGCGGCGCCGGGTGGACGAAGCGATCGACGCGGTCGGCGCCGGTTCGTACGCGAAGTCGCCGGTCGGCCTGCTCTCCGGCGGTGAACAGCAGCGGCTCCGGGTCGCGCAGGCGCTGATCGGCGAGCCCGACGTGCTGCTGTGCGACGAGCCGCTGCTGTCATTGGACCTCGGCCATCAGCGCGCGGTCAGCGCGCTGATCGACGAGCGCCGCCGCAAGGCGGACACCGCCGTGTTGTTCGTCACCCACGAGCTCAACCCGATCCTGTCTTATGTGGACAGGGTGCTTTACCTCGTGGACGGCCGCTTCCGGATCGGCGCGCCGGACGAGGTGATGACGTCGAAGACGCTGTCGGAGCTGTACCGCACCAAGGTCGAGGTGGTCCGCGTCGGCGGGCAGATCCACGTGGCCGGCGCGCAGAGCGCGGTCTGCGAGGAGGAGCCCCACCACCTGGAAGAGCAGGTGTCCTGAATGGACAAACTGTTCGATTTCGGCACCACGATCGACCTGCTGTCCTATCCGTTCGTGCAGACGGCGCTGCTGGCGGCGGCGGTGCTCGGCCTCGTGTCCGGTGCGCTCGGCCCGCTCGTCGTGATGCGCCGGATGTCCTTCGCGGTGCACGGCACGGCGGAGCTGGCGTTCACCGGCGCGGCCGGCGCGCTGCTGCTGGGCGTCGGGCTGGAGTACGGCGCGCTCGCCGGTTCGGTGATCGCGGCGTTGCTGCTGGGCCTGCTCGGCGGCCGTGAGTCCGAACGCGACTCCGTGATCGGCGTGATCCTCTCGTTCGGGCTCGGCCTCGGCGTGCTGCTGCTGTCGTTCTACCCCGGCCGCACGTCGAACAAGTTCGGCATCCTCATCGGACAGATCGTGTCGATCGAGGGCACCAACATCGCGGCGCTCATCACCGCGGCCGTCGTGGTGCTGGTCGTGCTGGCCGTGATCTACCGGCCGCTGCTGTTCGCGAGCGTCGACCCGCACGTGGCCGCCGCCCGGGGCGTCCCGGCGCGGCTGCTGTCGATCGTGTTCGCCGTGCTCGTCGGCATCGCGACCGCGCTGGGCGTGCAGATCGTCGGCTCGCTGTTGGTGGTTTCGCTGATGGTGACCCCGGCGGCAGCGGCCGTCCGGATCACCGCCAGCCCGTGGCGGGCGACGGTGCTCGCCGTGGTCTTCGCCGAAATCGCCGCGCTGGGCGGGATCATCCTGTCGCTCGCGCCCGGCGTGCCGGTGAGTGCGTTCGTCACGGCGATTTCGTTCCTGATCTACCTGATCTGCCGGTACATCGCGTACCGCAGGCACCGCGCCGCGCGGATCAGCCGATCGGATGTTGCGCCAGTTGCGTCCGCAGCTGGTCGATGAACCCGTCGTCGAAGAACGGCAGTGCCCCACCGGAAACGGTGCGCTCCACGGTCTCCAGCACCACCACGTCGGAGTTGACGAACTCGTCGACCGCCTGCATCGGCGTGGTCTTGCTGGTGGAGTAGTTCAGCATCGTCAGATCGCTGAACCCGCCGACCAGGTAGCGCGAGGACGCGATGGTGAAGGAATCCCCGTACACCAAGGTTTTCTTGTCGATCGTGCCGGGAATCGGGCTTTCGATCCGGCGCTGCGGGGTGTCGAGGTTCGTGATGATCGGGCCTGCCCGGTTCGTCATCCCGTCCGGCTCGAGGTTGTAGAGCGTGCTGGTCTTCTGTCCGGACCGGCCGAGCAGCTTGGGCAGATCGGCCGTGCCGTTCCAGGTGCCGACCGCCGGACTGGTCCAGGTCTTGGTCACGCCGGGCTGGATCGCCTCGGCCACGTTGCGGGTCAGCGTCAGGCTGCCCTCGTCGTTCCAGTGCGTGTCCTCCGGCGGGAACACCGGGCGGCCCAGCTGCGCCGCCACCTTCTGCAGTTCTGGGCGCAGGTCCATCGCGCCGGCCGCGTCCAGCTGCTGCCAAGTCGGGGCTTCACCGGCGTCGTGGCAGTCCTTGCCCGGGTAACTGGAGGGCAGGTACTGCGGCACCATCGTCGATTTGTCCGGTGGCACCACCCAGACGAACTTGCGGCCCGAGGCCTGCACGATGTCGCGGATCTCCTGGATCCGGGCGATCGTGTCCGACAGCGGCCTGCTCGGCGCGCATTTGGCCTCGGCGTCCACGCCGTAGTAGAGCCAGCCGTTCGAACCCTCGATCACCTGCCGGTACCCGGCCTTGTCCACCGGACCCGACTGCGTGCCGGGCGTCTCGGAGTTCGCGGGCGGCGGGCTGCCGGGCAACGGCCCGGAGTTCGACGTGCCGCCCTGGTCGTGCGGCGCGGATTCGCCGAACAGGGTGCGGCTGATCCCGTCCGCCGCCTCGATCGCGGCCGAGCGGAACGACAGCTGATCGGTGGCCCAAGTCGGCAGGCTGGTGAAGAACGCCCAGCCCTGGGACATGCTCGGGAAACCGGCGAGCGCGTGGTTCTCGATCTCGGTGGGACGGACGCCGAAGACCCACAGCAGGGTCGGCGTCACGAAGAACACCAGCGCGCTGACCAACGCCGTCAGCTGCTTGCCGCCGTGCCGCGGCCGGTGCAGCGAATGCTCCCTGGGGAGCCACGCTTCGTGCACAGCGGGCAGCTGCTGGGGTTCTCGCGCCACGGCACCACGTTATCCGCTGGCTCAGTGCAGCATCAGCAGAACCTGCAACTCACCGACCACGAACCCGATCACACCGCCGACCATGATCAGCTTCCACTCCTCCTGGCGGAACGCGGGCCGCAGCAGGCCCTCGTACTCGACCGGGGTGAGCGCGAGCATCCGCTCCTCGACCATGTTCGCCACGTCCATCGCCCCGGTCAGGTAGCCCTCGGCGTAGCGCACCGTTTCCGGCAGCCGCTGGATCGCCTTGGTGGCAGCGGCTTCCTTCATCTCACGCAGCCTCGGCGGCCCGATGGTCGCCGACACGAGCCGCCCCGCCTGCTCGTCGACGGCCTTCGACACCGTGCGCCGGACGAGCGCCAGCAACTTGTCCGAACTCGGCCCGCGCAGGATCGCGTCCAGGAGGTTCGGCAGCGTGAGCACCTCGTGCGCGATCAGCGCGCCGTACTGCCGGGCGACCTCCGCGCGGCGGCGCTGGAACTTGCCCTGCAGCACCAGCCGCGGCAGTACCCGCACCGGCTCGCGCGGCAGGAAGATCATCTTGATCGCGAGCCAGTCGGTGAACAGCCCGATGCAGCCGCCGAAGATCGGCAGCACCCACGGGTTGTGCGTCAGCGCCCAGACCACGGCTTGCACGATGCCGAGCCCGAATCCGAAATAGATGCCGCAGCGGGCGATGAACCGCATCTCCGGCCGGGTCGTCTCGCGGATCAACCGCACCAGCAACGCCTTGTCGCTGGTCAGGTTCTGCACCGTCATGTGCTTGACGTCGAGCACCTCGTCGAGGTTCTCCCGCACCTCGTCCAGCAGCTCCCGCACCAGCCGAGGCGCGGCGGCCTGCACCTGCTTGACGACCAGCTCCTGCGCCATCGACGGGAGCGCTTCCCACAGCCGCGGCTGGTACTCGGCGAGCACGTCGCGCGCGATGTCGTCCACCGCGCGCAGCAGGGGCTGTTCCATCTGCGCCGTGAGCCTGCCAGGGTCGATCCGGGCGAAGATCTCCTTGAGATCCAGCAGATTCGAGGTGAGCAGATCGGTGGCGATCGCGGCCATCCGGCCGCCGTGCTTCGGCACGACGCCCTGCCAGCCGAGGAACGGGCGGATGCCGATGAACTCCAGCGGGCGGAACATCATCTCGATCGCGACCCGCTTGGTCAGGTAGCCGATCAGCGCGCCGATGAAGGGGATCGCGGTGTAGAGCGGCCAGTGCTCGGCGAAGTCGGCCAGGATCTCGTGCACCCGACCTCCTCCCCGATCCGCGGTCTGGGGGCAGATTAGTGCAGCAGCACCAGAACCTGCAGCTCACCCACCAGTCCGCCGATCACGGCGCCCACGGCGATCAGTTTCCACTCGTCCTGACGGAACGCCGGGCGCAGCAGCCCCTCGAACTCGACCGGCGAAAGCATCCGCATCCGCTCGACGATCGTGTTGCGCACGTCGAGCGCGTTGACCGCGTAATCCTCGGCGAAGCGGATGGTGTCCGGCACGCGTTCGGCCGCCTTCGCCGCCGCGACCTGCTTCATCTCCTGGAACGTACGCGAGCCGACCGCGGCCACCACGAGCGGTTTGACGATCCCGGCCTGGCTGTCGATCGTCCGCTTGACCTCGCGGGTGATCATGTCGAAGAGGCGGTCCGCCTTGGGCCCGCGCAGCACCTCTTCGAGGATGTTCGGGATGGTGATGATCTCGCGGGCGATCATGTCGCCGTAGTCCGCGGCCACCTCGTCGCGGCGCTTCTGGAACACGCCCTGCCACGTGTAGAGGCCGAAGAACTCCTGCGGCTCACGCGGCAGGAAGATCATCTTGAGCGCGAGCCAGTCGGTGAACCAGCCGATGGCGAGGCCGAACAGCGGCAGCACGATCGGCGACTTCGTCACCGCCCACACCGCCAGCTGCACGATGCCGAGCCCGAACCCGAACACCAGCCCGGAGCGGGCGATGAAGCGCATCTCCGGGCGCGAGATGTCGCGGATGAGGCGGTTGAGCAGATCCTTGTCGCGCACCAGGTTCGTCACGACCATGTGCTCGAGGTCCAGTACCTGGTCGATGTCGTTCGAGATCTCCCGCATGATCTTCGCGATCACCTTGGGGGACTCGCCGCGCACCCGGTTGAGCAGGAGCTGGCGGGCGCCGGCTGGAAGCGCTTCCCAGACCCGCGGCTGGTACTGCTCCATCACCTCGCGCGTGACGTCCTCGACCACTTCCAGGAGCGGTTCCTCGATCTCCGCGGCGATCTGCTCCGGGTCGAGCCTGGCGAAGACCTCCTTGGGGTCCACGAGGTTCTTGGTGAGCATCTCCGTCGCGGTGGCCGCCATCCGCTCGGCGTTGGCAGGCAGCACGCCCTGCCAGCCGAGGAACGGGCGGATGCCGATGAACTCGACGGGCCGGAACATCATTTCGATCGCGACGCGCTTGGTCAGATACCCGATGAGCGCCGCGATGAAGGGCATACTGACGTAGATCGGCCAGTGTTCTGCCAGGTCAGCGGCCAGCCCGCTCAAGTCCACCACGCTCTTGCACCTCCGCGCTCCCGAGGGAGAACGTTAACCCAGGCGCCATTAGCCGGACCGGTCGCAACGCGGCCGCCATTCACCGTGAGTAAAGAGTCCGAATGGCGGTATGGATCGGAGCGACCGGACGCACTAAGGTTCGCGCCATGCCCCCTGCCCAGTCCCCAATCCAATCCTCCGAGCCTCCGCTCGGGAACCCGCATTTCCCGCTCGTGTTCCGCGGCTACGACCGCGTCCCGGTCGACGAGCGGTTGAACCAGCTCTCCTCGGACATGAAGGACCTGTCCCAGGCGCGTGACGAGGCCATGTCCTCGGTCGCCGAGCTGACCAAGGCGCTGAGCTACGCGCAGCAGGAGCTGGCCGAGACGAAGACCGCGCTGGCCAGGATGGCGAGCGACCCGTCGAGCGCCGCCACGATGACCGAGCGCGTCCGCAGCATGATGACCCTCGCCGAAGAGGAGTGCGCGGAGCTTCGCCAGCAGGCCGAGGGCCAGGCTGACCAGATCCGCGCGCAGGCCGACAAGTACGACCTCGACACCCGCAAGGCGACCGACAAGTGGGTCTCCGAGCGTGAAGCCGAGATGGCCGAGCGGCGCAACGAGCTCGAGGCCGAGTACCAGGCGCTGACGGTGAAGCTCAAGAACGAGCACGCCGACCTCATGGAGCACGCTCGCGGCGAGATCGCCCAGCTGAACGCCGACGCCGAGGCCGAGCGCCGTCGTCTCGACGCCGACTCGGAGGACCGTCGCGCCGAAGCCGAGCGCAGGGCGGAAGCCGAGCTGGCCGAGAAGATCGCCGTCGCCGAAGCCGAGCTCGACACCAAGGTCCGCGAGACCGAGGCCGAGCTCGACACGAAGGTCCGCGAGACCGAGGAAGCGCTCAACACCAAGGTTCGCGAGACCGAAGAAGCGCTGGAGACCAAGGTTCGCACCACGGAGGAGGCGCTGGCCAACAAGGTCCAGTCGACCGAGACCGCGCTCGCCGACAAGGTGCAGACGACCGAGGAGTCGCTGGCGCACAAGGTGCAGACCACGGAAGAGACCCTGGCCAACAAGGTGCAGACGACCGAAGAGTCGCTCGCCAACAAGGTCCGGACGACCGAGGACGCACTGGCCGAGAAGGTTTCCGCGACCGAGAACCGGCTCGCCAGCCAGACCGCCGAGGCCGAGGAGCGTGCGGCCGTCCTGGTCGCCGACGCCGAGCGTCAGCTCGCCGAGGCGCAGGAGAACCGCACCCAGGCGTTCGAGTTCAAGCGCGAGGTGACCGAAAGGCTCACCGCGACGAACAGCGCGCTGCAGGAGGCTCTCAAGACCCTCACCCCGGCGTCCGCGCCGGCGGAGGAGGAGTCCGAGAAGGTTCCTGCCTGAGCGGCCCGTTCACCAGCCATCCGGCCGGTTCGGACCTGACCCTTTCGGGGGCCGGTCCGGACCGGCCCTTTTAGTTTCCGGGGGTTGGGTTCGGGGTTTTGGCTTTTTGGGGGCTTGGGTTCGGGCTTATTTGG
>NZ_VMNW02000087.1 GCF_007713735.2 Amycolatopsis acidicola | reverse complement strand
CCGCCAAGTCACTGGCCCGCCCCTCATCGCGGCCCGTAAGCGCCACCCACCGAGCTAGTCAAATGCCCGCCCCTCACCTCGAGTCGCAAGGAGCAAACAACACCGGGGGCGCGGGGGTCGCCCCCCGCAAAGCGGAAAGGCACCGCGAGCGGCAAAGCCGCGAGTAGGAATGGAGAGGCCCCCGCGCCAGGGGGAGGAACGCGGGGGCCGGAGGGGATCTCCACAGGCGCTGACCGGGGGTGTGTCAGCAAGTCGATTGTTACATGATTCCGGCCGTTGATGCGAGTGGTCGACATGATTTTTTCGGTCGCTGCGTCATGTCCGTGTTGCTGTGCGTTCACCTGCGGTGGTGGCTGTCCGTCGTGGTCGTGGTGGGGCAGGTTCACTCTGCGGGGGGCTGTGGTGGAGATATTTCGCTGACTAGCCTCGCGGCCAAGTCGCTTGTGAACTAGTCGTCTTGGAGGGGCTATGAGCGGGTCTGTGGAAGTTCGACAGTTCCTCCTTCGGTACGAAGGTGCCGATGGCGGGGTGCCTTCGCAGCGGGGCGGCCATGCTGACGCGCCACGGGTTTCCGATGATCAGGTGCGTCGGGCGCGGATGGCGGTGGCGGCTGGTGCCACTGATGCGGAGGACTGCGCGCAGTTGCTGGACATGCTCGGCCTGATTCCGGACGAGGATGGTCAGAACCCGGCGCAGCGCTAGGTTTCCGCGGTTTTGGGCGGGCGTCGGCTGTCTTCCGGCGCCGGGCCGCGGTGGTCACGGTCGGTGACCGCAACCTTGTTTCTTGATCGTTCGTCGAATCGTGTCCTTGCCGAGGTTTCGTAACAGCGTTATGGTCGCCGTATGGCGATGGCGAGCGAGATCCGTCCGATCGTTCAGGTCTGGGGCGGGAAGTTCATGACGTCGGCCGAGCTGGCCGAGGCCGAGAAGGCGGTCGGTCTGCCGCCCCGGATGCTGTATTTCCGGGGGCGTTCCGCGGTGCTCGGCGATCTGCCGCCGGCGGTGGCCGCCGAGCTGTTCGGGATCTTTCCGCACTGGCTGTTCGCCCTCGTGCTTCCGGCCGCGGTGAATGCGGTCTCCGTGAAGGATGCCGTCGTGGCGTACACCGACGCGCTGGCGCGCTGGTCCGGGACGCACCTGGCTGGACTCGAAGATCCAGAGCGGTTGGCGGCGTTGCTGCAGCAGGTGCTCGCCGGCGCCGATGCCAGCGGCCTTGCTCTCTTCGCGGGCTGGCGAGCGGTCGATGTCCCGGCTGAACCGCTGGCGCGGGTCGGCCACAGCCTCATGGTCCTGCGCGAGTTTCGCGGCGGTGTGCACTTCGCTGCCTTGCGGGCCAACGCGGTGACGGTCCCGGAGGCGGTCGTCGCGGATCCGGAGGGCGGGTACGAGCGTCTCCTGCGCACGGCGTGGCAGCCCGCTGAAGCGGAGGCGTTGGTCGCGCGCGCCCGAGCGCGGAGCGATCTCGACGAACGGTGGCGGCGCGCGGAGGCGATGACGGACGAGGTCGTGACCGAGTTGCTCGACGCGACACTGACGCCTGAGGAGCAGTCGGACCTGCTGTCGTCGCTCCGCGATCTCGACGCGATCGCCAAGGCCCACGAAGAGTGACGCGGCCCACGTTCGCCTGCTCAGGCCCGAAATCGCGGCCATCCGGCGTAGTGTTGAGGCATCCGTGCAGGTCAAACCGCGCGTACGGGCTTAGGGGATACCGGTTTGG
Source organism: Amycolatopsis acidicola (assembly GCF_007713735.2). GTDB lineage: Bacteria > Actinomycetota > Actinomycetes > Mycobacteriales > Pseudonocardiaceae > Amycolatopsis_E > Amycolatopsis_E acidicola. Next base: position 32,996 of record NZ_VMNW02000087.1, on the reverse strand, counting down.
AGGCGCTGGAAGGCGTGCCCTATGCTTGTAATCGCTCCCGGGGGGACCTGAGAGCGCGGTCGGTCGGTTCGCCGAAACCGGCCGAGCTCCCATCGTCCAGCGGCCTAGGACTCCGCCCTTTCAAGGCGGCAACGCGGGTTCGAATCCCGTTGGGAGTACGCAGTACGAAGCAAGGCCCTGTGGCGCAGTTGGTTAGCGCGTCGCCCTGTCACGGCGAAGGTCGCGGGTTCGAGTCCCGTCAGGGTCGCAATAGCGTCTGGCTCCCAGCCGGCGTTTCCGGCCAGGTAGCTCAGTTGGTACGAGCGTCCGCCTGAAAAGCGGAAGGTCGCCGGTTCGACCCCGGCCCTGGCCACTCTTCAGACCACAGCGAACAGCCCCCACCGGTGACGGTGGGGGCTGTTTTTTTCGGGTCGCTCCCATCTCCGTCCAAAGAGGACAGAGATGGGGCTCCGAAGCCGAGGTCAGCCCGCGGCCATGCCCGCGTCGATGGGCATCGCGTGGCCGGTGACGTGTTTGGCCGCGTCGGAGGCCAGGTACAGGAACGCTTCGGCGACATCCTCCGGGTCGATCAGCACACCGGTCGGGTGCAGCGCGGCCGCTTCGGGCTCGGTGAACATGCCGGTCTTGATCGCGTTGTCGAGCAGCGAAGTGCGGACCACGCCGGGGCAGACGGCGTTGATGCGGATACCGTTCTTGACGTACTCGATGGCCGCGGTGCGGGTCAGCGCGACGACCCCGCCCTTGGCGGCCGAGTAGTCGGCGATGCCCAGCGGCAGGCCGACCATCCCGGCGATCGACGCCATGTTGACGATCGTGCCGCCGCCCTGGCCCAGCATCTGCGTGATCTCGGCCTTCATCGACAGCCAGACACCCTTGAGGTTCACCGAAACCAGCTTGTCCCAAGCCTCTTCGGTGATTTCGTGCAACGCCGAGCCCTGCTCCTCGATCCCCGCGTTGTTGATCGCGATGTCCAGTCTGCCGTAGGCGTCCACCGTCGCCTTGACGGCGGCATCGAGATCGGCGGCGGAGGTGACGTCGGTGCGGACGAACTGCGCTTCCCCGCCGTCCTTCACGATCTTGCCGGCGGTTTCCTCGCCGCCTTCCGCATTGATGTCGGCGACCACGACCTTGGCGCCCCGTGCGGCGAACAACTCCGCGATCGCGGCCCCGATGCCTTGCGCCGCACCGGTGATGAGCGCGCTCTTGCCGGCCAGCGATGAATCCACCATGGGGTCTCCGACTCCTTGTCGAGATGAGGGAAGTCCGGTTGGGGAACCGACGCGCCACCGGACAGGCGCCGCGCAACCGTAGACCGGGAATCCGTTCCGCGGCAACGGTTGACAGCACGAGGTTGACTCGGAGTCGCGTTCGGACGCGGTTCCGGACGCGGAACCGGACGGTTGACAACCTGGATAAGGTGGCGGAGCTTAACGAGCGATAAGCCTGGGGACACCTACCGCTGCCTCGTTGCGGATCTTCTTGCGCTACAAGAAAATCCGTGGTTCGAGCGCGGGTACGCGCTGCCATGGTGCGGGCGAAATCGTTTTTGGACAAGGGAAAACCATCGCCGGCCGGTGGATCTCCGTGCACTGGCGCGGAGTTTTGCGAGCCAGCCAGGACAGGGCGGTAACTTGCGCGAATCGAAACCCGCACGCCCCCGCGCGGGGCGGGACCGGCTCAAGAGACTCACGCGCCTGCGCGGAAGACGCAGCATCCGGACCAGGGTGCTCGCCATCGCGCTCATCCCGAGCGCGGTACTGCTGATCACCGGCGCCGCCGTGGCGGGCTCGCTGGTCACCTCCGGCATCGCCGCGCGGAACTGGGCGGACATCCTCAAAACCGCGATCCCGCCCTGCATCACCTGGGAAGCCACGGTCCAGCAGGAACTCGCCACGAGCATGCGAGCGCTGGCCGGTGACGCGCAGGCACGCACCGATCTCCAAGGAGTGCGCGACCGTACCAACACCGTGCTCTCCCAGCTCACCGTGCTGGCAGGCATCACGGGGCAGCTGAACCCCGAGGGCGTCGCCAAGACCAACGCCGAGTTCGCCGAGCTGGCCGCGCGACTTCCGGTGGTACGACAGGGAATCGACCAGTCCCAGGTCTCGCCCGCCGACGTGGACGCGCTGTTCACCGGGCTCGGCAGGGCCGTCATGAACGGCATCGCCGACTCCGCGCGCACCACCTCCGACGCGGCGGCCGCCCGCGAGCAGATCACCACTGTGGACCTGTTCCGCGTGATGGAGGCGCAAGGCCGGGCGAACGGAGTGGCCGCGGTGCTGACCACGCGCGGCCAGCTCACCCCGGACGAACGGGTTTCCTTCACCCAGTTCGTCGGCACCTACCGCCAGGGGCTCGAAGGCCAGTTCAGCCGCCTGCCCGCGGCGGAACAGGACCGCTACACCAGACTCGTCAACGGCGACGCCTGGAAAACCGCGCAGGCAGCGGAGGATTCGCTGAGCACCACCGGCTCGCTGCGCATCCAGCTCGCCGACTACCGCGACGCCGAAAACCAGGTCGCCACCGAGCTGCTCGGCCTGTGGTCCGATCACTTCACCTACGGCGCGGACATCGCGGGCGACGCCGCCGACACCACGCTCCTGCAGTCGATCATCGCCGGGCTGATCACGCTGATCGTGGCCGTCGCCGCGTTCTTCGTTTCGGTCCGGCTCGCCAACGCGCTCGTGCGCAGGCTGCGCCGGCTGCGCTCGCAGACCCTCGAACTGGCCGAGGTGAAACTCCCCGGCCTGGTGCGGCGGCTGCACGACGGCGACCAGGTGGACGTGGACGCCGAGGTGACGCCGATCGACCGCGGCGACGACGAGATCGGCCAGGTCGCCGAGGCGTTCAGCGCCGCGCAGCGGACCGCGATCGCGGCGGCCACCGCAGAGGCGAAGACACGCGGTGGCCTCAACAAAGTCTTCCTCGACATCGCGCACCGCAGCCAGATCGTGGTGCACCGCCAGCTGGACGTGCTGGACGTCGCCGAGGCCAAACAGAGCGACCCCGAGCACCTCGAGCTGTTGTTCCAGCTCGACCACCTGACCACCGCGGCCCGCCGCAACGCGGAAAACCTGCTGATCCTCGGCGGCGGCCAGCCGGGCCGGAAATGGCGCAACCCGGTGGCGCTGGAGGAAGTCGTGCGAAGCGCGATCTCCGAGACCGAGGACTTCGCGCGCGTCAGCGCGGTCCGGCTGCCCGAGGTGAAGGTGATGGGCTCCGCGGTCGCGGACATCCTGCACCTGCTGGCGGAACTGGTGGACAACGCGACTTCGTTCTCCCCGCCGGGCGCCCCGGTCGCGGTGCGCGGCAACGTGGTCGGCAAGGGTGTCGCGGTGGAGATCGAGGACCAGGGCCTCGGCATCCCGTTCGACGAACGCGAGGAACTGAACGAGCGGCTGCGCAATCCGCCGGACTTCCAGGAGATGGCGCTGGCCGGGCAACGCAACCTCGGGCTGTTCGTGATCGGGCAGCTGGCGCGCAAGCACGGCATCGTGGTCAACCTGGTGGACTCCGCGTACGGCGGGATCAAGGCGATCGTCCTGATCCCGGCCAAGATCATCGACACCGAGGAGCCGGCGGACGTCGAGCCCTCGGCGGCCGAAACCCGGGCCGACCTCACCCCGATCCGGCGGGCGCGGCACGCCCGGCACGCGAGGGTGCCGTCGTTCGTGCCGGAGGCGGCGGTCGATCCGGTGCCGAGGCCGGCGCGTTCCGACGAAGACTTCGACCCGCGGCGGTGGCCGCAGGAGGAACCCGTGACGGAGTCGCTGTCCCCCAGCCCGCACCGGCGTGCCGCGAGCCCGGCGACGGTGTCCGTCGGTTCGCCGGGCCGGAAACCGCTTCCCCGCCGGCGCCGCCAGGCGAACCTGGCGCCACAGCTCCAGACCGAGCAACCGTCCACATCGGACTCGCTCGAGCTTCGCAGCCCGGACGCGGCACGCAGCAGCATGTCCGCGTTCCAGCGGGGGACGTGGCAGGCCCGCAAAAGTCGCGACGACGCGCAGTAGCCCGGAAAGAGATCGATGAAGACGGATGGTGCGGCGATGAACGAAGACGTGGCGGTCAAGCCCCAGGGAGCCAGATTGGACTGGCTGCTGGACGACCTCGTCAACCGGCTACCGGGAGCCGAGAAGGCGGTGGTGCTCTCCTCCGACGGGCTGGCACTCGGCCGCTCGGCGAGCCTCGACCGGGAAGGGGGCGAGCACCTTTCCGCGATGGCGTCGGCGTTCCGCAGCCTCGCCCGCGGCGTCGGCAGCCAGTTCGACAAGGGCGCGGTGCAGCAGACGGTGGTCGAGCTGGAGCACGGCTACCTGGTGGTGACCGAGGCCGGGGTCGGCGCCTGCCTGGCGCTGATCGCCGGGGTGAACGCCGATCTCGGCATGGTCGCGTACGAGATGAATGTGCTGGTGGGGAAGGTCGGGACGAACCTGACGGCCCCACCCCGTGAGGCGCCGATCCCGCAGACGCCGTGAGGCACGAGGACACCTCCTGGTTCCAGGACGATCCGGGCCCGCTGGTCCGGCCGTTCGCGGTCACCCGTGGCCGCGCCGGGAGGGATCTGCACAAACTCGATCTCATCACGCTCGTGGTGGCCGTCCGGCCGGCGTCGGACGTCGCGACGCTGGACCGCGAGTACGGCGACATCCTGCGCATGTGCCAGGGCAGGCCGATGTCGCTCGCGGAGATCGCGGCCCAGCTGAAACTGCTGCTGGCCGCGGTCAAGGTCCTGGTCAGCGACCTGATCGAGTCGGGACATCTCATCTTCCGGTCGCCGCCGGCTCCCTCCGGGGACCGGCGGCCCAACATCGAACTGTTGCAGGCGGTGCTTGATGGCGTACGGAAACTCTGAGCCGGTTGGCGATCCCGGGCTGGACGGGGTGCAGGCCGTCAAGCTGCTCGTCGCGGGCGGCTTCGGGGTCGGCAAGACCACGCTCGTCTCGTCGGTCAGCGAGATCCGGCCACTGCGCACCGAGGAGCGGCTGACCGAGCTCGGTGCGACGGTCGACGACCTGAACGGCGTGGAGCACAAGACCACGACCACGGTGGCGCTGGACTTCGGGCGGATCACGATCAACCCGAAGGTGGTGCTGTACCTGTTCGGCACTCCCGGACAGGACCGGTTCTGGTTCATGTGGAAGGAGTTGTCGGTCGGCGCGCTGGGCGCGGTGGTGCTCGCCGACACGAGGCGGCTCGAGGACTGCTTCGCCGCGGTGGACTTCTTCGAGTCGCGCGGCATCGACTTCGTCGTCGCGGTGAACTGCTTCGACGGCGCGGAGATCTACGAGCCGGACGAGGTGCGCGCGGCGCTCGACCTCAACCCGGACGTCCCGATCCAGCTGTGCGACGTGCGGGACCGCGGCTCCGCCAAGCGGGTGCTGCAGGTCCTGCTCGAGTACCTGATGGACAAGGCGACGTCGGTGCCCGCCTGAGGACGCCCCCTAGGGCACGGACGTCGCCTCGGTGGTCAGTTGGTGCGGAGCAGCTCGTTGAAGAAGGTGCGGTAGCGCCGCAGCGCGAGCCGCAGGTCCTCGGTGGCGACGGATTCACCTTGCTGCCATTGGGTTTCCAGGTTCCGCTTGTGCTCGGCGAACGTCGTGGCCAGTGTCTGGATCACCTCGGCGACGAGCTGGTCCGCGTCATGCACCGCTTCGCGCGGGTCGTCGACGAAGGCGGTCTGCAGGGCGCGCCAGCGGTCGAGGAAGGCTTCGACCTTTTCGTGCTCGAAGAGTTCGACTTCCTCGGCCGGCTCGGGGGTTTCCGGGCTTTCGGGCGCGGGCGCGGCCAGGTCTTCGGTGCTCAGCCCTTCGGTTCTCATCTCACTTGCTCCCCTCCCGCTCGGCGAGCAGGTCGTCGAACACGGTCCGGTAGTGCACCATCGCCTTGCGCAGCGCTTCGGTGTCGGCTCTCGTCTTCTCGTTGCCCCGCAACGTTTCCCGCGCCCTCCGGTAGTGCTCCAGGGTGCGCGCGTGCTCGACCGACAGGTCGTTGACCTGCTGCTCGTAGCCTTCGGTCGGGTAGCCGCGGTCGGCCATCAGCCTCGTCAGCACCCGGTCCGCCTCGCCGATCGCGTCGTCGGGGCGGTCGACGAACCGCTCCTGGATCAGCGACCACTGCTGCCGGTAGTGCTCGCGCGCCGAATCGGAAAGCGGCCGGATGTCGAGCTTGTCGTGCCGCCGTTCCCTGGCCAGCAGGTCGCGTTCGGCCTTCGTCCGGTTCGGGCTGTCCTCGACGGCCCGGTCGTATTCGGGCCCGAACCGCTCGCGCAGCCTGCGACGCCGCTGTGTCCGCAGTCCGAAGGCGATCAGCGCCGCCACCACGAGGACGGCGACGACGACAACGATGATCATCGACGTGGACATCGTTCTTCCTCCTCTGCCAGTCGTCCCCCCGGGCGAGGTGTTGGGGTGCGCTTTTCGCGGCCGGTGAAAACGCTTTCCCGGCGCTGAATCGGTGCAGGCGCCGGCTTACCCGAGGTGCACGTCCGGGCCGGTGCGTCCCGCGGCCAGTTCCGGCTTGAGCACCAGGTCCTCGTCGTAGTCGCCGCCGTTCTGAGTGCGGAACGGCACCGGTTCGGTGGTGCCCAGCGTTTCGATCCGACGGCGCAACTCCTTCGCGGCCGTCGAGTACTCGGCTTCGCCCATCCGGTCCGCGCTGTAGAACACCAGCGGCGGCAGCGGCGCCAGCCCCGCGTACCAGAAAGTGCCGTGCTGCAAGGGAAACAGCGTGTGCTGGATGTCGCCGTTGACCCCGCGCGGGCCGAAGGCGGACTCGCGCCCGCCAACGGTGAGCACAGCCAGCGCACGCTTCCCGGCCAGCGTGCCTTCGCCGTAGCGCAGCACCTTGCCGCCGGAGTCGGTGATGCCGTAGCCGAAGCCCTTGGTGAACACGCGGTCGAACCAGCCCTTGAGGATCGCGGGCATCCCGTACCACCAGAGCGGGAACTGGAGCACGACCGCGTCGGCCCAGATGAGTTTTTCCTGCTCCGCCAGGATGTCCGGGCTCAGCCGCCCCTCGGTCAGCGCGGTGGCGGACGCGCCCGCGACCTTGAGCCGCTCGTCCGGGTCGAGCGCGTAGTCCTCGCGGCTGACCACCGGGTTCCAGTTCATCGCGTAGAGGTCGGACAACCGGTACTCGTGGCCCTGCTCGGTCAGCGCGCGCAGGCCCTCGTCGCGCAGGGACGCGTTGAGCGAACGCTGTTCCGGGTGGGCAAAGATCCACAAAACCTTCATGGCACCAGCCTGCCGAGTGGTTGAGAGTGCAACCAGTGGCTTGATGGCCAGGTTGTGCAAGGATCGGGCCATGCATCGGATCGCCGTTTTCGTCCGTCCCGGCGTGCTCCCCTTCGAGCTGGGCACCGTGCACCGGCTCTTCGGGGAGGCGCGCTCGCCGGATGGTGAGCCGCTCTACGAGGTCATGACCTGCACACTCACCCCCGGCGACGTGCGTACCGACGCCGATTTCACCGTGCACGTCGGCTACGGCCCGGAGCTGCTGGCCAAGGCGGACACGGTGGTGTTCCTCTCCGCCGAAGTCGACTACGAGCCGCAGAGAGGCGGCCCGCTGCGCGGCCCGATGGCCGACGTCGTCGCGCAGATCCGGCCCGGCACGAGAATCGCGTCGATCTGCACGGGGGTGTTCGTGCTCGCGGCGGCCGGGCTGCTCGACGGCAGGCGCGCGACCACGCACTGGCACTCGGCCGCTGATCTTCGCCGGCTGTACCCGGCCGTCCAGGTCGAGGAGAACGTGCTCTACACCGACTCCGGCGACGTGCTCACCTCCGCCGGGGTGGCCGCGGGGATCGACCTGTGCCTGCACATGATCCGGCGCGACCACGGCGTCGCCGTCGCCAACCGGGTCGCGCGCGGCACCGTCGTCGCGCCGCATCGCGAAGGTGGGCAGGCACAGTTCATCCGGCGGCCGGTGCCCGAGCCGCGATCTTCGTCCACGGCGCGTGCGCGCGCGTGGGCGCTTGAGCATCTCGGCCGGCCGTTGTCACTGCGCGAGCTGGCGGAGCAGGAGGCGATGAGCGTGCGCACCTTCACCCGCCGCTTCCGGGAGGAGGTGGGCGTTTCCCCGGTGCAATGGTTGACCCAGCAACGGATCGAGCGCGCCCGGCAGTTGCTGGAGGAAACGGAACTGCCCGTGGACCGGGTGGCCGAGGATGCCGGTTTCGGCACCGCGGCCTCGCTGCGCCAGCACCTGCAGGCGACGCTCGGGGTGTCCCCGCGCGCGTATCGTGCGACGTTCCGCGGCAACCCTTGATCAAATGTCCACTGTGGATTCTTTCACCTCGGTGGCGGAATTTCTCATGGGGCCAGAACCGATACAGTTGCGCAATGTCTGGCGGGAAGCGCCGCACCCAGGCGGAGCGGCGGGCGGCCACGCGGATGGCCTTGCTCGAGGCGACCGTGGAGTGCCTTGTGGACTACGGCTACCGGAATGTCACCAGCGCGCAGATAGCCACGCGCGCGGGTGTGACACGTGGCGCGCAGGCGCACTACTTCGCGAACAAGACGGAACTGGTGGTGGCGGGCCTGGAACACGCGACCACGAAGATCGTCGACGAGTTCCGCGCGGATCCGCCGCGCCGGCCCACCGAAGCGGAAACCGTGATGGCGCTGGTGGACAGGTTGTGGGAGCTGCACGAGAGCAAACCGTTCACGGCGGTGACGGAGCTGTGGCTGGGGAGCCGCACGGACCCGGAACTGCGCTCGCACGTCGGGCGGTTCAACCGGCAGCTCGCCGGCGGCATGAACGACCTGCTCAATGAGGTCGTCCCCGATTTCCTCAGCAGGCCAAGGGGAACGGCCGTGATGCTCACCGCGTTCGCGGCCATCCGCGGGGTGCTGCTGATGAGTTTCGTGTCCAGCCCGCGCACGGTCGCCGCGCTGTGGGCCGTCACCCGCGGTGAGCTGGAAAACCTGGTGGCGCAAGTGATCGAGGCTCCGGGCTAACGCCGTACATACCGGCAGGCAGGTATATTTCAGTGCGGCTGTTCGGTGACCGGGCGCGCAGGGGGCGCTCAGTCCCCGGCTCAGGGCCAGAGTTTCCCGGCGGGCGCGGGTTTCCCGAGGTAGTACCCCTGCGCCTGATCGCACCCGAGTTCGCGGAGCAGTTCCAGCTGCGCCGGGTTTTCCACCCCTTCGGCCACCACGGTCAGGTGCACCGCGTGCGCCATCACGATGATGCTCTTCACGATCGCCTCGGAGTCCGTGGACTCACCGAGCCCGGTGATGAACGAGCGGTCGATCTTGAGTGTGTCCAAAGTGAGCTGATGCAGCTGCGCGAGCGAGGAGTAACCGGTGCCGAAGTCGTCGATCGCGAGGCGGACTCCCAGCGCCCGCAAGGCTCCCAGCGTTTCCCCGGCCAGCGCGGCGTCGCGCATGAGAGCGCTTTCCGTGATCTCCAGGCACAGCGCGGACGGCGGCAGGCCCGCCACGGAAAGCGCTTCCTCGATGCCGGTCACGAGCCCGGGATCGTCCAGCTGCCGGGTGGACAGGTTGATCTTCAGCTCGACGTCCACCCCGCGGCCGCGCTGCTGGGCGAGCTCGCGCGTGGTCTCGCGCAGCATGTACTCACCGAGCTGGTTGATGAGGTCGCTTTCCTCCGCCAGCGGGATGAACTCCGTCGGCGGCACCTGTCCGTGCACCGGATGGGTCCAGCGCAGCAGTCCTTCGACCGCGACCATCCGGTTCGTGCCGAGGTCCACCACCGGCTGGTAGGCGGGCCACAGGTGGCCGCGGCGCACCGCGTCGCGCAGGTCCTGTTCGAGCCGGAGCCGGCGCTGCATCCGTTCCCGCAGTTGCACGTTGAAGAACTCGTACCGGCTGCGGCCGAGCTGTTTCGCTTGGTACATCGCGACATCCGCGTCGCGCAGCAGATCGTGCGCGGCACGCCGGTCGGCCGGGCCGACGAGCACGATGCCGATGCTGGCGTCGACGTGCAGCTGCCTGCCGTCCACCCCGATCGGCTCGGTGAGCGAATCGCGCAGCCGTTCGGTGAGCGCGCGCGCCTCGGGCTCGCCGCCGATGCCGGGGGCGATCACCACGAACTCGTCCCCGCCCAGCCTGCCGACGATGTCGCCGGGCCGGACGCTGCGGCGCAGCCTGTCCCCGGCGAGCTTGAGCACCCGGTCGCCGACGGAGTGGCCGAGCGAGTCGTTGATCACCTTGAACTTGTCGAGGTCGATGAACAGCACCGCTATCGACGCGCGGTCGTCCGCGTGCAGCAGCGCGGTGAGCTGGTCGAGCGCGAGCGAGCGGTTGGCAAGGCCGGTCAACGGATCGTGCGTCGCGTCGTGCTCCAGGCGTTCGCCGATCGCGCGGCGCTCGGTGATGTCGGTGAACGACAACACGAAGGCGCTGCTGGAATCCTGCGGGCTCATCGCGCGGCACGAGACGGACAGCCACACCGTGCGCCCGTCACGCCGCAGCACCTGCATCACGCGACCCTGCTGAGCTATCCCGGTGCGGCGCACCTGCGACGACGGATACTCGTTCGTCGACAGCCGCTGGCCGGACTCGTCGTAGAGCGGCCAGGCGTGCGGCGACGCCCCGAGCATCGACGACTCCGGCACGCCGAGTATCCGTTCGGCCGCCGGGTTCGCCGAGATCAGCAGCCCGTTCGGGCCGATCACGAGCACGCCTTCGTCGAGCGAAGCGACGACCGTGCTGAACTGGCGCTCGGCCTGGCGGCGTGCCGTCTCGTCCGCGCAGACCAGCACGTAGCCGCCGTCCATCTCGGCCACCGACACGCGCATCGACAACGGCGTGCCGTCCGCCGCGCGGTGCGTCGCCTGCACGACACCGCCGGCCCGCACCGCGACCGCCGGGTCGAACCTGGCCCCGACGAGCTCACCCACGTGCCTGCGCAGTGCGTCGGCGGCCGGGAGCCCGTAGATCGCTTCGGCGGCCGGGTTCCAGCTGGTCACCCTGCCCTGCGCGTCGGTGGCGATGATCGCGTCACTGACGTGCTCGACCAGCGCGGCCTGATAGCGCAGCGCGCTCTCCGCCGCCCGCTGCGCGCTGACGTCGCGCATCACGACCTGGTACGCCGGGCGGCCCTCCCAGGTGGTGCGGACCGACTTGACCTCCATCGGGAAGGTGCTGCCGTCGGGCCGGAGGAACATCGCCTCCGCGGATTCGGAGGTGGCGCCCGGCTCGTTGAGGTGCTCGAGCCGTTCGAGCATCTCCGGCACCGACCCGTCGTGCACGAAATCGGTGATCGGCCTGCCCAGCAGGGAGTCACGTGAACCGCCACCGGCGAGCCTCGCGGCCGCCGGGTTGACGTACGTGAGCACGCCGTCCTGGTGCACGGCGATCATGTCCGGGCTCAGCTCGACGAGCAGGCGGTAGCGGTCGGCGAGGTCGGCCAGCTCGCGGCGTTCCTCGTGCCTGTCCGTGACGTCGCTGGCGATGCCCAGCAGCCCGCACTGGTCGCGGCGGGCGCGAAAGCGCAGCCACCTCGTCGCGCCGGACGGCTGCGTGTACCGCTGCTCCAGTTCGAGGTCCTGCCAAAGGCCGGTGGTGTCCACGGCGGCGAGCAGCGGCTGGACCAAACGGGTGAGCCGGGACTTGACCTTCTTGGCCGGGACGCCGAGCAGTTTGTCCATCCCGTCGTTCCAGGACAGCGTGCCGCTCGCCGAGTCCAGCGCCCAGATCACCGCACGATCTGCGGAGAGTGCCAGGTCAACGATCTGCTCCTGGTCGATCGGCGCGACGGAAGGGCGGTCCGCCCCGTTGGCATTTGCCTCCATCACCCGTCCGATCCGCCGAAGGTCCGCCCGGGAGACGTTACTCCGTCCAGAGCAACGACCTGGGTCGAAAGCACCCATCCCGCCGATACCAGCTTGCCACGGCAAAGACTGGAAAGCCCCTGGTCGTTGGCCTTGTAGGTCCATTCGAACCCGAATGGATCGTAGAGGTACGCGCAAGAAGGGGCGAGTGTCATGGACTCGCGGAACATAGGAATCTGTGGAATCGGAACCGTCACGGGCTACGGCTGGAGCCGGGAGCGCTTCTGGGACGGGCTCAGTGTCGGCAAGCACGCGGCCACGCTGACCGGCGGCTACGGGGCGAACCGGGACGAGGCGGCCTGGGTCGCCAGCGTTTCGGACGCCGGCAACCCGGTCGACGGCCCCAGCCGCTTCGCCAAAGCGATGCGAGCCGCGGCGAGGGAGGCGATTTCCGACGCCGAGGGACGCGGCTGGCGGCCCGGCCGGAGGGTCGGACTGCTGCACGCGGTCGTGCTCGGCGAGGTGGATCTCTGGCGTGAGTTCTACCTCGAACGCAACGGCAACGTGCGGCCGAGGGAGTACCTGGGGCTGATGCCCTCGACACCGATGTCGACGTTCATGCAGGAGTACGGCTTCCACGGCCCGGCGATGAACGTCTCGGCGATGTGCGCTTCGGGCAACGCCGGGCTGCTCACCGCGAAGGCCTGGATCGACGGCGGAATCGTGGACGACGTGGTGTTCGTCGCGACCGACCTGTCCGCGACTCCCGAGAACGTGCTGCATTTCGTGCGGCTGGGCGTCGCGGCCGTCGACACCGAGCCGACGGACGTGTGCCGCCCGTTCCAGGAGGGCAGCCGCGGCTTCGGCTTCGGGGAGGCGTCGGTTTCGTTCGTGTTGTCGCGTTCGTCGGAACGGCCGTACGCGCTGGCGCTCGGCGGGTCGATGTCGCACGACGGGTACCACGTGACCAGCGTCGATCCCGGCCTGGAGCAGGTACGCGCGTGTTTCCGCGACGCGCTCGACAACGCCGGGGTGCCGGCTTCGGAGGTGCGCTACTTCAACGCGCACGGGCCGGGCACGGCACAGTGCGACCGCGCGGAAGCCACCGTGCTGGCCGAGTTCTTCGGCGAGGAGACCGGGATCTACTCGGTCAAACCGCTGGTCGGGCACTGCCAGGGCGCGGCTTCCGCGGTCGAGATGGCGGTGGCCGCGATGGGCTACGACCGCGGTTACCTGCCGGCACCGGTCGCGGTGTCGCCGGGGCACCCGCAGTTGCTCAGCGGGAGGACCCCGGTCGGTGACGGGCTGACCGTCAAGTCCTCGCTCGGGATGGGTGGCCACAACTCCGTCGTTGTTCTCGCACCGCCCGCGTGACGGACCGCCGTGGGGGCCACAGGCTCGCGCCCGGCCCCCACGGCCCTCCGTCCCGTCGGCGATGATGTCCCCGGACAGGACCGGAACTCCGGCGGAGGGGACGACGTGGCCGCACCCACGGTCAAGGCCTGGCTGCTCGAGGGCGAGCACAAACGCGCCCGCCAGCTCAGCGGCGGCAACCAGGAACAGAAGCACGACCGCGATCACCGCTGGTGGAAGGTCATGTGCCTCACCGGCGTCGACTACTTCTCCACCCTCGGTTACCAGCCCGGCATCGCGGCGCTCGCGGCCGGACTGCTCTCCCCGGTGGCCACGATCGTGCTGATCGTGCTCACCCTCGCCGGCGCGCTGCCGATCTACCGCAGGGTGGCCGCGGAAAGCCCGCACGGGCAGGGCTCGCTCGCGATGCTGGAGAAGCTGCTGGCGCGGTGGAAGGGCAAGCTGCTCGTCCTGGTGCTGCTCGGCTTCGCTGCCACGGACTTCGTCATCACGATCACCCTCTCCGCCGCCGACGCCGCCGCGCACGCGGTGGAAAACCCTTACCTGCCAAGCTTTCTGCACGGCCAGAACATGCTGATCACGCTCGTGCTGATCCTGTTGCTCGGCCTGGTGTTCCTCAAGGGCTTCGCCGAGGCGATCGGGTTCGCCGTCGTGCTGGTCGCGCTGTACCTGGCGCTGAACCTGGTCGTGGTGATCGACTCGCTGGTCCACGTGCTGACCAGCGAGCACCTCGTGGTGCAGTGGCAGAACATGCTGACCACCGAGCACGGCAGCGTCTGGGCGATGATCGGGATCTCGCTGATCGTGTTCCCCAAGCTGGCGCTCGGGCTGTCGGGGTTCGAGACCGGCGTGTCGGTGATGCCGCTGGTGCGGGGCGCCAAGGACGACGCCGTGCTGGAGCCGAAGGGCCGCATCCGCAACACCCGCAAGCTGCTCACCACCGCCGCGCTGATCATGAGCGCGTTCCTGATCACCAGCAGTTTCGCGACCACCGTGCTGATCCCGCAGGAGGAGTTCGGCGACGGTGGCAAGGCCAACGGCCGCGCGCTGGCGTACCTCGCGCACAACTACCTCGGCAACGCCTTCGGCACGGTCTACGACCTCAGCACCATCGCGATCCTGTGGTTCGCCGGCGCCTCCGCGATGGCCGGCCTGCTCAGCCTCGTGCCGCGTTACCTGCCGCGCTACGGGATGGCGCCGAGCTGGGCGGCGGCGACGAGGCCGCTGGTGATCGTGATCGCGGTGATCGCGTTCGTGATCACCTGGATCTTCGACGCGAACGTGGACGCGCAGGGCGGCGCGTACGCCACGGGTGTGCTGGTGCTGATCTCGTCGGCGGCGCTGGCCGTGACGTTGTCGGCGTGGCGCCGCAGGCAGCGCGGTGCCTTCGCGGCGTACGCGGTGATCACGGCGGTGTTCTTCTATACGACGATCGCGAACATCGTGGAACGCCCGGACGGGGTCAAGATCGCCGCCTTCTTCATCGTGGCGATCGTCGTGACCTCACTGGTCTCGCGCGCCACGCGCTCGCTGGAACTGCGCGCGGTGGACGTCGAGTTCGACGCCCCGGCCCGGCGCATCATCGACAAAGCCGTGCGGGGCGGGCACATCCGGATCATCGCCAACGAACCCGACGCGCGGAACGAGGCCGAGTACGAGGAGAAGGAACGGGAGGCGCGGGAGGACAGCCACATCCCGCACGACTGCCCGCCGATCTTCCTCGAGGTGACCATCTCCGACGCCTCGGACTTCGAGTCGGCCCTGCGGGTGCACGGCGAAAAGCGCTACGGCTACCGGATCCTGCGCGTGAAGAGCCCGTCGATCGCCAACGCCATCGCCGCGATCCTGCTGCAGATCCGGGACGACACCGGGCTGCGCCCGCACGTCTACTTCAGCTGGACCGAGGGCAACCCGTTCAAGTTCCTGGTGCGCTACCTGTTCTCCGGTGACGGCGACGTGCCGCCGGTGACCAGGGAGGTGCTGCGGCGGGCGGAGCCGGACCCCGAGCGTCGTCCCATGGTGCACGTCGGCTGATCCGCAAGGGGGTTGCCGCCCGGTGGAAGGTGGGTTGCCCCGGGCACCCGCGCGGGCCGAAGATCGGCTCATGACTCAGCGCACAACACCGCCGTTCCGCGCCGACCATGTGGGCAGCCTCCTGCGCCCCGCCGCTCTCCACGAAGCCCGCGAGAATTTCGCCAAGGGGGTGCTCAGCGCGGCCGAACTGCGCGCCGCCGAGGACAGCGCCATCCGTGACGTCGTCGAGCTGCAGCGCTCCGCCGGGCTGCAGTCCGCCACCGACGGCGAGTTCCGCCGCGCCACCTGGCACATGGACTTCATCTACCAGTTGCACGGGATCCAGAAGAGCAGCGAGAAGCTGCACGTCACCTTCCACAACGCCGCGGGCGACCTGGACTGGAGCCCGGCCGGGCTGCGCGTCACCGAAAAGGTCGGCCTCGACGGGGTGATCTTCGGGGACCACTTCGAGTTCCTCAAGTCCACTGTGGACGCGAGCCAGACGCCGAAGCAGACCATCCCGTCGCCGAGCATGGTCTACTACCGCGGCGGCCGGGCCGCGGTCAGCGAAGCGGTGTACCCGGACCTCGAGGAGTTCTACACCGACCTCGCCGCCGCGTACGCCAAGGAGATCGCCGGGATGGCCGCGCTCGGCTGCACGTACCTGCAGCTCGACGACACCAGCCTGGCGTACCTCAACGACCCCGAGCAGCGCGAGCTGGTCGCGAAGATGGGCGGCGACCCGGACAAGCAGCATGTCCGCAACATCAAGACGATGAACGCCGCGCTCGCGGGCAGGCCGGACGGGCTGACCGTGACCACGCACCTGTGCCGCGGGAACTTCCGCTCGTCCTGGGTGGCCAAGGGCGGCTACGACTTCGTCGCCGACGCGCTGTTCAACGAGCTCAACGTGGACGGCTACTTCCTGGAGTTCGACGACGAGCGCTCCGGCGGGTTCGAGCCGCTTCGCTTCGTGCCCAAGGGGAAGTTCGTGGTGCTCGGGCTGATGACCACCAAACGCGGCGAGCTGGAGAGCGTCGACTCGCTGCGCCGTCGCCTCGACGCGGCGGCGCGGTACGTGGACCTCGAGCAGCTGTGCCTGTCGCCGCAGTGCGGGTTCTCCTCGACCGAGGAGGGCAACGACCTGACGCAGGACCAGCAGAAGGCGAAGCTGGAGCGGATCGTGGAGACCGCTGCTCTCGTCTGGGGCTAAAGCCTTAACCTGGGCTGATGCGGCACACCTCGGCCCAGGCGCCCTCCGTCGTCGACAGGGTGCTCGACGTGCTGGGCACGTTCACGCCGGATCGCCCGGCGTTGAGCCTGTCGGAACTGAGCCGCCGGGCCGGCCTGCCGTTGTCGACCGCGCACCGCATCGTCGGCGAGCTGGCCCGGCGTGGCGCGCTGGAGCGGCACGAGGACGGCCGGTACCGGGTCGGGCTCTGGCTGTGGGAAGTGGCTTCGCTTTCGCCGCGCGGGATGGGCCTGCGCGAGAGCGCGATGCCGTTCCTGGAGGACCTGTACGAGGCGACGCACGAGAACGTGCAGCTCGCGGTGCTGGACGTGCCCGATGTCGTCTACGTCGAGCGGATCTCCGGGCGCCACGCGGTGAACGTCGTCTCGCGCGTCGGCGGCAGGCTGGCGGCGCACGCCACCGGCGTCGGGCTGGTGCTGCTCGCGAACGCGCCCGCCGACGTGCAGGAGGAGTTCCTTTCCCGCCCGCTCAAGCGGTACACGCCGAAGACCATCGACTCGCCGGAGCAGCTGCGCCGGGTGCTGGCCGACATCCGGCGCGACGGGTTCGTGATCAGCGACAGGCAGGTGGAGCTGGTTTCGCTGTCGGTCGCCGCACCCGTCCACGGCCCGGAAGACACTGTTGTGGCGGGGATCTCGATCGTCGTCCCGTTCGACGGCCCTGATCCACGTACGCTGGTTCCGGCCGTGCGTGCCGCGGCCCGCGGCATTTCCCGGACCTTGGGGGCGCCGCGCACCGTGCGCATCGATGGGGGGTAGCCGGTGGTGCGCGTCCGCACCGAAGCGCCTGTACGACCGCGTTTGCTCCTGTTCGTCCTCGCCGCGCTGACGGCTGTCGCGCCCTTCGCGACCGACATGTACGTGCCGGGGTTCCCGGAGCTGACCCGTTCCCTGAACACCGACAGCGCGGGCGTGCAGCTGTCGATGACGGCGTTCCTGCTCGGCCTCGCGGTCGGGCAGATCGTGCTCGGGCCGATCAGCGACGCGCTCGGCAGGAGGCCGTTGCTGCTCTTCGGCGCCGCGCTGTTCACCGTTTTCTCCGTGGTCTGCGCGCTGGCGCCGGGTATCGAGGTGCTCGTGGCAGCCCGGCTGCTGCAGGGTTTCACCGGCGCGGCCGGGATCGTGGTCGCGCGAGCGGTGGTGGCCGACGTGTACGAAGGAGCGGCCGCCGCGCGCCGGTTCTCCACGCTGGTCGTGATCACGAGCGTCGCGCCGATCGCGGCGCCGGTGCTGGGCGGCGGCATTCTCGCGGTCAGCTCCTGGCCGTTCGTGTTCGTGGCGCTGGCTTTGTTCGGGCTGCTCCTGGTGGCCGGCGTGCTCGGCGGCGTACCGGAAACCCTGCCGCCCGAGCGACGGCACGCGGCCGGGATCGGCGCCACGTTCCGCGCGATGGGGCGGCTGCTGTCGCGCCGGACGATGGCCGGGTACGTGCTTGTGGCTTCCTGCAACGGGATTTCGCTGTTCGCCTACATCGCCGGATCCTCGTTCGTCTTCGAGGATCTGTACGGCGCCTCGGCCACGCAGTACAGCCTGATCTTCGCCACCAACGCGCTCGGGATGCTCGCCGGTGCCACGATCTTCGGCAGGCTCGCCGGGCGGGTGCGGCCCCGGCTGCTGCTCGCCTCGGGTGTCCTTTTCGGACTGATCGCGGCCGCGCTTCTGGTGGTGCTGCTGGTATCCGGGCTCGGCGGTCTCGTGAGCACCTGGGTGCTGCTGTTCTTCGCGATCGGCACGCTGGGCTTCCTGATCCCGTCCGTCACCACGCTCGGCCAGGAGTACGGGCGCGAGGCGTCCGGCGCCGCGTCGGCGTTGCTCGGCGGCGGGATGTTCGTGCTGGGGGCGATCGCTTCGCCGCTGGTCGGCGCGATCGGGGTGGACAACGCGCTGCCGATGGCGGTGTTCGTGCTCGTCGGTTTCGCTGGAAGCGGACTGGCTTTTGCGTCAACCTTAGGTTGACGACCCGAGGTCGTCAACCTAAGGTTGACGGCATGAACTCACCAGTCCGGCTCGACGACCTGATCGAGTCCGTAAAGAGCAGAAACCCGGGCGCCGACGCGCTGCAGCAGCTGGCGGGCGCGATGGCCGTCGCCGACGAGGTCGGTGAGGTCGCCGACCATCTGATCGGCCATTTCGTCGACCAGGCAAGGCGTTCCGGTGCCTCCTGGTCCGAAATCGGGGCCAACATGGGGGTTTCGAAGCAGGCCGCGCAGAAACGCTTCGTCCCCAAGGAGTTTTCCTTCGAGGACGCCACCGCGCACTTCAGCCGGTTCACCGACAGGGCGCGGCGCGTGCTGGTCCACTCGGAGCGCAGCGCGCGCGGCGTCGGCAACGAACAGATCGAACCGCTGCACATCCTGCTCGGCCTGATCGGCGAACGGGAGGGCCTCGCGGCCAAGGCGATCGAGAAGTTCGGCGGTTCGCCCGCGGTGCTGGGCGAGCGGATCACGGCCGCGCTTCCGCCCGGCGGCGGTGAGCCGGACGTGCACATCCCGTTCAGCCCGCAGAGCCGCAAGGTGATCGAGCTGACCGTGCGGGAAGCCCTGCGGCTCGGGCACAACTACGTCGGCACCGAGCACATCCTGCTGGGGCTGCTCGAACAGGGCGAGGGCCCGGCCGCCGACATCCTCGTCGAACTCGGTGTCACCAAAGAAGTCGTGGATGCCGAGATCAAGGCCGTGCTCGCGACGATGTTCCCCGGCAAGGGATGAGGGCCGCCGGCGAGGCGGCCCCCACCCGCTGACTCACGCGGAGTGCTCGGCCCGCTCGTCGGTGGCCCACTCGGTGTGGAACGAGCCCTCCCTGTCGACGCGGCGGTAGGTGTGCGCACCGAAGAAGTCGCGCTGCCCCTGCACCAGCGCGGCGGGGAGCCGCTCGGCACGCAGGGCGTCGTAGTAGGCCAGCGCGGTGGAAAAGCCGGGCGTCGGGATGCCCAGTTTCACCGCGGTGGCCACCACCGAACGCCACGAGTCCTGCGCGTCCTCGACCGCCTTGCGGAAGTCGCCCGAGGTGAGCAGGGTCGGCAGCTTCGGCTCGGCCGCGAACGCCGCCGTCACGTCGTCCAGGAACTTCGCGCGGATGATGCAGCCGCCGCGCCAGATCTTCGCCACCGCGCCGAGGTCGATGTCCCAGCCGTACTCGGCACCGCCGGCCTGGATCTGGTTGAAGCCCTGCGCGTACGCCACGATCTTGGACGCGTAGAGCGCGCGCTCCACGTCGTCGGCGAAGCTCTCGGCCTCGGCACCGGAAAGCGCTTTCCGTGCCGGGCCGGGCAGGCCGCGGCTGGCCTTGCGCAGGTCCGCGCTGCCGGACAGCGAACGCGCGAACACGGCCTCGGCGATCCCGCTGATCGGCACGCCGAGGTCGAGCCCGATCTGCACCGTCCAGCGGCCGGTGCCCTTCTGCTCGGCCTGGTCGGTGACGATGTCCACGAACGGCTTCCCGGTCGCGGCGTCGGTGTGCTTGAGCACCTCGGCGGTGATCTCGATGAGGTAGGAGTCCAGCCTGCCGGTGTTCCAGGTCTTGAAGACCTCGGCGATCCGCGCCGGCTCGTAGCCCAGCGCGCCGCGCAGCAGGTCGAAGGACTCCGCGATCAGCTGCATGTCGGCGTACTCGATGCCGTTGTGCACCATCTTCACGAAATGCCCGGCGCCGTCGGGGCCGATGTGCGTGCAGCACGGCACACCGTCCACTTTGGCCGAGATGTCCTCGAACAGCGGGCCGAGCGACTGGTACGACTCGACCGAACCGCCGGGCATGATGCTCGGCCCGTGCAGCGCGCCCTCCTCGCCGCCGGAGACGCCGGTGCCGACGAAGTGCAGGCCCTGCTCGCGCAGCGCGGCTTCGCGGCGGCGCGTGTCGGCGAAATGCGCGTTGCCCGCGTCGACGATCACGTCACCCTTTTCCAGCAGCGGCGCGAACTCGTCGATCACGGCGTCGGTCGGCGCACCGGCCTTGACCATGATCACGATCTGCCGCGGCCGGTCGAGCGCGTCGACGAACTCCTGCGCGGAGTAGGTCGGGATGAACTCGCCCTCGTGGCCGAACTGCTCGACCAGTTCCCTGGTGCGGGCCTCGGACCGGTTGTGCAGGGCGACGGTGTGCCCGTGCCGGGCCAGGTTCCGGGCCAGGTTGCGGCCCATGACCGCCAGCCCGGTGACCCCGATGCTCGCCTTCTTGCTCACTGCTCCGCCTTCCGTCTTCGCCTACAGCCAAACCCTAGCGCGCCGCCCGGTTCTGCCTGGTGAACGCGCGAGTAACTAGCGTTCACCGGTGATTCCTGAGATCCTTTACGCAGGCACGTGTCAAAGCATGGCGCGGTTCGGTAGGGTCAGCGACTTACGATCATGAGCGGAATGGGTTCGAGGCGTCGTGGAAAGGGCGAGGGCCGGGAAGTGAGCAATGGCTAGCACAGTCACCTCACGACGGAAGCAACTCGGCAACGAGCTCCGCCACGCACGCACCGCGGCGAGCATGACCCAGCAGCAGGTCGCCGAGGTACTGGGCTGCACCCAGGGCAAGGTCAACAAGATCGAGTCCGGGGCCGTCGGCGTGAAGCTGGGCGATGTCCGCGCGATGCTGGACGCCTTCGGTATCAACGGTGACGAGTCCGAGGCGCTGATGGGCCTGGCGCGCGCCGCCGCCGGTCAGCGCGGGCACTGGTCCGGCTACCGATCCGTGGTGCCGCACTGGTTCCGCACCTTCACCGACCTCGAACCGGCCGCCGTCGAGATCATGACCTGGCACGGCGAACGGATTCCCGGCCCGCTGCAGTCTGAGCACTACATGCTCAAGCAGTTCACCGAATTCGGTGCGACGGACGTCACTTCGCTGGTGCGCAACAGGCTCGACCGCAAGTCGGTGTTCGATCAGCCGCAGCCGCCGTACTACCGCTTCATCCTGAGCGAAGCCGCGCTGCGGCGCGCGCCGGGTGGCAACGCGCCCGCGGTGATGCTGGACCAGATCGAGCACCTCATGGAGCTGGACCGCCGCCAGCGGATCTACGTGCACGTGCTGAAGTTCGACGCGCGGCTGGCGTCCGTGCCCAACGACTTCACGATCATGCGCTTCCCGGACCGCACAAGGGATTTCGTCTACATCGAGCATTCCGCGAGCGGGCTCTACCTCGATGACCAGAAGGACTTCCAGCTGTTCGTCGACAGCTGGGACAGGTTGCGCGGCGCGGCGTTGGAGCGTCAGGAGACCCGGGAGTTCCTCAAGGAGCTGGCGGAGGACTACCGGCGCAAAATGGGCCAAAACCCGTAAGGACGGCTGGGGGTCCGATGAGTGAGCCGGCGCCCGAGGGAGTCGACCTCGAGCACCCGAACGCCGCACGGATCTACGACTACCTGCTCGGCGGCACCGCGAACTGGGCCATCGACCGCTCCTTCGGCGAGCTGATCGTCAAGCACGTGCCGATGGCGCGCACGATCGCCAGGGCGAACCGCGAGTTCCTCGGCCGGTCCGTGCGGTACTGCGTGCGCCACGGGGTTTCCCAGTTCCTCGACCTCGGCTCCGGCGTGCCGACGGTCGGCAACGTGCACGAGGCCGCCGACGAGCTCGACGGCTCCAGCCGGTGCGTGTATGTGGACCGCGAGCCGGTCGCCGTCGCGCATTCCGAGCTACTGCTGGAAGAACACGGCGACCCGGAGCGGCATGCGGTGGTGCGCGCGGACTTCCGCGACGTCGCCGCGGTGTGGAAGCAGGCGGCGGCGACGGGGGTGCTCGACACCGGGCGGCCGATCGGCCTGATCCTGTGCGCTGCCTTGCATTTCCTCTCGCCCGCGGAACCGGCGGCGGAGATCATGGCGCGTTACCGGGAGCTGCTGCCCGGCGGTTCGTACCTGATCATCACCCACGGCACCAAGGAAGGACTCCGGTTACCGCCGGAGGAGGTCGCCGAGATCAGCGCCGTCTTCGAGCTGTACGAACAGTCCAGCACCCCGGTGTACTCCCGCGGCCGCGCCGAAATCGCCGGGTTCTTCGGGGATTTCCCTTTGGTGGAGCCGGGTCTGGTGTGGCTACCGGAATGGCGGCCGAAGGAGGGGCCGGCGAAGGCGTCCGCGAGGTTCGCCGAAAACCCTTCGCTGTCGGTCGGTTTGGGTGGAGTGGGCCGGAAACCCTAGCGGGGTCTCGGTTCGCCGAAACCGAAGTGGTACCACCAGACGTGCCTGCGGCGGCGGGCGATGCTCAGCGCGACCGAGCGCATCCGGGCCGCGGGAATCCGTTCCCCGCGGTCGAGCCGGCTGTCTGCCAGCGCGACGTTCCCGATCCGCACGGTCATGGCATCAGGCCGCCAGACCCGGAGCCAGCGCGAGGCAGCACTCGCAGGGCATCCCCGCACCCGGCTGAAGCCATTCCACCTGGGGCAGCGTGAGTTCGGTGCCGCAGCGGGCGGTGAGCGAACCGTAGAGCACGGTGCCGGGCTCGAGCGTGAACAGGTGCGCCGAGCGGCGGCTCTCGCCGACGAGCCCGCGCACCGGGCGGCCGACGACGGTGACGGGCTCGGGCCAGTCCTCGCGCAGGTACCAGACCGCCGCGGCCTCTTCGTCGGCGTGCAGCCAGTCGATCATGTGGGCGAGTGCTTCGTCGGGGCAGGCGGCTCTCGCGCATTCCTCGCGGCCGTTCACGAGACCCACGACCATGAAGGGCTTGGGCCGCTGGGCCGCGTCCAGCCGGGGCGCTCCCGCGCACTGGCTGGGAACCGTGGTGAGCGTGGCACCCGCGTTCGGGGTGCGCGCCGCGTGAACCGGGCCGTCGGCGCGCGGCAGGGTTTCGACCCGCGCCGCTTCGGCGTGCGCCGGGCTGTCGGCGAGCCCCGCGCTTCCGGCGTTTCCAACGAGCACTGTGACCTCCCCCGAGAGGTTGTGTCCTGCGGTGGACCCGCGGCCGGGACCGGGCCCGTTCGAAGGCGCCAACCCCGACCGCTGGGATTAATCCTACTACTGGAATAATCTTGGTGTCGAGTGGTCAACGGTTCGATCACTCGGCGGAACCCGTACCGGGACAGGGAAAGCGCGGCTTTCACTCGTTTACCCACGTCAACGAGCGAAAGCCGGATAGCACGGAGGTAAGACTGATGGCGGAATATCCGCGCCGGCTGGATTACGACCCGGCCAAGGCCGTGGCGCTGTTCGAGGACACGAAGTGGGAGAAGTCCTTCGCGAGCGAGCCCAACGGCGGCAGCTGTGTCGAAGTCAACATCGGCGACTCCGGGCTGGTCGGGGTACGGGACACGAAGCTGGTGAACAGCCCGGTCTTCGTGTTCGACACCGCCGAGTGGCAGGCGTTCCTCACCGGGGTCAAGTCGGGTCAGTTCGACCTCGGGGCCTGATCCCGGATTAACCGGCTTCGTGTGTTATTGACCACACGTCATCCGGTGTCGCGAGAGGACACCGGATACCCCGCACCGCTCGCGGACGTGCGGAAATGGCGCCCCCGGCAGAGCCGGGGGCGCCTTGGTCTCCTCAGCGGCCCGCGCCGCCGACCGTCAGTTGTTCGAGCCGGGCTGGCCGGGCATCTGGCCGCCAGCGGGGAACCCGCCCTGGCCGCCGCCGGGCATGCCGCCCTGACTGCCGCCGGGGAAGCCGCCCTGGCCGCCCTGCTGGCTCCCGTTCTGGCCGCCGCCCTGCTGGCTCTGGCTGCTGTCGGTGACCGAGGTCGCCGTCGCGGTGTCGCCCGAGACCTTTGCGAGCACCGTCACCGAAGACCCGTTCGCGAGGTTGCTCGCCTTCTGTGTCGACGAGTCCAGCTTGTAGGTCTGGGTGTAGTTGTCCTTGCTCTTCACCGTGATGGAATCGGCGGAGAGCGCGCTGACCTCGCCGGTCTGCAGCCGCTCGGTGATGTAGCTGCCGTTCTCCGAGACCGTGAAGTCACCGTGCAGCGCGCTGGCCAGGCTCGTCAGGCCACTCATCTGGCCGCCCATGCCGCCCATCCGGCCGCCACCGGGGAAACCGCCCATGCCGCCCTGCTGCTCGCTGTCGGCGGACGACGTGCCCAGGTAGATCGCGACCCCGCCGACGGCGACGATCACGATCGCCACGGCCGCCGCGATCGCGGTCTTCTTGCCGGACCACTTCGGCGCGGGGGGCTGGGGATCGCCCCAGGCTGGCGCGGACTCCGGTTCGGCCTTCGCCTCGGGGGTGGTCGTCGGCTCCGTACTCATCGTTTCCTCTCCCGAAGGTCGGCGCGCGCGAGGGCACGCCGCTTACCGCGACCAGGTTCGGCACCCTTTCTGTGTGCAAGCTGTGTAGCAGGTGGGCGCACCCTGTGTACCCGCGCGCTCACAGGGAATCCACAGACGACGCACAGCCTGGGCCAACCGGGCTCGCTCAGGATGGGACCATGACCAGCATGAACGCCGCCAACCCAGGGCAGAGCAAGGCCGACCTCCAGCGGGCCGACGGGTCGCCGGTCAGAGTGCTCGTCGTCGACGACGAGGAGACGCTCGCCGAACTGGTGTCGATGGCGCTGCGCATGGAGGGCTGGGAGATCCGCAGCGCGGGCAGCGGCAACGACGCCGTGCGGACGGCGCGCGAGTTCCGGCCCGACGCCGTCGTCCTCGACGTGATGCTGCCCGATTTCAGCGGGTTCGAGGTGCTGACCAAGCTGCGCGCCGAGACGCCGAACGTGCCCGTGTTGTTCCTCACCGCGCGAGACGCCGTGGAGGACAGGATCGCCGGGCTCACCGCGGGCGGCGACGACTACGTGACGAAACCGTTCAGCCTGGAAGAGGTGGTGCTGCGGCTGCGGGCGCTGCTGCGACGCTCGCACGGTGTCTCGGCGAGCCTCGGGTCCACGCTGGTGGTCGGCGATCTCACGCTCGACGAGGACAGCCGCGAGGTGCACCGCGGCGGCGAGCCGATCTCGCTCACGGCCACCGAGTTCGAGCTGCTGCGCTTCCTGATGCGCAACCCCAAGCGCGTCCTGTCCAAGGCCCAGATCCTCGACCGGGTCTGGAGTTACGACTTCGGTGGGCAGGCCAACATCGTGGAGCTCTATATTTCATACCTGCGGAAGAAGATAGACGCGGGCAGGGAGCCGATGATCCACACGATGCGCGGCGCGGGGTATGTCCTCAAGCCCGCCACCTAGCAAGCACCCACTCAGGCGTTTCTTCCCGTCCTCGCTGCGCGGGAAGCTCATCGCGCAGTTGATCGCCCTGATCGCCGTGGTGTGCCTGGTGGTCGGCCTGGTCACCGAGGTGGCGCTGCGCAGCTTCCTGATCCACCAGCTCGACGACAGGCTCGCGGCCGCGGCCGATCGCGGCACGCACGGCCCGCCGCCGGGCAGCTTGCCGACGAACCAGCAGGGCCAACAGCGGCCGCCGGATTCGCTGCGCGTGTCCGGGCAGGGCATCGGCACGCTGGCCGTGTTGATCGAACCCGACGGCAGCACGCTGGCCGGCGTGCTGCGGGGCGGGGTGGCGCCCACGGCGGAAAACCCGTTCCCGAGCGACCCGATTTCGGCCGACCAGCTGAGCACGCTGGTCAACCTGCCTGCCGACGGCGAACGGCGCACCGTCCAGCTCGGTGATCCGCTCGGCTCCTACCGCGTGGTTTCGGTGCACAACCCGAACGGTTCGGTGATGATCACCGGGCTGCCGCTGGACGACGTCACGGCCACGTTGTGGCGGCTCGGCTTCATCTTCGGCGGGGTGGCGCTGGTCGGGCTGCTGCTCGCCGGCGGCATCGGCGTCGTGACCATCCGGCAGACACTGCGGCCGCTGAACAGATTGGCGCGCACGGCTTCCCAGGTCTCCGAGCTCCAGCTCGACCGCGGTGAGGTAGCGCTTTCCGTGCGGGTGCCCCAGGTGGACACCGACCCGCGTACCGAGGTCGGCAAGGTGGGCGCGGCGTTCAACCGGATGCTCGGGCACGTGTCCGCGGCGCTGACGGCGCGGCAGGAGAGCGAGAGCCGGGTCCGCCAGTTCGTCGCCGACGCGAGCCACGAGCTGCGCACCCCGCTGGCCGCCATCCGGGGCTACGCGGAGCTGACCCGGCGCAGCGGCGACAAGGTGCCCCCCGACATCGCGTTCGCGATGAGCCGCGTGGAGTCGGAATCGGCGCGGATGACCACGCTCGTGGAGGAGCTGCTGCTCCTCGCGCGGCTGGATTCCGGGCGGCACCGGGTGTTCGAGCAGGTGGACCTCACGCGGCTGGTGATGGACGCGGTGGCGGACGCGCACGTGGCGGGTCCGGAGCATCGGTGGCTGCTGGACGTGCCGCCGGAGCCGATCATGGTGATCGGGGACGCCGACCAGCTCCAGCAGGTGGTGCTGAACCTGCTGTCGAACGCGCGCACGCACACCCCGCCCGGCACCGTCGTCACCGCCGCACTGTCCACTTCGGATGGCCGGGTTTCCTTGACTGTCACCGACAACGGGCCCGGAATTCCCGAAGAGGTACTCCCGGGGGTGTTCGAGCGATTCGCGAAGGGCGACACTTCGCGCTCGCGCGCCGCGGGCTCCACCGGGCTCGGACTCGCGATCGTGGCCGCCGTGGTCGGCGTGCACGGGGGCGAAGTCAGCGTCCGGAGCAAACCGGGACGAACGGAATTCCTCGTGCGTTTTCCGGTGGCGAAACCCGCCGATGATTTCGTGCACGTTAATTAGTGGCCAACTAGGTGAGTGATCTCGCCCGATAGTGGCCTGCTCACAGCCTCCGCACAGCTTGGCCACAAGGTTGACACACCTGCGCCAGCCAACGTTGGTGCCATGACGACCTCCGCAGACGCTTCCCCCGCAGCGGCGCGGGCCCTCTCATCCGAAGGCAGCTCCACCCCCGTCCTCGACGTGGTCATTCCGGTATACAACGAGGAAACCGACATCGCACAATGTGTGCACAGGTTGTATGCATATCTGCGGGACACCGTCCCGTACCAGTTCCGGATCACCATCGCGGACAACGCGAGCACCGACAGCACACTCGCCATCGCGGAGCGACTGGCCGCCGAGATCCCTCAGGTCGAGGTGTTCCACCTGGACCAGAAAGGGCGGGGCAGAGCGCTCAACGCGGTCTGGTCGGCGTCGGACGCGCAGGTGCTGGCGTACATGGACGTCGACCTGTCCACCGATCTCGCGGCGCTGCTGCCACTGGTCGCCCCGCTCATCTCCGGGCACTCCGACCTCGCCATCGGTTCACGGCTGGCGCGCGGCGCGCGGGTGGTCCGCGGGCCGAAGCGGGAGTTCATCTCGCGGAGCTACAACCTGATCCTGCGCGGGGCGCTGGCCGCCAAGTTCTCCGACGCGCAGTGCGGGTTCAAAGCGATCCGCGCGGACGTCGCCAAGCAGCTGCTGCCGCTGGTCGAGGACACCGGCTGGTTCTTCGACACCGAACTGCTCGTGCTGGCCCAGCGTGCGGGGCTGCGCACGCACGAGGTGCCGGTGGACTGGGTGGACGACCCGAACTCCTCGGTGCACATCGTCGCCACCGCCACCGCGGACCTCAAGGGCGTGGCCAGGATGATCCGCGCGTTCGCCAAGGGCAGCCTGCCCATCAGTGAGATCCGCGCCCAACTCGGACGGGAGCCGATCGGAGTGTCGACGCCGGGGGTGCCCCCGAAACTGGCCATGCAGCTGGTCCGGTTCGCGGCCATCGGGGTCGCCAGCACACTGGCGTACCTGGTGCTCTATGTGTTGCTGCGGCAGGGAATGGGCGCGCAGATCGCGAACTTCGCGGCACTGCTGATCACCGCGATCGCCAACACCGCGGCCAACCGCCGGTTCACCTTCGGCGTGCGAGGCTCGGCGGGCGCCGGGCGGCACCAGTTCGAGGGCCTGATCGTGTTCGCGCTCGGGCTCGCGCTCACGAGTGGGTCACTGGCGCTGCTGCACGCCGGTGGTGAGCCGGGCCGGTTCGCCGAGCTCGCCGTCCTGGTGCTGGCCAACCTGGCCTCCACCGTGCTGCGCTTCCTCCTGTTCCGCAGCTGGGTCTTCCGGAAAAACCGTTAGGAGAAATTCGCAGATGACGACTGCGTCCGCCGCACCACCCCGGTCTGTGGGGTCCGGCCCCGTCGCAGCCACGCAAGCAACCGGCAGGCCACGGTGGGTCCGTCCCTCCGTGGCTGTTCTGCTGCTCGCGACCGCGGTGCTGTACCTGTGGAACCTCGGTGCGTCCGGCTACGGCAACGACTTCTACGCGATGGCTGTGCAGGCAGGCACGAAGAACTGGGAAGCGCTGTTCTTCGGCTCCCTCGACCCCGGCAACATCATCACGGTCGACAAACCGCCGGCCGCGATGTGGATGATGGCACTGTCCGGGCGGATCTTCGGGTTCTCCAGCTGGAGCATGCTGGTGCCCAACGCCCTGTGCGGCGTGGGTTCCGTCGGGCTGCTGTACCTCACCGTGAAGCGCACCAACGGCCCGGCCGCCGGGCTGCTGGCCGGTTCCGTGCTGGCGCTGACCCCGGTCGCGGCCATGATGTTCAAGTTCAACAACCCGGACGCCCTGCTGGTGCTGCTGATGACCGTCGGCGCCTACTGCACCGTGCGGGCGCTGGACAAGGCGAGCACGTGGTGGCTGGTGTTCGCCGGAGTGGCCATCGGGTTCGGCTTCATCACCAAGATGCTGCAGGCGTTCCTGGTGCTCCCGGCGTTCGCGCTGGTGTACCTAGTCGCGGCGCCGACCGGGATCGGCAAACGGATCCTGCAGGTGCTGGCGGCCGGGCTCGCGGTGATCGTGTCCGCGGGCTGGTACGTCGCGGTGGTCGCGTTCTGGCCCGCGTCGAGCAGGCCGTACATCGGCGGTTCGACGGACAACAGCGCGCTCGAACTGGCCTTCGGCTACAACGGTCTCGGCCGCATCTTCGGCGGCGAGGGCAACGGTGGCGGAGGCGGTGGCGGTGGTGGCGGCGGCATGTTCGGCGGTGACACCGGCATCACCCGCATGTTCGGCTCGTCGTTCGGCTCGGAGATCTCCTGGCTGCTGCCCGCCGCGCTGATCGCACTGGTCGCCGGACTGTGGTTCACGCGGTTTTCCCCGCGCACCAACAGGACTCGCGCGGCGCTGCTGCTTTGGGGCGGCTGGACGGTCGTCACGGCGCTGGTGTTCAGCTACATGAGCGGCACGATCCACCCGTACTACACGGTGGCGCTCGCCCCCGGCATCGGCGGGCTGATCGGCATCGGCGCGGTCGAGCTGTGGAAGGGACGGCACAACTTCCCGGCCCGCGTCTGGCTCGCCGTGATGCTCGCCGTCACCGGCGTGTGGGACTTCATCCTGCTGGAGCGCGTGTCGTCGTGGCAGCCATGGCTGCGGTTCACGATCCTCGTGCTGACCGCCGTGTTCGTGGCGGGCCTGCTGTTCGGCGCCGACCGCATCCGGCAACTGGCCACTGTGCTCGGTGTCGGCGCCCTGATCACCGGCATGCTCGGCACGACCGCGTACGCCGTGGAGACGGCGAGCCTCCCGCACACCGGCTCCATCCCGACGTCCGGCCCGAACACCAGCAGCATGGGCGGCTTCGGCGGCGGCATGGGCGGCGGAACGGGCGGCGGCCCCGGCGGCTCCGGTGGCGGCCAGACCGACACCGCGCTGATCAACCTGCTCAAACAGACCACCACGAAATGGGCGGCGGCAGCCAACGGATCGATGTCCGCGGCAGGCCTCGCGCTGAACTCCGACAAGTCCGTGATGGCGATCGGCGGCTTCAACGGCGGCGACCCGGCACCCACGCTGGCGCAGTTCCAGCAGTACGTGAAGGACGGCGACATCACCTACTACGTCTCCGGCGGCATGGGCGGCTTCGGCGGCGGCGGCCGCGACGGCAGCGGCTCCATCTCCACCTGGGTCGAGCAGAACTTCACCTCGACCACAGTCGGCAGCAGCACCGTCTACGACCTGACGAAGCCACTCGCCGGGTCATGAGTACACTGTGAGACGGACCCCCGCGGCGTCCATCCTGTGAACCTCCCCAGGGCCGGAAGGCAGCAAGGATAAGCAGGCTCTGACGGGTGCGGGGGTCCCCTCAGTTCTCCTGTTCGGCGCTTCGCGCCTTCCCGGAGGGGAGGGGGCCCTCATCATGTTGGGGGGCCGAGCCCCCAAACCCCCCCCGCGGTGTGTGCTCCTCGCCTTCGGCATTGGGGGCGTGAGGTGGGGACAAGCCCCGTAGCGAAGCGAAGGGGCTGTGTGGAGGGCGGCCCGGAGCGGAGGGGCCGTAGCGGAGCGAAGGGTCGTGTGCGGAGGCCTGCCGCCCGCTGGAACCCTCTTCGCCTGCCACACAGACCTTCGCTCCGCAGACAGGCCCTTCGGCCGCCGGAGCCCTCGGCGCCTGTCGGGCTGGTTTTCGCTCCGTACGCAGCCCCTTGCCTGCCAGGTCCCTCCCTCGGCGCCTGTTGGGCAAGGTTTCGCTTCGCACACAGCCCTTCGGCCGCCGGAGCCCTCGGCGCCTGTCGGGCGGGCTTTCGTTCCGCGCGCAGGGCCTTCGCCCGCCACGCGACCCTCGTTCCGCCCGGGGGCGTCCGCCCGCACCTGTCCGGCGGGCGGAGAGGTGCGTGGCGGGGCGGTCCGGCGCTGACGGTGTCGGGGATGGTCGGTAGTCTCGCGGCGTGGCTTTGGCTCTTTACCGCAAGTACCGGCCGGCGACCTTCGCCGAGGTGGTCGGGCAGGAGCACGTCACCGAACCCCTGCGCACCGCCCTGTCCTCCGGCCGCATCAACCACGCGTACCTGTTTTCCGGGCCGCGAGGGTGCGGCAAGACGTCGAGCGCCCGCATCATGGCGCGCTCCCTCAACTGCGTCGAAGGCCCCACGCCCGACCCCTGCGGCAAATGCGACTCGTGCAAAGCGCTCGCACCCGAGGGCTCCGGCAGCATCGACGTCACGGAACTCGACGCGGCCAGCCACGGTGGCGTGGACGACGCCCGCGAACTCCGCGACAAGGCCTTCTACGCCCCGGCGGAATCGCGCTATCGGGTGTTCATCATCGACGAGGCGCACATGGTCACCACGCAGGGTTTCAACGCCCTGCTCAAGATCGTCGAAGAGCCGCCAGAACACCTGATCTTCATCTTCGCCACCACCGAACCCGACAAGGTGCTGCCGACGATCCGTTCGCGCACCCACCACTACCCCTTCCGGCTGATCCCGCCCAGCTCGATGCGGGACCTGCTGGAACGCAACGTCGCCGCCGAAGGCATCCACGTCGACCCGGCCGTGTACCCGCTGGTGATCCGCGCGGGCGGCGGCTCGGCCCGTGACACCCAGTCGGTGCTCGACCAGCTGCTCGCCGGCGCGGGGCCGGAGGGCGTGGACTACCAGCGCGCGATGGCGCTGCTCGGAGTCACCGACGTCGCCCTGATCAACGACATGATCGACGGGCTCGCCGCAGATGACTCCGGCGCGGTGTTCGGCACTGTCGAGAAACTCGCCGAGGCCGGGCACGACCCGCGCCGATTCGCGTCCGACCTGCTCGACCGGTTGCGCGACCTCGTACTGATGCGCTCGGTGGCCGACGCCGCGGCGCGCGGACTCGTCTCCGCGCCGGAGGACGAACTGGCCAGGATGGCAGGCCAGGCCGAACGAATCGGCCCGGCCACCCTCACCCGCTACGCCGAGATCGTCCACAATGGACTCCTCGAAATGCGGGGTGCCACCGCGCCGCGGCTGCTGCTCGAGCTGTTGTGCGCGCGGATGCTGCTGCCTTCGGCCGCGGAGGACGAAGCCGCGATGCTGCAACGGCTCGAGCGCCTCGAGCGCCGGGCCGAGGCTGCGCCCGCTGCCGCTGGGCCGCCTGCTGCCGCGGCGCCTGCCGCCGATGGACAGGCGCCGCCACAAGCGCCCGCGCCCGCCCGCGGCGCTCCCGAGCGTTTCCAACGGCCTTCGCAGCGCTCCGCCTCGGAGCACACGCGGCCCGAGCCGTCACGGCCTGCGTCCGAGCGCCCGGCGCCGGAGCAGGCCAAGCCGCCGGAGCCGGCTGCCCCCGCGCCGGAACCTGTTGCGGTGCAAGAGGAACCTGTGCAGGAGGCCGCGCCCGCGTCGCCCGGTGGCGTGGACGCGACGGCCATCCGCCGGATCTGGCCGGACCTGCTCGCCGCGATCCGGAAGACCAGCCGCAGCACCGAGGCGATGGTCACCAACGCGACGGTGCAGAGCGTCGAGGGTTCGCAGGTGGTGCTCGCGCATACCGCGGAACCGTTGGCGCGCAGGCTTTCCGAGCCGCGCAACGCCGAGTTCATCGCCGCCGCGCTGCACGAGGTGCTCGGTGGCACCTGGCAGGTGCGCTGTGTGCACGGCGGAGGCGGTGGTGGTTCCGCCCGCCCTAGCGGGGCGGGCCCGCGCCCGCAGCCCAGCACCACCTCGCGGGAGACTCCGCAGCCGCCGCAGCGCACCTTCCAGCGCCCTGCCGCGCAAGCCCAGCCCCCGGCGACGCCGGCGGCCCCACCGTCGCCGCCCGCGCGCCCGCAGGTGGCCACCACCGAACCGGACATCCCGCTGCCGCCCGAGCCGGAGGACGAAGAGTCTATGCTGGCCGACGCCGAGGACAACTCGGCGCCCGCCACCCCGGCCCAGGCGCACGACCCGGAAGCCATCGCGCACCAGCTACTCGCGGAGCACCTCGGCGCACAACGCCTCGACTGACCCGGCTCGACTCGCCTTCGCGCGCGGCGCGGGGGTGGTGGGGTGGTT
>NZ_VMNW02000086.1 GCF_007713735.2 Amycolatopsis acidicola | reverse complement strand
GCCCCAACCCCCTCAACCGCCGGTCGGCAACGCGAAGCGAGCCGTCCCGACGACCACACCCCTCCGCCGCTCCGATCCCCAGCCTGCTTACACTCCGAGATCGGGGCGGCGGAGGGGTGCACACAGCGCGGCCCCCGCGCGTCCGTTGCTGCCCCAGCGCAACGACCAAGCAAAGCCGAGGGGAAAAGAGAAAGAATGTCCTCGCCGGACGGGCTGGCTCCGGGATAACAGGGGGTTTTGCAGACACCCACAGCTCCCAGCGTGGCTGGGTTGGGGAGTTGGGTGGGTTGCCGCTCAACTCCGAGGCCAACTCCGAGGGCAACTCCGGGGGCAACTCCGCCACCTGCGGCAAAGTCCCGGGTCAGGTCCTTCGTGCAGGTCAAAAGCGACCCTCCTTGCGGCGTTGGCACTCGCGTGGCTAGAGTGCTAATTGCACGGCACCGCACACGCCCCGGCACCCGCGACGGCGGGGGTGGAAGGCGCCAAAAACCTGTAAGTACACCTGCCAACGCTTTCGACGACCCGTGGAGGTCAACCCGGTGAGCGTGAACATCAAACCGCTCGAGGACAAGATCGTTGTCCAGACGAGCGAGGCCGAGGAGACGACGGCTTCCGGTCTCGTCATCCCCGACACCGCCAAGGAAAAGCCCCAGGAGGGCAAGGTTCTGGCCGTGGGCCCGGGCCGCGTGGACGACAAGGGCAACCGCATTCCCGTGGATGTCAACGTCGGCGACGTGGTGATCTACTCCAAGTACGGCGGCACCGAGGTCAAGTACAACGGTGAGGACTACCTGATCCTGTCCGCTCGCGACGTGCTGGCCGTCGTCAACTGACGTCGGCGTATGCGCTGATGCCCCGGGCCCCGCTTCGCCGGGGGCCGGGGCATTTCGCTGTCTGAGAGGACTCACATGCCTAAGCAGATCAACTTCGACGAGGACGCCCGCCGGGCGCTCGAGCGCGGGGTGAACAAGCTGGCCGACGCGGTCAAGGTCACCCTCGGCCCGCGCGGCAGGCACGTCGTGCTGGACAAGAAGTTCGGTGGCCCGACCATCACGCTCGACGGGGTCACCGTCGCCCGTGAGATCGAGCTGGACGACCCGTTCGAGAACCTCGGCGCCCAGCTGGCCAAGAACGTCGCCACCAAGACCAACGACGTCGCCGGTGACGGCACCACCACGGCCACCGTGCTGGCGCAGTCCCTGGTGCGGGTCGGCCTGCGCAACGTGGCCGCCGGTGCCAACCCGACGGCGCTCGGCCGCGGCATCGAGGCCGCCGCGGACAAGGTCGTGGAGGTGCTCAAGAGCAAGGCCACGCCGGTCAAGGGGCGCGAGAACATCGCCCAGGTCGGCACGGTCACCTCTCGTGACGCCACCATCGGCCAGCTGCTCGGCGAAGCCGTGGAGAAGGTCGGCGAGGACGGCGTGATCACCGTGGAGGAGTCCTCCACGCTGGCCACCGAGCTCGACATCACCGAGGGTATCCAGTTCGACAAGGGCTACCTGTCGGCGCACTTCGCGACCAACCCCGAAGAGCAGCGCGCGATCCTCGAGGACGCCTACGTGCTGCTCCACCGGGAGAAGATCTCCGCGCTGGCGGACCTCCTCCCGGTGCTGGAGAAGGTCGTCGAGGCCAAGAAGCCGCTGCTGATCATCGCCGAGGACGTCGACGGCGAGGCGCTGTCCACCCTGGTGGTCAACGCGCTCCGCAAGACGATCACCGCGGTCGCCGTGAAGGCGCCGTTCTTCGGTGACCGTCGCAAGGCGTTCCTGGACGACCTCGCGGTCGTCACGGGCGGCGAGGTCGTCTCCTCGGAGGTCGGCCTGAAGCTGTCCGAGATCGGGCTCGACTCGCTGGGCTCGGTCCGTCGCGTCGAGGTCACCAAGGACGCCACGACGCTCGTCGACGGCAAGGGCACCAAGGCCGACATCGACGCTCGCATCGCGCAGATCCGCAAGGAGATCGACACCACCGACTCCGACTGGGACCGCGAGAAGCTGCAGGAGCGGCTGGCGAAGCTCGGCGGCGGCGTCGCCGTGATCAAGGTCGGCGCGGCCACCGAGACCGAGCTGAACGAGCGCAAGCACCGCATCGAGGACGCCGTGGCTTCCACCAAGGCGGCCGTCGAGGAGGGCATCGTGCCCGGCGGTGGTTCCGCGCTCGTGCACGCGGTCAAGGAGCTGGACGACCTCGGCCTCACCGGTGACGAGGCCACGGGCGTGAAGATCGTCCGTGACGCGCTCACCGCGCCGCTGTACTGGATCGCCAGCAACGCCGGCCTCGAGGGCGCGGTCACCGTGTCCAAGGTGCAGGAGCAGGGCTGGGGCCACGGCCTGAACGCGGCCACCGGCGAGATCACCGACCTGCTCGCGGCCGGCATCGTCGACCCGGTCAAGGTCACCCGCTCCGCGGTCGCCAACGCGGCGTCCATCGCCCGGCTCGTGCTCACCACGGAGAGCTCCGTGGTCGAGAAGCCCGCCGACGAGGACGAGGAGGCGCACGGCCACGGTCACGGCCACGCGCACTGATCCATCGCAAGAGGAAAGGGCGGCATCCCCTCGGGGGTGCCGCCCTTTCCTTGCGCGCCAACACTTTCAGGCGTTCACGCCGCCGTCCACGGTGATCGCCGAACCGGTGATGAACGTGCCGGCGGGCCCGGCCACGTGTGCGACGGTGGCCGCGATGTCAGCGGGGGCCGCATGCCTGCCGACCGCGCTGGTGGCGAGCGTCGTCCTGGCGCGCGGCCCGTCGGCCGGGTTCATGTCGGTGTCGGTCGGCCCGGGATGGATCAGCACCGCGGTGATCCCGCGCGGCCCGAGATCGCGCGCGATTCCCTTGGTGAACCCGGAAAGCGCGGACTTCGTCGCCGAGTAGACGCTGAACCCGGAAGGCACGAGCCGGTCCGCCAGCGTGCTGCCGATCGTGATGACCCGGCCGCCTTCGGGCAGGTACTTGGTCGCCGCCATGGCCGCGACGAAGGGCGCGCGCACGTTCACCGCCAGCGCCCGGTCGAGGTCCGCGAGCGCGAGTTCGCCGATCGGCGCCTTCGGGAAGATCCCGGCGTTGTTCACCAGGATGTCCAGCCCGCCCAGCGTTTCCGCGGTGCGGTCCACGGCGCCGGTGACGGCGTCGGCGTCCGCCGAATCGGCCTGGATCGCGATCGCCTTGCGGCCGAGCCCCTCGATCTCCGCGACCACCTCTTCCGCGCGGTCGCGTGACCTCTCGTAGGTGATCGCGACGTTCGCGCCCTCGGCCGCCAGCCGCACCGCGATGGCCGCGCCGATGCCCCTGCTGGCCCCGGTGACCAGCGCCGTCTTCCCCTCGAGTACCGCCACGAGTAACCTCCCAAGATTCTGTATCGATCGGCACAGAAATTAGAGCTGCCGGGCACCGCGGTCAAGCTTTTTGTAGCGATCGACATAGAATGGCCGCATGCCCCGAGGCCGTCCCCGCACCTTCGACCGTGACGCCGCGCTCGAGAAGGCCATGCTGGTCTTCTGGGAGCGCGGCTACGAGGGCGTTTCTATGAGCGACCTGACCGCGGCCATGGACATCAACTCGCCGAGCCTGTACGCGGCCTTCGGCAGCAAAGAGGCGTTGTTCCGGGAAGCCGTCGAACGCTACGGAGAGCGCTTCGAGGTCCGGTGCGCCGGACGAGAGACGGCGCGCGAAGCCGTCGAGGAGTGGCTGCTCGAACGCTCACGGACCTTCGCCGACCAAGCCCATCCGCCGGGCTGCATGGTGGTGCTCTCCGGGCTGAATTGCACGGCGCGGAACACGCCGATCCGGGAATTCCTGGCGCAAAAACGGCGCGCGCACCTCGATGCGCTGCGGGTGCGTCTCGCACAGGGTGTCGCCGACGGAGATATCCCGGAAAACACCGATCTCGACGCTATGGTCCGGTTTTTCGGCACTGTCTTGCACGGTCTGGCGATTCAGGCACTGGACGGCGCGCGAGAAGTGGATCTTCGAACGGTGGTGGACGCCGCGATGGCCGCCTGGCCACGGTTCACGCAAGAAAAAGGGGCGGCCGCTCCCTGAGGAGATGCCGCCCCATTTTCTTCCCCCTCACTGGCCGGTGAGACTCATCTGGCGTTTGCCGGTTTTGATGATGCTCTCCCGTTCGGACTCGGAAAGCCCGCCCCAGATCCCGTAGGGCTCGTGCACGGCCAGCGCGTGCTCGCGGCACATCCGCAGCACCGGGCAGGCCAGGCAAATCGCTTTGGCCCGGGCCTCCCGACGTGCCCTGGCCGGTCCGCGCTCCCCGTCGGGATGGAAGAAAGCCGCGCTGTCCATCCCTCGGCAGGACCCCTCCAGCTGCCAGTCCCAGATGTCTGCATTCGGGCCTGGAAGCCTGCGCGTGTCTGCCATCGTGACCGCCTCCGTTTTTCGGTCTGTGACCCCTGCTGTTGCGCTCGACTACTCCATTTGGTGCAACGGCGGTAACGTTAGAAGCGCGCCAATAGTTGTTCAAGGGAATCAATCGGATTCAGCCGTTAGGTGTCCCCCGCAAGCGTGAGGCCGTCCGGTTTCGCAGGTCGCGGTGCATAACATTCAGGTTGCTGGGTAGCCATGCCGCCGGAATATTGGGGCGAATGGATCGCCGTGGGTGTGCCCGACAGGCCGAGCCGACCATGCCGGTAGCCGCCGTGGCCCGGCGGCTCGGTGTCGCCCCTTCGACCCTGCGCACCTGGGACCGCCGCTACGGGCTCGGCCCGAGCAAGCACACCGGCGGCAAGCACCGCCGCTACGGCGCCACCGACATCAACAGGCTCGAGCTCATGCAGCGCGCCCTGCTGCGTGGTGCGTCGACAGCTGAAGCCGCACGCTACGCGTTGACAGCGTCGATCGCCGAGGTCTCCGACGAGCTGGCCGAGCCTCCGGAAGCGGAGCGGGCCGAGGTCCCGGACAGGTCCGTGGCGCGGCGCCTGCGGATGGCGGCCACGGCGATGGACGGCGCCGCCGTGCAGCGCGCGCTCGCCGAGCTGCTCGCCGAAGCCGGCGCGCTCACGGCGTGGGAGAACGTGATCGACCCCGTGCTGTCCGCGCTCGGCACCAGCTGGGACGGAACCCCCGCTGGGCCCGAGGCCGAGTACCTGCTTTCCGAATGCGTGCTCGGTGCGCTCGTGCGGGCCACGCCGGTGCTCGACAACCCGCGCAACCAACGCCCGGTGCTGCTCAGCGTCGTCCCCGACGAGCGCGAGAACCTGCCGGTCTACGCGCTCGCGGCCTGCCTGTCCGAACGCGGGATCAGTACGCAGGTCTTCGGCAATCCGCCTTCCGGCGAAGTGCTCGCGGTCGCCGTGCGGCGAAGCGTGCCTTCGGCCGTGGTGCTGCGCGCGGAACAGCTGACCGCCGCGGATGTGCGGTTGCTGCCACGGGTTTCCCGTGGTCGCCAACGCTGCCGGGTGTTCGCGTGGGGGCCGGGCTGGTCGCCGGACGCGCTGCCGGATCAGGTCGAGCATCTCGCCGATCTCCGCGCGGCCGTCGAGCGCGTCGAACATGTCCTACTGGGCAAGTAGGCTGGCCGGGTGCCAGAAGACGAGCTGCGGCGAGTGGCCTTCGGAGACCTCCCCGCGCTCGGTCTGGAAGCGCTTTCCGTAGCTGTGACGGGCCCGCCGCGGTCGAGGCTGATCGCCGCGATCGTGCTCGGCGCCCGCGGCTGTTACGCGGCTGCCGCAACAGTTCTCCATGAGCTTGGCCGTGGAGCCGACCCCGTTGTCGCGTCGCTCGCGTTGAGCACTTTCGCCTCCCATCGCAGGCAGCTCGGCGGGCATGCCGCCGCGTTCGGCCCGGATGCCGCCGCGCTCAAGCTCGTCGTCGATCTCCGTGGCGGTGAGGACAGGGACGGGCTCGACGCCGCCGGTGCCCGAACCGACGCGTTGCTCGGCCTGGCGGCGGACAACCTCGGCGTCGGACGGCTGTCCGTCTCCCGCCGCCTGCTGGCGCGGGCCGAGCCGGAGTGCTGGCGTTCCCGGGTCCGGCTGGGCTGGGTCACGGCCGAGACGGAGCTGGCGAGCGGCAACGCCGAGGCCGCGCTGGAGCCGGCGGAACGGGCGTTGAAGCTGGCCACCGAAGCCGGCGCCCGCCGGCACGTGGTCAAGTCGCAGCTGGTGCTCGCCGCCGCGCTCGGGGCCACCGGTGACCGGGACAGGGCCTGCCCTCTTGTTGAAGAAGCGTTAGGCGTTACCGATGAGTTCGAATTACGCTCCCTGAGTTGGCCTGCGGGACTGCTCGCCGCCGAATTCCGACCAGCGTGCGGTCGGTATCGATCCAGGGTCGACGAGGTGTTGCACGCTGTGTTACGACGATCCGATCCGGATGGGAGGCGGCTGGCGCGTGACTCGCCTTGGGTCCCGGAATGAGCCCCGTTGCAGCGGTCGGGCCACGCATACCGACATCCGGGCGAAGATCTTCCAAAAAAAGCCACCGGATCGTGTCAAGTCGCGGCCTAAAGCGTCCGATAGGGGATATGGAAGGTCACCCGGCTGCAGGAAGGAAACCCCGTGACTACGGTCTTGATCTGCGACGACCGACGCAGTGTCCGCGAAGGGCTCACCCGCGTGATGTCTGCCGTCCCCGGCGTCAGTCGCATCGACTGCGTAGCGCACGGTGACGAGTTGCTGGCCAGGTATTCGCGGCAGCCGGTGGACGTGGTCCTCGTCGGCACCCAGCGCGCGATGCCGGCCGGGGTGGAGGCGACTCGGCGGCTGGTGTCCGCCAATCCCCAGGCCAACGTGATCGTCTTCGGCGCGCCCGACGATGCCAGCAGCATCGCCGCCGCGATCGCCGGTGGCGCTCGCGGTTACCTGCGCTGGGACGCCTCCCGGCCCGAACTCGTGGCCGCACTCGCGCACACGCTGGCCAGCACCTCGGTGCCGGCGCCCCGGCAGCCCGCCGACCCGGGAGTCCAGCTCACCGAGCGGGAACTGCAGGTGTTGCGCGGCATGAGCCAGGGCAAGAGCAACGGTCAGATCGGGCGTGAGCTCTACCTGTCCGAGGACACCGTGAAGACCCACGCCCGCCGCTTGTTCCGCAAGCTCGGCGTGCGCGACCGCGCGCAGGCCGTGGCGCACGGTTTCCGGCGCGGCCTGGTTTCCTGAGCCCGCTCCGGAGCGTAAGCTTCCCGCGAGTCGTTGAATTCTTGAACACCTGACGGCGCACCCCGCTGCCGGACCTTGCAGTGGGGCGCGCCGAGGGCGACCGTGCACGAGCCACGTGGACGCCGGGCGGTACGGTGGGCATCACCGGTGCGAGGGACCCTGATGCCGCGTGCCGCCATTTTGTACGCCTACACGTAACACTGGGACTGTTGTCTGCGATGGCCAATGTGGGGGACGGACTGGACGAGTCAGTCGCCGCCGCCGTCGAGGGAGATCCTCAGGCGGTGGAGCGGCTGCTTGCCGCGATCCGTCCTCTAGTGGTGCGGTACTGCCGCGCCAGGGTTGGCAGACAGGAGCGTTCGTTCGCTTCGGCAGACGACGTGGCTCAGGAGGTGTGTCTCGCGGTGCTCACGGCATTGCCTTCGTACCGTGACCAAGGGCGCCCGTTCCTGGCCTTCGTCTACGGCATCGCTCAGCACAAGGTGGCCGACGCGCATCGTGCCGCCGCCCGAAACCGCGCCGAACCGGTGGCCGAGATCCCCGACGAGATCGAGGGGGATGTCGGTCCCGAGCAGCGCGCGCTGCAGGGGGAGCTGAACGAGCGGATGTCCCAGCTGCTGCGGGTTCTGCCGGACAAACAACGCGAAATAGTGGTGCTGCGAGTGGTCGTGGGGCTTTCCGCTGAAGAGACCGCGGACGCGGTCGGGTCCACGCCCGGTGCCGTCCGGGTCGCTCAGCACCGGGCTCTTGCGCGGCTCCGCAAGGCGCTGGCGTCCGAGGAGGTGGCCTGAGTGACCGACCGCGACAGCCGGGATGAGGTCAGACGTGAGCTCGAGCAGCTCGGTTTCGACGACACGATGAGCTCGTCACAGGTCGCGTTCGAGGCGGACCTTTCCGCCGTGCACGCGGATGACGCGCTGCTCGACGCGCTGGGCGGCTCCGATCCCCAGGTGGCCGACGGCCTCGGTGACCAGGAGCTGAACGCGCTGCTGCTCGCGTGGCGGCGCGACATCGACAGTGAGCCGCTGGCCGAGCTGGTCGACACCGACACGGCCGTCACCACGATCAAGACGGCGGCGCTCGCGCGCAAGCACGGGCAGCGCGCCCGCAACCGCAGGCTGCTCTGGCCCGTCGCGGCGGCTGCCGCGGTGCTGGCCATCGCCTTCACCGGCACCAGCATCGCCGCGCGCGACGCTCAGCCCGGTGACGCGCTCTGGGGTCTGACGAAGGTCCTGTACGCCGATCACGCCCGCTCGGTCGAGGCCGCCTCCGCGGCGCGAAGCGACCTGCAGCAGGCGAGCATCGCGCTGTCACAGGGCAAGATCGCCGAGGCGCAGCAGGCACTGGCCGAAGCGGCCGCGAAGCTGAGTCAGGTCTCCGCGGAGGACAACCTCGCCCAGCTGATGCAGGAACACCAGCAGCTGAGCCAGATGTTGCAGCGGCCGGGGCAGACCACCGAGCCGTCCACGCCGACCTCGCCGTCCACGGTGGCTCCGCCGCCGTCGTCGAGCACGCAGGTCGTCACCACCACGCCGACGCCGACCACTTCGCCCACAACTTCGCCGCCGCCGACCTCGGAGAGCACCAGCTCCACGCCGATGCTGCCGCCGCCATCCACGGAGAGCAGCTCGTCGGCGTCCGGCGAAGGCACCGGCAGCACCGGGAACTCCATCCGCTACGACAGCAACTCGACCGACGGCGGGGCCGGCGCCCAGCCCGCGGCGACGGGTAACTGAACTCACGGGAAAGGCCCGGCCGGGGAATCCGGCCGGGCCTTCTTGCTGTGGGGAAGAGCTCAGTAAGCGCTTTCGTTCGCGGTCACGCCGTCGGCGTAGCCGCGGCAGTAATCCCAGCTCACGTAGTCCGCCGGGTCCGGATCGAACGCGGGCTCGTGCGGCCGCATCCTGCCGTCGGCGAGCAGCTGTTCGAGGCTCGCGCGCAGCAGATGCCAGTCGTGGTAGTGCGGCTGGTCACACTCACCGCAGTCCACGACGATGCCCCGCACCCCGCGCGGTTCCAGGAGGGCCTGGTACACGGCTAGGTCGGAGAGGTCGGCGAGCAACTCGGTGCGCGCCTGCGCATCGATCGGTTCGTCCAGGTCATCGCCGGGTTCGGCCAGGTTTTTGGCCGGATCGTCGGGATCATCGGCGAACGGGTCCGGGGGCAACACGTCGTGCGGCACGGGCTGCACGGTACCGGGCGGAGGTGGGGCCCTGTCCAGATACCATCGGGAGAGAGTTCTCCGAATTGCCGAGGAAGGTCTGTAACCAGCTATGACGAGCGAGTTCGCCCCCGAAGACAAGTTCGCGATGCTGGGCCTGACCTTCGACGACGTGCTGCTGCTGCCCGCCGAGTCGGATGTGGTGCCCAGCGCGGTCGACACCAGCACCCGGCTCTCCCGCAACGTGACGCTGCGTGTGCCGCTGCTCTCGGCGGCGATGGACACGGTCACCGAGGCCAGGATGGCCATCGCGATGGCCCGCCACGGTGGCATGGGTGTGTTGCACCGCAACCTGCCGGTCGAGGAGCAGGCCGCCGCGGTCGAGGTCGTGAAGCG
Organism: Amycolatopsis acidicola; assembly: GCF_007713735.2. GTDB lineage: Bacteria > Actinomycetota > Actinomycetes > Mycobacteriales > Pseudonocardiaceae > Amycolatopsis_E > Amycolatopsis_E acidicola. Next base: position 26,119 of record NZ_VMNW02000086.1, on the reverse strand, counting down.
GTCCGAGGCGGGCATGGTGACCGACCCGGTCACCTGTTCCCCGGAGGACACACTGGCCGAGGTCGACGCGCTGTGCGCCAGGTTCCGGATCTCCGGTGTCCCGGTGACCGACGCGGCCGGCACGCTGGTCGGCATCATCACCAACCGCGACATGCGGTTCGAGGTGGACTACAGCCGCCCGGTCAGCGAAGTGATGACCCGCCAGCCGTTGATCACCGCGCAGGTCGGGGTCACCGCGGAGGCGGCGCTCGGGCTGCTGCGCCGCCACAAGATCGAGAAGCTGCCGATCGTCGACGGCGCGGACAAGCTGCGCGGGCTGATCACGGTCAAGGACTTCGTGAAGACCGAGCAGTACCCGAACGCGACGAAGGACACCGACGGCAGGCTCCTGGTCGGGGCCGCGGTGGGCGTCGGCGCCACGGGCCACCAGCGCGCGATGGCGCTCGCCGACGCGGGCGTCGATGTGCTGATGGTCGACACGGCGCACGGGCACTCGCGCGCGGTCGTGGACATGGTGGCCACCCTGAAGAAGGAGTTCGGCGAGACCGTGGACGTGGTCGGCGGGAACGTGGCCACCCGGGCCGGCGCGCAGGCGCTGGTGGACGCGGGCGCGGACGGCGTGAAGGTCGGCGTCGGGCCGGGCTCGATCTGCACCACCCGGATCGTGGCCGGGGTCGGCGTCCCGCAGATCTCCGCGATCTTCGAGGCCGACAAGGCCTGCCGCCCCGCCGGTGTGCCGGTGATCGGGGACGGCGGCATCCAGTACTCGGGCGACATCGCGAAGGCCATCACGGCCGGCGCGTCCGCGGTGATGCTGGGCAGCCTGCTGGCCGGCACCGCCGAGTCGCCGGGTGACCTGATCCTGGTCAACGGCAAGCAGTTCAAGACCTACCGCGGGATGGGCTCGCTGGGCGCGATGCAGTCCCGCGACGGGAAGAAGTCCTACTCGAAGGACCGCTACGCGCAGGACGACGTGCTCTCCGAGGACAAGCTGGTCCCGGAGGGCATCGAGGGCCGGATCCCGTTCCGGGGGCCGCTGATCAACGTCGTGCACCAGCTCGTCGGCGGGCTGCGTTCGGGCATGGGGTACGCGGGCGCGGAGACGATCCAGGAGCTGCAGCAGGCGCAGCTCGTGCGGATCACCGCGGCCGGGCTCAAGGAGAGCCACCCGCACGACGTCACGATGACCGTCGAGGCCCCGAACTACACCAGCCGCTGAGCAGCGGCTCCAGCAACGAGAGGGGATCCGCACGTGCGGGATCTTGTCGAAATCGGCATGGGGCGTACCGCGCGGCGCGCGTACGACCTCGGGGACGTGGAGATCGTCCCCTCGCGCCGGACGCGTTCGTCCGCGGTGGTGTCCACCGCGTGGCAGATCGACGCCTACCGCTTCGACCTCCCGCTGGTCACGCACCCGACGGACGCGATCGTCTCCCCGGGTACGGCGGTGGAGATCGGCAAGCTGGGCGGCCTCGGCGTGCTGAACGCCGAGGGCCTGTGGGCGCGGCACTCCAATGTGGACGATGCGATGCGGCGGCTGCTGGACGCGGTGAAGGACGAGGACTCCACCGCGCTGGTCCGCCTGCTGCAGGAGCTGCACTCGGCGCCGGTGCAGCCGGAGCTGCTGGCCGAAGTGATCCGCACGGTGCGCGAGGCCGGGGTCACGGTGGCCGCTCGGGTGAGCCCGCAGCGTGCCGCCGAGCTGACCCCGCACCTGATCGCCGCCGGGGTGGAGATCCTGGTCGTGCAGGGCACGATCATCTCCGCGGAGCACGTCTCCGGTGACGCGGATTCCTTGGACCTCAAGGAGTTCATCGGTGGTCTCGACGTGCCGGTGATCGCCGGCGGTGTGGCCGACTACCGCACCGCGATGCACCTGATGCGCACCGGCGCCGCCGGTGTGATCGTCGGGCATGGGTACACGCCGGGCATCACGAGCACGGACAGGGTGCTGGGCATCGGCGTGCCGATGGCCACCGCGATCATCGACGCCGCCGCGGCGCGCCGGGACTACCTCGACGAGACCGGCGGCCGGTACGTGCACGTCCTCGCCGACGGCGGCATGACCACGTCCGGCGACATCGCGAAGGCCATCGCGTGCGGGGCCGACTCGGTGATGCTCGGTGCCCCGCTGGCGGCGGCCACCGAGGCGCCGGGGCACGGGCTGTACTGGACGGCCGCGGCCGCGCACCCGTCGCTGCCGCGTTCGCGGGTGGCCGCGGGCCCGGATCTCGAGGTCGGCCTGAAGACCCTGCTCTACGGCCCGTCCTCGGATGCCGAGGGCGCGGTGAACCTGTTCGGCGGGCTGCGCCGGGCGATGGCGAAGACGGGGTACTCGGATCTCAAGGAGTTCCAGCGGGTGGGGCTGACCGTCCGCGGCTGAGGTCTCCAACTCGCCAGTAACTTACTCCTGGTCAGAAGTTCCCCGCGGCGTTACCCTTTTACGTGTGACCGCGAGTAACAGCAGTGCAGCTGACTATGACGTGATCGTGGTCGGTTCGGGCTTCGGCGGCAGCGTCGCGGCCCTCCGGCTGACGGAAAAGGGCTACCGGGTGGCCGTCGTGGAGGCGGGCCGCCGGTTCGCGGACGACGAGTTCGCCAAGACGTCCTGGGACCTCAAGCGCTACCTGTGGGCGCCGGCGCTGGGCTGTTTCGGCATCCAGCGCGTGCATCTGCTCAAGGACGTCATGGTGCTCGCCGGCGCCGGGGTGGGCGGCGGCTCACTGGTCTACGCGAACACGTTGTACCGGCCGCTCAAGCCCTTCTACGCCGACCGGCAGTGGGCGCACATCACCGACTGGGAGTCGGAGCTGGCGCCGCACTACGACCAGGCGAGCCGGATGCTGGGCGTGGTCACGAACCCGACGGTCACCCCGTCCGACGAGGTGATGCAGGAGGTGGCCGCCGATCTCGGGGTGGCCGACTCGTACCACCCGACCCCGGTGGGCGTGTACTTCGGCGAGGCGGGGGAGCGGGTGGCGGACCCGTTCTTCGGTGGCGCGGGCCCGGAGCGCACCGGGTGCACGGAGTGTGGCTCCTGCATGACCGGCTGCCGCGTCGGCGCGAAGAACACGCTGGTCAAGAACTACCTGTACCTCGCGGAGCAGGGCGGGGCGAAGGTCATCCCACTGACCACTGTGGACGCCGTGCGGCCGCGCGGCGACGGCTCGTTCGTCGTGGACATCCACAAGACCGGCACGAAGTCCCGGCGGTTCCGGCATTCGCTGACCGCGGGCCAGGTCGTGCTGGCGGCGGGCACCTGGGGTACTCAGCAGTTGCTGCACCGCATGCGGGACAACGGTGTGCTGCCGGACCTCTCGCCGCGTTTCGGGGAGCTGACCCGCACCAACTCCGAGGCGATCATCGGCGCCGGGCGGCTCAAGGCCGATCCGGAGCACGACTACAGCCGCGGCGTCGCGATCACGTCGTCCATCCACCCCGACGAAAGCACGCACATCGAACCCGTGCGCTACGGCAAGGGAAGCAACGCGATGAGCCTGCTGCAGACGCTCGCCACCGACGGCTCGCTGCCGACGCCGCGCTGGCGGCAGATGCTCTCGACGCTGGCGAAGAAGCCCGTCCAGTCGCTGAAGCTGCTCAACGGCTACAGGTGGAGCGAGCGCACGGTGATCCTGCTGGTGATGCAGAGCCTGGACAACTCGATCACCACGTACCTGAAGCGGGGCCTGTTCGGGCGGCGCAAGTACACCTCGAAGCAGGGGCACGGCGAGCCGAACCCGACCTTCATCCCCGCCGGGCACGAGGCGAACCTGCGCACCGCCGAGCACATCGGCGGCGTCGCGGGCGGGACCTGGGGCGAGATCTTCAACATCCCGCTCACCGCACACTTCATCGGTGGCGCCCCGATCGGCACGGACGCCGGGCAGGGCGTGATCGACCCGTACCACCGCGTGTTCAACTACCCGAATCTGTCCATTGTGGATGGAACGGCCGTGACGGCGAACCTCGGCGTGAACCCGTCGCTGACGATCACCGCGCAGGCCGAGCGGGCGTTTTCCTTCTGGCCCAACAAGGGTGAGCCGGATCCGCGGCCGGCGCAGTCCGCGTCGTACCGGCGTCTCGACCCGGTGGCGCCGCGGAATCCGGCCGTGCCGGCCAAGGCCCCCGCCGCCCTGCGGCTGCCCGTGGTGCCCAAGAAGGCGGCGGGGACGCGGCGCCGGAAGGGGTGAGCTAGAGCTCGATCCCGGTGAATACCGTGACCTTCTCCTCGGTCAGGTCGTTCATCGCGGCGAGCACGCCTTCGCGCCCGGAGCCGGAGCCCTTCACGCCGCCGTAGGGCATCTGGTCCGCGCGGTACGAAGGCACGTCGCCGACGATCACGCCGCCCACCTCGAGTTCCGTGGAAGCACGGAAGGCCAGCCGCACGTCACGGGTGAAAACCCCGGCCTGCAAACCGAAAGCGGACGCGTTGACCGCCGCGAACGCCGCGTCGGCATCGTCCACAACGGACACTGCGAGCACGGGCCCGAAGATCTCGTCGGCCCACGCCTTCGCGTCCTCGGGCACGTCGCTGAGTAGCGTCGGCTCCACGCTCGCGCCGTCGCGCTTGCCGCCGGTGAGCACTTTCGCGCCGTCGGCGGTGGCTTCGTCGATCCACGAAACGATGCGCTCCGCGGCCGCCTCGTCCACCACCGGGCCGACGTCGACGGTCGTGTCGTACGGGTCGCCGGTGCGCTGCGCCCGCACGGCGTCCAGTAGCGCCGGCACGAACTCGTCGGCCACCGAGCGCTCGACGATCACCCGCTGCACCGCGATGCACGACTGACCAGCCTGGTAGTTCCCGAAGGTCGCGATCCGGGCCGCCGCGCCCGGCAGGTCCGGCCAGTCACCGAGGACGACGGCCGCGGCGTTGCCGCCCAGTTCGAGCACCACGTGCTTGCGCGGCGCGGCTTCGGCCAGCGACCAGCCGACCGGGCCGGAGCCGGTGAACGAGACCACCGGCAGCCTCGGGTCGGTGACCAGCTCGCTCGTCTCCGTGTTTCCCAGTGGCAGCACGGAAAACGCACCCTCCGGCAGTTCCGTCTCCGCGAGCAGCTCGCCCAGGATCAGCGCGGACAGCGGGGTGCGCGGCGCTGGTTTGACGATGATCGGCGCGCCCACCGCCAGCGACGGGGCGACCTTGTGCGCCACCAGGTTCAGCGGGAAGTTGAACGGCGCGATGCCCAGCACCGGCCCGCGCGGCACGCGGCGAACCATCGCGAGCCTGCCCTCGCCGCCCGCGTCGGTGTCCAGCCGCTGCAGGTCCCCGGTGAACCGCCGGGCTTCCTCCGCCGCGATCCGGAACACCGAAATCGCGCGCCGCACCTCGGCTTCCGCCCATTTGAACGGCTTGCCGTTCTCCGCCGTGATCACCTCGGCCAGCTCTTCGGCCCGCTCCGCCAGCCCGCGGGAGACGTGCTCCAGTGCCGCGGCGCGGACGTGCGCGGGGGAGCGGCGGAACTCCGGCGCCACCGCCACCGCGGCGGCGACAGCCCGTTCGACCTGCTCCGGCCCTGGCACCGCGACGGTGGCGACTTCGCTGCCGTCGAAGGGATGGGTGACCAGCAGCGTGTCCGCGCCCTGCTCCGGCCTGCCGGCGATCCACGCTGGCCGGGGTTCCGGGGTGATGGTGTCCATACGCACACGGTAGGGCGCACGCGCGCGGATGCTTTGCCAAGGCGCGCCGGGTTCACCTCACTCCGGCCGGGACAACACCCGAGAAGGCGAGCAGGCGAGACGTACGCACCCATCCCGGGGGCGGGGTGGCAGAGCTCACCTGGGAAGATGGGGTGGCAGCCAGTCGCGTAGGAGGTACGGGTGCCCAGTCCGAACGGCCCGGTCATCGTGGTGGACTTCGGGGCGCAGTACGCGCAGCTGATCGCCCGCCGGGTGCGGGAAGCCCAGGTGTACTCGGAAGTCGTCCCGCACACCGCCTCGGTCGAGGAGATCCTGGCCAAGAACCCGGCCGCCATCATCCTTTCCGGCGGCCCCGCGAGCGCGTACAGCGAGGGCGCGCCCGGCATGGATCCCGAGCTGGTCAAGGCGGGCGTCCCGATCTTCGGCATCTGCTACGGCTTCCAGCTGCACGCGCTGGCGCTCGGCGGCACGGTCGAGGCCACCGGCTCCCGCGAGTACGGGCGCACGGAGGTCACCCTCGACGGTGACGGCGGGGTGCTGCACCGCGAGCTGCCCGCGCGGCACCAGGTGTGGATGAGCCACGGCGACACGGTCACGAAGGCGCCTCCTGGCGCGGCGGTCACGGCGTCTTCCGAGCGCACTCCCGTTGCGGCGTATGAGAACCCCGAAGAGCGCTACGCCGGCGTCCAGTACCACCCCGAGGTGCTGCACTCGCCGCACGGGCAGGAAGTGCTGCGCCGCTTCCTGCGCGACATCGCGGGCATCCGCCCAGACTGGACCACGGCGTCCATTGTGGACGAACAGATCGCGAAGATCCGCGAGCAGATCGGCGAGGACGGCCGCGCCATCTGCGGCCTGTCCGGCGGGGTCGACTCCGCCGTCGCCGCCGCCCTCGTGCAGCGCGCGATCGGTGAGCGGCTCACCTGCGTCTTCGTCGACCACGGCCTGTTGCGCTCCGGTGAGCGTGCTCAGGTGGAGCGGGACTTCGTCGCCGCGACAGGGGTCAACCTGGTCACGGTGGACGCCCGCGAGCGCTTCCTCACCGCGCTCGCCGGGGTCAGTGACCCGGAGCAGAAGCGCAAGATCATCGGCCGCGAGTTCATCCGTGTCTTCGAGCAGGCCGAGCGCGACCTCAAGGCCGAGGGCGACTACAGCTTCCTCGTGCAGGGCACGCTGTACCCGGACGTCGTGGAGTCCGGCGGCGGCGCCAGCGCGGCGAACATCAAGAGCCACCACAACGTCGGCGGCCTCCCCGAAGACCTGCAGTTCGAGCTCGTCGAGCCGCTGCGCCTGCTGTTCAAGGACGAGGTGCGCCGGGTGGGCCTGGAGCTGGGCCTGCCCGAGACGATCGTGCACCGGCAGCCGTTCCCCGGCCCCGGCCTCGGCATCCGCATCATCGGCGAGGTCACCGCGGAACGCCTCGAGATCCTGCGCGCGGCCGACGCGATCGCCCGGGAGGAGCTGACTTCGGCGGGGCTGGACAACGACATCTGGCAGTGCCCGGTGGTGCTGCTGGCCGATGTGCGCAGCGTCGGCGTGCAGGGCGACGGCCGCACGTACGGGCATCCCGTGGTGCTGCGGCCCGTTTCCAGCGAAGACGCCATGACGGCCGACTGGACCCGGCTACCGTACGACGTGCTCGAACGCATCTCGACCCGGATCACCAACGAGGTGGCCGAGGTCAACCGGGTGGTGCTGGACGTGACCAGCAAGCCGCCCGGCACCATCGAATGGGAATGAGCCGGAACTGGGGGTAGCGCATGTGGGGCGTCGGGATCTTTCTGATCGTGGCGGCGGTCGCCGGGTTCTATTTCATGCAGCGCACGAAGAGCGAGCTGCACGCGATGATCGGCACCGAAACCCTGACCATCCCGGAGCTGGAGGAGCTGCGGCGGATCTCCGATGAGCTGGGCGCCCGCGGCGGGTTCCGCAAGACCGCCGAGGTGGTCGGCGCGGCGTACCAGCGGCCGGAGGGCCTGCTCACGTCCGAGATCAGCAAGACCCCGTGCGTCTGGTACCGCTACCGGGTCGAGCGGCAGTACGAGCACGTCGAGTACCGCGACGGCAGGCGGTATCGCTCGAAGCGCACCGAGCAGGTCGCGGACCACACCTCGGGCGAGGGATACGCGCTGATCGACGAGGCGAACCGCACGATCGGCGTCGCCCCCGCCGGCACCAAACCGGAGGGGGTCGAGCAGACCGTCGACCGGTTCGAGCCGTACCGCGGCGGCGACCAGGGCTTCGAGCTGTTCGGCGTGCGCATCCCGGGTTTCCTTGCGGGGAACCGGAATTCGACCATCGGGTACGAGTACAAGGAGTGGGTCATCCGGCCCGGCACCCGGCTGTACGTACTCGGCGAGGTGCACGACATCATCGGCCCGCTGGTGATCGCGAAGCCCCAGGAGAAGGGGCCGTTCATCATCGCGGCGAAGAGCGAGGATCAGCTGCGGGCCGACCGGACCCGGCGGCACAAGTTCCTCTCGGTCGGCGTACTCGTCGCCTTCTTCGCGGGACTCGCGCTCACCGTGGTCGGCATCATTCGTTAGGGGGTGTCCTCGGAGCCTGGTCGATGGGCTTGGTGATCCAGGTGGTTCCTGGCGGTGCCGGGGGTGCGCCCTCGTACCGGGTTGTACTTGGGTGAATCACCGGTGCCCGCCAGGGGCCGCCTGGGCGCCAAGAGCGCGGCTGAGGCTTCGAGGACACCCCCTTAATTCCTTCGCCCGCCGCGCAGGGAGGCGGCGAGCATCAGGACCCCGGCGAGGACAGCGCCTCCGGCGAGCAGCCAGCGCAGGTCGAACGACGGGAGCCAGCTGTGCTCGTCGGTCAGCGTGTAGGCGGAGACCATCAGCGTGATCACGCCGATCAGCAGGGCGAACACGTCGACGCCGTGGTGGCGCGGTTCCTCGACGGCCTCTTCCTCGGTTTCGTCGTAGGCGTAAGGGTTCTCAGCCACGAAGCACCTCCACGTTCCCGGCGCCCTGCTGGACGGTCAGATTGATCTGCAGCCCGCCGGCGCCGTCGGTGCCGAGGTCCGTCCCGGTCGCGGCGGGCCTGCCGACGCCGTCCGTGGTGATGCCGAGGCAGTCCACGGTCCCGGCCGAGGTGTCACAGCTGAACCGCACGTCGGCGGTCTCGGGGACGGTGATCCTGGTGTCCCCGGCGCCGTTGTGCACCGACGTGGTCACCGTGCCGCTCGCGGGCAGCTTCGTCAGGTCGAGCCGCATGTCGCCCGCGGTGTGGCTGTACTCCGGCTGCACCTCGGCGATCGTCGCGGGCGCCGCGTTCAGGTCACCGAAGCCGCCCTTGTAGTCCGAGACCGGCACAGCGGTGACGATCACGCCCGCGATGCACAGCGGGATCGCGAGCCCGATCAGGCCACGCCCGCCACCGGCGAACGCGCCGGCCACCAGGCCGACCCCGAGCACGCCCAGCGTCAGGCCGATGATGTGCCCGGCGGAGAACCAGTCCGCGCCGGTCGCCGCGGCCGCCGCACCCGCGCCGGCCACCAACAGCGCACAGGCGAAGGTGACGAGCCCGATCTTCGACCTGCGCCGGGGCACACGCGCCGGACGTCGCGGAGCGGGCGGAGCCGGTGGGGGCGGCGGTTCGTCGGAGGGCAGGTCCCAGGCCAGCGGCGGCGCGGCGAGCGGATCCCAGCCCGGCTGTTCCGCGGCGGTCGACGCCGGGGTCGACATCGAGTACATGGTCGTCTCCGGTACTTCCGGTCGGTTGAACTGCCCGCGTCCGCGGTGCAGCAGGTAGAGCGCCGTGACCAGCAGCGCGAGCCCGATGACGCCGCCGCCGTCGAACCAGCCGCCGGCGAAGGCCCAGCTGCTCAACGGGAAGAAGGCGATCGCGAGGATGATCGTGAATCCCTTCGTCATGGAGCTGCGGCCCTTGCCGAACAACGCCTCGATCGCGGAGACCTGGTCGCCCTCCGCGGGGAAGAACAGCCACCCCAGTACGTACAGCGAAAGCCCGACGCCGCCGAACACCGTGGCCGCGACGAACGCGACCCGCACGATCACCGGGTCGATGCCGTACCGGTTCCCGATGGCCGCGGCGACCCCGGCGACCTTGCGGCCGCGCAGGGGACGTCGTGGCCTGGTGAGCCAGAAATCCTTGAGAGTCTCCTCGAAACCACCCAGTCCGTGCGACCGGGGCGGGTCTGCTGCGCCACTCATGGCATCGAATATCCGGTACGCGGGCCGAACCCACATCGGGGATGGTCCCTGAGATTGACGTTCAGGGTCTTTCCCTGATGGCCAGGGCTTGCGGGCGTGTGACCATGTAGGAACCATGAACGACGTGCAGGAAAAGGCCCGGGAAGGGGCCGTCACACCCGTAACGCGGCCGGTTCCCGTGCCCGCGCAGCCGGGTGAGCTGGTCGAGCACGACGGGCCGCCGAAGCTTTACCGGCACCGGTCCGGGCGCGCGGTCGCCGGTGTGTCCGCCGGTCTCGCCGATCATCTCGGCGTGCGGGTCGTCTGGGTGCGGGCCACGTTCGCCGTGCTCGCCGCGTTCGGCGGAGCCGGGCTGCTGGCGTACGGCCTGCTTTGGGTCTTCGTGCCGCAGCGCTCGGGAGAAGCGGCGAGCCAGCCGAGCACTCCGAAGGAACGGCAGCAGGCCGTCGCGCTGCTGGTGCTGGGCATCGGCCTGGCCGTCGCCGGGAGCACCTTCACCGGCGCGATCAGCGGCTGGGTGGCCGTGCCGCTCGCCGTGGCGCTGGTCGGTGCCGCCGTGGTGTGGCGTGAGGCGGACGAGTCGCAGCGCCGGCGCTGGAAGGTCGGGGCCCGCATCGGTGTCCTCGGCGGTGGCGGCATGTCGGCCACTGTCCGGATCCTTGCCGGGGTGGCGCTGGTGATCACCGGTATCGGCGTGGTCGTGATCCGCAGCGGTTCGTTCGACCAGCTGCAGTTCGCCCTGCTCGCCGTGCTGGCCACGCTGATCGGGGTCGCGGTGCTGACGGTGCCGTTCTGGCTGCGGATGGTTCGTGACCTCGGTGACGAGCGCCGCGCCCGCATCCGCACCGAGGAGCGCGCGGAGATCGCCGCGCACCTGCACGACTCGGTGCTGCAGACCCTGGCGTTGATCCAGAAGCAGTCGGACGCGCCGAAGGAGGTCGCCCGGCTGGCCCGCGGCCAGGAGCGTGAGCTGCGCGGCTGGCTGTACGGGCCGTCGGGCTACGGCGCGAAGAAGGAGGAGGTCACGGCCGGTGGCGGGCGGTTGTCCGCCGCGATCGCGTCCGCGTGCGGCGAGGTGGAGGACGCCTTCGCCATCTCGGTCTCGCAGGTCGTGGTGGGAGACACCGAACTGGACGAGCCGCTGATCGCGCTCGTGCAGGCGGCGAGGGAGGCGATGGTCAACGCGGCCAAGCACTCCGGGATCGAGGAGGTCAGCGTCTACGCCGAGGTCGAGCCCACGTCGGTCACGGTGTTCGTGCGGGACAGGGGCAAGGGGTTCGACCCGGAGGACGTGTCGGAGGACCGGCATGGTCTCGCCGACTCGATCCGGGGCAGGATGGAGCGCAACGGCGGGACGGTCCGCCTGCGCACGGCGCCCGGTGAGGGGACCGAGGTGCAGCTGGAGATGCCGATCGAAACGGGGAGTGCGGCGTGACCGAGACACCGGTGACAGTCTTTCTGGTCGACGACCATGCGTTGTTCCGCGCCGGGGTGCGCACGGAGCTGGAGTCGATCACCGACGAAGTGCGCGTGGTCGGCGAAGCGGGGTCGGTGGCCGAGTCGGTCGCGGGGATCGCCCGCACCAAGCCGCAGGTCGTCCTGCTGGACGTGCACATGCCCGACGGCGGCGGCGCGGAGGTGCTGCGCCGGGTGCGCCCGGAGCTGCCGGACGTCGTGTTCCTGGCGCTCTCGGTGTCGGACGCGGCGGAGGACGTGATCGCCGTGATCCGGGCGGGCGCCCGTGGCTACGTCACGAAGACGATCTCCTCGAAGGAACTGGTCCGCGCGATCGTGCGGGTGTCGGACGGGGACGCGGTGTTTTCCCCGCGCCTGGCCGGATTCGTGCTGGACGCCTTCGCCGACCGGCCCGGTTCGGCGCCGATCAGCGACCCGGAGCTGGACCTGCTGACCCCGCGCGAGCGGGACGTGCTCCGTCTGCTTGCAAGGGGTTACGCCTATAAGGAGATCGCCTCCGAGCTGTTCATCTCCGTGAAGACGGTCGAGACGCACGTGTCCAGCGTCCTGCGCAAGACACAGCTGTCCAACCGGTACGAGCTGTCACGCTGGGCCTCCGACAGGCGGCTCGTCTGAGCGTTACGCGGCCGCCGCCGGTTCAGGAGTCTTGGCCCGGCCGCGCAACCTGGTCAGTGCCACGCCGCCGAGTACGACCACCATGCCGGCGAGCACCCGCAAGCCGATCGTCTCGCCGAGGAAGAGCACGCCGAGCAGCACCGAAACCACCGGCATCAGGTAGCTGACCGTGGAAACCGCCAACGGGCCCTCCGCCGTCAGCAGCCGGTAGTTCACCGCGAACGCGACGCCGGTGGAGAAAACGCCGAGCACCAACACCGCCACCATCGGGACCACGCCGAAACGCACCGGTTCGAGGCCGCCGGCGGGCATGCTCAGCAACGCGAACCCGCTCGCCGCGGTCATCTGCGCCCCGGCGAGCGCGACGGGCGACGAGCCGGTCGCCGACAGGTACTTGCCCTCGTACACGTTGACGAACCCGTAGCTCGCGGCGGCCGCGAGGCAGGCGAGCGCGCCCCAGCTCAGCACGCCGGACGCCTGCCACGGTGCGAAGATCAGCAGCACCCCGGCGAATCCTCCGGCGAGGCCCGCGATCCGTTGCCGGGTCAGCTTTCGCTCGGTGCCGGCCAGTACCGCGATCAGGAGTGTCCACAATGGAGTCGTCGCGTTCAGCACCCCGGTGAACCCGGAGTCCACGGTCTGCTCGCCGATCGCGAACAGCAGGAACGGCAACGCGTTGTGGAACAGCGCCGCGACGAGCAGATGCCGCAGCACACGCGGGTGCGACGGCAGCTTGTCGCGCTGCGCGTAGCACAGGGCCACGAGCACCAGCGCGCCGAGCGCGGTCCGGATCAGCACGACCTGCACCGGCGTGAATGCCGTCAGCGCGAGCTTGATCCACAGGAAGCTGGAACCCCACATCAGCGCCAGCGCGGCCAGCCACGGCAACGATTTCCGATCTCCCACGGACTCAGCCTGCCGAGCGGGATTCGTAAGGACAAGCGAAATCAACTACAGGCAGCTTTCAGTAAAACTGTATGCTCGGCGCCATGCTCGACGTCCGCAGACTCCAGGTGCTCCGGGCCGTGATCAGCAGCGGCTCGATCTCCCAGGCCGCCCGGAACCTCGGCTACACCCCGTCCGCGCTCAGTCAGCAACTCGCCACGCTGGAACGGGAAGCGGGCATCGAGCTGCTGGAGCGGATCGGCCGCGGCGTCCGGCCGACTCCCGCCGGGGCGCTGTTGTCCGGGCACGCCGAACTGGTCGGCGCCCAGCTGGCCAAGGCCGAGACGGAGCTGGCGGACCTGAAGGCAGGCCGCACCGGACGGCTCGCCATCCGGTACTTCGCGACGGCCGGGGCCGCGCTGGTGCCGCCGGCCGTCGCCGCCATCCGGCGCGAGTTTCCCCGCCTGCTGCTGGATTTGAAGCTGCTCGAGCCGGTCGATTCGGTGCCCGAGGTCGAAACGGGGAAGAGCGATGTGTCGATCATCGTGTGGCAGGGCGAATGGCGTTCGGCCACCGTCGACCTCGTGCACCTGCTCGACGATCCGTACCGGGTGGCGCTGCCGAAGGCGCATCCGTTGGCGCGTAAGCGAATCGTCGACTTGGCTGAGCTGGCGAACGAGCCGTGGGTCGGCAACGAAGGCACCCCGGGGCCGTGCCGGGACGTGCTGCTGGGAGCGTGCGGGGCAGCCGGGTTCGCGCCGAACTTCGTGCTGGAGTGCGAGGATTATCAGACGTCGCAAGGGTTTGTGGCCGCGGGCCTCGGCGTCAGCCCGGTGCCCGTGCTCGGGCTGGGCGCGCCGCACCCGGGGGTGGCGATCCGGCGCTTGCGGAACCCGGAGCCGATCCGGAGCATCCACGCCGCCGTGGCCGCGCGCGTCCGGAGCCAGCCCGCCGTCGCCTGCCTACTGGACACCCTCCGCGCGGCGGCGCCTGCCGGGGATTAGCGGGCAGGTGTTGCGTGAAGACGATGGGGCTAGAGGAACAGCAGCTGCGTGATGCCGATGCCGATGGCGGCGGCGCTGTTGTGGTGGCGCGTGTCGAGAGTCTGCCCCCGCGCGGCGCCCTCCGGGGCCTAGAGGAACAGCAACTGCGTGATGCCGATGCCGATGGCGGCGGCGCAGAGCACGGCGAGCACCGTGAGGATCAGCGCGCGCACGCGCTGCGGGCTCATCGTGATCATCGGCGCCTTGGTCCCCACCGGTGCCTGCAGCGGCTGCGGCCGCGGCGCCATCGGCCGCGCCACCGGGATCGTCGGCATCGCCGGGGCGGTCGGCGGGATGAAGGCCGTCTGCCTGCCCTGGGTGATCGCGCGGAACGCGGTCATGCTGTCGGCCAGGTTCGGCCGCGTGAACGGGTCCTCGCGCAGCAGCTTCATCAGCGCCCCGGTCAGCTGGCCCGCGCGCTGCGGCTGCCGCAACGGCCACTCGCCGGTTTCGCCGTAGGGCGGCACACCCTCCACGGCCTGGTAGAGCGTCGCGCCGAGGGAGAAGGCATCGGCCGCCGCGTCCGCGCGGCCGCCTTTGGCGACCTCGGGCGCGCGGAACGCCGGATTCGGGCCAGGGCCGGTGATCCCGAAGTCGGTCACCTTCACCCCACCATCGTCGGCGAGCAGCACGGTGCCGGGCTCCAGCCCGCGGTGCATGATCCCGTTCCGGTGCGCGGCACTCAGCGCCGAAGCCAGCTGGATGCCGAGAAACGCCGCCTGCTCGGGGGTGAGGGTGCCGTGCTCGCCGAGGAAGTCGGCCATGCTGCGGGACGGCACGTACTCCATCAGCAGCCACGGATCCTGACCGTCGCGCACCACGTCGTACACCGTGATCACGCAGTTGTGCTGCACCCTCGTCGCGGCGCGGCCTTCCTGCTCGGCCACCGCCGGGTCGGCCCCGGCCGGGACGAACATCCGCTTCGCGGCGACCGTGCGGTTCAGGAGGGTGTCGTGCGCCAGCCACACGATGCCCGCGCGGCCGCGGCCGATCGGCTGGTCCAAGCGGTACCGGCCGCCGACGAGTACGCCCTCAGTACCCAAAACAACCTCTCGTCAGGATGACGGTCAGATACTTTCCGCCGAGCCTACTTGGCACCTAGCCGTTCGCACCGGATGTCGGGCTCTGCGTTGTCGAGTCTGGCGCCGAGGAGGGCGTCTTCGACGGGGACGAGGAGGGAGTGCGCTTCTCCGAAGAGGAAGTCTCCGTCGTGTCCTCGACCGAGCTGCTGGTCTTCTTGGACTTCGTCGTCTTCGTGGAGCTCGACCGCTCGGTCTCCGTCGTGGTCGGGCTCTCCGTGGTCTGCACCGAGGAGCTGGTGACCACGGGCGGCACCGCGGGCTGGGTGTCCGTGACGTTGCTGGTGCTGCCGCCCTTCGGACCGCTGAACAGCCAGAAACCGAGCGCCACCAACCCGATCAGCACGACGGCGCCGATCGCGGCTGGCACCTTCCACTTGCCCGGCTTCTCGTCCTCTTCGTCGTCACCGGGGCCACTGCCCGGCGGCGGGCTGTCGTAGTCGTCGTACCCGGCCTGCGACACCGCGCGGGTGCGGTCGTAGTCCTCGGTCGGGTACGCCGTGGTCTGCGCGTACGGGTCGTCCGCGTAGTCGTCGTAATCGTCGTCGTAGAAGTTGTCCGCCGCGTTGCCGCCCAGGTCGCCGTTGAACGCGCGGGTTCCGGCGGCGCCCAGCGCCGCACCGCCCAGCGCACCGGCACCGGCGGCACCCAGCGCGCCACCCGAGGGCGAGATCCTGGTCTCCGCCGGGCCGCCCAGCGGGGTCTCGCCCCTGGCGACCGCGGACAGCAGCTCCTCGCACTCCTCGGCCGTCGGCCGGTGGTTCACGTCCGGGTGAAGCAGCACCGCGAGCACGCTGGCCAGCGGGCCGGACTGACGGGGCGGGTTGATCTGCCCGGCGGCCACGGCGTGCAGCAGGCTGAGCGTGTTCTCGCTCAGGCCGAAGGGCGGCTGGCCCTCGCAGGCCGCGTACAGCGTGGAGCCGAGCGAGAAGATGTCGGACTCGGGACCGGGGTCGCCGCCGATCGCGACCTCGGGCGCGAGGTACGCGGGGGTGCCCGCGATCATCCCGGTCTTCGTGACCGTGACGTCGTCCTTCGCGCGGGAGATGCCGAAGTCGGTGATCTTCACCAGGCCGTTGTCGGCGAGCAGGATGTTGCCCGGCTTGATGTCGCGGTGCACGATGCCGACCGCGTGCGCCTCCTTCAGCGCGGCCGCGATCTGCGCGCCGATCGACGCCACCTCCTGCGGGGGCAGCGTCTTCCGGTCCCGCAGCACCTCGGCGAGGCTGGTGGACTGCAGGTACTCCATCACGAGGCACGGCTGGCCGTTGTCGTCGGTGACGACGTCGAACACGCTGATGGCGTTGGGGTGGTGCAGCCGGGCCGCGATCCGGCCCTCACGCATCGTGCGCTGCTTGGCGTCCTCGGCCTCGTGGTTTTCCAACCCCGGCTGCAGCAGCAGCTGCTTGATCGCCACCGTGCGCGCCAGCACCTCGTCATGCGCCTGCCACACGGCGCCCATGGCGCCGGTGCCGATTCGCCGTACGATCCGGTACCGGCCGGCGACCAGGCGACCCTCGTCGCTCACGCGACCTCCTTCGGGGCTGCTTTCCCGGGGCGACAGCATGCCGCACGCCGGAGCGTATGCACATATCGCGGCCCGTGGGCCGGTTTAGCCGAGATCAGCTCGTGACAAGGCTAGGGCGCTCACTCTGCGCACATACACTCGGCACGCTTTGGGGCGCCGCCGGGTTGCCTGCTATGGCCAGGACTACAACTGCTCCGCGGAAAGCAGCACGGCGCCGGAAATCTGCTCCGCCGTCCCCGCCGCCAGCGTCAGGACCTGGGTGACCCGCAGTTTCGTGCCGTCCTGCTGCTTCAAGGTGACCACCGCCCGCACCGTCCCGTCCGGCTGGACCTCGACGTCGTCCACGTGGACGTCCTTCATCGAACTCCACGCGCGGACCAGGTCACCGGGTTCATCGCCGGCCAGATCCGGGGTGAGCATCGCGAGCGCGTCCTCCGGGCGGTCGGAGGCCATCCGGCGGTAGAACTGCCGCACGGCCTTCAGCTTGTCGGCGTCGCTCGGCTCTTGGGAGGACGTGGTCGTGGTGGGGGCGCTCGTGCCCGCGGGCGCGGCGGCTGTCTGTTCGGTGGCCGCGACCGGCACCTGCGAAACCGACACCGGCGCCTGCGACTGCCGCACGTCCCGGCTGCCGGCCGGCGGCTTCCCGGTACTCGGGACGAATCCGCCCAACGCCGCCGCGCCGGTGATCCGCGGCGGCTCGAGCGCGCCGCGACCCGCCTCGGCCGGACGTTCCTTGGTGACCATCGAGGCCGCGACCACGGCGCCCACCAGGAGCGATGCCGCAGTGGTCAGCCCGGCGAGCTTCGCCGCCTTGGCCAGCCTGCTCTCCGGCTCGCGCGGCGGGGCACTCGCCCGGCGCGCCCGGGTCCCGGGCGGCGGGAGGAACCCGCCGGCCGCCCGCACCGGCTCGGTGCGGTACTCGCCGTCGAGCAGCATGGGGTCGTGGGCCTGCATCGCGAGCAGGTCCTCGACGGTGACGGCGTCCGTCTCCTGACGGGTCCGCCGCCGATCGTGCACGACTCTCATGGCCTCTGTTCCGGTCGATCGCGTTGTCGGTTCGTTACATCAGCGAACCGTGGCGAGTCGTTACCGGCCACCCTCTATCGGTGGGCTGCACTCCGGGCGAGACGAACGGCAGCGAGCGTCACCCGGCCGGCGCAACGCGGGCGATGAGAGATCAGTCACCGTCGCTGGAGATCTTCTCGCCGGAGAACGTGAGGGTGCGCTGCTCGGTGACCGCCGAGCCGTCCTTGCGGACCATCTTCACGGTGCACACGGTCTTGCCGTCGTACTGGTGTACCTGCACGTGCTGGACCTGGAAGTACGCGACGTCCGAGTACTTCCGCTCGATCCCGTCGGTGCCCTCCTGGTTGAGCTCGCCGGTGGTCATCGCGTGCGCGGCCTCCGGGTCCTCGGTGACCGCGTCGAGGTACTTCTGCGAGTCCGTGGCGAGGCTCTGCGGGTCCGGCGGCGACTGGACCGTGAACCGCTGCGGATCCGCGTCCCAGGAGGCGGGCTTCGACGGCGGCTTCTGCGGGACCGGCGTGGTGGTGGGCGTGGAGACGCTGCTGCCGGAGGACGAGGAGCTGTCGTCCTCCGTGCTGGTGCCGGGCGGCCTCAGCGCCGCGGACCGGCCGGGCGAGCGGACCGCGTCACTGGCGGAATCGGTGACCTCGGTGGAGGTGGGGACGCGCTGGCCGGAGCCGAAGGCGTTGTTGCTGGTGCCGCCGGTCTGCCCGGAGGGGCCGGGCACGATCTGCTCGCCCTCGACCGTCGGGATGCCGCCGCCGAGGCCGGGGATCCAGCCGCCGCCCGCCTGGTCCGGGGTCGGCTTGCCGACCAGCGCGGATCCGGCGAAGAGCAGGGCGACCACGACGCCGCCGGAGGAGGCGGTGGCGAACCAGGCTGCCTTGCGCCAGCTGCGGGGCGGGGTCACCGATGCCGGGACACTGCCGAGGTCGAACGTGCTCAACCCCGTCTCCGGGGTGGCCACGTAGACGCGGACGTCGTCGTCGGCCTTGTCCTCGTGGCAGGTCGGCGGGGTGAGCGTGACCTTGGTGCGGCGCGGTTTGCCGCGCGGGCCGATGCGCTCCGGCTGCGCGCGCGGCGGTTCGGCGGCCTGCGCCGGGATCGGCAGCTGACCGCTGACGGGGCCGAAGCCCGGTTCGCTGTGCTGGACGGAGCCTTCGCTGAGGATCTGGGAGAGCAGCGGCAACGAGCCACGGCTGGGCGGGTCCTGCGGGAGCCCGGCGGACGAATGCCTGCCACCGGGGTTGCGCGGAGCGACCTGGGGCGTCCAGGTGCCGGCACCACGGCGGTGCCTGCCTGTCGGGTTGGGTATCTGTCCGGTCGTGTCGGCCCAGCCGTTCATGCCGAGTGGATCCCTCCAGGGACGCCGTATGACGTCGGTCGGAGGCCCGTTAAGCCGAACGGAGCAACATGCACGGGAGAAGATGCACGTTCATCTGCACGCGCACGGCGGGAAACCGAGCGAGTGCCGTTGATCGCGCAAAGGTCCACGGCTCAAGGGTAAAAGACCTGAGCGGGGACTGGAGGGTGGGCTCGCAAGTTCACCCTGTCGGGGAACGAGGCCGCGGGAAAGTGCGACTTGCAGTATGAAAGCGCGGCCTGCCGCGCCCCTATCCTCCGCTGCGGTACTTCGCCTGGGTCGACTGCAGCGCCTTCACCGCTACCGACCCGCTGCCGGCGGCGATGATGATCGCCAGCACGTCCATCGTGGTGCCGCCCGCGGTGAACAGCCAGGCTAGCAACGAGGCGGCGGTCGTGCCGCCCGCCACGGCCCAGCGGCTGCGGACGTACTCGGCGATGGGCGCGCCTCCGGCGCGTTTGTTCGCCGCGTTGTTGAGCAGTGCCAGATAGCCGACATGGCCCAGCGCGGCGAGCACACTGGCTATCGCGATCACGACCGCGATGAAGTTAATCATGTGTCCAGTGTGCCCGCCGCTGGCCGCGGCTGGCTCGGGGAAACACCCTGATTTTCCGGCGTTTTTCCCCGGCTCAGCGGCCGAGCCTGCCCCGGCCGAGGTTCAGCAGCGCCATCGCGAGCTGGCGGCCGTCCGGGCCGAGTTCGCGGTAGCGGGCGAGCACGTCCATTTCGCGGTTGTAGACGATCCGCGTGCCACCGGCGGCCATCCGCGCGCGGCCGATCGTCTGCGACACCTCGACCCGGCGCTTCACCAGGCGCAGGATCTCCTTGTCGAGCCAGTCGATTTCTTTGCGAAGCTCCGCGATCTCCTCGGCGGAGGCCACAGGCTCCGCCGAAGAGCTCTGCGCCGGGGCGTCTTCCCCTGCTTCGTGCGTCTGTGCGTTCATCGGGACCTCTCCTCGGTCCGGACTTCCATCAGGTCCCCGAGCCGACGAAAGCCCCGGGTCCGTGGACTCCGGGGCTTTACGGTGATGGCGAGCGGGCACTACGCGATCACGGGAGCCGGAGTCCGGATCCCGTAGAAAAATCGGAACGCGTGGTGCCGCATGCCTTCATTATGGCACAAGCCGGAACCTGTTCCGGGCGAAGGCGTGCCCGGCAAGGCTGAGGTAGAGCCAGAACAGCGGCGCGACGGGCCAGAAGAACGGCGCGCCGGAGAACGCCCACGCGACGACGAGCAGCACCGAAAACACGCCGACGACGCCCGCGTGCACCCGCAGCGGGACGGGGAAGCGGGGACGCGCCGGTGCGGGCGGGGCCGGCAGATCGGCGACGAACCCGGACAGTTCGTCCTCGTACCTGGCGGCATAGACGGCGCTGAGCCGTTGTTCTACTTCGTCGAGGGTGAGACGGCCCTCGGCGCCGGCGTCCTGGACGCGCGCCGCGATCCGTTGCCGATCGGCATCCGAAGCGCGGGTTCTGCTGGTAGTGGTCATAGGGTCGATGCTCCGCAGCCGGACGCGTCGCGGCGTCGGTCCACGGGCGACATTTCGGCGTACGTCCGGTGCGGTAAACCGTCAGCGCCCCCGAGTAGCGTGGATACCCGATGAGCACCCTCTTCGATCTTCCTTCCGAGAACGCGGCCCCGAAGGGCCGGCACGCCGACCTGCTGGCCGACCTGAATCCGGCGCAGCGGGAAGCCGTCACGCACGCCGGCGCGCCCCTGCTGGTGGTGGCCGGCGCCGGTTCGGGCAAGACGAGGGTGCTGACGCGCCGGATCGCTTACCTGCTCGCCGAACGCGGCGCGCACCCCGGCCAGATCATGGCGATCACGTTCACCAACAAGGCCGCCGCCGAGATGCGGGAGCGGGTCAGCGAGCTCGTCGGCAGGCGCGCCAACGCGATGTGGGTGTCCACGTTCCACTCCATGTGCGTGCGACTTCTCCGCCGTGAAGCCAAAACGCTGGGTATGTCGTCGAACTTCTCGATCTACGACTCCGACGACACCAAACGCCTCATCACGCTCGTCGCCAGGGATCTGGACATCGACCCCAAGCGCTATCCGGCGCGCACGCTCGCGATCCACATCTCGAACCTGAAGAACGAGCTGGTCGACGCCGAGAGCGCGGCGGGCAAGGCGGGCAACGACCTGGAGCGCCGGGTCGCCGAGGTCTACGCCGAGTACCAGCGCAGGCTTTCGCTGGCCAACGCGATGGACTTCGACGACCTGATCATGCGCTCTGTCGAGCTGCTGCAGGTGTTCCCTGACGTCGCCGAGCACTACCGCCGCCGCTTCCGGCACGTGCTGGTCGACGAGTACCAGGACACCAACCACGCGCAGTACACCCTGGTCCGCGAGCTGGTCGGCACGGAGCCGACGGAGTCCGGCGTCGAGCCGGCCGAGCTGTGCGTGGTGGGTGACGCGGACCAGTCGATCTACGCCTTCCGCGGCGCGACCATCCGCAACATCGAGGAGTTCGAGCGGGACTTCCCGAACGCGCGCACGATCCTGCTGGAGCAGAACTACCGCTCCACGCAGACGATCCTGAACGCGGCGAACGAGGTGATCTCGCGCAACCCCAACCGGCGGGCGAAGCGGCTGTGGACCGATTCCGGTGACGGGGAGAAGATCGCCGGCTACGTCGCGGACAACGAGCACGACGAAGCGGCCTTCATCGCGGGCGAGATCGACGCGCTGGCGGACCGGGGCGAGGCGCACTACTCCGACGTCGCGGTCTTCTACCGCACCAACAACCAGTCCCGTGTCTTCGAAGAGATCTTCATCCGGCTCGGGCTGCCGTACAAGGTCGTCGGCGGCGTCCGGTTCTACGAGCGCCGCGAAGTCCGGGACATGCTGGCGTACCTGCGGGTGATCGCGAACCCGGAGGACACGGTGAGCCTGCGCCGCATCCTGAACGTGCCCAAGCGCGGCATCGGGGACAGGGCGGAGGCCGTGGTCGCCACGCACGCCGAGCGCGAGCGCATCTCCTTCAACGCGGCGTTGCGGGACGCGGTGGCGGGCAAGGTGCCGCTGCTGAACCCGCGCTCCGCCAAGGCGATCACGGGTTTCGTCGAGCTGCTGAACGGTCTGCAGGAGCTGGCGGAGGAAGGCGCGGAGGTCGCCGACATCCTGGAGGCGGTGCTCGAACGCACGGGCTACCGCGCGGAACTGGAGGAGTCGGACGACCCGCAGGACGCGTCCCGCGTGGAGAACCTGACTGAACTGGTGACCGTGGCCCGCGAGTTCACCGAGTCCGCGGCGGAGCTGCCGCCGCCGGACGAGGACGACGCCGGAGTCCCGGAACCCGGTTCGCTGGCGGCTTTCCTGGAGCGGGTGTCGCTGGTGGCCGACGCGGATTCGATCCCGACGCCGGACGGCGAGGAAGACGAGGAAGAGGACGACGCGGGCGTGGTCACGTTGATGACCGTGCACACCGCGAAGGGCCTCGAGTACCCCGTGGTGTTCTGCACGGGCTGGGAGGACGGCGTCTTCCCGCACATGCGCGCGCTGGGCGAGCCCGCCGAGCTGGCCGAGGAGCGGCGGCTCGCGTATGTGGCGATCACCCGTGCGCGCAAACGTTTGTACCTCTCGCGCGCCATCACGCGGTCGGCGTGGGGGCAGCCGATGACGAACCCGGCTTCGCGGTTCATCGACGAGATCCCGGTGGATCTCGTGGACTGGCGCCGCGAGGAGCCGGACTCGAGCCAGAGTTCGTACGGTTCGCCTCGCGCGGCCACCACGTGGGGCCGTCGCTCCTTCGGCGGCGATTCGGTGCAGACGCGGTCGATCCCGCCGGCCCCGAAGAAGGGCTGGCAGAACACGATCGCGATGAAGCTCGACGTCGGGGACAAGGTCAGCCACGACAAGTACGGGCTTGGCACGGTCGTCGAATCGCAGGGCGACGGGCCGCGCGCCACGGCGACGATCGACTTCGGCGCCGCGGGCAAGGTGAAGCTGATGCTCATCGGCAGCGTGCCGATGGTGAAGCTGTAAATCGCGTGACCAGCGGCTGATCCGCCTGTTACTTTTCGCGGCATGAAGCGCGCTGTCGTCGTCACCACGCCGGAGGTTGTCCCGGCGCGCTGAAAGCTGTCCCGGGGCGGGTGCCCCGGGTCGTGGCCACTCGCCCAAGAACGCGAGGAGGCCACGATGGCGGATCACCGCAGGCTCGGCCGCGAGCTGGAACTTTTCGACACCGACCCGTTGCTGGGCGCCGGGCTGCCGTACTGGTTGCTGGACGGGGCGGTCGTGCGGCATGCGCTGGAGGAGTACATCCGTGCCGCGGAGGTGCGCGCGGGGTACCGGCACGTGTATTCGCCGGTGCTCGGAAAGCGTGAGCTGTACGAGATTTCCGGGCACTGGGCGCATTACCGCGAGGACATGTACCCGCCGATGGACGTCGGCGGGGAAGAGCTCGTGCTGCGGCCCAGCCTGTGCCCGCACCACGCGCTGATCTACCGCTCTCGCGCGCACAGCTACCGCGAGCTGCCGTTGCGGATCGCGGAATTGGGCGGGATGTACCGCGCGGAACTGTCGGGCGCGTTGGGCGGGCTTGCCAGAGTGCGGGCGATCCAGCTCAACGACGCGCACATCTTCTGCACCTTCGAGCAGGTGGAGGAAGAGGCGCGGGCGGCGTTGGACATGATCCGCGCGGCCTATGCGGCGCTGGGGATCGAGGCCGCGCGGTACCGCCTGTCCTTGCCGGGGGACGGCGGAAAGTACGTGGCGGCACCGGAAATGTGGCATCGCGCGGCTGAGTTGCTTCGTGTCGTGCTGGAGGCGTCGGAGCTGCCTTATGAGGCCGTAGCGGGCGAAGCTGCTTTCTACGGGCCGAAAATCGATGTGCAGATCGTCGACGCCGGCGGGCGGGAGTCCACCCTGTCCACCGTTCAGATCGACTTCCACCAGCCGGCGCGGCTCGGCCTGGAGTACATCGGCGCGGACGGGGCGCGGCATTGGCCGGTGATGGTCCACCGCAGCGTGCTCGGGAGTGTGGAACGTGCCGTGGCGCACCTGATCGAGGTGCACGGCGGCGCCTTCCCGGCGTGGCTCGCCCCGGTGCAGGCGGTGGTTTTTCCGGTTTCCGAAGCCGAATCAGCCGCCGCGGCGGACGTTGCCCACCGGTTGGCGGGGTTGGGGATACGTGCCGAGCCGACTGTGGATGGCAGCCTCGGCGCGCGTATCCGCGCGGCGCGTCTCGTGCCCTATCAGATCGTCATCGGCCCACGTGAGGCGGCCGCGGGCGAGGCGTCCCTGCGTTTGCGCGACGGGCGCCGGGTGCATCCACAGCCTGTGGACAACCTCGTCACTCGTCTGGGTGTACTTATCGGCAGGCGCGGCGTCGACCTCTGGGACGCCGACGAAACTGTCGTACCCCCGCGCTATACCTGATCTCGAACACAGGTTCGAGAAGGAGGGGGATGCAATGACGGGTGGAACCCGGTCACACGTACACGCCGCGGGCGGCCAGCCACGGGCGCGGGTCGATCTTCTTGGTGCCGTTCTGCCAGACCTCGAAGTGCAGGTGCGGGCCGGTCGCCTGGCCGCGGTCGCCGATCTCGGCGATCTCCTGCCCGCACTTGACCTTCTGGCCCTCGTGCACGGAGAAGCTGTTCATGTGCCCGTAGACCTGGATGGTCCCGTCGGCGAGCTGGATGCGCACCCACAGGCCGAACCCGCTGGCCGGGCCCGCGTCGATCACGGTGCCGTCGGAGGCGGCGTAGATCGGGGTGCCGATCGAGTTCGCGATGTCGATGCCGAGGTGACTCGTGCCCCACCGGGCGCCGAAGCCGGAGGTGAAGGTGCCGTGCGCGGGCAGGCAGGTCTTGGGCCGGGCGGCTTCTTCGGCGGCGGCCTTGGCCGCGGCGGCGTCCCGGTCCTCGCGGTCCTGGGTCACCTGCGCGCTGGCGGTGAGCTTCTGCACCTCGGCTGACGCGTCGGTGTTGTGCGAGGCGGGGATCAGTTCCGGGGCACCGGCGGGCGCGTTGCCGCCCAGCGCGAAGGAGGCGCTGGCGTCGGTCGCGTTGGCGAGGGGCTGTGCGCCGCCCTGGGCTTCCGCGGTGCTGTTGAAGGAGGAGAGGGTCTGTCCTGCCGCGGCGGCGGCGAACGCGCCGGCGGCGACGGCCGCGACTACGACGCGGCCGCGTAGAGCCGACGGCGGTGCCGGCAGTCGGTGTCCACCCCGGACACGGACGACCGCACCTTCGAGTGCGTCATCGAGTTCCGAGGAAGGGCCTTCGCCGCTGGGATCGCGGTGTCGAGCCAAGACAAATGCCTTCCGTTACTCGGGGAGTCAGACCGTGGGCGCCGGTGGGGGGCCGGCTGAGCAACCTCGGGGGCGGTTGGCTCGGTGTCCACGTTGTGACCTGACCGTAATGGGGACCGGGGGACAGTAACGAAGGGAGACCGTTCTGGGCAAGATGTCGCCCACGCCTGGGCTGACCGCGTGACAACGGCGGCCGATCTAGCAGGAACGATGACTCAGAGTGGAAAGGAGAATACGCCGATGGTGTGATCTGAATTACGTTTGAACGGGAGATAAGAACCGCCTCGTCGCGTCGCGTCCACCGGCGTTGAACCACCAGTGACGCGCGGGTTGATGGGGCGTGGCTTGCGGCGCGCACCGGTGCCGCTCTGCCTTCGTGCCCCTGTGCCCCCCGTGTCCCGGTGTCGCTGTGCCCTCGCGTCCCCGCGCCCCGGTGCCGCTGTGCTCGTGGCCGGGCGCTGGCTGTGCCGTGCTCGTCCGTTCGGTGCTGGTCCCCGCTAGGGGACGTGCGGGTGTGCCCGCGGGTTGCTTCGGACTGCCGCGGTGTTTTCGCGGCGCCGTTTTGTGGTGGCCGCGCGGGACGCTTGCCCTGCCATGCACGGGCGACGCGGCGGGTCTGCAGGGCGTGCCTGCCTTGCCGGGCCGCCGAGCCACGGTCGCGCGGCGTGCCTTGCGTGCTCGCCGAGTTGTGGGTGCCACGCGTGCTCGCCAGGCAGCGCGTGTCCGCTGCGGCGTCCGGCGCGCCGTGCCGCGCCGGGCCCACGCACCCGGCGCCATGTCGCCCGGCACCCAAGCTGCCCGGCGTGCCTTGCGTGCTCGCCGAGTTGTGGGTGCCACACGTGCTCGCCAGGCAGCGCATGCTCGCCAGGCAGGCAGGCAGCGCGTGCCCGCTGCGGCGGCCACCGCGCCGTGCCGCGCCCGGGCCCACGCACCCGGCGCCCGCGCGCCCGACGCGCACTCGCCCGGCGCCCATGCCGCCCGCCACCACCCGCCCAGGCGCGCTCGTCCATCCCCTGTCTC
>NZ_VMNW02000085.1 GCF_007713735.2 Amycolatopsis acidicola | reverse complement strand
CGGCGAGGGTGGAGTGGGGTGGTGACCTCTCCCGATGGTGGGCGGCTGGGTCCGGGCGGCTAAGTCGATCGGGAGGCGCCCGGCGGCGAGGGCCGAGCAGGCGGCGAGCTAAGCCGCGCGGGAGGCTCCCAGCGCCAGGGCGGAGTGGACGTTGGGGCTGAGTCGCGCGGGAGGCCTCCCGTCAGGGGCGCGCGGCGGGAGGCGTCACCAGGGCGACTCGGCCCCGGCCGACCCTCAGGCGTCGCGGAGGAGGCGGCGGGCGGTGGACTGGATGTGCACCTCGTCCGGCCCGTCGTAGAGGCGGGCTTCGCGGGCGTGCCGGTACATCCGGGACAGCGGGGTGTCGTCGGTCAGCCCCTCGGCGCCGTGCACCTGGATCGCGCGGTCGATCACGTCGTGCAGCATCCGGGCGCCCGCGACCTTGATCACCGCGATCTCCACCCTGGCCTGCTCGCCCGCGTCGATCCGCCCGGCCGCCGCCAGCGTCATCAGCCGGGCCGAGTGGATCGCGGCATACGACTCGAACACGTGCTGCTGCATGAGTTGCTTGTCCGCCAAGGGTTCCCCGAACGCCGACCGTGACTTCAGCCGGGCGCACATCAGCTCGTACGCCCGCTGCGCCTGGCCGAGCCACCGCATGCAGTGGAAGATCCGGCCGGGCCCCAGCCGTTCCTGCGCGATCACGAACCCGTGCCCGCGCGGGCCGAGCAGGTTCTCCGCCGGGACACGCACGTCGTCGTAGGAGACTTCGTAGTGCCCGCCGTCGATGCCGAGCACCGGAGTTTCGCGCACGATGCGGTAGCCGGGGGTGTCCGTCGGCACGATGATCATGCTGAACCGCTGGTGCACCGGCGCGGAATCCGGCTCGGTCCGGCACATCACGGTGGTGTACGCCGCCTGCGCCGCGCCGGTGGTGAACCATTTGCGGCCGCGGATCACCCAATGGTCGCCGTCGAGGGTGGCCGTCGTGCGCAGGCCGGTCGGGTCCGAGCCCGCGACGCCGGGCTCGGTCATCGCGAAGCTCGGCGACACCTCGCCCGCCACCATCGGCTCGAGGTACTTCTCCCGCCACCGTGCGCGGCCGTGCTTGTGCAGCATCAGCGAGTCCTGCAACGTGAACGTGCCCAGCGCCAGCTGACCCCACTCGCTGCGACCCTGAACTTCGTTGACGTACACGTAGTCCAGGAACGGCAGCCCGCCGCCGCCGAGTTCGGCGGGATGCCCCAGCGCCCACAGCCCGGCCGCTTTCGCTTCCGCCCGCAGGGATCCCAGCTTCGCGGCGGCCGCCGGGCCACCCGCGGTCAGCTCCGGCTCGGCCGGTTCGACGCGGGTGGTCATGAACTCGTGGACCTCGTCGCGGACGGCGCGCACGCGGTCCGGCACCTCGAACCTCACCGGCCGTCTCCCGCGAGGTCGTCGGCGATGTCCCGGTTGCCGTACCCCTCCGGCGCCGCGACCTCTTGCACGGGCTCGTCCCGGTTGTCGAACTCCAGGCGCAGCGCCCTGCTCATCGTCGCGTGCATGTCGTACATGCAGGTGATGTAGGTGAAGAGCAGGATTTCCTCGTCCGACAGGTGTTTGTGCAGGACCTCGAACACGCCGTCGTGGACGCGCCCGCCGTCCAGGACGAGGCCGTCGGTGTAGGCCAGCAGCGCCCGCTCCACTTCGGAATAACAGTCCGCCGTCGGCCAATGGGGGATCGCCGCGATCTTCTCCTCCGCCACGCCGAGCGCCCGCATCTGCTTGCAGTGCTGGGAGAACACGAACGTGCTGCCCCGCGCCCACCCGGCCCGGCACTGGCCGAGCTCGCGCAGCACCGGGTCGAGTTTCGCGTTGCGGTACAAGGCGAATCCGCGCACGGCGTGCCGGAACACCTCGGGGGACTGGGCGAACACCGTCCACCAGTCGCCGGGGGAGCCGGTGGCCGTCCCGTGGTCCACGGCCGGGTCGCGGTCCGGGGCGAAGAGCCGGTCGTAGTAGTAGAGGATCTTCTCGTCGGTGACTTCGGCGCGCGGAACCTCACGCAGCCGGGGCATGATCCTCCTCAGGAGACGGTGCGGTCGGCGGACGTCTTGGGCTCGTGGGCGACGTCGGCTTCGGTGAACTCCCTGAGCCAGCAGGCGAATTCGAGCAGCGCGCCGTCGGGGTCCTGGAAGTAGAACGACCGGACGAAGGTGCCTTCGTGGACTTCGCGGGAGACGCCCGCGGGGCTGTCGTCGTGGTTGAGCACGGGGCTGACGGCGATGCCCTTGTCCTTCAGCTTCTTGCGGTACTCGTCGAACTTTTCCGGCGGCACGTGGAAAGCGACGTGGTTCATCGAGCCGATGGCGCTGGTCAGCTCGCCGGCGCCCGGGGTGGTGGCGGGCGCGGACACGCCGGGCACGCCGTCGGGGGCGTCGGGGAACCAGAAGAACGCGAGCTGGTTCCCGCCGCCGCAGTCGAAGAAGAAGTGCTGGCCCAGATCGTCCGGCAGCTCGAGGGTCTTCACCAGCGGCATGCCGAGCACGCCGGAGTAGAAGTCGATGGTGGCCTTCATATCGGACGAAACCAGGGCGAGGTGGTTGATCCCGCCAAGCTCGAATTCGGTGTTGGTCATGAAACCTCCTGCCGTGGGGCGAACTGCTCGCGCAGCACGCGTTTGAGGACCTTGCCCGCGACGTTGCGGGGAAGCTCGCCGACGAACTCGATGTGCCGGGGGACCTTGAACCCGCCGAGCTGCTCCCGGCAGTGCGCCACCAGCGTTTCTTCGTCCAGGTGCCGGTTTTCGCGCACGACGACGGCCGCGTGCACGGCCTCGCCCCAGCGCTCGTCGGGCACGCCGAACACCGCGGCGTCGGCGACCGCGGGATGCCGGTAGAGCACGTCTTCGACCTCGCGCGAGGCCACGTTCTCGCCGCCGGAGATGACCATGTCCTTCATCCGGTCGACGATGTAGACCATGCCTTCGCCGTCCCGCCGGACGATGTCGCCGGTGCGCAGCCAGCCGTCGTCGAACGCCGCCGCGGTCAGCTCGGGTTCGCCCCAGTACCCGGACATCACCTGGTCGCCGCGCACCAGCATCTCGCCCTGCTCACCGGGCGTCACGTCACGGGAAAACGCGTCGACGACCCGGATTTCCGACAGCGCCATCGGCTGCCCGGCGGCGGCGAGCAGCCGCGTTTCGCCCGCGGCGGCGCGGCGGTGGTCGGCGCGGCCGAAGTGCAGCACGTTCCCGCCGAGCTCGGTCATGCCCATGCCCTGGTAGAACTCGCAGCCGAACACCTCCATCCCGGCGCGCAGCACCTCGGCCGGGATCGCCGAGGCGCCGTAGCCGATCGCTTGCAGGGAACCGAAATCGTGGTTTTCGATGCCGGGGTGGCGGAGCAGGAACGCGATCATCGTCGGCGCGAGCCCGGTCTGGGTGACCCGCCATTCGGCCACCAGGCGCAGGAACGTTTCGTTGTCGTACGCGCGGATCAGCCCGACCGTGCAGGCCATCAGGTGATTCACCATGACGACGTAGCCGCCGACGTGGCAGAGCGGGAAGCAGAACAGGAACACCGTGTCGGCAGGCAGATCCCAGTGGATCGCCGAGCCGGTCACCCCGGTGACGAGGTTGCGGTGACTGAGCATCACGCCTTTCGAGCGCCCGGTGGTGCCGCTGGTGTAGACGATCCACGCCGTCGACCCCTCGTCCACGCGCGGCAGTTCGTCGGCGGAGACCTCCGCGAGCAGCTCCGCCCAGCTGACGTCCCCACCACCGTCGAGGCCGACAATCGTTCGCACGCAAGGGATTTCGCCGCGCAGACCGTCGGTGAGGTCCTGGTACTCGGCGCTCACGATGAGCACGCTCGCGCCGGAGTGCGTGATGATCGAGGCCAGCTCGGCCGGGCTGAGCCGGTGGTTGAGCGGCACCAGCACGAGACCCGCGGCCGGAACCCCGTAGTACAGCTCGACGTATTCGGGGCGGGTCGAGGAGAGCACGGCGACGCGGTCGCCCGGCCCGGCGATCGTCTGTAGCGCCCACGCGGCGCGGCGGACGTGGTCGCGGAGTTCGGTGAAGGTGAGCGTGGTGTCCTCGAAGCGCAGCGCGAGGCGGTCCGGTTGGCGTCTGGCCGCGGACTCGACGATGTCGTGCAGCAGCATGACGCCTCCTATTTGAGGGCGAGCGGGTTGATGGGGGAGCCGATCCCGCGCGTGAACTTCAGCGGCGGCCCGGCGTAGAAGAACTCGTAGACCCCGTCCCCGGCGCAGTGTTCGGCGAGTTCTTCAAGGTCCAGCAGTTCGGCGAGGGTCATCCCCATGTCGCGGATGAGCACCATGTGCAGTTCGAACAGCGCCCCGTCGTGCTCGCCCGGCAGCACTTCGACCGCCCAGTTGTCCGAGCCGACGACGGCGACGTCCCTGGCATGCAGCCAGCGCGCGGACTCGAGGCCGAGGCCGGGTTCGCCCTTCATGAACTCCACCGGATCGCGTTCGGTGAGGAACTTCTTGCGGTAGCCGGTGCGGATCAGCAGGATGTCGCCGGGCCCGACCTCGACCCCCTGGGCGGCGCAGGCGGCGTCGAGGTCGTCCGGGCCGATGACCTCACCGGCGGCGAGCCAGTCGACCCCGCGCAGCCGGGCGATGTCGAGCAGCACGCCGCGGCCGGCGATTCCCTTGGCCTGGTGGTGGATTCCGTTGTAGCCGGCGCCTTTCACGGTGACGCTGCCGGCGGGCCGCCCGTTGTAGAGCTGCTCGTCGTACATCACGTGCGCCAGCCCGTCGTACTGCGAAGCGGACTGCAGCGGCATGAACACGTAGTCGTCGGCCCAGCGGAACCCGCCGGGCAGCACCTGTTCCTGGCCGTTCTCGGACATCAGGCGGATGGGGTTGATCCGCGCGCCGCCGGGCTGCGGGCCGTCGCCGTCCAAGGGGATCCCGAGGTCGAAGACCGTGCCGGTGCGGGCGAGGCGAGCCGCGGCGGCCACGCGTTCCGGGGTGATCAGGTTGGTGGTCCCGCGCTCGTCGCCGGGGCCCCAGCGGCCCCAGTTGCGGAGCTCGGCCCCGAGTTCTCGCATGTCCGGAACGGTTTCGGCCATCGTGGCGCCTCCTTGCGCGGAAGTTGACTTGACAGTCGGATCAACTTCGGTCGATGCTGGGAGCCTGTTCCTCCGAGCGCGAGTTGTCAAGGGAGCGAGAGATGACGGAGCCGTTGACCGAGCGGGGCGCCCGCACCCGGGAGCGGATCCTGGACGGCGCCAGGGAAGTGTTCGAGGAGCAGGGTTTCCTCGACACCCGCATCACGCACATCACCCGCCGCGCCCGCGTCGCCTACGGCAGCTTCTACACGTATTTCCCCACCAAGGAGTCGGTGTTCTTCGAGCTGGCGGACCGGCTGTTCGAGGACATGCACACCCACGAACCCGCCGCCGGCGCCGCCCCGGCGGAGCGCATCCGGCGGGCCAACCGCGCGTACTACGAGGCGTACCGGCGCAACGCCCGGATGATGGCGATCGTCGAGCAGGTGGCCTCCTTCAACGAGGAGTTCGCCGAGCGCCGCCGCAAACACCGGGCGCTGCACGTCGAGCGTTCGGCCCGCGCCTTCCGCGGCTGGCAGCGCGACGGGATCATCGACGCCTCGCTCGATCCGGAGACGGTGGCCCGCGCGCTCGCCGCGATGATCGAGCATTCGCTGTACCTGTGGCTGGTCCACGACGATCCGGGCGGGGACAACGAAGTCCTGCTCGACACCCTCGACGCGCTCACCGCGCGAGCCCTCGGTTTGCCCAGCTGACATCGGAGTCCGCATGTACGAAGAGATCGCCGACCGGTTCCTCGCCTCGATCGTCGCGGGGGACACCGGCGCCCTGCGGGAGATCTACGCGCCCGGAGCCCTGATCTGGCACAACGAGAACGCGCCCGGCGGCGGCACCGAGGAGGGCGTGGACGACAACCTGCGGACGCTGCGCTGGCTGAGCCGCACCGTGCGGGACTTCCGTTACGAGGAGATCCGGCGAGACTGGCTGCCCGATGGTTACGTGCAACGGCACGTGCTGCGCGGCGCCTTGCCGGACGGGCAGCGGATCGAGGTGGCGGCCTGCCTGTTCGCGACTGTCCACGATGGACGGATCACCCGGATCGAGGAGTACGCCGACACCCGCGGCTCCGATCCGCTGCGGGAGTTCGCCGCGGCGCAGCGGGCGGCCCGATGATGGAGCTGGCCAGGGCGCTGGCCGAGTGGCTCGGTTCGCCGGTCACGGGGCTGCACCGGCTTTCCGGCGGGGCGAGCCGCGAGACGTGGGCCTTCGAGTCCGGCGGGAAACCGTTGGTGCTGCGCCGGGAACCGCACGGCGCGGCGACGCACGGCCGGATCGAGCTGGAGGCGCGGGCGATCCGCGCCGCCGGGCGCGCGGGCGTACCGGTGCCAGGCGTGACCGGCACCGGTGAGATCCTCGGCACCGCGGCGATGGTCATGGACCGGCTCGACGGCGAGACCATCCCACGGAAACTGTTGCGGGACAAGCGGTTCGAGGCCGTGCGGCCCCGGCTCGCCCACGACCTGGGCGTGATTCTCGCCCGCCTGCACACCGTTTCGCCCGGCGAGGTCCCGGACCTGCCCGCGGGCGACCCGCTCGACGATCTCGTCGAGATCTACGAGTCGCTCGCCGAACCCCGTCCGTCCGTCGAGATCGCGCTGCGGTGGCTGCGCGGGAACCGGCCGTCCCCGGGCGGAAAAACGGTGGTGCACGGCGATTTCCGCACCGGGAACCTCCTGATCGGGGAGGACGGGGTGCGCGGCGTGCTCGACTGGGAGCTGACGCACGCCGGTGATCCGTGCGAGGACCTCGGCTGGCTGTGCGTGCGCGCCTGGCGGTTCGGCGGGCCGGGCGCGGCGGGCGGGTTCGGCTCGCGCGAAGAGCTTCTGGCCGGTTACGCCGCGGGCGGCGGCACTCCGCCCGACGAGGCGACGCTGCACTGGTGGGAGGTCTACGGAACGCTCCGCTGGACCATCCTGTGCCGCGTGCAGGCCGAACGGTATCTCTCGGGCGGCGACGAGTCGGCGGAGCTGGCCGTGCTCGGGCGGCGGGTGTGCGAGCAGGAGCACGACCTGTTGCTGGTGCTGGGCCTGACAACGCCTGAGGACGTCGAAGATCCTTTGCCCGCACCGGATCTGGCCGCGTCGGCGCCCCCGCACGACCGCCCTTCCGCCGCCGCGCTCATCGCCTCGGCCGGCTCCTTCCTCGCCGGTTTGCAGGTGGAGGATCCCGCTGTGCGCTACCAACTCCGGGTGGCGGAGACGGCCTTGACCATCGCCCGCCGGGAACTTCACCTCGCACCGGCCCACGCCGAAGCTCACCGAGCCCGCCTCGCCGCGCTCGGCCTGCCCGACGACGCCGCCCTTGCCGCGCGCATCCGGGCCGGGGACGACGATCCCCGGCTCGTCGAGGCGGTGCGCGCGGTCGTGCGGGACCGGTTGCTGGTGGCGAACCCGCGTCACCTGTCGCGCCGTTGACTCATTTCCGGGCCCAGTCCGGCACCCACACGGCGTCGTCCGGCCGGTACTGGGCCCGGAGGAAATCGAGGAACTGAGCGAGCACCGGATGCGGGTTGTCGGCCCGCCAGACCACGCGGAGCGGATACACCGGCACCGGGTCGACGACGGGGATCCGGCGCAGGTCATAGCTTTCCGGCCAGAGGTAGCGCGAGCCTTCGCCGACGAGAGTGGCGAGCCTGTCCGAGTCCGCTATTTCGGCGAGCAGCGTCTCGTTGCCGAACAGCGGGCCGATCGTGTCGATGGTCAGCCCGAACGCCGCCGCCAGGTCCTGGTAGTAGCCCACCGGCTCCGGTTCGGACAGCCCTGGCATCCACACCGGATGCCCGGCGAGTTCGGCGACCGTCACGGTTTCGTTGTGCGCCAGCGGATGCCGCTGCCCGACGAGCACCTCGTGCCGGTCGTCGATGACCTGCGCCGAACGCAGGCCCCGGGGAAGTTTCGTGCCGCGCAGCGAACGGAAGGTGGCGTCGAGCGCGCCGGCGCCGACCGCGGACAGCGCGGACTCCTCGTCCACGGTGACGACGTCGAGGTCGATCGCGGGATGCTGCTGGTAGAAGGCGTGGAGCAGGTGCGACGGCGCGATCCGGCGGTTGACGACGTCGATGCGCAGCGCGCGCCGCCCCGGGGTCACGGCCGCCGCCGCGCGTTCGGCGGCGCGGAGCAGCTCGCGCGCGTGGGGGAGCAGCGCCTGGCCGTCGATGGTGAGCCGGGCGCCCCTGGCCGTGCGCGCGAAGAGCTGCACGCCGAGCTGGCGTTCCAGCGCGGCGACCCGTTTCGACGCCGCTTGCTGGGTGATCTCCAGCTCGTCGGCGGCGGCCTGGAACTGCCCGGTTTCCGCGACGGCGGCGAAGGTGCGCACGGCATCGAGATCCACGGGTACCGAACCTACGCCCACAACGAACGGTTGTGACACGCCGCCCGGGATGTTGTTGGCGGCGCCGGGCGCGGGGCTGCTTCCCTTTGCCGGTGCTGAAAACGAGCTTGGGCAGACCGTTCGCGTGGCTGTGGGCCGCGTACGCCGTGAGCGCCTACGGGACAGGGCTGGGCTTCGGGGCGTTCTCGGTCATCGCGATCGAAGTGCTGCACGCGGGCTCCGCGGAGGTGGCGGCGTTGTCGTCGTGCGGGCTCGCGATCGGGGCGCTGCTGGCCGTTCCGCTCGGGCCGTGGATGGAGTTCCGCGCCAAACGGCCGGTGATGATCGCGATGGACGTGCTGCGGTTCGCCGCGCTGGCGTCGATCCCGGTCGCCTACTGGCTGAACGCGCTGTCCTTCGCGCAGCTACTGGTGGTGTCGACGGTCGCGGCGGCGGCGAAGATCGCGTTCGCCGCCGCCAGTGGCGCCTACCTGAAGACGATCGTCCCCGCGGACCGGCTGCTGGTGGCCACCAGCCGGTTCGAATCCACCACCTGGTCGGCCACCGTCGTCGGCCCGCCGCTGGGCGGCGCGGCCATCGGCCTGCTCGGGCCGGTGATCACCGTGATCTTCGACGCGGTCAGCTACCTGTTGTCCGCGCTCGGCGTCACGGCGATCCGGGTCCGCGAGCAGCCGCCGGAACCGGGCCAGGCGCGGGCACGGCGGTGGGGCGACGTCGTCGAAGGATGGCGTTCCATCCTCGCCCACGACACCTTGCGGCCGCTGTTCTTCAACACCGTGCTCGTCAACAGCCTGATCATGGCCGGTGAACCGGTCGCCTCCGTGCTCATGTTGTCGCACCTGGGTTTCCCGGTCTGGCAGTACGGGCTCGCGTTCGCTTTGCCCTGCCTCGGCGGCCTGATCGGCTCGCGGCTCTCCCCGCGAGTGATGGCGCGCATCGGGGAACACGCCGTTCTTCGGGTGTTCGGCACGCTGCGCGCCTGCTGGCCGATCGGGCTCGCGTTCCTGCGGCCCGGGCTGCCCGGCCTGCTGGTGGTGATGGTGACCGAGTTCGGGCTGATCCTGTGCATCGGCCTGTTCAACTCCGTGTTCGCCGCGCACCGGCTCCGGCACACCGAACCCGGCAAACTCTCCCGGGTGCTCACCGCGTGGTCGGTCACCAGCAGCGCCACCATCGCCGTGGTGACCGTGCTGTGGGGCCTGCTGGCTCAGCTCACCGGCCCGCGCGCGGCACTCGCGCTGGCCGGCGCGCTGCTGCTCGTTACACCGGTCCTGTTGCCCCGCAAGGAGAAAGTGCTCAGCTCCGTGCGTTGAGGTACGCGGGATCCGCCGCCGGGATCGGCGTGTCCGGTTTGCCCGCCAGCAACTGGTTGAACGCCGTGAAGTACGGCGGCGCCGCCACCGTGCCACCGAACGCGCCGTGCCCGCAGCTGCCAAGGTGCACCGGCGTACCGGGGCAGACCTCCTCGGGTTTCGGGCCGTCGGCGAACACCATCGACGAGACGGCGTAGTCGTCGACCCCGCCCACGAAGGCCACCGACTCGCTCTGCTGCGTCGTCCCGGTCTTGCCGATGTCCGGGTGACTCCAGCCCGCCGCCCTGGCCGCCGAAGCCGACGTGCCGCTGATCGTGTCCTGGCTCAGCCCGGCCTCCAGCGAATTCGCCAGCCCCGGCGACACGACCTGTTCGCACGCCTGCTGTTTCACCGCCACCGGCGCGCCGTCCCGGTCGGTGACCGACAGGATCGGGTTCGGCGCGCACCACACGCCGCCGCTCATCAGCGTCGCCGACACGTTCGCCATCTCCAGCGGGCTCACCGGGCTGTTGCCGAGGGTGAAGGACAGCTTGTTGGAGAAGTACTGCGACTGCGGCTCGCTGTACTGCGGGTTGGACGAGGACGGGTCCGGCGTGGCGCCGGCGTCGTTGGTGGTGAGCGTGTTCCGCAGGCCGAGGCGCCGCGCCATGTCCAGTACCGCGGGCATGCCGACCTGCGACTCCAGCCCGACGAACGCGACGTTCGGCGAGGTGGCGAGCCCGTCGCGCAGCGAGATCGGGTCCGGATAGTTCGTACCGTCGTTCTGCACGCAGTACGGCGCGGTGTACTGGTTCGCGCCCGGCTGCGTGAAGCACTGCCCGGCCTGGTTCGGCAGCGGCGTGTTCAGCCCTGCCTTCCCGGTTTCCATCGCCGCCGCCGAGGTGAAGATCTTGAACGACGAACCCGCGCCGAACACGTTGCTGGCGTTGGCGACGATGTTGCTCGACGTCTCGCCCTGCGCGGGGTCGGTGCCGTAGTTGCGGTTGGCCACCATCGCGAGCACTTCGTGCGTCTGCGCGCCGGGCCGGATCACCGCGAACGTGTTGGCCACGCCGTACTGCGTGGTCGGCACGTTGTGCTCCACCGCGTTCTTCACGGTCTGGCTGACCACCGGGTCCATCGTGGTCCTGATCGTGTAGCCGCCGACGGCCAGCTGGTCGGCGGTGAACCCGGCCTGGATCAGGTACTGCTCGGCGTACTGGCAGAAGAACCCGGCGTCCGGCGCCGCGCCCATGCACGTGCTCGACGGGATCCGCGGCCCGTCGTCCAGGACGCCGAGCGGGGTGGCCTTCGCGATCTCGGCGTCCTTCTCCGCGAGCGTGCGGTTGGTGACCATGTCGTCGATCACCTGGTTACGCCGCTCCAGCGCCTGCTGCGGGTGCGTGTACGGGTTGTACAGGTTCGGGTTGTTCACCATGCCCGCCAGCAGCGCCGACTGCTGCACGTTCAGTTTGTCCGCCGTGGTCCCGAAATACGCCTTCGCGGCTGCGCCGACGCCGTAGACGTTGCCGGTGAACTCGACCACGTTCAGGTAGCCGGTGAGAATGTCCTCTTTGGACTCGCTCTGC
The DNA here is from genome assembly GCF_007713735.2 of Amycolatopsis acidicola. Taxonomy (GTDB): domain Bacteria; phylum Actinomycetota; class Actinomycetes; order Mycobacteriales; family Pseudonocardiaceae; genus Amycolatopsis_E; species Amycolatopsis_E acidicola. The sequence goes on along the minus strand of NZ_VMNW02000085.1, from coordinate 27,581 downwards.
CCGAGCTGGACGGCGATCTTCGCCTCGCGCAGCTTGCGGGCGAGGGTGTCGGCCTTGTCCTCGTACTGCGCCGCCTTGTCGTTGCGGTCGACTACGTTGATCAGGTAGTTCTTCACGTACTGCTGGGTGATCGTGGAGCCGCCCTGGGTGCTGCCGCCGGAGGAGTCGTGCAGCGCGGCGCGCAGCATGCCCTTCGGGTCGACCCCGCCCTCGTCCCAGAACCGCCGGTCCTCCACCGACACGATCGCCGCTTTCATCGCCGCGGAGATCTGGTCGTAGGTGGCGGGCAGCCGGTACTGGTCGAACAGCGTGGCGATCGGGTTGCCGTCGCGGTCGGTGACCGTGGTGACCAGCGGCTGCTGGCTGGTGGCGAGGCTGGCCGAGATCCCGTCGACCGAATCGCTGACCTGGTTGGACAGCATGCCCGCGCCCATCGCGACCGGGGCGAGCACCCCGGCGACCAGGACGCCGGCGATCGCGCACGAACCGAGGAACCGGGGCAGCCCGTGGGAAAGACGCACGACCCCGAACATAGTCACCTTTCCGTAAGAGCGATGTTGCGCCCGCCGCGCATTACCTTCGCGCGGTTTTTCCTTGACCAAACGGCGACATTCGCAATATCGGGGTAAAGGCCCTTGCGCGGCGCCCGGGTCGTGGAAGGCTTGGCGCGTGAGCGAATACGACTACGACCTGATCGTCATCGGCTCCGGCCCCGGCGGGCAGAAGGCGGCCATCGCGGCCGCGAAATTGGGCAACCGGGTGGCCGTCGTCGACCGGGCCGACATGGTCGGCGGCGTCTGCGTCAACACCGGCACCATCCCGTCGAAGACGCTGCGCGAAGCGGTGCTCTACCTGACCGGGATGAACCAGCGCGAACTGTACGGGGCGAGCTATCGCGTCAAACAGGACATCACGATCGCGGACCTGCTCTCGCGCACCCAGCACGTGATCGGCCGCGAAGTGCAGGTGGTCCGCGCGCAGCTGCTGCGCAACCACGTCGACCTGCTCAACGGCGTCGGCACGTTCGCCGACGCGCACACGGTCGCGGTCACGGGCGCGCACCGGGGCGACCGGAGCACCATCACCGGCGAGAAGATCGTCATCGCCACCGGCACCCGCCCGGCGCGGCCGGACCAGGTGGACTTCGACGCGGCGCGGGTGCTCGACTCCGACGAGATCCTGCAGCTGGAGGAGATCCCGTCCACGCTCGTCGTGGTCGGCGCCGGGGTGATCGGGATCGAGTACGCGTCCCTGTTCGCCGCGCTCGGCAGTCGCGTCACGGTGGTCGAACAACGGGAGCGGATGCTCGAATTCTGCGACCCGGAGATCGTCGAATCGCTGAAATTCCACCTGCGGGATCTGCAGGTCACCTTCCGGTTCGGGGAGAAGGTCGCGAACGTGGCGGTTTCCGACCATGCCACGATGACCACCCTGGTGTCCGGAAAGCGCATTCCGGCGGACGCGGTGATGTACTCGGCCGGGCGCCAGGGCATGACCGGGGAGCTGAACCTGGCGGCCGCCGGGCTGGAGGCCGACCACCGCGGGCGGCTCGCGGTCGACGAGCACTACCGCACGCCGGTCGAGCACATCTACGCGGTCGGCGACGTGATCGGCTTCCCGGCGCTCGCGGCCACTTCGATGGACCAGGGCAGGCTCGCGGCGTACCACGCGTTCGGCGAGCCGGCGCACGAACTCGGGGCGCTGCAGCCGATCGGCATCTACACCATCCCGGAGATCTCGTACTGCGGCGCGACCGAAGCCGAGCTGACGTCGTCGTCGGTGCCGTACGAGGTGGGCGTGGCGCGGTACCGCGAGCTCGCGCGCGGGCAGATCGCCGGGGACTCGTACGGGATGCTGAAACTGCTGGTGTCCACAACGGACCGGAAACTGCTCGGCGTGCACGTCTTCGGCAGCGGCGCGACCGAGCTGGTGCACATCGGCCAGGCGGTGATGGGCTGCGGCGGCACCGTCGACTACCTCGTCGACGCGGTGTTCAACTACCCGACGCTGTCCGAGGCGTACAAGGTCGCCGCCCTCGACGCGACGAACAAGATCCGGGAGCTGGAACGCTTCGCCCTCTGACCCGGGGACGGCTCCGTTGCCGTCCGTGCGGTCAGGCGGGAACGGGGACCGGCGTCAGCTCGCAGCTCAGCTCTTCCGGGCCGAGGGTGGCGTACGCCCACAGCGCGCTCGCCGTGCGCATGCCGTCCTTTCCGCACAACGCGGGCGGGTGCGGGTAGTCCACGGCGATGCCGCGCGCGGTGAACGGCGCCTCGTCGAGGTACTTCGCGCCGCCGCGGCCGCAGAGGTAGGTGCCGGCGCCGACGGCGGCGGTCAGGTCGGCGAGCCGTTCCGAACGCTGGTCGCTGGAGGGCACTTCGCTGGAGCGCACCACTTCGCCGCGCCAGCCGAGGCCGGCCAGCAGCGCGCGCGTGGACACCTCGGCCACTTCGGACAGCCGGTCGGTCAGCGCGAGCGCGGCCAGGACCTCGTCCACCGCGGCCGAGGTTTCGCGCCAGAACGGGGCGCGGCCGTAGAACTGGCGGATCAGCTGGGCCACCCGGCGCCTGCCGGTCTCGGGTTCGGCGAGGCGCAGCTCGTCGATCCGGCTGGCGCGCCCGCGCGGGCGGTGCACCGGCAGCGAAAGCCATTGCTGGCACAGGGGATCTTCCAGCGCGGCCAGCCGGGCGCGGTGCTGGTAGTCGCGGGAGTTGAACTGCACGTCGTCGAGCACCACCCACACGTCGGCCCGCAGCAGCTTCGCCAGCGTGGACAACCGGGGAAACGAATTGGGCTGGTGGATGGCGCAGGATCTCTTCGGGGTCGGCGGCACGCGCGGTATTCGATCACAGCATGCGGCTGCGATATCCGGCGGCCACCAATCTTTGGTAGGCCGCGTACACGGCAGGGGGAACATCCTGGGCTATCGCGAAGCCCTGACCGGGATATTCGATGATCCGCTGCAGATCGCCGATCATCATGTCGATGAGTTCGGTGCCGTGCGCCCGCGTTTCCCGGTACTCCGAAAGTGACATCGGCACCGAGGCGCACACCGGCCGCACTTCCGGCCAGATTTTCCTGGTGGTCGCGAAAGCGCGCCGTTCCATGTACGGCATGGAGATCAACATCAGGGACTCGATATGATTTCCGCGTGAGCGCAGCAACTCACGAGAAAGGGTGATGTTTTCACCCGTATTGGTGGCATTCGGTTCGACGAGGATCGCGTCGTCCGGGACGCCGAGCCGCAGCGCGTGCTCGCGGTAATGAACGCCCTCACCGCGCGGGAAGGTGGTGAACGTTTCCCGGCTGTTGGCCCCGCTGAACACGATCGTGGGGAACAGGCCCCGGTGGTACAGCTCGGCCGCGTAGGCCGCGACGCCGAGGTCGTTGCAGCCGAGCGCGAGGGCGACCGAGCACGGGCGCAGCGGATGGGAGAGGCGGTGGTAACGCCAGATCACTTCGGCGTCCGCCCATTCATGGCCGATCAGGTCCTCGCGCATTCCTTCCGGTACCGATCCCGTTCAGGCCTGACGCTCGAACGCGAGCCGGATACCGTCGATACTGTTCAGCTGGTGGCGGAGGCCGAATTGCCGGGAAATGTGCGCGCACTGGTCGAGAAGCCGAATTCCGGCGTCCGTGTTCGCCTGGTCGGAAAGCAGGATGTGCGCGTACGCGGTGTTGAGCCGGACGCGTTGCAGCGGGGTGTCGCTCACTTTGTGCGCCAACGCTATTTCGATCGCTTCGGTGGCCGCGGCGAGATCGTCGGCGCCGCGGTGCGCGAGCGCGAGTTTCTGGTGCGCGATCGACCAGTCCGACGGTTCTTCCAGCCGCTCGAAACCGCGGATCGCGGGCACGATGTGATTCACGGCCTGACCGGTGAGTCCCTTTTTGCTCAACGCCGTGCCGACCCACAACCGCGCCTTGGTGCGGTCGTGTTCGGACAGTCGTTCATCGGCGGTCAGGGATTCGTACTGCCGCGCCGCCGATTCCAGCCTGCCGGACATTTCGTCCAGCACCACGAGCTTCAGTTCCAGCTGCGCGACCCGCCGCGGCATGCCGAGCTCGCTGAACACCCGCAGCGCGTGCCGGTAACTCTGCTGTGCCGAGAGCGGGCCTTGGATGACGCCTTGATCCTGCAGCACTTCGCCGAGCATCCGCAGCGTGCGGCCGTAGAGGTCCATGCCACGGGTGTCGTTGCTGTTGGGCTGGTATCGGCGCAGCCAGCGGTCGATCAGCGTGCGCGCGAGCGGGAATTCCTGGCGGCCGAGGGAGACCATCGTGCGGTCGAGGTCGTCGGCCCAGGCCTCGTAGTCGTACCCGCCGGCCTGGGGCGGTGGGGGTTGCGCGCCGGTGGCCTGGCGCAGCAGGAGATCGAACCGGCGGCGCGCGTCGTCGTCGGCCCTGGCCAGCGCGGTGTCGAGGATGGCCTGCGTGTCCGGCCTCGGCACGGTGCCGGTGCCGCCGGCCTCCCATTTCGCGACCGTGCGGGCGGCGACGCCGAGATAAGCGGCGTACGCGCGGACGGACAGGCGGAGGGCATGGCGAAGCAACCGCGCTTCGCGCCCGCTCCAGTGGTGCGCTGTCGCGGCGACCTCGGTTCCCTCCCCGGCTGCCACCCTTCGAGGTTAACGTGGGAAAGCGGGTTCAAGTACACCGAAAGTGCAACGCGCGTTCGTTTCCGTGACGATTTCGATCATTCAGCCTAGAGGAAGGCACTCGTCGCCGGGCTGACTCCTTTGTCCCGGGCCGAGACCCGGCGCCGGGTGCCGTTCCACGTTTGCCCAGCTCAGCGTGGCATGCCGAGGAAAGCGGGCTGTTTGCACGCGTCGTGGCAGGCGCTTTCCAGGCTGCAGCACAGCGAACACACCGCCCCGGAGTGGAACGGGCAGCTCACGATGTCGGGCCGTTCGAAGGTCTCCTCGCACACCACGCATCCGGACGTCGCGCCGGAAAGCACACCGTCCGTCATCAGCGGTTCGGCCTGTTCGTCCGGCCGGGCGATGTAGTACTTGCCCTTCGTGACGAGCGCGAGCGCGGGGGAGAGCACGAAGGCCAGCACGATCGCGATGAACGGCGAGAACGCCTGCGCGGTTTCGCCGAACACGCCGAAGAAGGCCAGGATCGACACCGCGGAGGCCACGAGCATCGAGCCGAAGCCGACCGGGTTGAAGTTGTACAGATGCGCGCGCTTGAACTCGATGTAGGACGGGCTGAGCCCGAGCGGCTTGTTCACCACGAGATCCGCGGTCACCGCGCCGATCCACGCGATCGCCACGTTGGAGTAGAACCCGAGCACGGAGTTGAGGAAGGCGAACACGCCGAACTCCATCAGTGCCAGGGAGATCCCGACGTTGAGGAAGATCCACACCACCCGGCCGGGATGGCGGTGCAGCAGCCGGGAGAAGAAGTTCGACCAGGACAGCGATCCGGAGTAGGCGTTCGTGACGTTGATCTTGATCTGGGAGAGCACGACGAAGAACGTCGCGACGGTCAGCGCGAGCCAGGGCGGCATGAACGTCTTGAACCCGGCGAGGAACTGCTCGATCGGTTCGCCCGCCTTGACGAGCCCGACCTCGTCGGCCACGTAGAACGCCAGGAACGCGCCGCCGAGCTGTTTGAACGCGCCGAGCACGACCCAGCCGGGGCCCGCCGCGAGCACCGCGGCCCACCAGCGTTTCCCGTTCGCCGCGGTCTTGTCCGGCATGAAGCGCAGATAGTCCACCTGCTCGCCGATCTGCGCGATCAGCGAGAGCGCGACACCGGCCCCGAGTCCGACGCCGAGCAGGCTGACCGACGAGCCGGTGGTGGAGTTGCCCGCGAACGACGTCCACTCCGAGTACTTGCCGGGATCGATGATCGCGATCGAGACGAACGGCGCGAACATCAGCACCAGCCACACCGGCTGCGTCCACACCTGCAGTCTGGACAGCGCGGTCATCCCGAAGACCACGAGCGGGATGATGATCAGCGACGCGATCAGGTAGCCGAGCGCGAGCGGGATGTGCAGGCCGAGTTCGAAGGCCTGCGCCATGATCGAGCCCTCGAGCGCGAAGAAGATGAACGTGAAGCTCGCGTAGATCAGCGAGGTCAGCGTGGAGCCGAGGTAGCCGAAACCGGCGCCGCGGGTGAGCAGATCCATGTCGATCGCGTATTTCGCCGAATAATAGGAAATCGGCACCCCGGTCACGAAGATGACCACCGCGGCGACGAGAATCGCGGTGACCGCGCTCGCGAACCCGTGCGTGATCGCGATCGAGCCGCCGATCGCGAAATCGGCGAGATAAGCGATTCCGCCGAGCGCCGTGGTCGCCACGACGTATGGCGACCACCGCCGGAAAGACCTTGGCGCGTAACGAAGTGAGTAGTCCTCGAGCGTGCTGTTGCGAGCCCAGCGGTTGTACCGGCGCGTGCCGGCCGTCGCGGTCGTCGGGGGTGTTTCGACTGTATCGGACATCGAGAGGCACCTCGCGGGGGAGTGGTCGGGGAAACCGCTTTCCGCTCGCCGTTGAGCCGGATTCTTGTTCGCGCATCGGCCGATACGAAGTGCTTTCCTGAAATCTTGAAGCGCGCCCGCCCAGGGCGTCAATGCGGCCGGTGTTAAAGCTGCGTGAAGGCACTCCTGGGTCGTCCGACGTTGGCGGACCAGTGGCTCATCCAGTCGAAGAGTTTCCGCTGCCCGCCGCCCACGGTTGCCGCCGGGTGGTTTCTTCGGGGTGACAGGGGAGTTTCGGCAATTCGCGAGGACCTCTTGACCGGCCGGAGATCGGGTCCTAAAGTTCGGCCAGGTCATGGGACGTCCTACGTCCTACATCTACGCGGACCTCTCCCTGGTGACGACGAAGTCAGGAGAAAGTCATGTCCCCCATCACCCGGCGCTCTCTGTTGCGCTACTCCGCGCTGGCCGGCGCCGCCACCGCGTTCTCGAGCACCCTCGCGGCCTGCAGCGGCGGGCCCGCGTCGACGAACACGACGGGGAACTCCACCGGCCTGCTCACCGCCGTGATCGGCTACGGGAACAACCAGACCTGGGACCCGCTGCAGACCGCGTCCGCCTTCTCGATGGCGGCGAACCTGCACGTCTACGAGTCGCTGGTGGAGGGCGACCCGATCACCCGCGAACCGTTCGCCGGGCTGGCGAAGGCACTGCCGTCCGACGTCAGCGGCACCAGCATCGCGTTCGACCTGCGCGACGGCGCGAAATGGCACGACGGCACCGACGTCCTCGCCGACGACGTCGTGTTCACCTTCGCCCGCGCGCTGGACCCCAAGGAGAACGTGCTCGTCCGCGGCTTCCTCGCGCACTGGCTGCGGGAGGTGCGCAAGACCGGGGACCGCTCGGTGGAGTTCGTGCTCAAGGCGCCGTTCCCCTATGCGCTGCAACGGATCCAGACCGTCAAGATCGTGCCGAAACACGTCTACGACGGGAAGTGGGCCGACGCCGTCGCGGGCAAGGTCGTCGGGTCGGGGCCGTACCAGGTGACCGAGCAGGCGGCGCTGAGCCACACCTCGTTCGAGAAGTTCGCGCAGTACAACGGCCCGCGCCCGGCCGCGTACGACAAGATGGTCTGGAAGTCGATCGTGGACGCCGCGCCGCGCGTGGCCGCCATCTCCGGCGCCAGCCCCGAAGCGCAGATCGTGGAGAACATCCCGGCCGCGAACGCCGACCAGCTGCGGAGTGCCGGCCGCACGGTGGAATTCGCCGACGGCGGCAACAACCTGTTCCTGCTGTTCAACACCGCGCACGCCCCCTTCGGCGACAAGCGCGTCCGCCAGGCCCTGCACTACGCGATCGACGGCCAGAAGATGGTCCAGATCGGGCTCAAGGGCGCGGGCACCCCGGCCACCTCGTTCATCAACCCGAAGCTGCCCGCATCGCAGCCCGCGGCCAACGACTTCGCCTACAACCCGGACAAGGCCAGGGATCTGTTGCGCCAGGCCGGAATCACGTCGCTGGACATCACCCTGTCCACCACGAACACCTCGCTCGTCAACGACTGCGTGAAGGTGATCAAGGAGGGCTGGGACGCGATCGGCGTGCGGACCACGCTGGACTCCCAGGACACCAAGGCGCTGTTCTCCAAACTGGACGCCGGCAACGACTTCCAGGTCGTCGCCACCACCAACAACCCGCAGCAGTTCGGCAACGACGCCGACCTGCTCACCCGCTACTACTACAACGACGGCTCGGTCATGATGAAGACCTACGCGCGCTGGACCGGGCCGGAGTCCACCGCGTTGCTGGCGCTGCAGGACCAGGCCGCCACCACCACGGACGAAACCCAGCGGAAAGCGCTTACCAAGCAGCTGCTGGACATGATCTCCGAGCAGGCCGTGATCTACCCGGTGGTCTTCACCCAGCTCGGCACCGCCTGGGACGGCAAGAAGATCACCGGTGTGCGGGCGCAGGGCTACCCGGGCATCTACGTCAACCAGGCCAAGCCGGCATGACCGTGGTGCTGCGCATGCTCGGCATGCGCGTCCTCGCGCTGATCCCCCTGCTCCTCGGGGTGATCCTGTTCGTGTTCATCGTGATGCGGTTCGCGCCCGTGGACCCCGCGATCGCGGCGTTCAACGGGGCGAACGTCAGCCAGGAGCAGCTCGACGCCTTCCGTGAGCAGAACGGGCTGAACGATCCGCTTCCCTTGCGGTACGTGCATTTCGTGTGGCATCTGCTGCACGGCGACTTCGGCACCAGCGTGATCACGAAGGAGCCGGTGGGGCAGACGATCGCCACCGCGCTGCCGCTCACGGTGCAGCTGACGGTGCTCGGCCTGCTCATCGCGGTCGTGCTGGGGCTGCTGTTCGGGATCACCTCGGCGCTGTTCCGGGACCGCTGGCCGGACCAGCTCATCCGGATCGTGTCGCTCGTCGGCGTGGCCGCGCCCGCGTTCTGGATCGCGCTGCTGCTGGTGCAGTGGTTCGCGGTCGGTAAGGGCTGGTTTCCGACCAGCGGCTATGTCAGCCCGAACGACTCGTTCTCCGGCTGGCTCAACTCGCTGACGCTGCCGGCCATCGCGCTCGCGCTGCCGGTCGCCGCGCAGCTGACCCGGATCATCCGCACGTCGATGGTCGAGGAACTCGACAAGGACTACGTCCGCACCGCGCGCGGCGGCGGCCTGCCGCCCGTGGTCGTGGTGGGGCGCAACGTATTGCGCAACGCGCTGGTCAACCCGCTCACCGTGCTCGGCCTCCGGATCGGCTACCTGCTCGGGGGCGCGGTGGTGATCGAGACGATGTTCGCGCTGCCGGGAATGGGGCAGAACATGATCCAGGCCGTCAACGACGGCGACACGGCGAAGGTCGAGGGCTTCGTGATCACCATCGCGGTGATCTTCGTGCTCGTGAACCTCGTCGTCGACGTGCTCTATCTGCTGGTCAACCCGCGCCTGCGGAGCCGGTCATGAACGTGTTCAAGCGGCTCAACGTGGCCTCGCGGATCGCCGTCGTGGTCCTCGGTCTCCTTGTGCTGGCGGCGATCTTCGCCTCATTCGTCACCACGCACGACCCCAACGCGCTCTCCTCGGACAGCGGCGGGCCGAGCGCGTCGCACTGGTTCGGCACCGACCAGTCCGGCCGCGACATCTTCACCCGCCTCATCTACGGCGCGCGCTGGTCGCTGGCGATCGGCCTCGGGGCCATCGCCTCGGCGCTCATCGTCGGCACCCTCGCCGGCGCGGCCGCCGCGACCGCCAGACGACGCGGCGTGGACGCGCTGATCATGCGCGTGCTCGACGTGATCATGGCGTTCCCCGGGATCGCGCTGGCCGCCGTGCTGGTCGCGGTGTTCGGCCGCGGGCTGCCGGTGCTGATCTTCGCGATCGGGTTCCTCAACGTGCCGCCGATCGCCCGCGTCGTGCGGGCGAACGTCCTTGCCCAGTACGGCGAAGACTACGTCGACGCGGAGCGGATCATCGGCGCCCGGCGGTGGTTCATCCTCGCCCGGCACGTCGCGGTCAACTGCGCCGCGCCGATCCTGGTGTTCTGCACCGTGATGGTGGCCGACGCGATCGTGTTCGAGGCGTCGCTGTCGTTCATCGGCGCCGGCGTGCAGCCGCCGAACCCGTCCTGGGGCTCGGTGCTGTCCGACGGCAAGGACCTGGTGCTGATCGGCGGCTGGTGGGCCACCCTGTTCCCCGGCCTCCTGATCCTGCTCACCGTGCTGTCGCTGAACATCCTGTCCGAAGGCGTTTCCGACGCGTGGGCCGCGCCGGCCGCGCGCAGCCGGAAGGCGGGCGAAGCGGCCGAGGCCGACGTGCTGGAGGAGGCCGCGGAGAACACCGCGCCGGTACTGCCGATCGCCGGGCTGCGGGAGGCGGGGGAGCGGCTGGCCCGCAAAGCCCGTGACCTCAGCGAAAACCCGGTGGTGCTGGACGTCGAACACCTCACGGTTTCCTTCGAGAACGCGCACAACGGCGTGAACGTGATCGACGACGTGTCCTTCAGCGTGCGGTCCGGCGAGGTGCTCGGGCTGATCGGCGAGTCTGGCTGCGGCAAGTCCCTGACCGGGCTCTCGATCATGGGACTGCAACCGGGCGCGGCCAGGGTGGGCGGGCAGATCCGCTTCGCCAACCGGGATCTGCTCGCGCTGAGCCCGCGGCAGCGCCGCGCGCACCTCGGGCACGACATCGCGATGGTCTACCAGGACGCGCTCAGCTCGCTGAACCCGGCGATGACGATCAACGCGCAGCTGCGCCAGTTCCTCAAGCGCGGCGGCACCCGCACCGCGACCGAACTGCTGGAGCTGGTCAATCTCGATCCCCAACGGACACTGCGGGCCTACCCGCACGAGCTGTCCGGCGGGCAGCGCCAGCGCGTGCTGATCGCGATGGCGCTTTCCCGCGACCCCAAGCTGATCGTGGCCGACGAGCCGACCACCGCGCTCGACGTCACCGTGCAGGCGCAGGTGATGTCGCTCCTGTTGCGGCTCAAGGACGAGCTCGGGTTCGCGCTCATCCTCGTCTCGCACGATCTCGCGCTGGTTTCGGAGGTGGCCGACCGCGTCGTGGTGATGTACGGCGGGCAGGTCGCCGAAATGGGCACCATCGGCCGGATCGTCGGCGAACCGGCGCACCACTACACCCGCGGGCTGCTGTCCGCGGTGCTGTCGCTGGAAGAGAACAACGCGCGGCTGACCCAGATCAGCGGCGTCGTACCCTCGCCCGCCGAGTTCGGGCCCGGCTGCCGGTTCGCCGGCCGCTGCCCGGCCGCGGGCGAGATCTGCCACCGGGAACCGCCGGCGCGGGTGGGTGACCGGTTCACCCACCTCATCGCCTGCCATTTCCCGGCCGAAACCGCTTCCACCGCAAGGGAAGTGGCGGCGAAGGGAGCGGGCGCGTGAACCTGCTGGAGCTCGACGGGGTCCATGTGGTGCACCGGATCGGCTCGGCGAAACTGTTCGGGCGAGCCGAGGTGTTCGCGCTGACCGACGCGAGCCTCGTGGTCGATCCCGGCGAAACCGTCGGCGTGGTCGGCGAATCCGGCTGCGGGAAGTCCACGCTCGCGAAGGTGATGGTGGGCCTGCAAAAGCCGACCCGGGGCACCGTGCGCTATCACGGCGACTCGCTGTGGGAGCTGCCCGCGGCCCAGCGCGCGCGGATGTTCGGGCGCGACGTCGGGATGGTGTTCCAGGACTCCTCCACGGCGCTGAACCGCAGGCTCGCCGTGCACCGGATCATCCGCGACCCGCTGGACGTGCACGACGAGGGCACGGCGGCGGAGCGCGACGAACGCGTGCGGGAGCTGATGTCGCTGGTGGGCCTGCCCCGCAGCGTCGCGGATGCCGTGCCGGGGCAGCTTTCCGGCGGGCAGCGCCAGCGCGTCGCGATCGCCCGGGCACTGGCGTTGCGCCCCTCACTGCTGGTGGCGGACGAGCCGACGTCGGCGCTGGACGTGTCGGTGCGCGCGCAGATCCTGAACCTGCTGCTGGATCTGCGGGACGCGCTGGGGCTGGCGATGGTGTTCGTGTCGCACGACATCCAGACCGTGCGCAAGATGAGCGACCGGATCGTCACGATGTACCTCGGCCGGATCGCCGAGGAGGCGCCGGCCGCCGACATCCCGGACCGGGCGCGGCATCCCTACACCCGCGCCCTGTTTTCGGCCACGCCGAGTCTGCTGCACGTGGCCGAGCCGATCGTGCTGTCCGGCCCGGTGCCCTCGGCCACGGCCCCGCCCAGCGGCTGCAATTTCCGCACCCGGTGCCCGAAGGCCGCCGCCGACTGTGCCACCGGACTTCCCCCGCTGGAGGGGGAGAACGGCCACACCTATCGCTGCCTCCATCCGGAAGTCCCGGAGGGAGCCCGGAAAACCGGAGTGAGCACCCCATGAGCGCGCCGAAGTTCGCCGGCATCATCCCGCCCCTGTGCACCCCCTTCCACAGCGACTTCAGCGTCGACACCGAGTCACTCCGCAGGCATCTGGGCGTGCAGCTCGACGCCGGGGTGCACGGGATCTTCGTGCTCGGCTCGTCCAGCGAAGTGGCTTTCCTGCCGGACACGCAGCGCCGGACGGTCCTGAAGACGGCGGTCGAGGTCGTCGCCGGCCGGGTGCCGGTGCTCGCGGGCTGCATCGACATGACGACGCTGCGGGTGGCCGAGCACGTCAAGGCGGCCGAACAGCTCGGGGCGGACGCGGTCGTGGTGACCGCGCCGTACTACGCCCGCACACACGCCGCCGAGATCGAGCGGCACTTCCGGCTGCTGGCCGAACGCACCGAGCTGCCCATCTTCGCGTACGACATCCCGATGGCGGTGCATTCCAAACTGGACCCGCGAATGGTGCTGCGGCTGGCGGAAGACGGGGTGCTGGCCGGGCTGAAGGACTCCAGCGGTGACGAGGCCGGGTTCCGGAAAGTGCTGCTGGGCAAGCAAGAGCGGGGCCTCGACGGGTTCGCCGTGTTCACCGGTTCCGAGCTCGTGGTGGACGCGGCGCTCGCGATGGGCGCGGACGGGGCCGTGCCAGGGCTGGGCAACATCGACCCGGCGGGTTACGTCGCGATCTACGAGCACTCGCTGGCCGGCAACACCGAAGCCGCGCGGCGGGAACAGGAACGGCTGCTCAAGCTCTACTCGATCACCGACGTCGCCCCGGCAGGCCGGATGGGCCGCTCCTCGGCCGGGCTCGGCGCGTTCAAGGCGGCGCTGAAGATCCGCGGGTTCATCGACAACGCGGTGCTGGCGCCGCCGCAGCTTCCGCTGAACGCGGAGGAACTGTCGCTCATCGAATTCAAGCTCACGGAAGCGGGATTGATCTGATGCGGGACTTCGACCGGATCCACTACGGCGCCGACTACAACCCCGACCACACCTCGCCCGGGGTGTGGGACGAAGACGTGAAGCTCATGGCCGAGGCCGGCGTCACGATGGTCACGGTGGGGATCTTCTCCTGGGCGAACGTGGAACCGCGCCCCGGCGAGTGGGACTTCGGCTGGTTCGACACCGTCATGGACAAGCTGTCCTCGGCCGGGATTTCGGCCTGCCTGGCCACCATGACCGCTTCGCCGCCGCCCTGGCTTTCCCACCGCCACCCGGAAATCTTGCCCGTGCGCGCGGACGGCACCCGGCTCTCGGCCGGTTCGCGCCAGCAGTTCTGCCCGTCCAGCCCGGTGTTCCGGGAGCACGCGGCCCGGCTCGCCGAGCAGGTCGCCACCCGCTACGGCCGGCATCCCGCGCTGGCGATGTGGCACATCGGCAACGAGTACGGCTGCCACATCCGGGGCTGCTACTGCGACGTCTCGGCCGCGGACTTCCGGTCCTGGCTGGAAAACCGCTACGACAGCATCGACGCGCTGAACGAGGCCTGGTCCACGACGTTCTGGTCCCAGCGCTACAGCGAGTTCGCCGAGATCCTGCCGCCGCGGGCGGCTCCCAGCTTCGGCAACCCCGCGCAGCAGCTGGATTTCCACCGCTTTTCCTCGGACGCCTCGCTGGGCTGTTACCTGGTGGAAAAGGAGGTCCTCGACCGGATCACCCCCGGGATCCCGGTCACCACCAACTTCGTCGGCCGCGTGCAGAAAGCGCTGGACTGGAACCGCTGGGCGCCGCGGGAAAGCGTCGTCAGTCTCGACTCCTACCCGGACCCGGCGGACCCTCGCGCGCACGTGGAGGCCGCGTTCGCCTACGACCTGTGCCGTTCGCTCAAGGACGGGCAGCCGTGGATGCTGCTCGAACAGGCGCCGGGCGCGGTGAACTGGCGGCCGACCAACGTGGCCAAGGCGCCGGGCGCGATGCGGCTGGGCAGCTGGCAGGCCGTGGCGCAGGGCTCGGACGCGCTGGTGTTCTTCCAGTGGCGCCAGACCCGGGGTGGCGCGGAGAAATTCCACTCCGCGATGGTTCCCCACGGGGGCGCGGAAACCCGCGTCTTCGCGGACGTGCGGGCGCTGGGGCAGGAGGTGGCTTCGGCCGCGAAGGTGGCGGGCAGCCGGGTCCGGGCCGAGGTCGCGCTACTGCACGACTGGGAGAACTGGTGGGGCGTCGAGCTCGCCGCCCATCCGTCCGAAGTGGACCATCTGGAGACACAGCTGGCGCACTACGCGCCGTTGTTCGACGCCGGGATCACCTGTGACGTCGTGCATCCGGGCGCCGATCTGTCCCGCTACAAGCTCGTCGTGGTGCCGAACCTGTACCTGATGAGCGAGGAAACGGCCGCGAACCTGCGCGCCTACGTCGAGCGCGGCGGGCACCTGGTGGTTTCGTACTTCTCCGGCATCGTCGACGAATGCGACCGCGTGCACCTCGGCGGGTACCCGGCGCCGTTGCGGGAGCTGCTCGGGCTGCGCGTCGACGAGTTCCAGCCGTTGTCCCGAGGCGTCTCGATCCGGCTGCGCTTCGACGACGGCGCGGAGGGCGAGGGCGTGCTCTGGTCCGAGTGGATCGAGACCGAGGGCGCCGAAGTGGTCGCCGGGTTCGCCGCCGGCGACCTCGACGGGCGGCCCGCGATCACCAGGAACGCCTACGGCCAGGGCGTTTCCTGGTACCTGGGCACCAGGCCGGAGCCCGCCGCGATGCGTTCGCTGTTCGACCGGATCACCGCCGGCGCTGACGCCCGCCCCGTGCTGCCGGGGCTGCCCGAAGGCGTGCAGGCGGTCGTCCGGCGCGGCACTGACAGCGCTTACCTGTTCCTGCTCAACCACGGCACCGATGAGGTCACGGTGACCCTGCCGGAGCCGGCTTCCGATCTGCTGACCGATCCGGACTCGCCGGTATCGGCGGTTTCGCTCGCCCCGCGGGGCGTCGCCATCCTGGAGCGTGGGGCATGAGATTCGTCCGTCTGGTGGCCTTTTTCGTGCTGGCGCTGGTCGCCGGTGCCGTCCCGGCGCTGGCTTCGCAGGCCGCGCCTTACCTCGACCAGCAGGTGCTGTTCAAGGCTTCGCAGGACCCCGGCTACTTCTGCTTCCGGATTCCCGCGATCGTGCGCACGAACGCGGGCACCCTGCTGGCTTTCGCCGAGGGGCGCAAGAACAACTGCGGTGACGCCACCGACATCGACCTCGTCATGAAGCGCTCCACCGACGGCGGCAGGACGTGGTCGGCGCTGCAGGTGGTCAACGCCGGAAACGGGGACACGCACGGCAATCCGGTGCCGATCGTGGACGCCCAGACCGGCCGGATCATCCTGATCAGCACCTACAACCCGGGCCGCGCCGACTCCGGCGCGTGCGCCGTGCCCTGCGCGCGGACCCCGCACGAGCAGTACAGCGACGACGACGGGCTCACCTGGTCCGCCGCCACCGACATCAGCGCGCAGGCCACGCGCGCGGACTGGAACGGCTGGTACGCCTCGGGTCCGGTGCACGGCATCCAGCTGACGACGGGACCGCACAAGGGGCGCCTCGTGTTCGGGGTGAACGCCGAAACCGGCGACGGCCCGAACTCGGTGAAGAACTTCGGCGCGCTCGTCTACAGCGACGATCACGGGGCGAGCTGGCACATCGGCGCGGTGGACAGCTACGACCACCCGGTCGGGACCACGTACACGCAGAAGCCGTCGGAGATCAGCGTGCTGCAGCTGCCGGACGGTTCGGTCTACGCCGGCGGCCGTGAGCAGGGCGGCACCGATGTCGGCAACCGGGACTACGCGATCAGCCGGGACGGCGGGGAAACCTTCAGCACGCCGTTCACCACGATCCCGGACCTGGTGACCCCGATGGTGCAGGGATCCTTGCTGCGCCTGCGGTACGAGGGCCCGGCGCGCATCCTGTTCTCGTCGCCATCGGACACCGACCGGCGGCGCTGGATGATGATCCGCTCGTCGTACGACGACGGCCGCACGTGGGAGGACGCGGAGCAGGGCACCCAGCTCACCACCGACTGGTCCGGTTATTCGGATCTGGTGCAGATCGACGGTTTCCACGCCCGCTCGGCCGATGTCGGGCTGCTGTACGAAGGCGGCGCGGTGGACGCCCGCGACGAGATCCGCTTCGACCGCTTCAACACCGAATACCTGGGCTACCGCACCAGCGCGGGGCCGGCGACCCCGGACGTTTCCGGTGAGCACGCGGACAGTTACGTGCAGGGCGGCGCTTCCACCGGTGACGGCGTCTTCGGCAACGGGCTCGTTTTGGACGGGACGGACGACTGGGTGCGCGTCCCGTACGACAAGGACCAGCTGCCCGGGTCCGGGGACTTCACCTACACCGGGTGGTTCCGGTACGGCGCGGCCACCGGCCCGCAGGTGTTGTTCTGGCTCGGCGGGATGAACTCGGCCCCGCAGGTGTGGTTCCGCGGTGAACCGGCGAACAACCGGCTCATCGCCACGATGACCACGAGCGCGGGCACGAAGTCCGTCAGCACCCCGTCGGCCTACGCGGATCAGCAGTGGCACCACGTCGCGCTGGAACGCACCGGCGGCGAGGTGAAGATCTACGTCGACGGAGTGCTCGCCGCCTCGGGCGCGGACGTGGCGGGTTCGGTCAGCCAGACCGTCGCTTTCCAGCTGCAGCTGGGCGAACGGCTCGACGGCGGCTACCGGTTCGACGGCGGCTTCGACGAAGTCCGGTTCTACCGCCGGGCGCTGACGACGGCCGAGCTCGAGCAGATCCGGCTCACCAACGCCCCCGTCGCCAGTGGCGAGGTCCTCCGGCTCCCGCTGGACCGCGTCTCGCGCTGACCCACGCCCCGGCCTCCGCGCGACCTCCAGGCGCGGGAGGCCGGTTTCCCTTGGCAGCACGGCGAAACCGCGCGGGCGCGGGCGAACCTGCCACCGCCGTGTTTGCCATCCCCGCGCGCGTGTTGGCCCGCCCCGTGCGTGTGTTGGCTGGCCGCGTCGGTGTGTTGGCGGGCCCCGCGTTGGCTGCCGACGGTGGCCAACGCGGGGCCCGCGGGCCGATGCGAGGCGCCAACTCGCGGGCGCGGGCGGCCAACATACCGACGCCAGGCGCCAACACACCGACGCCATGAGCCAACTCGCGGGCGTGGGCGGCGGGCTCGCGGGGCTCGATCACCTTCTCCATGCGGCGCCCGGGTTTTCCGGCGTCTACCATGGAACCCGTGACGTCGAGCCCCACGGCCGCCCCACCGCGCAACGCCTTCCGCGAACAGCAGCGAAGGGAGGCGCACGAGCGCTATCTGGACTGCGCGAGAACGGTTTTCGAGCGGCTGGGCTACCACGGGGCGACGGTGGCCGACATCGTCACCGAGGCCAACGGCAGCCGCGCCACCTTCTACGCGCACTTCCGCGACAAGGCGGACATCGCCGCCGCCCTCTTCGAGCGCGCGCTGCCGCCCGGCGCGGCGATCTACCGCCTGACCGCCGATTTCCCCGAGCTGACAAGGGAACGCGTGCGCGACTGGCTCGACGGGCACGTGCTCGGGTTCTGGGTCCGCTACCGCGTGGAGATCGACGTGATCAACCACGCCATCGCCGACGACCCCGGCGCGGCGGCCCGCCACTACCGCTGGATCACCGACGCCGCCCGGGAACTCGCCCCGTATCTCGTGCGCTGGACCGGCGAGCAGGAGGAGGTCGGGCTCACCCGCGCCTCGTTGCTCGTGCTGCAACTGGAACGCCTCTGCTACCACTGGCTCGTGCGGGGGGTCGAGCACGACCGGGGGATGCTCCTCGATATCCTCGCCGATCTCTGGTACCGGGAACTGGTGTTGCTGCGCGAAGGGCCCCGATGATTCTGCTCGACGGCGGGCTCGCCACCGAACTCGAAGCCCGCGGTCACGACCTTGCCGACGCGCTCTGGTCCGCCCGCCTGCTCGCCGACGATCCCGGTGAGATCCTGGCAGCGCACGAGACTTTCTTCCGTGCCGGGGCCGAAGTCGCCATCACGGCCAGCTACCAGGCCAGCTTCGAGGGCTTCGCCGCGGCCGGGTTCGAGCCGGACCAGACGGCGATGTTGTTGCGCCGCAGCGTCGAACTCGCCCGGCACGCCCGGGACAGCGTCGGCGGGAAACGCTGGGTCGCCGCGTCTCTCGGGCCGTACGGGGCGATCCTCGCCGACGGCTCGGAGTATCGCGGCCGGTACGGCCTCAGCGTCGGGCAGCTGACGGAGTTCCACCGCACCCGCGCGGTGATCCTCGCCGGCGCCGGGCCGGATCTGTTCGCGCTCGAGACGGTCCCGGACGTCGACGAGGCGGTCGCGATGCTCGCCGCGATCGACGGGCTCGGCGTCCCCGCGTGGCTTTCCTACACGGTCGCCGGCGGGCGCACGCGCGCCGGGCAGCCGCTGGAGGAGGCGTTCGCCGTCGCGGCGGGGGACGAGCGGATCATGGCGGTCGGGGTCAACTGCTGCGACCCGGACGACGTCGCCCCCGCGCTGGAGATCGCGCGGCGCGTCGCGGGCAAGCCGGTGATCGCGTATCCGAACAGCGGTGAGCACTGGGACGCGGCGGCCCGCCGGTGGACGGGCGGCTCGCGGTTCCGGCCCGAAGCGGTCGCCGGGGCCGATCTCGCGGGAGGCTGCTGCCGGGTCCGCCCGGCGGACATCGCGCGCCTCCGCCACTCGATGGAGGCCGCCGCCGGTCACTGACCGTCGACCACCCCGGGGGCCACCGGGCCCGGTTTCCCCTGATCAGTCGGTCGGCGGAACAGGTCCTCACCAGCGCACCACAGCGCGGCCCGGCGCGGTAGACTCGTCGGCCTGCACGGCTGAAGATGGGTCACCGGACGGTGAAATCCAGCTGGAGGAGGCGCACCGAAAGTGGTATCGCCGACCGAGATCGCGCAGCTGCCCGCTGTGGACGATCCCGGCGTGCTCGCGCGCATCCGGGATCATTGGCTCGACGGGTCCGACCACGCCGAGTCCCACCGCGAGCTCGGCGAGCAGTTCGTGGTGTGTGCCCCGCACCTGCCGTATCTGGTGCGGGCCGAGCGGCGGATGCTCGGGCGCATGGTGCGGTACCTGGTGTCCCAGGGCGTGCGCCAGTTCCTCGACCTCGGCTCCGGCGTCCCGGCGCGCGACCACGTGCACGAGGTGGCGCAGGAAGCCGCCCCGGACGCGCGCGTCGTGTATGTCGACCGTGATCCCGGCCTGTGGCAGGACGGTCTCCGCCTCCTCGAAGGCAACGAGAACGCGGCGTATGTCTGCGCGGACCTGCTCTGCCCGGACGACGTCTGGCGCTCGCCGGAGGTCCGCCGCCTGCTCGACCTCGCGGAGCCCACGGCGGTGCTGCTGATCGACACCCTCCCGCACCTGACCGAGCTGCAGGACCCGGACGCGGTGGTGGCCGCGTTCGTCGGCCCGCTCGCGCGCGGGTCCTACCTGGGTATTTCCCATTTCATCCCGGATGAGAGCCTCGACGACTGGTGGCCGCTCTACGGCAAGATGTTCGGCCCGCCGCCCTCGGTCACGCTGCGCCCGCCGGAGCGGATAGCGCAGTTCTTCACCGGCCTTGACCTGCTCGAACCGGGCGTGGTCCCGGTCCCGCTGTGGCGCCCGGACGTGCGGCCCGACAGCGACCGCAACCCCGAGCGCGCGCAGATCCACGCTGGTCTGGCCCGCAAGAACTGACCGTCCTTTAAGGACTCCCGGGTTCTCCCGACGTGCTCGCGGGATGAAACGGTGAGCCCCGTATGTTCATGCCGTAGAGGGACTGTCAGACGAGGACTCAGGAGGCTGTGGTGTTCGATCCGGAGGAGCTTTACGAGGTGGACTCCGAGCTTCCCGAGCTGAGCGGGGCGGTGCTGCTGCACCAGCTGGACGGGTTCATGGACGCCGGCACGGCGGGCAAAGCGGTCAGCGAGCACCTGCGGGAACGGCTGGATTCGACCGTGGTGGCGCGGTTCGACGTGGACCGCCTCATCGACTACCGCGCGCGCCGCCCCAGCATGACGTTCGCGGCCGACCACTGGGCCGGGTTCGAGGCGCCGGAGCTCGCGGTCCGGCTGTTCCACGACGAGGCGGGCATCCCGTTCCTGCTGCTGGACGGGCCGGAGCCGGACCACGAGTGGGAGCGCTACGCGTCGGCGGTGCGCAGCCTGGTCGAGCGGTGGGAGCTGCGGATGGTGGTGCACTACCACGGGATTCCGATGGGCGCCCCGCACACGCGCCCCCTGGGCGTGACAGCGCACGCCACGCGCGCGGAGCTGATCGGGGAGTACCAGCCGGTGCTGAATCAGTTGCAGGTGCCGGGCAGCGCGGCGGCGCTGGTCGAGCTGCGGCTGGGGGAGTCGGGGCACGACGCCGCCGGTTTCGCCGCGCACGTGCCGCATTACCTGGCGCAGTCGAGGTATCCGGCCGCGGGGCTGACGCTGCTCGGTTCGGTCACGCGCATCGCCGGGCTGTCGGTGCCGGACGAAGGGCTCGTCGAGTCCGCGCGGCGCACCGACGAGGAGATCGAGCGTCAGGTTTCGGAGTCGGACGAAGTGGCCGAAGTGGTGCGGGCGCTGGAACGCCAGTACGACACCTTCGTCGAGGCGATGGACAAGAAGAACCTGCTCGCGGACGAGACCGAGATGCCGACCGCCGAGGAGCTGGGCGCCGAGTTCGAGCGGTTCCTCGCCGAGCAGCAGAACGGCGAGTGACCCGGCCCGGCGAAACGGGCTGATGCGGATTGGCGGGGTGCTCTGGCAGTCGTGCCGGGCGGTCGTGGCCGGGGCGGGCTGATGCGGAACCGCGACGTGCCCGGGCCGGCACCGCGGAGTGTCAGCCGAGGCTGCCGCGCAGGGCGCTGACCCTGTCGGCGGCCGCGGTGAAGTCGGCCTGATCCAGCTGCCCCGCCTGAAGGGCGTTCACCATCGCGTCGGCCGCGTCGTCACCCTGGGCGGCGTCGCGCGCCGAGCACAGGATCAGGTCCATCCCCGCCGCCGCGGCGGCGACGGCGCGCTGACCGGTGCCGCCGTAGGCCTGCAGCGAACCGGCTTCGAGCGCGTCGGTCACCGTCACGCCCTGGAAACCCAGGCGGGCGCGCAGTTCCTGGCGCACCACCTGCGAGGAAAGCCCCGCGGGGTGGGCGGAATCCAGCGCCGGGTACGTCGCCCACGACACCATGACCAGCTTGACCCCGGCCGACATCGCCGTCGGATACGGCGCCTCGTCGACGTCCCGGAGTTCCTGCAGCGGCGCGTTCAGCGTCACCGGTGTTTCGTCGGTGTTCTGGTCCTTCGCCGCGGATCCGAGGCCGGGGAAGTGCTTCGCGGCGGCC
The DNA here is from genome assembly GCF_007713735.2 of Amycolatopsis acidicola. GTDB lineage: Bacteria > Actinomycetota > Actinomycetes > Mycobacteriales > Pseudonocardiaceae > Amycolatopsis_E > Amycolatopsis_E acidicola. Next base: position 5,994 of record NZ_VMNW02000085.1, on the reverse strand, counting down.
GCGACCCCGGCCTGCTGCTGCGCGGTGATGAACGCCTTGCCGAGCTCGCCGGCCACGGCCGGGTCCTTGCTGTAGGAGCGGCCGTACTGGTCGTCGAAGTCGCCTGCCTCCCGGTACACGTCGAGCACCGGGGCCAGGTTGACGTTCATCCCGGCGCTTTCGAGGTTCCGCGCCGCGCCGGTGCCCGCCTGCGCCGCCGCGGCCACCGGGTCCGCCGACTGGCCGATCTGCTTCTCCGACAAGGTGGGCTCGCCCGGCAGCCGCCGGACCTTCCCGCCCTCCTGGTCGGTCATCAGCAGCAGGGGCTGTTTCACCGGGCTCTCCGCGTTCGCGGCGTTGAGCTGCGCGATTACGCCCGCGATCTGCTGGGTGCTCTGGATGTTCTCGCCGAAGAAGATCACCCCGGCGGCCTCGCCGGCCTTGATGCGGTCGAGCAGGCTCTGCGGCGGGGTCAGCCCGGGGTAGGAGTAGATGACGCGCTGCCCGGCGAGCTGGCGCGGCGTCAGCGAAGCCGCCGCGTGCGAGGTTCCGGTCAGGGCGAACGTGGCGCCGAGCGCGATGGCGACGGCGACGCGGGCCCAGCGGCCGAGATTGCCCATCTGGCACTTCCCCTGCGGTGATCGGCGGCGGAGTGCCGCTCACCCTACCGCCGTCCGGCCGCGGGCGAAACTCGTTGGTTCGGACCACTGTCCCGCCAGCGGAAACCCAGGGGCGCTCCGGCGGAATGCGCTTCCCAGCCCGGGAAACCCGTGCGGGCGAAGGAAAGCCACGCGCCGCGCAGCCGGTGCCCGAGTTCGGCCAGCTCGTCCCAATCGGTGCCGGCCAGCATCGGCGCCGGCGCCCACGACGCGCGATCGCCCAGCAGGAAAGGGAGTTCTATGCAGTGGCAGGCGCCGAACCCCGACTCCGGCGCGGACCAGTCGAACCGGTAGCCGAACACTTTCCCGCCCGCCGTCGCGAGTTTGTCCGCGAACCGGCGAGAAGGCGTCTCGAAGACGAACTTCGTGATCCCGGTCTTGACGGCGTCGAAACCCTTGCGTACCGGGCCGATCGCCTCCAGCGGCGCGAGCTCCGGCCGGTTGTTGAGGTAGGTGTTCATCTCGTCCCGCGTGGTGCCGATCAGCACGTCCACCTCGCGCGCGCGACTCGCGGCGTCGTCCAGCCACCGCGCGGCACTGGGCAGCGGATCGGTTTCCGCGGCAGGGCAGAACGGTGGTACCGAATAGATTCCGCCGGGGCCGGACGCACGGGCGATCGCTTTTCCTTGCGCGGCAAGGATCTCGTCGACCGTCGCGGTACGAGGGTCTTTCCGGAGCGCGGCGGTGAAGAAACGGGCGATGCGGTCCGAAGCGCGCTGCCCGGCGATTTTCAGGCCCAGCGGGGCGCTTTGCACGATCGCGCGGTGGAACAGGCCCCTGGTCTCGGGCACCGCCATCAGGCACGCGATCGAATGCGCCCCCGCGGACTGCCCGAGCACGGTGACCGCGCCGGGGTCGCCGCCGAAGGCCGCGATGTTCTCGCGCACCCAGCGCAGCGCGGCGATCTGGTCGAGCAGCCCGAGGTTGCCCGGCGAAACCCCGTCCAGCTTCAGGTAACCCAGCGCGCCGAGCCGGTAGTTGATGCCGACGAAGACCACGTCTCCCTCGGCCGCCAGCCGCCGCCCCTGGTAGAACTCCAGCGAGGCCGAGCCGGTGACGTACGCGCCGCCGTGGATCCACACCAGCACCGGCTTTTTCGGGCCCTCGGTGCCGGGGGTGAGCACGGTGAGGTTCAGGCAGTCCTCGTCCTGGGGAGCGGGCGGCGGTTCGCCGGTGACCGAGCCGGGGCGGAAGGGCGGCTGCGGGCTCATCGGCCCGTGTCGGGTCGCGTCCCGGACACCCGTCCAGGAAGGCGCGGGGCCGGGCGGCGCGAACCGGGCAGCCTGCGCGTACGGGATGCCGCGGTAGGCGGTCAGGCCGTCCTCGCCCGTCTCACCCCGAAGCCGCCCACCGCTGATCGTCACCACGTTTCCCACTCTAGTGCCCCTTCGGTTGACGGCGGGCGGCGTCCGGACGACGCTGGGCCCGGAGTCCGATCGAGGGTGGGGGTGCGCCGGGATGACGACCACGGACGAGCCGCGGGCGCGGACGGAACTGGAGTACGCCGCGGGGTTCGGCAACGAGCACCACAGTGAGGCCGTGCCGGGCGCGTTGCCGTCCGGGCGGAATTCGCCGCAGCGAGCGCCGCTCGGGTTGTACGCGGAACAGCACAGCGCCACGGCGTTCACCGAGCCGCGGGCGCAGAACAGGCGCAGCTGGGTGTACCGGATCCGGCCGTCCGCGGCGCATCCGCGGTTCCGGCCGATCGACGCGCCGCGGCTGCTCAGCGCCCCGGTGCCCGGGGGAGTGGCGGACCCGAACCGGAGGCGCTGGAACGCCCCGCCGCTGCCGGAGCGGCCCGCGGATTTCGTCGACGGGCTGTCCACGATCGGCGCCAACGGCGATGTGCTGCAGCGCAACGGGATCGCGATCCACTGGTACACGGCTACCACCTCGATGACCGACCGGTACTTCGCCGATGCCGACGGCGAGCTGCTGATCGTGCCCGAGCTCGGCAGCCTGCTGCTGCACACCGAGTACGGGAAGTTGTTCGTGGAGCCGGGGGAGATCGCGGTGATCGGCCGCGCGGTGCGCTTCCGGGTGGAGCTGCCGGACGGCCGGGCACGCGGCTATGTCTGCGAAAACTACGGGCGCCCGTTCACCCTGCCGGAGCTGGGCCCGATCGGCGCGAACGGCCTCGCCAACCCGCGCGACTTCCTGTACCCCGTGGCGGCGTACGAGGACCGCGAGGAAACCGTGCAGGTGGTGCAGAAGTTCGGCGGCAGGCTGTGGGCAGCGGACTACGACCATTCGCCGCTGGATGTCGTTGCGTGGCACGGGAACCACGCCGCGTACAAGTACGACACCGCAAGGTTCAACGTGCTCGGCACGGTCAGCTACGACCACCCGGACCCGTCCCTCTACACGGTGCTGACTTCGCCGACGGACACGCCGGGCCAGGCGAACGCGGACTTCGTGGTGTTCGCCCCGCGCTGGCTCGTCGGCGAGGACACGTTCCGCCCGCCGTACTACCACCGCAACGTGATGAGCGAGTTCATGGGCCTGGTGAAAGGGGTCTACGACGCGAAGGCCGAGGGTTTCGTGCCCGGCGGCGCGAGTCTGCACAACATGTGGTCGGCGCACGGGCCGGACGCGGAGACCTTCGAGAAGGCGAGCACGGCGGAGCTGAAACCGCAGAAGATCGACGACACCCTGGCGTTCATGTTCGAGACCCGCTGGCCCGTGGTGACGACCGAAGCGGCCCGCGAGGCGGCGCATCTGCAGCCCGACTACGACTCCGTGTGGCAGGGCGTCCGGCGTAACTTCACCGGATGATTCCCGTGCGGGACAAGGCATGCGCCATCACCACTGAGCCGGGCAGTTCGGGTGCCCGGCTCTTCGGAGTGTGCTCACACGTGCTGCAGGATCCTGTCCAGCGCGCCGAGCCTGCGCTGCGCGCTCGCGAGGCTGTGGAGCACGTGCGGATCGGCCTTGTCGATGAGCGCCGTGATGCCGTCCTGCGCGACGTCCGGCCTGCCGCCCAGCTGCGGGTACGCCGCCAGGTCCAGCAGCGTCTGTTCCACTGTGGTCACCCAGCCGTTGCCCAGCGAGCCCGAGTACCGCTCGATCTTCAGGCGGCGCGGGTCGCGGCGGACGAAGGAGACCGTGGCCTCTCTGTCGGTGAACCGGAGCGTGGGCCGGTTGCGCGTGGTGGCCACGACGCCGACGCCCAGCTCCTCCTCGAAGGCGCCGTGCGCCTGCGCGGCGGAAAGTCCCATCAGGGCAACGGATCGCGGCCCGTCATCGGCCGCGGCGATGCCCCAGCAGGCTGCCTCCAGCTCGGGGAGCCACGCCGTGCCCACCGCGTCGCTCGGCACCATCGCGTAGTAGCCCGGAGCGAGCCGGTGCAGCAGGCCGCCCTCGGCGAGCCGTGCCAGCCCCGGATGCTCGGGAAGCGGGACGCCGTCCATTTCAGCTGCCGGGACCACCCGGACGGCGCGCCGGAGCAGGGCCGGCAGGAGGTCGTGCACTACCTGTCGTGTCATATCCATCACCCTCGGTAGAGGTTACGGGCCGCGCCGCTCGGCTGACAATTCACCGGAAGGGCGAAAAAACCGGGAACAGTCCACAGTGGAGTCTCACGAATCGCTGACATTCCGGGGGATCTGGCACCTTCGCGCGGGGAACGCCATCCGTTCGTACCATCGGGCCGGGCCGGTTTCCGTATCCGTGGCGCGAAGTCAGCCCGCCCGGCGCCGCGCGGCGCGGCGGTGCGCCGTCAGCCATTCGATGACCGGGGCGAGGCCCCCGTCCTCGAGCCGGCACGGCCGGAACTGCGCGTCCCGGCCGCGGCTGATCAGCCCGGCTTCTTCCAGTGTTTTGAGGTGTTTGGAGACCGCCTGGACGCTGATCTCGAACGGCTCGGCCAGTTCGTTCACCCCGGCCTCGCCGGCGGTGAGCCGCGCCAGGATCGCGCGCCTCGTCGGGTCGGCGAGCGCGGCGAAGGCTCTGCTGAGCGGGTCCGGCACTGTGGTCAACCTCACGGTTGCTCAACTGTTCGGTTTAGTTTGCGGACGGGGCCACAGCGTGTCAAGCGGCAACTAAAGGTCTTTAGGCCCTAACTGGAACACCCGTGCAGCGACGACCCTCGACCTGGGAGGACTGGAGGAGTTCGGAAGGTGATCTGTGGTGGCTGAGGCGGCATGCGAATCCGGCACCCCGTGCCGGGCCGGTCTGGGGAGCACCGATGCCGGGTTCCGCCGGCGGCTGGGTGGCGGGAACCCTGATCCGATGGTCGGCGCGTGACCGTGACGCGCGACGCTTCGGCCGACTCAGTGGCGATCTCGGGGGAATCCGGCCTCGACCGGCTGGCGCAGGAGGCCGCCGGCGGGGATCCGGCGCGGATCGCCCGGCTCGTCGACGCGATGGGGCCGGTGCTGGTGCGGTACTGCCGCGCGAGGATGGGGCGGCGCGACCATTCGTACCGGGCGGCCGACGAGGTGGCGCAGGAGGCGGGGCGGGCCGTGCTCGTGGCCGTGCCCGGGTACTCGGGTGGGCCGTTCCTGCGGCTGCTGCACCAGATCGCGGCGCGCACCGTCGACGAGCTGGACCGCCGCCCCGCGCACCCGCCCGCCGGGACCGAGCTGACGGAGTTGCTGCCCGCGCTGCCCCGGATGGAGCGCGACATCATGGTGCTGCGCGTGGGCACGGGACTGTCCACTGAGGACACTGCACTGGTGCTGGCCGTCAGTCCGGCCGAGGTGCGCGTCGCGCAGCACCGGGCGCTGACCCGGTTGCGCGCGATGCTGTGACGGTCAGGCAGGTCTGGTCGGTCTGGCCAGTCACGCCGGTCTGGCCGGTCTGGCCTGCGCATCGCGAAGCCGCCTTGCTCGGTGTGCCGCCGCTTCGGAGGTTTCCGTCGAGTCGGCCGCGCGGCTCCGTCCCGCACCGGCGTCCTTGGCCGTCGTCGCCTGATCCGATTGGGTTGCCCCGGCTGTCTGGCTCGCTCCGCGTGCTCCGCCCGTCGGGTGTGTGCCGCTCGCTTCGCCGCCAGCCGCCACGTCGCTCGCGTCGTGCGCTTCCGCCGCTTCGCACGGGATGCCTGCCTCGCCCGCGTGGCCCGCGCTGCCCACGGCGCCCCTGCTGTTCGCGGTGCCTCGCGCTGCTCGTGCTCCTCCCGCTACTCGCGGTGCCGCGCGGTCCGCGGTGCCTGCGTGGCGCGTGCTGCCCGGGTGGCCCGCCCTGTCCACCGCGCCCATTTCGCCTGCGTCGCCGCTTCGCCCATGCTGCCCCGCTGCCTGCGCGGCCCGCGCTGCCCACTTCGCCTGCCTCGCTCGCCTCGCCCGCGCGGCTCGCGTGGCGCGCCTTCGCACGACCCGTCCGCCCCGCTCGCCCCGCCCGCGCGGCTCGCTTCGCC
>NZ_VMNW02000084.1 GCF_007713735.2 Amycolatopsis acidicola | reverse complement strand
GTACCTTGACCCAGCCCCAAGATCGCAAAAGCAGGCTGGGGATCGGAGCGGCGGAGGGGTGTGGTCGTCGGGACGGCTCGCTTCCCGTTGCCGGGTGACGGTTGAGGGGGTGGTCGTGGGGAGTGCCCGGCTTTCGTTGCCGGGGGGGGCGGTGGAGTGCGTGCTGGGGGGTGTGGCGTCCGCAAGTTCGCCACAACCGCCACCGACCTAACCCGCCCAGGGATCACCGGTCCCCTAGGGCGCGGGTCAGGGCGTGGGCTTCCTTCAGCAGCAACGCGCCCAGCTCAGGACGTCGATCGTCGCGGAAGCGGGATTCCACGCCGGTCAAGGTGAGTGCCCAGGCGGGCTCGCCGGAGGGACCAAAGACCGCGGCGGCCATGCCCCAGCTGCCTTCGACCACCAACCCCGGATTGACCGCATACCCCAGCTCCCGCGTCCGAGCGATCCGCTCACGCAAGGGCGCCGCCGCGTGCGATGGGCCCCAGTCGCCCGTGAGATCGACGCGCGCGAGGTACTCGTCGACCTCACGGTCCGGCAGCATCGACAAAACGACCAGCCCCGCCGACACCACGCCTAGCGGGAACCGGGCGCCTTCGTACAGCACGAACGAGCGGATCGGGAAATCCCCGTCCTCGCGGAGCAGGCACACCGTCTCGTCCCCGCGCCGCGCCGAAAAGAAGGCGCTCTCCCCCGTGGCCGACGCAAGCCGGTGGACGCTGGCGCGGGCCTGTTGCGTCACGTCGTAACGGCGGGCTGCCACCTCGCCCAGCAGGTACAACTCCGGCCCCAGGAACCATGATCCCGTCCGCCGATCACGGTCCACATAGCCCTCACCGGACAACGCCACCAGCAACCGGTGCACCGTGGGACGCGCCAAGTCCGTCGCGCGGGCGACGTCCGAAGTGGACAAACCGGCCTCCGGGGCCGCCGCGAGAGCGCGCAGGACGATCGCGATCCGTCCCGTGACGTGCACCGGCGCTTCGGTCATTGACCGATTCTACGTCCACTCAGTGAACACCCAGCGCACACCCGTCCACCAGGCGATAAGTCTTCATCCCTACCACTTCCAGCCGTTGACCGGCGGGCATCCCGCTGGCTTGACTGCACGGGACGCTCAGTGAACGGACAGGGAGGAGCAGGCGCTTGTCCACCAGGTACAGCAGCGCGGCCGAAGCGCTGGACGGCGTGCTCGCCGACGGCATGACGATCGCCGTGGGCGGGTTCGGGCTCAGCGGGAACCCCAACGACCTGATCGAGGTCGTGCGGGAGTCCGGCGTGACGGGGCTGACGATCGTCTCCAACAACATGGGGGTGGACGGCAAGGGCCTCGGCCTGCTGCTGGAGAACCACCAGGTGCGCAAGGTGATCGCGTCCTACGTCGGGGAGAACAAGCTGTTCGCGCAGCAGTACCTCGACGGCGAGCTGGAGGTCGAGTTCTCCCCGCAGGGCACGCTGGCCGAGCGGATGCGGGCCGGTGGCGCGGGAATCGCCGCCTTCTACACCCGCGCCGGCGTCGGCACCCCGATCGCCGAGGGCAAACCGCACGCGGAGTTCGACGGGTACACCCACGTACAGGAACGCGCCATCATCGCCGACGTCGCGCTCGCGCACGCGCACACCGCGGACGCGGCGGGCAACCTCACTTATCGTTACGCGGCAAGGAACTTCAACCCGCTCGCGATCACCTGCGGCCGGGTGAGCGTCGCCGAGGCCGAGGTCGTGCTGGACGGCTACCTCGACCCGGACCTGGTCGGCACGCCCGGGGTGTTCGTGAACCGGTTCGTGCAGGCCCGGCCCCGGGTGAAGGAGATCGAAAAGCGCACCGTGCGAGCGAAGGCGGAGGCCTGACCATGACCTGGACACGCGACGAGATGGCCGCGATCGCCGCGGCGGAGCTGCGCGACGGCGACTACGTCAACCTCGGCATCGGCATCCCCACGCTGGTCGCCAACCACGTGCCCGACGGCGTGCGGGTGACGCTGCAGAGCGAAAACGGCATCCTCGGCCTCGGCCCCTTCCCCGTCGAAGGCGAGGAGGACGCCGACCTGATCAACGCGGGCAAGCAGACCGTCACCGTCAACCCCGGCGCCAGTTTCTTCGACTCCGCCACGTCGTTCGCGATGATCCGCGGCGGGCACATCGACATCGCGCTGCTCGGCGCCCTGCAGGTCGGGGCGAACGGGGACCTGGCCAACTGGACCGTGCCCGGCGCGCTCGTCAAAGGCATGGGCGGGGCGATGGACCTGGTCGTCGGCGCGAAGCGGATCGTGGTGATCACCGACCACGTCGCCAAGGACGGCAGCCCGAAGATCGTCACCGAGACCACCCTGCCGCTCACCGGCGCGGGCGTGGTCGACCGGATCATCACCGACCTCGCCGTGCTCGACGTGACCCCGGACGGACTGCGCCTCGTGCGCACCGCGCCGGGCACCGATCTCGCCGAAGTCCAGGACAAAACCGGCGCGCCCATCTCGGCGTGATAAATCAGTGGACGGCACCGGACCACGCGGTTACGGTTCTCCAGACCGTGACTCGACACCGGGAGGTGAGCACCATGAACGCTGTTTCGATGTGGGTGCTCCCCTCGTCGTCACGGTCGGGCGACTGACGTAGGGGTTGCCGGGAGCGCCTCGAGCAGGCACTCCCGAAAGGTGACCACTTTGGACACTGCACGTTTCATCGCGGGCGATCCCGCGGTGAAGATCACCCGCGTCGGGCCACGGCTGTGGCACGCGCTCGACGGCGAGACGGTGGCCGGTCGCGGCGAGGCCACCACCCGGCCCGACGGACGAGTCTTCCTCAGCGTCGACGCCTGGCATCGCCCGGTTTTCGACCGGCTGGCCCAGGAAATGCTGGCGGCGTCCGAGGAACCGCTGCACACGGTCGTCGACGAAACCGACCACGAACTCCTGGAAGCCTGGCAGCAGGCCGGTTTGACCATCCGGCGACGCGAGTGGGAGTACCTCGTGCCCACCCGCGTCACGGCAGCACCCCCAGCGGGCGTCACGATCCTGCCCACCGGCACGGCCGAAGCAGGCCGGTTGCGGGAGCTGGACCGCGTCATCCGCGAAGAGGTCGAAGCGACCGTGGGCTGGGCGGAAATGCCGGCCGAGGTACTGCCGCAACCGGCCGGAGCGGATCCGGCGAAGTACGCCGTGGCCACGGAGGACGGCGAGTACGCGGGCCTGATCCGGGTGGCCCAGGCGACGCGCCTGCCCCGGATCGGGCTGGTCGCCGTCCGCGCCGCACGGCGGCGCCGCGGCATCGCCCGCGCACTTCTGAACCACGCGCTCGGCGTGCTGCACCTGGCAGGCATCGAGACCGCGTCGGCCGAGGTGAACGAGGCCAACGCGGCCGCGACGGCGTTGTTCGATGGCCTCGGCGCCCGGCGGGCGAACAGCGTCCTGGAGCTGGTGCGCCATGGCCGGTAAGGACGGTATCGAGGTGGAAGGCACCGTGATCGAGTGCCTGCGTGACGCCCGGTTCACGGTCGAACTGCCGAACGGGCACCACGTGCTCGCCCACATCAGCGGCAAGATCAGGAAGAACTACATCAAGATCGTGCCGTACGACCGGGTTCTGGTGGAGCTGAGCCCGTACGACCTGACCCGCGGCCGGATCCTCTACCGGTACCGGAACTAGGAAGTGTTTCAAATGTGGTTTGCGTGGCGGTGCGGGTAGGGGAACCTGAGGCGGCCCCTGGCTGTGGGATCTCCTCCTCAAGAATGCCAATTCTCAGCGTCGGAGCTGTCCTCGCCAGGAACCGCCCACCCGTCTCCCACCGCCACCCTCAACGGACGCGCTCCGCGCGGATCCGCCGATTCAAACCCCCGGCGGTGCGAGCTGAGTCCCACACCGCAAGCGGCTCCGCCGCTTATAAGACAGAACCTAGGCGCCGCGCGACGGGAAATCCGGCGCGCGGCGTTCGGCGAACGCAGCGAGGCCTTCGCGGGCATCGGCCGAGGTGAAGGCCTTCTGCCCGTATAGGGCCTCGCTGTGGAACGCCTGTTCCTGCGGGAGATCACCGAGCCGCAGCACGGCTTCCTTGATCGTCCGCAACGCCGTGCCGCTGCGCGAAGCGAGCCGGTGGGCCCGCTCCATCGCGGCGTCCAGCAGCCGCGCGGCGGGCACGACCTCGTTCAGCAGCCCGTACCGAAGTGCTTGTGCCGCAGGGATTCTGTCGCCCTGCAGCATCAGCTCCATCGCCCACACGTACGGGATCTGCCGCGTCAGCCGGGTGAGCGTGCCGCCGGCGGGAACCACGCCGACGCCGCTCTCCGGCAGGCCGAACTCCGCCGTGTCCGCCGCGACGCGGATGTCGGTGGACAGCATGATCTCGAACCCGCCACCGAGGCAGAGCCCGTTGACCGCCGCGATCACCGGCTTGAACAGGCTCGTGTGCTTCTGGTGCGCGGCATCCCATTCCGAGATGTCGAACCGGCCCTCGGCGAGCGCCGGGATCGACTCCGAAAGGTCCGCGCCCACACAGAAAGCGCGGTCCCCGCTGCCGGTGAGGACCGCGACGGCGAGCGAGTCGTCGTCGCGGACCTCGGCGAACGCCGCGCCCAGCTCGTCGTACATCGCGAGCGTCAGCGCGTTGAGCTTGTCCGGCCGGTCGAACCGGATGACGCCGACCGCGCCGTCCTTTTCGAGGGTGATTCCCCCCATCAAATGGCCCCCTTCTCACGCAGCTCCGCGATCCCCCGCTCGTCGAGGTCCGCGAGCGCGCGCAGGATCGTGTCCGCGTGCTCCCCGACCTTCGGCGCGAGCCCCCGCGGCTGCGTCGGGGTGCTGCCCAGTTTGATCGGCGAGCCGAACATCCGCAGCTCCCCGAAGTCCGGGTACTCGACGTCCACGACCATGTCGCGGGCCGCGATCTGCGGGTCCTCGACCACTTCGCCGATGTTCTTGACCGCGCTGAGCGGCACCGCGTCCCCGACGATTTCCTCCAGTTCGGACTTCGTCTTGTCCTCGAACCACTTGTGCAGCACCGGCCGCACCCGCCGCTCGTAGACCTCGGACTCGAACCGCTTCGCCATCGTGTCGATCTCGGGGTCCTCGGCGAGCTCGGGCTGCCCGAACAGATGACACGAAAGGCGCCAGAACTTGTCGGTGTAGCCGCCGAAGAAGACGTAGCCGTCCTTGCAGGGATACAGCTCGTAGGGTTTGACGAACGGGTGCTCGTTGCCCAGCGGTCCGGGCACCTTACCGTCCACTGTGTACGAAACGACGGCGTTCTCGGTCAGGCTCAGCACCGAATCCTGCTGGGACACGTCGACGAGCTGCCCTTCGCCCGTCTTCTCCGCGTGCCGCAACGCCGCCAGCGTCCCGATGACGGCGTACAGCGTCGCGGACAGGTCGCCGATGATCGTGCCGACGCGGGCCGGTGGCCGGTCGGCGAACCCGTTCATCGACCACAGCCCGCCGGTCGCCTGCGCGCTGTTGTCGTAGGCAGGGCGCCGCCGGTACGGGCCGGTCTGGCCGTAGCCCGAGATCGCCGTGTACACCAGGCGCGGGTTCTCCGCGCGCAGCACGTCGTAACCGACCCCGAGCTTGTCCATCGTGCCCGGCCGGAAGTTCTCCACCAGCACGTCGGCCTTGCGCACCAGCTTCTTCAGCAGTTCCTTGCCGTCCTCGGTGGACAGATCGAGGGTCAGCCCGAACTTGTTCCGGTTGAACTGCGCGAAGAACCCGCTGAACTCCTCCTCGCCCGCGGTGAGCTTGGGCGGGAAGTCCCTGGCGTAGTCGGGATCCTTCGGGTTCTCGATCTTGATCACGGTCGCGCCGAGGTCGGCCAGCAGCATCGAGCAGAACGGGCCTGCCACGACCCTCGTGATGTCGAGGACCACGATGCCGCGCAGCGCGCCTTCGCTCGTCCCGCCGGGCAGCATCCCGGCGAGCGGGCCGCCGTCGTTGATCGTCATCTTCGCCCCTGTTCGTCAGTTCGCGGCCGCGTCCACCCGGACGCGGGCTTCGAGAAGCGTGCCGCAGGAAGGACTGTAGAACTCGTCGATGAGCACGCGACGGCCTTCGGTGCGTGGCCGGACGCGGACCCCGTACTCGGCCAGCCGGTCCGCCGCGACCTGGGTGACCTTCCGCGCTTCGTCGCGCCAATCCTCGCCCTTGCCCAGGCGCGCGCCGCTCGCGGGCACGTACCAGCCGTCGGCGTCACGGCGCGGCGCGGACGAACCGGCCGGTGCCGTCGGCGGCACGGTTTCCGTCGGCGCGGCGCCGACACGTTCCCGCCGCAGCTCGGCGCGCGCCGCGTGCGTGGCCGACTCATCCGCGACGCCGTCGGTGAGAACCACGCCATACGTCCGTTTCGCGGTGTCGGCGGTGATGTAGCCGTCCCGGACGTCCGCGGCGACGAGCCGCGGGTCCCGCAGCAGCGGGTCGCCGTAGCCGCCACCACCGGCGATCCACTGCACCAGCACGTCCCCGGCGCGGATCGCCACCGACTGCTGGTTGATCGCGAGCAGTTCGCGTTCCGCCGAGTCCAGCGTGTCCCGCGTCGGAATCCGCCCTGCGGCAAGGAGTTCCCCGACATCGGTGCGCCGCCAGACCTCATGCCCGCTGCCACCACCGGGCAGCCCGCCGCCGTAGCCGTCGGCGACCACCTGTGCGCTGGGCGCGAACACGGTCTGGGTGACCTCCTGCGCGCCGTGCAGCGTCCACGCGAACCGCAGGCCGAGCCCGCCGCGGTGCGCGCCGTGCCCGGCGCTTTCGGTGTTGAGCTGCTTCCACAGGTACAGGACCGGGTAAAGCATCTCGTTCATTTCGACGTCCGGCAGCATGTTGTTGACCTGCGTCATCATCCCGGCGCAGTCGAGCCCGTCGCGCTCCGGCTGCGCGCCGGCTCCCATGCCGCCGCCGTCCATGTTGAACAGCACGAAGAACTCGCCGTCGTCGGTGGTCCCGGCCGAGATCCCGCCCGTCCACGAATCGCCCCAGACACCCTGTGTGCGATCGCGGACCGTTTCGTCGGCGGACGCGCGGCAGGCGTCGTTCATGAGTTTCGTGACGACGCGGCTGACCCTGGCGCCGGTGGTGAGGTGGCCGTTGCTGATCGGCGCCGGTGGCCGCGGGTTCACGATCGAGCCCGGCTCGGCGACGATGTCGAACGCGGTCATCACGCCTTCGTTGAACGGCACGTCCCAGGCGAGGATCGGCACGATCGCGGACGCGACGCTGCCGACCAGCGCGCCGTAGCTGCAGTTGATGAAGCCATCGGTCTGCTCGCTGGAGCCGGTGAAATCGAAGGTGACCTGTTCGCCGCGTTTGGTCATGGTGCACGCGACGCGGTACAGCTCGTCGACGTGTCCATTGTGCTCGGTCCACTCCTCGGCTTCGTAGGTGCCGTCGGGGATTTCCCGGATGCGGTCGCGGACCACCTGCTCGGCGAGTTCGAAGGAAAGCCTGGTGTAGTCCCGGAACTGCGGCAGGCCGAACTCCTCGATGGTGCCCAGCAGCCGCCGGATCCCGGTGTTGTTGCTCGCCACCAGGCTTCGCACGTCGTTCCAGAACAACGCCGGCACGCGGACGTTGTTGAGCAGGATCCGGCGCACCCACTCGACGGGCTCGCCCTTCTCGAAGATCTTGACGCCAGGCGGAAGGCGCAGCGCTTCGGCGTAACAGTCGAGCGCGCCGGGCGCGAACCCGCCGGGCGTCATGCCGCCGACGTCGACCAGGTGCGCCTGCGACTGTGCCCAGCCGATCAGCTCGTCGCCGTGGAAGATCGGCGAGATGATGTTGGTGTCCGGCGGATGGCTCGCGCCGGCGGTGTGCGGGTCGTTGCTGATGAACGCGTCCCCCGGCGCCAGCGGCTCACCTTCGATGGCCCGCACCAGGTTCTGCACGGCGACGCTGCCCGAGCCGATGTGGAACTGGACGTAGTCGGAGTAGGCGTAGATCCTGCCGGTGGGATCGAACAAGGCGGTGTTGAAGTCGCCGGCCTCGGTGATCACCGGGGAGCCGGACGAGCGGATCATCGCGATGCCCATCTCCTCCACGATGGAGTCCAGGCGCATCCGGATGACTTCGAGGGTGACCGGGTCGAACCCCTCGGGGAGGGTGTGCGGGGTGCTGGTCATGGGTCGTCTCCTTTGACGGGTCAGCGGGCGAGGCGCAGCAGGAAGTCGCCGCTTTCGGTGAGTTCGACGGTCGCGCCGCTGGGCACGTACACCGTCGTGTCGGGCTCTTCCAGCAGGCACGGGCCGGACGCGCTCCCGAGCGCCCCGAAGCCGCGGTGCACGTCGACCTCCACGCGCTGGCCGGTGAGCGGTTCGAGCACCTCGCGGCGGGACAGCTCGTGCTGCTCCTCATCGGCGCCAGCAAAGTGCCGCACGGCCTGCACGTCACTGCGCCCGATGGCCCGCACGCGCGAGTTGACGAGCAGGATCTCGGCCTCGGTCCACGCCGTGCCCGCGCCGAACTCCTCTTCGTAGTCGGCGATGAACTGGGCGCGCAGGGCTTCCTTGTCGGCTTCGCGGAACGTGCCCGCGGGTAGCCGGGTGGTCACCTCGAAGATCTGGCCGACGAACTTCATGTCCGCCTCGCGGTAGAGCTCGCGGCTGTCCCCGGGGATTCCCTCGGTTTCGAACCACGCCTGCGCCCGCTGTTCGAGCGCGGCGAACTCCTTGTCCAGCACCTCCGCGGGCCGGTCCATCGTCCACGGGCTCGTCTGCACCGCGGAGAACACGGAGTCGGCGTGCATGAGGCCGTGCGCGGAGAAAACGGCCGCGTTGCGCGGAATCACGACCTCGCGGACCCCGGCCTCGGCGGCGATCCCGGCCGCGAAGAGGCCGCACGCGCCGCCGAACCCGACGAGGGTGAACTCGCGCGGGTCATGCCCGCGGTTGACGGTGATCTTGCGCAGTGCGTTGGACATTTGCGACGTCGCCAGCCGGTACACGCCTTCGGCCGCGGCGTCCTCGGTGATGCCGAGCGGTTCGGCCACGTGCTTGCGCAGCGCGGCGCGCGCTTGGTCCTCGTACAACGGCACGGTGCCGCCGAGGTAGTAGTCCGGGTTGATCAAGCCCAGGACGAGCGCGGCGTCGGTGACCGCGGGCCGCGTCCCGCCCTTGCCGTAACAGGCCGGGCCGGGCGTGGAGCCCGCGCTGTGCGGGCCGACGCGCAGCAGGTTGCGGCCGTCCACCCACGCCAGGCTGCCGCCGCCCGCGCCGATGGTTTCGATGTCCACGGCGGTCAGACTCGTGGGCAGGCCACCGATTTCGGCACGCGGCAGCAGCCGGAACTCGTCGTCGATGATGGCGGCCGCGTCGAGGCTCGTGCCGCCCATGTCCGCGGTCAGCACGCGGCTGCGGCCGAGCTGCTTGCCCAGCAGCCGCGCGCCGGTGACCCCGCCGACCGGCCCGGAGTTGAACATCGAAATCGGCGCCTTGCCGGTCTCTTCCACGGAGAGGAAACCGCCGTGCACCTGCATGATCTGCACGCGAGCCCGCAGCCCCCTGCGCCGGAGCTCGTCGGCGAGATGATCGAAGTGCGAAGCCACGATCGGCTTCACGGCGGCGTCGAGCGCGGTGGTGACCATGCGCTCGTACTCGCGGTACACCGGGGTGAGCCGGCTGGACAGCGTGTACGGGAGGTCCGGGTGGTGCTTGTCGAGGTAGTCGCCGATCGCCCGCTCGTGCGCGGGATTGCGGAACGACCACAGCAGGCAGACGGCGATCGCTTCGGCGCCCGCGGCCAGTACGGCGTCCACGGCGGTGGCGATCGCGTCCTCGGTCAGCGGGACCAGCGCGGTGCCGTGCGCGTCCACCCGTTCGGCGACCTCCACGATGCGGCGGCGCTCCACGATGTCCGGCGGCGCCGCCATCTCGTGCGGGTCGCGTTCGTCCGTCCGTGCCGACCTCGCGATCCGCAGGGTGTCGCGAAACCCTTGTGTGGTCAGCAATCCCACCGCGGCGTACTTCTGCTCGTCCACCGCGTTGGTCACGATGGTGTTGCCGAGGACGAAGCGGTCGACGCCGGCGAAGAACTCCGCCTCCGCCATCCCCGCCCGTTCTCGCAGCACCCCCAGCGCGTCGAGGATCCCGGTGGTCACGTCCTTGGTCGAGAACGCCTTGCCGCGAATCGCGCGCCCGTCGACGATCGCCACGGCGTCAGTGAACGTGCCACCGACGTCGATGCCCACGTGAAGCGTCATGCTCGCTGTCTCCCTTGACTGCGTCGGTGCTGATCGTGCCAGGGACGGTACGTGCACTGGTCCGTTCAGAGTATGTATCGTCCATCCAGGATTCCCGGTCACTTCTCGGACCATCGGCACATGCGAAGGAGGCGGGCCATGTCCGACGCGATCCCGGTCGACGTCGTCATCGGCCTGCTGCACGCGGCTTCGGCGGAGCCCGAAATCGATGTCGACGCGCTGATTTCCAAGCTGTCCCTGCCCGAGCAGGACGCGATGCGGATCGGCTACGAACTGCGGCACCTTCGCGCGACTTCGCAGCGCTGGCGGCGGCGCGGCCAGGAGCTCGCCGCGCTGTTCTCCTCCGCGCGCGAACTCGCCCAGCTCCGCGACGTGGACGAGCTGCTGGGCCGCCTCGTGGAACGCGCGCACGACCTGATGGGCACCGACGTCACGTACCTGTCGGAGTACGACGCGGAGACTTCGGAACTGCGGGTGCGCACCACGCTCGGCACGGTCGCGCCCTCGTTCCTCGGCCTGCGGGTGCCGCCCGGAATGGGGCTGGCGAGCCAGGTCGTCGAGCGCCGCCGTCCTTTTTGGACATCCAAGTACGCCACGATGACCCAGGCGCCCCACGATTCGGGCATCGATGCCGCTGTGAACGCGGAAGGGCTGGTGTCCTTGCTCGGCGTTCCGCTGCTCGCGGGCGAAGAGGTGATCGGCGTGCTGTTCGCGGCGAACCGCGTAGAGCACGCGTTCTCCCCCGACGAAATCTCGCTGCTTTCGGCCTTCGCCGACCACGCCGCCGTCGTGCTGCAGACAGCGCGGCTGCTGGCCCGCACCCAGCAGTCGGCCGACGAAACCCGCCGCGCGTATGGCGAACTCGCCCGCCACGTCGAAGCGATGGAACGGGCGAGCGAAGTCCACAGTGACCTCACGAGCCTGGTGCTGGAAGGCGGCGAAGCCACGGACGTCGCGACGGCGCTCGGCCGCGCGTTGCGGTGCCAGGTCACGATCCTCGATCTCGACCGCCTCGACGAGACAGTGGCCGAGGCTGTGGATCTCAGCCGCCGCAGCGGCCGGTGCACGCCCGCGGGCGAGGGCGAATACGTGGTTGCCGTGCTCGCCGGGCCGACTCTGCTCGGCGCTCTCCTTCTGCAGCAAGGAGAAGTCGAGTTCGGCCCGGTGGAACGGCGGACCGCCGAGCGCGCCGCGCAGATCACCGCGCTGCTCAACCTCAAGCAGGACGCCATGCTGGAGGCCGAGCAACGCGTCGGCAGCGACCTGCTGGCGGACATGCTTTCCGAGGACGCGGACAGGCGCGCCGACATCGGCGCCCGTGCGCGCGCCCGCGGGATCCGGCTCGACGAACTGCGATCGCTGGTCGTGGTTTCGGTCCCGGCGGAGCTTCGCCGCGAGGCCGTCCGCGCCCTGCGTCGCACGGCCGGGCTGGTCGGTGAGCACGCCGATCGCATCGTGGCGCTCACCGCCGAGCCCGACCCCGCGACGGCGAGCACGCTCGTCCACACGACGGTCGGGCGCACGGTTCGCTCGCCCGTGCTGACGGTCGGCGCAGGCGTCGGCGACACGACCGAAGACCTGCGCACGGAGGTCGACGCGGTGTCGGCGTGCCTGCGGATCCTGCCCGCGCTCGGGATGAGCGACGCCGCCGTCACCGCCGACGAATATCTCCCGTACACGGCGCTTTTCGGGCCGGGCGAGAAACGCGTGGCGGCGTTCGTCCGGCGTGTCATCGGGCCGGTGCTGGACTGGGACGCCGAACGCTCCGCCAAGCTCCTGCCCACTCTCGCGGCGTACCTCAGCAACCGGATGAGCCCGGTCGCCACCGCGCGTGCGCTGCACCTGCACAAGAACACCGTGCTGCAGCGCCTCGACCGCACGGCGGAGCTGCTCGGCGCCGACTGGCAGGAACCCGACCGGCTCTTCCGGATCACGGTCGCCATTCGCCTGGCACATCTGACCAAAAGCCCATAGGCGCACCGTCAGCAGTGGACGGTCGGTCCGTTCCGGAGTGGGGCGCCGAGCACTAACGTCCTGCCTCGTACCGCAGCCACGTCGAGGTGGGAGGGGCGCCATGCCGCGCACCAGTCGTATCCAGGGTCTCCGCGACCTGTCCGTCGAGGCCCGGCGGAAGTCCGTCGCCGAGGCCGCCGGCGTCGAGGCCGCGGCGATCGCCGCCTTCGATCCCGCGCAGGGGCTCGGCCTCGGGCAGGCCGACCACATGATCGAGAACGTGGCGGGCGTGCTGGCCGTGCCGCTGGGAGTGGCCACGAACTTCGTGATCAACGGCACCGAGGTGCTGGTCCCGATGGCCACCGAGGAGGCGTCCGTCGTGGCGGCGGCGAGCAACTCCGCCAAGGTCGCGCGGATCCACGGCGGGTTCTCCACGTCCTCGACCACGCCGGTGATGCAGGCACAGGTGCAGATCGTCGGCGTCGCGGACCCCGAGGCCGGGCGCGTCCGGCTGCTGGAGGCGCGCGACGAACTGATCGCGCTGGCGAACGAACAGGACCCGAAGCTCGTGGAGTTCGGCGGCGGGGTCCGCGACATCGCCGTCCGGCTCGTGCCGTCCCGCGCCGGCACATACGTGGTGGCGCACCTGCAGGTCGACGTGCGCGACGCGATGGGCGCGAACGCGGTGAACACGATGGCCGAGGCCGTCGCTTCCCGCGCCGCCGAGATCGCGGGCGGCAACAGCCTGCTGCGGATCCTCACCAACAAGGCCGATCTGCGGCTTTCCCGTGCCCGCGCGGTGTTCGACGCGGAGGCGCTCGGCGGGCCCGAGGTCGTCGACAACATCATCCACGCCGCCGCGCTCGCCGAGGCCGATCCGTACCGGGCCGCCACGCACAACAAGGGGATCATGAACGGCATCACCGCCGTCGTGCTCGCCACCGGCAACGACACCCGCGCGGTCGAAGCGGGCGCGCACTCGCACGCCATCTCGCCCGCCGGGCTCTACACCTCGTTGTCGCGCTTCGAAAAGGACGCCGACGGCAACGTGGCCGCCAGCCTCGAACTGCCCATGCCCGTCGGTCTCGTCGGCGGCGCGACCAAGGTGCACCCGACCGCGCAGGCCGCGGTCAAACTGCTCGGCGTCAGCACCGCCGCGGAGCTCGCCGAGATCATCACGGCCGTGGGCCTCGCGCAGAACTTCGGCGCGGTCCGGGCGCTGGCCACCGAAGGGATCCAGCGCGGCCACATGTCCTTGCATGCCCGCAACATCGCCGCGACGGTCGGCGCCACCGCCGAGGAAGTCCCCGCCGTGGTCGCCCGTCTCGTCGCGGACAAGAAGGTGCGCGCGGACTACGCGGAGCAGGTACTGGCGGACATCCGGGCCGGACGATGACCACCTTCGGGACCGGGCGCCTGCCCGGACTTCCCGACGCCGTCACGATTTGCGAGGTCGGTCCGCGTGACGGCCTGCAGAACGAGGCCACGCCGCTGCCCGCGGACGTGAAGGTCGAGTTCATCGAGCGGCTCGCCGACGCGGGGCACGCGGTCGTCGAAGCGACGAGCCTGGTGCACCCGAAGTGGGTCCCCCAGCTCGCCGATGCCGAAGAAGTCCTGCGGCGGCTCGATCGGCGCCCCGGGGTCCGGTATCCGGTGCTCGTGCCCAACCAGCGCGGGCTGCGGCGGGCACTCGACCTCGGTGTCACGGACATCGCGGTGTTCGCCTCGGCCACGGAATCCTTTGCCAAGGCCAATCTCAACCGCACCGTGGCCGAGTCGCTGGAGATGTTCGCGCCGGTCGTCGCACAGGCCCGCGAATCCGGGATGCGGGTGCGCGGGTACTTGTCGATGTGCTGGGGCGATCCTTGGGAGGGCGAGGTGGGTGCGGGCCAGGTCGTCGAGGTCGCGACCCGGCTGATCTCCTTGGGGTGCACGGAACTCAGCCTCGGCGACACCATCGGCGTCGCCACCCCGGGCCGCGTCGCTGCGCTGCTCGACGCCCTGGTCGCGGCGGGTGTGCCCGTCGGGACGATCGCCGTGCACTTCCACGACACCTACGGGCAAGGGTTGGCCAACACGCTCGTCGCACTCCAGCACGGAGTGACCACGGTGGACACATCGGCGGGTGGCCTCGGCGGCTGCCCCTACGCCAAGAGCGCCACCGGGAACCTCGCCACCGAAGACCTACTCTGGCAACTCGAAGGGCTCGGCATCCGCACCGGCGTCAACCTCGAGAAGCTCGTCGAGACGAGCACCTGGCTGGCCGAGAAACTCGGGCGGCCCAGCCCATCAGCCGTCGTGCGCGCACTGGGGTCCTAGGTTTCCCGGCGACGCGACGCGAGCCACCCCCAACCGCCACCTGGCAACGAAAGCCGGGCACTCCCCACGACCACCCCCCCAACCGCCGCCCGGCAACGCGAAGCGAGCCGTCCCGACGACCACACCCCTCCGCCGCTCCGATCCCCAGCCTGCTTTTGCGGTTCCGGGGGTTTGTCAAGGTACTCTTTCCCGCCTTGACGAACCCCCGGAACCGCAAATACTCCGAGATCGGGGCGGCGGAGAGGTGCACACAGCGCGCCCTGCGCGCGTCCGTTGCTGCCCCAAGCCGAGCCAAAGCAAAGCCGAGGGGAAAAGACAAAGAAGCCCCTCGCCGGGGAGGCTGGCTCCGGGATAACAAGGGGTTTCGCAGATCCACTCACCGAAAGTGGGTGGTTGCGTCGGTGGTCATCCCGTCGCCTGCGGTAGCGGTATCACTTCACCCCGGACCCGCAAGCTTTGGTCCTTCGGCCGCGCGCTGGTGAAAAAGGTTGCGGGCCCGGACTGAAGTGATGAGGGCCAGGGCAGGCGACGGGATGACCACCAACTCGGTCAGGTTCAAAGCCCTGCCACCTCCCGGTTCGAACGCTGCCACGGCCGGACCGGTCAGCCGCGCTGTCAAGCACATCACCTCGCGTCCGTCAAGGCTTCAAATGTTCGTACATTTGACGTAGGATACGTCCGTACATTTCCCCGGCCGCCTCCCGTAGAGACGGCCAGTTAACTCTGCCTATGAGGTTCATCAGCCCAAAGAACACTACACAGTCCCACATCGCTCGAAAACTAGTTCTGTGTCAGAATCACTGGCCGAAGGGGAGGAGACCAGGTGCTGTTGGCGGAGCGCAGGCGTCCGCAGGTGGTGCGGGAGCATCCGAAGGCCGGCTGGTTCGCGGTCGGCACGGTGTGCTTCGGCGCCTTCATGGGGCAGCTGGACGCGAGCATCGTCACGCTCACCTTCCCGGCCCTGCAGTCCGAGTTCGGCCAGCCCCTCGCGGCGATCCAATGGGTGTCGCTGGCGTACCTGCTCGGCCTGGTCGGGCTGCTGGCCGCCGCCGGTCGGGTGGCCGACGCGGCGGGGCGGAAGCTGATGTACGTCTGGGGGTTCGGGGTCTTCACGCTCGCCTCGGTCGCGTGCGGACTCGCGCCGGGGCTCGGCTGGTTGATCGGGTTCCGCGTGGTGCAGGCGCTGGGGGCGGCGATGTTGCAGGCCAACAGCGTCGCGCTGGTGGTCACGAGCGTGCCGAGGGAACGCAGCCGGGCCGCGCTCGGCGTACAGGCCTCGGCGCAGGCGCTCGGTCTGGCGCTCGGCCCCGCGCTGGGCGGCGTGCTCGTGAGCACCATCGGGTGGCGCTGGGTGTTCCTGGTCAACCTGCCGGTCGGCATCGCGGGCCTGATCGCCGGACGCTACCTCCTGCCAAGAACCCGTGAACGGACACCGCTCGGCCGTTTCGACACCACCGGTTTCGGCCTGCTCGTCGCCGGATCCACGGCCGTTTTGCTTGCCCTGTCCGGAATTTCCGGCCTGCACCTGCCACTGTGGACAGTCCTGGTGCTGGTGGCCGTCGCGGTGGGAGCGGTGATCGCGTTCGGCGCGCGGGAACGGCGGGCGCGGAGCCCGTTGATCGACCTCAGCGTGCTGCGCCCACCCGCGGTGTCGTTCGGCCTGGCGGGCGCCTTGTGCGGCTATCTCGTTCTGTTCGGGCCGCTCACGTTGTTCCCGCAGATCCTGGGCGCGCACGCGGGGCTCGTGCTGACGTGCCTGCCGGCCGGGTTCGGGCTCGCCGCGGTGGGCGCCAATAGGCTGCTCCCCCGCCGCCTCGGGTCGCGCGGCCGGACGGTCGCCGGTGCGCTGGTGTGCGCCGCCGGGTGCGCGGTGCTGCCGCTGGCGCCCGGGGCGCCGGCGCTGGCCGGGCCGGTACTGTTGCTCGTCGGGATCGGCCTGGGCGTGTTCATCCCGGCCAACAACTCCGTGATCATGGGGGCGATCCCGGCGCGGATTTCGGCGACAGGAGGCGGACTCGTGAACATGGCACGTAGTTTCGGCACCGCGCTCGGTGTCGCGCTCGTGACGCTGTGCTTGCACATCGGGCACGCCGCGGGCAGCACGGTGACGCTACTGGCGCTGGCCGTGTTCGCCCTCGTCGCCGGAGCGACCGGGCTCGCCGGGGGCAAGCGGGCATGACCGGGTCCGAGCCGGAACTCGCCGACATCGTGGCCCGGCTCCGGCGGGCCATGCGCCGCGCCGGCCGCACCGCGGATCCGGGCAACCCGCTTTCGGTGGCGCAGCTGGAGCTGCTGTCCTGCCTGGCGGAGAACCCCGGCGCGCAGCCCAGCCAGGTGGCCCGGAAGTTGCGGCTCGCGCCCAACTCCGTCACCACGCTGGTCAACGGGCTGCGCAAACGGGAGCTGGTCACCAGCGCGGGCGGGACCGAAGACCGCCGCACCGTCCGGCTCGAGCTGACCGGCGACGGTGAGGCCGCGGTGCGGCGGTGGCAGACCACCAACGCCCGCATCCTCGGCGAGGCGCTCGGCAAGCTCCACCCCGGGTGGCAGCACGTGCTTTCCGCCGCCCTGCCCGCGCTGCACGAACTCGTCGGCGCGATCGACGAACTCGCCGACGACCACCCTGTCTGACGCTCTCGCGGGTTATCGCGAGGCCGGAACCGAGCCGAGGAAACGCTCCCCGTCGACCACCGCGCGTTCGATCTCGCCGGTGGCGACGGCCTGCCCGGTTCCGTCGACGGCCCGCACGGTGAACGACATCCGTCCCTCCACAGTGGACTCCCGCACCTCCGCGAAGACCTCGACCTCACCGCCGACCGGCGTGGGCCGGCGGTGCCGGACGTGGATCGCGGTGCCGACCGTGGTCTGCCCGGCCGCCAGCGAAGGCGCGGCGCAGGCGACCGTCGCCGCTTCGAGCCAGGCGATCAGCCGCGGGGTGCCGAGCACGGGCAGGTCACCACTGCCCAGCGCTTCGGCCGTGTCGGCCTCGGTCACTTCGAACCGCACAGGTCGCTCCTCTCCACCGTGCGACGCCCCGATTTCGCACGGCCTCAAGGTACCCGGCGGCGATCACCCGGCGGGTTCCAGCGCGAACCGCAGGGTGAAGTGGTCGAGGGTCGCCGGGAGATCCCCGGGCCGGAGTCGCTTGTCCAGCACCGTGAACCGGTACCGCCGCAGCAGGTTCGCCAGCAGCGTCGACGTCGCGAACAGCACCACGTCGCGTCCGGGGCAGGCGCCCGGCCCGGCGCTGAACGGCACCAGCGCGGGCTGTTCCGCCGCCCGGCCGTCGAGCCAGATGCCGGGTTCGAAGCGGTCCGCGTAGGGCAAGCGCTGCGCGTCCCGGTGGAAGAACGGGGTCGACACCAGGTACGTCGTGCCCTTGCGGCCCCAGGCCGTATCTTCCGCTGCTTCTCGGAGCAACGCCGGCGTGGTCGGCCACAGTCGCACGGATTCGAGTACGCAAGCACGCAGGAACGGCAATTGCCGCGGTTCGCTCGGGTCGGCCGCTGTCGCCTCGGCGTGCGCTTGGGCCCCGGCCTGCGAGTGCGACGCCAGCAGCGCAAGCGTGCGGAAGGTGGCGATCCCGGCGGCGTCGAAGGCGAACAACCAGTGGGGCACCTGGCCCGCGGGGTCGGTCGCCGCGTCGGCCGGGGTGGCGTTCACCGCTGCGGCGAGGCTGCCTGGCCGGTTCAACGCCACCTGCTGCCGCACCAGGTCGAGGAACCGGTTTCGCAGCTGCTTGCGTTTCGGGCGGGCGTAGGCCCAGTTCGCGTCCAGGCGCAGTGCGCCGAGCAGGTCGGTCAGCTCGCGGTCTTCCGCCGTGTCACCGCCGAGCGTGATCTCGCGGACGAGCTGCCACCAGCGGGTGTTGAACTTGTCCCAGTCCAGTTCCGGGGCGGCCGGCTGACTTGCGCGCTCCGCGATGCGCCGCGCCCACGGGGCGGCCAGGTCGTGGATCGCCCGGCCCGGTTCCAGCACCTGCTCGTTGAAGCCGCGCCGCGCGGCGCGGTTGCCGTCGTCGGAGATGAGCACCCCGTGCGGCTGAAAATGGCTCAGCGCGGCCTTTTTCTCGAGTGTGGCCGGAGTGAACGGACTCGGCGTCCGCGCCAGCACGCTGCCGGCGTCGGCGTGGCCGAGCAGCACGGTCACCGACCGGCCGGGGATCCGCAGCTGCAACGGGCGCTCGCCGTAACGCTCGCGGAGCCTGCCCAGCAGCCGGATGCCGGGGCGGTCCAGTTGCAGCCGGTCCGCCAGCGCCATCGCGCGCGGGCGTCGTTTGATGACTCCGCCCCGCAGCGTCGGCGCGAGCACGGTCGCGGCGACGCGTGCGGTGTCCGCGACCGACGCGGTGGCCGGGGAGAGCTCCTTGCCGCGGCTCACGGCCGAGAGTGTCTCGTCTGAGGGGATCGCGTGGAGTTCTTGTCCTGTCGGCATACCGGGGAGCTACCCGCCCCGGCCGGGGTCCAATCGGCTTTCGCCGTCCGGCGGTAGCGGGCATTCGTGGATGGTGAGCAGCAGGTGGTCGAACTGGGTGCGCTGCTGGAGCGGACCGCCGCCGAGCGCGGTCAGCGCGGCGGTGAGCTTGGCGGCCAGGTCCCGCAGTTTGCTGTTGGTCTCCTGGGAGCGCCACTTCAGGACCGCGAAGGCGTGCTCGGCGGTGATGCCGTAGACGAGCATGAGCGCGCCTTTGGCCTGCTCGATGACGGCGCGGGCGTCGACGACGTCCGGCAGCGCTTCGCTGAAGATCTGCCGTCGCTGTTCGGCGAGGTCGGGGCCCAGGTCGATGTAGTGGCCCGCGGTGCCGACGGTGGCGCCGGTGTCGTCGAAGAGCCGGTCGGCGACGACGAGCACGTGATGTTCGGTTCCGGTGGTGTCGATGATGCGGTGGCGGCTGCAGAACGCGGTGCCGTCGCGGACGGCGGCGGCGAGGTTTTCGGCGACCGCGACGCGGTCGTCCGGGTGTTTGTGTGACAGCAGCAGCTCGGTGGTCGGGTGGACGGAGCCCGGCGCGTAACCGTGGAGCAGGGCCACCT
Organism: Amycolatopsis acidicola; assembly: GCF_007713735.2. Classification (GTDB taxonomy): domain Bacteria; phylum Actinomycetota; class Actinomycetes; order Mycobacteriales; family Pseudonocardiaceae; genus Amycolatopsis_E; species Amycolatopsis_E acidicola. Next base: position 19,617 of record NZ_VMNW02000084.1, on the reverse strand, counting down.
CGTCGGACCACTCCCAGCGCTGGTCGGCGAAGTGGAACCGGAAGCTGCCGATCGTGTGGGGGCGACCGGCCACGACCCGGTGCAGCGCCGGCGGCGGGCCAGCGGCGGAAGGATCGAGGGTGTCACTCACGAGTCCATCGTGCCCGTTTCGGGCGGCCACCGGACGAAGTCACCCGGTGAGCCCATCGCGTGCCCATGGGCACTCCCTCAGCCCGGGGTGGTTTCGCCACCGAGCGCGGCCAGCACTTCGCCGCTGTAGTACCCGGAAAGCCGGTTCGACGCGAGGAACACGTACGACGGAGCGAGGTCGTCGGGATGCGCGGCCTCCTGGAACGGCACCTGCAGGCCGAATTTCTCCACCTTCTCCGGCGGGAACGTCGAGGGAATCAACGGCGTCCACACCGGCCCCGGCGCCACGCAGTTCACCCGGATCCGCCGCCCGGCCAGCGCCTGGGCCATCGCGTAGGTCCACGCGTGCACCGCGCCCTTGGTGGCCGAGTAGTCGATCAGGGACTTGTTGCCCCGCAAGCCGTTCACCGAACCGGTGTTGATGATCACGTCCCCGTCCCCGAGGTGTGCCAGCGCCGCGTCGGTGACCCGGAAGTAGCTGTGGATGTTCACGTCGAAGGTGTGCATCCACTGCTTCTCGGTCAGCTCCTCGGGCGCGTCCACCGGCCATTGCGTGGCGACGTTGTTCACCAGGATGTTCAAGCCGCCCAACCGTTTCACGGTCTCGCTGACGATCTCCCGGCACTGGGCGCCTTCGGCAAGGTCACCGGGCAGCAGCACGCACTGGCGCCCCTCGGCGCGCACCAGTTCCGCCGTGCGTTCGGCGTCCTCGTGCTCGTCCAGGTAGGCGATCGCGAGGTCCGCGCCCTCCTTGGCGAAGGCGACGGCCACCGCCCGGCCGATCCCGGAATCACCGCCGGTGACCAGCGCCCGCTGGTTCAAGAGCAGGTCACGGCCCTCATAGCCGGCCATCGTGTCGCGCGGCGCCGGATCCATTTCCCGGGTGGTACCCGGCGGCTCCTGCTGTTGTGGCGGACGTACGCGGTCGGACATGGTGCACCCTCCTTCGGTTCCAGGCCTCGGACTACCCGTGGTGAGCCTGGGAAAACTGGGTACACGGACGGCGGTGACACGCATGGACGGACAGCGCCACGGCGCTGGGAAAGGATCACCGAGTGGTCAGCATCGCCGCGCTCCTGGCGAGCGAGCGGAAGAAGTTCTACGACAACGCGGACGTCCTGCACCGGCAGCTGCCACGCGTGCACGGCGGCGGGTTCGTCGAGGAGATCGAACCGCACCACTGGCGTTACGCCGCCGAACTCGCGGACCGGCTCGGGTGCACGGTGACGCTGCCGCTCTACCCGCTCGTCCCCCGCTACAGCCACACCACGATCCTGCCCATGGTGCAGGCGACCTACGACGCGCTGGCCATCGCGCAACGCCTCCGCGAGCGCGGTGAGCCGCAGCCGGAACGGATCCTGCTGATCTCGCCGTGGCTGGACGTGCTGGTGGACGACCCGATGTCGGTGCTGCTCGACGACTACGACCCGATGCTCGGCATCACCGGACTGCGCGAAGCCGGCCGCACGTACTCCGAAGGCGCCGACCCGCACGATCCGCTGATCAGCCCGCTTTACGCGGAGTTGTCCGGGCTCGGCCCGTTCAGCCTGTTCATCGGCGCCCGCGACGTCCTCCTGCCGGACGCCCGCCGGTTCGCCCAGCACGCCACCGAAGCGGGGATCGACATCGACTACCGCGAGCGGCGCGCGATGTTCCACAACTGGGTCATGGAAAAAATCCCGGAAGGCCGCGAGGAACTCGACCACCTCGAGCGGATCCTCCGGCGCCCGCCCGCCGGGCGCTGAGCGGGTCAGTCCCCGGACTCTTCGAACTCGAAGTGGAGGAGGTCGACGGCCTTCCGGTACTTCTCCTCCATCGCCCGCTCGTCGTCCGCCGAGGCAGGCGGAGCCGCCCACCGCCGCGACCTCGTCGGGCAACCGCACCTCGCGGAGCACCTCCTCGAACGGATCGCCGACCACGCCGGTTTACCGGTGGCCGCCCCGGGTAGCTGGCAGGAAACAAGCCGTACGGAGCAAGGAAAGAGGCAGACCGTGGCCGAGCACACCGACGCCAAGCAGCGTCAGCTGGACGAGCACCGCGTCGATGACAGCGACCGCGCACTCACGACGCAGCAAGGCGTCCGGGTGGACCACGACGACGACTCCCTCACCACGGGTGGCCGCGGGCCCACGCTGCTCGAAGACTTCCACGCCAGGGAGAAGATCACCCACTTCGACCACGAGCGGATCCCGGAACGCGTCGTGCACGCGCGCGGCGCGGGGGCGTACGGCTACTTCGAGGCCTACGACGGCTGGCTTTCCGACTACACGACGGCCGAGTTCCTCACCAGTGGCGAGCGGATCCCCGTGTTCGTGCGGTTCTCCACCGTCGCCGGTTCGCGCGGCTCCGCGGACACGGTGCGCGACGTGCGCGGGTTCGCGACGAAATTCTATACGCGCCAAGGGAACTACGATCTCGTCGGCAACAACATGCCGGTGTTCTTCATCCACGACGGCATCAAGTTCCCCGACTTCGTGCACGCGGTGAAGCCCGAACCGCCCAACGAGATCCCGCAGGCGCAGAGCGCGCACGACACCTTCTGGGACTTCGTCTCGCTGCAGCCGGAATCGCTGCACATGGTGCTGTGGCTGATGTCCGACCGCGCGCTGCCGCGCAGCTACCGCATGATGCAGGGCTTCGGCGTGCACACGTTCCGGCTGGTCGACGCTGAGGGCAGGGGCACCTTCGTCAAGTTCCACTGGAAGCCGCGGCTGGGCACGCATTCGCTGGTGTGGGACGAATGCCAGAAGGTCGCGGGCAAGGACCCGGACTTCAACCGCCGCGACCTGTGGGACAGCATCGAAGCCGGGCGGTTCCCGGAGTGGGAGCTGGGCGTGCAGCTGGTGGACGAGGCCGACGAGCACTCCTTCGACTTCGATCTGCTGGACGCGACGAAGATCATTCCCGAGGAGGAGGTGCCGGTGCGCCCGGCCGGGCGGATGGTGCTCGACCGCAACCCGGAGAACTTCTTCGCCGAGACCGAGCAGATCGCCTTCCACACCGCGAACGTGGTGCCGGGCATCGACTTCACCAACGACCCGCTGCTGCAGGCGCGCAACTTCTCCTACCTCGACACCCAGCTGATCCGCCTCGGCGGCCCCAACTTCTCGCAGCTGCCGGTGAACCGGCCGGTCGCGGCCGTGCACCACAACCAGCGCGACGGCTACGGCCAGCACTACATCCACAAAGGACAGACGAGCTACTTCAAGAACAGCCTGGGCGGCGGTTGCCCGGCGGTCGCCGACGCGGACACCTTCCGGCACTACACCGAAGCCGTCTCGGGCAAGAAGATCCGCGAGCGCAGCCCCAGTTTCCAGGACTACTACAGCCAGGCCACCCTGTTCTGGAACAGCATGACCGTCGTGGAGCGGGAGCACATCGTGGCCGCGTTCCGGTTCGAGCTGGGCAAGGTCGTCGACAAGGACATCCGCGCGCGGACGGTGCACGAGCTGAACCGCGTCGACCACGACCTCGCCGCGCGGGTGGCCGCCGGGGTCGGCGTGCCCGAGCCCGGCAGCGGCGAGCCGAACCACGGCCGGACCTCCCCCGCGCTGTCGCAGGTGGCCGCGCCGGTGCGGAGCGTGGCCACGCGCAAGGTCGCGGTGCTGCTCGCCGACGGGGTGGACGCGACCGGGGTCCGCAAGTTCACCGACGCGCTCTCCGAAGCAGGGGCGATCGTCGAACTGCTCGCGCCGCACGAGGGCGAAATCGCGGCGGGGACCGGTGATCCGCTGACCGCGGACAGGCAGCTGAACACGATGGCGTCGGTGCTCTATGACGCCGTGGTGGTGCCGTGCGGGCCGGACAGCGTCGACACGCTGAGCGAGGACGGCTACGCGGTGCACTTCGTGGCCGAGGCGTACAAACACGCCAAGGCGGTCGCCGCCAGCGGCTCCGGCGTGCAGTTGCTGGAGCGGGCCGGGGTCGGCTCGCGGCTGGCCAAGGACGAAACGATCGTCGTGGCCGACGGCGTCGTCACGACGACAGCCGCGGCCGACGACCTGCCCGGCGAGTTCGCGACGGCGTTCCTCGCCGAACTCGCCATGCACCGGGCCTGGCAACGCCGCACCGATTCGGTGCCGGCCTGACAAAACCTGAGGAGGCAACGATGTCCGACCCCACGAAGACCATCCACCGGCTGCTCGAACACGCGGGCCCGACGTTCGCCGAGGAAGCCGGGATCAAACTCACCGACAAACCGTCCCCGCTGTACCGGCTGCTGGTGCTCTCGACGTTGCTGTCCACGCGCATCAGCTCCGGCATCGCGGTGGCCGCGGCGAGGGAACTGACCGCCGCCAAGCTGACCACGCCACGGGCGATGCTCGACGCGAGCTGGCAGGACCGTGTGGACGCGCTGGGCCGGGCGCACTACAAGCGCTACGACGAGCAGACAGCCACGGCCCTCGGCGAGAGCGCGGAAATGCTGCTGGCGGACTATTCCGGCGATCTGCGCAAGCTGCGCGAGGAAGCGGGGCATAAGCCCGACGAGATCCGCAAGCGCCTGCGGAAGTTCTCCCGGGTCGGCCCGGTCGGCGCCGACATCTTCTGCCGCGAGGCGCAGGCGGTGTGGCCGGAACTGCGGCCGTACCTGGACAAGAAGGCCCTCGACGGCGCGAGCAGGCTGGGGCTGCCGACGGACAAGGACGAACTCGCCCGCCTGGCCGGGAACGACGCGCTCCTCGCGGCCGGCCTCGTGCGGGTGTCTCTGGATCGGGAGATCGCCAAGCAGGTCCTTGGGTGAGTGGGCCCCGAAGCCGCGGACCGCGGCGTCCCGTCAGGAGCGAGCCACCACTACGGCGGCGGAACTAGACGCAGTCCCTGGGGATGCGGCGATTCCAGTTGCGGGAGAACGTCCGCACGTCGCCCTCGTACGCGTCGAGGCGCGCGTGCACCACGAACTCCTCCGGGGTGCAGGTGACCGTCGTGTGGGTGTCCGTCCTCGCGGACCACTCGCCGCGCCGGAACAGCACCGACCACGACGTCTCACCCCGGGGCGAGCAGAAGTCGTCGGCGACCCAGCCGTAGCTCTCCTCCACCTCGCGGTCGACCTCCAGCCCGAGGTCCTCGAACCGCACCAGCCCGGTGTTCTTCACGATCTCCAGCGCGTTCTCGTAGTCGACCAGCTCGCGCCGCACCGTCCAGCGCTGGTCGGGCCGGGTCAGCCGGGTCACCGCGATCGGCTCGGCGCCTTCGGGTTCGCCGAACGGGCGTGCGTCGACCTCGTCGTCCTCCGCGACGGGGCGGACCGGCATGGTCAACCCGCTCTGTCCAGTGTGGATGGTGAGCGTCGCGGACCCCGTCGCGCATCGGGATCCAGACGTTCTCCTCCACGGTGATCTCGTGCGGGAACGACGTCACCGTCCTCATCCGCTCTCCTCTCCGGATCGTGCCGCCTTCCCGCGCCATACCCGGTACCCTGCCGCGTTACACGTGTCCGAAGTGGACACGGGCGATGTGACCGGCGCCCCTGCTTATCCCGCGTTTTCGGGGGTACCCGGTAGTCATGCGACGCGAAAGCCGGTTCCTCATCATCGGCGGCGGCCCCGCCGCCCTGTCGGCCGCGCGCGCGTACCGCGACGCCGGGGGCGAAGGCGAAGTCCGGCTGGTGTCCGCGGACGTGGACCGGCCCTACGCCCGCCCACCGCTGTCGAAGGAGTTCCTGCGCGGCGAGGCCGGGGACGACGACCTGCCGCTGGTGGAGGATTCCTTCTACCGCGACCGGGAAATCCAGGTTTCCCTGGACGATCCGGTCACCCACTGGGACATCGCAGAGCGCAGGGCGCGAACCGCCTCGGGCGAAACCGTGCAGTACAGCCAGTGTGTGTATGCGACGGGCGCTGAGCCGCAACGCCCGCCCATCGACGGCGCAGACCATCCGGACGTCCGCACGCTGCGCTCCGCGCAGAGCGGCCGCGAACTGCGCGAGGCCGCGCGGAACGCGAGGAGCGCGGTGGTCGTCGGCGCGGGGTTCATCGGGTGCGAGGCGGCGGTTTCGCTCAGCAGGCTCGGCACGAGGGTCACACTGATCTGCCCGGGACCGGCGCCGCAGCACCAGCGGCTCGGCGCCGAAGCGGGCCGGGAAATCCTGGGCTGGCTCGATTCCGAAGGCGTCCACGTGCTCACCGGCACCGAACTCACCGGAATCGACCGAGGTCACCGCGTCAGCACCGATTCGGGGCCATTGCCGGACACCGGCCTGGTCCTGCTCGCCACCGGCGTCAAACCGCGGGCCGAACTCGCCGAACGGGCCGGGCTGGCCACGGACCAAGGCCGCGTCATGACCGACGAACAGTTACGTACCAGCGCGGCGGACGTGTACGCGGCGGGTGACGTCGCCTTGGCGTGCAACGCGATCGCGGGCCGGCGGCTGCCGGTCGAGCACTGGGGCGAAGCCGAGACCATGGGCGAGATCGCGGGCGCCAACGCGGCCGGGGAGCATCGCCGGTGGGCCAACGCGCCCGGCTTCTGGTCGGTGCTCGGCGACCGGGTGCTCAAGTACGCCGCCTGGGGCGACGGGTTCACCGAAGCCCAGCTGATCCGGCACGGCGACGGTGCTTTCACCGTGTGGTACGGGCAAAACGGCACCACAGTCGGTGTGCTCACCCACGAAGCCGACGAGGACTACGAACGAGGCGCCGAACTCGTCGAGCGCGGCGCGCCCCTTTCACCGAGGACCTGACAGCCGATGACCGAACTGCTCGACACTCCGTCGTTGACCACCGAACTCCGCCACCTCGCCGGTGAAGGCGCGCTCGACCTGCCGCTGCCCGCGGGCGGCCGGACGTGGGAACGCTGGCGCGCGCTCGCCGCGCTGGGCGCCCGGGATCTCGCGCTGGCCAGGCTCGCGGAAGGACACACCGACGCGCTCGCCATCCTCGCCGAGGCCGGCCGCGAACCGGTCCCGGACGCGCTTTATGGCGTGTGGGCGGCGAAATCCGGGGGCACGGGCGCGAAGCTCGACAGGGGAAGGCTTTCCGGCACCGTGCGGTTCTGCTCCGGCGCGCACTTCCTCGACCGCGCGCTCGTCGCGGCGGACGACCTGCTCGTCGAGGTGGACCTGACGCGCGAGGGCATCGAGCGGGATGCGTCGAGCTGGCAGGCCATCGGGATGGCGGAGTCCGACAGCGCGGACGTGCTCTTCCACGAGCTGCCCGTCGCGCCGGACGACGTGATCGGCTCACCGGGCTGGTACGTGTCGAGGCCCGGATTCGCCCATGGGAGCTGCGGGGTCGCGGCCGTGTGGCTCGGCGGCGCGGAAGGCGTGCTGGCCGATGTCGCCGCGTATCTGCGGTCCCGAGAGCCCGACGAGCACCAGCTCGCGCATCTCGGCGCCATGCACACGGCGATCCGCGCGACGGACGCGCTGCTCGAACAGACGGCCCACGCGATCGACGCTCACGCCGAAGATCCGCTGAGCGCGGCGGTTTGCCGCGCCGCGGCCGAAAACTGCGCCACCACCGTGCTCGACCGCGCCCCCAAAGTCACCGGGCCGACGCCGCTGTGCCGCGACCGCGGCTTCGCGCAACGCATGTCGGATCTCCTGGTGTACGTCCGGCAGCACCACGCCGAGCGAGATCTGGCCGCGCTGGGCCGCGAGGCGCGTTACGACGGGGCGATGCGATGAAACCGTTGGACCTGCGGGGAATCAGGCGAGCCACGATCGTCGCCGCGCACCCGGACGACGAGACGCTCGGCGCTGCCGGGCTCATCCAGCGGCTGCACGCCGAGGGGGTCGAGATCTCACTCGTCATCGCGACCGATGGCGAAGCCGCTTTTCCCCGCTCGGACAGCGGCGAGCGACGGCGGCTGGCCTCGGTGCGCCGCGCGGAGCTCGCCGATTCCCTTGCCGCGCTGGGCGTTCACGACGTGGAACCGGTGTGGCTCGGGCTCCCTGATTCCGGGCTGCACGAACGCGGCGAACAGCTGAGAAGCGCGCTTACGGAACTCCTGCGGGGCAGTGACCTGTGCCTGGCACCGTGGCCGGGCGACCCGCATCCCGATCACTGCGAGACGGGGCTGGCCATGCTTCGTGCCGCACCCGAAGGCGCACAACGCTGGTCCTATCCGATCTGGATGTGGCACTGGCTCGAACCGGACGAAATCCCGTGGCAGCGCGCGTTTTCGCTCACGCTGACCGAGCAGGAGCGCACGGCAAAAGCGGGCGCGATCAAGGCTTTCACCTCGCAGACCAGCGCGGGCCCGCACGGTGAAGAGCCGATCCTGCCGCCCGAGGTGCTCACTCATTTCGACCGCCCGGACGAGATCTTCTTCCGTGAACCGCGGCGTGAGTCCGCTTCCCCGCAACGGTTCGCCGAGCTGTACCGGGCATCGCCGGATCCGTGGGAGACCGGGAAACGGTGGTACGAAAGGCGAAAGCGGGCGGTCGCACTGGCCGCGCTGCCAAGGGAACACTACGGCACAATTCTGGAACCGGCCTGTGGAAACGGAAACCTGACCCGGGAGCTGGCCGTCCGCTGCGACAGGCTCGTGGCGTTCGATCCGGTTGCCGAGGCGGTGGAAGCGGCGAGGGCAGCGGTCGCCGGACTGTCGCATGTGGAGGTTTCGAGGGCCGCCCTGCCGGAGGGACTCTCCACGGACGCGGACCTGGTGGTGCACAGCGAAATCCTGTACTACCTCAGCGACGCCGATCTCGGCGAGACGATCCGGCGGTCGGTGTCCGTGTTGCGTCCTGGAGGCCATTTGCTGGCGGTGCACTGGAAACCGTGGGCCCCGGAGGCACCCCGCGACGGCTGGGACGCGCACCAGCGGCTGATCGACCACCCGGATCTCGAACCGCTCGTCGCGCACGACGACGAGGAGTTCGTGCTGCACGTGCTGAAGCGCCGATGATCGCCGCCGTGGGGGTGGTCGTTCCGGCCCGTGACGAAGGAACGACGATCGGCGCGTGCCTCGGCGCCGTCGGGAAAGCGCTGCGACAGCTGCCGCCGTCGATCGAGCGCACGGTCTGCGTGGTCGCCGACCGGTGCGAGGACGACACGGCCGAGACCGCGGCGGAAGTGCTCGGCGCCTCCGATGTGGTGTGCCGGAACGACTGGGCCCGGAACGTCGGCGAGGTGCGGGCTTTCGGTGTGCGGCAATGCCTTTCCCGGCTGTCGCGGGTGGACCCTGTCGAGACGTTGCTGCTCAGCACCGATGCCGACAGCCGTGTGGACCTCGGGTGGGCGCGAGCGCACGTGGCCAGGGCGAACGAAGGAGCGCACGCGATCGCCGGGACGGCCGAGCTCCTCGACGCGGCCGAACTCGGCCCGCTGGCCCGGTTCCGCTACCAGGGTGTGCTGGAGGATGCCGTCGTCCCGGAAGGGCACGGGAACGTCTACGGCGCGAACCTCAGCGTCCGCGCCGACGCGTACACCGCTGTCGGCGGCTTCGCGGCACTGTCCACAGGGGAGGATCACGACCTGTGGAACCGGTTGGGGCGGGCGGGTTTCCGCCGTTGTTATGACGAGGACGCCCGGGTGCTCACGAGCGCCCGGCTCCGCGGACGCACGCCGGAAGGACTCGCGACGCTGTTGCGCCGGCTGTCCGCGGCCTGAGGAAGGGAAGGTCACGGACGCACGAAGCGGTGGAGGAACAGTACTTCTGGCCACTCGTGCGCTCGAAGTTCCCGGCTGCGAGGAGCTGACGGCGAAGGCCCTCGACCAGGAGCGCGCGGGCGAAGTCCCTGCTCTCCGCGTTGGAGGAGACGCCACCGGACCAGGCCGCCCAGCACACCGTCGGCCGCGTCGCCGCACTGGCCGACCGGATCCGCGATTCGTTGGGGCACCGGGGGGAAGTAGCGCTCACGGGCCATCGAACTCGCCGGGATCTTCGTGCAGGCGAAGGCCCCACACTGCCCCGGCTCCTACTGTGTCCCGACCGCAATCCCGAAAGCCACCAGCAGCGCGCACATCACGAGGTTCACCAGCGGGTGCGCGGTCAGGATGGCGACGAACTCGCGCAGCGTCGCGCTCGGCCAGTAGTAGCGGGCGGTGGGCGCGCCGAGAACCTGCCCGTTGAGGCGGACCCGGCGCGCGGTCAGGGCCGCACGGAAGACGTGGAAGTTGTTGGTGACGACCACGCACCGCGCCGCCGGGTCCCGCTCGGTCATCAACGCCTTGCTGAAGGCCAGATTGTCGTGCGTGGTCCGGGATCGGTCCTCGCGCAGGATCCTGTCCCCCGGGATGCCCCGCTCGATGAGGTAGTCGGCCATCGCGTGGGACTCGGGCACCGGTTCGTCCGGGCCCTGCCCACCGGAGGTGATCAGGACCGGGCTGCCGCCGGCATCCTCCTCCGCACGCCACACCGCGGCCCCGCGATCGAGCCGGGCGGCGAGCAGCGGCGGGACCGTCCCCCGGATCAACCCCGACCCCAGCACCACGATGAAACCGGCACCGGGGCGCGCACCGAGGCGTCCGTAGACCACCGCGTACACGAGGTAGCTGCAGAACAGGAACGCGACATAGCCGGTCACGAGCATCAACACCAGCGCCGCCGTCGTGACCAGTCGGTGCTGCGTGTAGTAGGCGAGCACCGGCAGGACGAAGACGACCAGACAAGCCACACCGGCGAGCAGCGACAACAGGTTCGCCAGGCGCCGCCCCTCGCGCCGCACCATCGTCAGGCCGTTGACCAGCAGGAACCCGGCCAGCACCAGCACCGCCAGCCCCGGGAGCACGACCACGGCGAACACGAACCGATCGAACGCCTCCGGCCCCAGCCGGGAGGCCTCCCCCAGCAGCCCCAACGCCAGGCAGACGATCGCGAGCCCGAGCAGGACGGCGTTGCGGAACCGGCGCCGGTCCCGCAGGACGGCGACCCCGAAAGCCACGGCGAACACCCCCGCGGCCAGGTAGAAGATCCACACCCCGGTGATCCTGCCGGACCATCCCGCCGACCGCGCCCGATCCGCCCGCACGTCACGCCATCGAGCAGCAGCGCCGTCAGCCAGAGGCCCCCACGATGATGATCGCGAGCCCGCCGAGCAACAGCAGCCCCGCCACGACGAAAACGGTGGCGCGGATGACCAGACGGCGGGTTCCGGCACTGTAGTCGGCGACGACGGCCCAGAGCCCGAGCACCGCGTGGGCGAGCACCGCGACCAGCATGACCGAGTCCCAGATCACCCACAGCAGCGACGCCCAGCGTTCGTCGATGAAGTTCGCGTCGGTGCCGGAGACGTCGGTGATCACGTGGGTCGAGGCGAAATGGCCGAGCACCAACACGGCCAGCAGCACGCCGGTCATCCGGAGGCTGATATAGGCGGCGCGGCGACGGCGGACGGCCGATCCGCGCGAAGCGGGCGCGGGCCGGGCGGGTGTGGTCGTCATAGGAACACCGGCTTCAGGATGTAGTAGGCGCCGACGATGCCAAAGACCAGCGTCGAAGCCAGCACGACGTACAGGACGCGGGTCGACGCCACGATGCCGAGGTCCTTGACGTCGACCGAGACGAGGCGCAACCCGTTGAACGTGTGGAAAAGGAGGGCGAACAACAGGCCGACCTCGATCACGCGCATTACCGCGGTGCCGTACAGGCTGTGCACGTTGTCGTACACGGCAGGAGAGAACGCGAAGAGGCTCACGTCCACTACGTGCAGGCACAGGAAGCCGAAGACGCCGGCGCCACTGATGCGGTGCACGTAGAAAGCCCACCGCTGCAACTCCACCCGTTCACGGCCCGGCCGGGCGAGACGCATGATCATGGCCCCGGTGGGAAAGGCTCCCCCGTCGTAGAACCGCGCGCTGCGCAACACCACGACAGTGAACGCGATGACCACGAGTGCGACGATCGTGAACCCGAGGAAGAACAGGAACTGCGGCAGAGTCACGGTTTTCCTCCGTCCGAACCGGACTTCTCCAGGCGCGGCGGCGAAGCGTGGGTGAACTCGACCGGCGCCACCGACGAGTGGATCTCGTCGCCCGGCCCCGCTTCGAGGACCAGGTAGTCCAGCTCCTGCCGGGAATCCGGGTAGTCCGAGCGCGCGTGCGCCCCCCGGGTTTCGGTTCGCCAGGCCGCCGCGTAGGCCATCGTCCGCGCCACGGTGATCTGGTTCGTCAGGTCCATCGCTTCCTGCCAGCCGAAATTGACGGCGGCAGGCCCGGGTGCCGCGACGGTCCGCACTTCCTCGGCGAGGCCGTCGAGTTCCTTCGCCGCCTGCACCAGCCCCTCGCCGTCACGCACGACGCCGACCTTGTTCCACATCAACTCCTTCAACCTGCGCGTGAGCTCGAACGGGGAAGGACCCTCCTCCCGGCCCAACGGCGCGTAGGCACGACGGAAGGACGCGTCGATCTCGCCTTGGTCGGGCTCATGAAGAGAACGCGCGGGCGCCATCCCGGCCGCGGTGTCACCGGCACGCGCGCCGTAGACCGTCGACTCGGCGACGCCGTTGCCGCCCAGGCGGTTCGCACCGTGGACACCGCCGGCGTCCTCCCCCGCGACGAGCAGACCCTGCAGCGACGTCAGGCAATCCTTGTCGATGATCACGCCGCCCATGTGGAAATGCGCTGTCGGCGACACGGTGACCGGACCACTGGCGAGGTCCTGCCCGATCTGGCGCGTCCGCGCGACCATCCCGGGAAAACGCCGTTCGACCTCTTCCCGTCCCAGATGCGAGATGTCGATCAGGACGCCGCCCTCGGGCGTTCCCCGGCCGGCCGCGATCTCCAGGTAACCGGAGCGAGCGACCACGTCGCGGGTGGAGCGTTCGAGACGTTCGGGGTCGTAGCTTTCCATGTAGCGCTCGCCGAGGGCGTTGCGCAGGATCGCGCCGGCGCCGCGCAGGCCCTCTTCGAGGACGGCACCGGTCATCCGGGCTTCGCCCGCCAGCAGGCCGGTCGGGTGGAACTGCAGCATCTCCATGTCGCGCATGGCCAAACCGGCACGCCAGCACATCGCGATGCCGTCGCCGGTCTTCTCCCGCGCCGGGGCGGCGACGCGGTACATCGTGGCCGAACCACCGGTCGCGACGACGACCACCCTGGCCCGCAGGACGAGGGGGCGGCCGGTCCGCATGTGCACGCCGGTGATCCCGGCGAGCTGTCCGTCGGCGTCGTGGATCAGATCCAGCGCCCGCACGTCCTCGAGTTCGACCGGGCCGAGCCGGAACATCTGGTCGCGCAACCGGCCCATGATCTCGATGCCGGTGAGGTCGCCGCGGTGAACCGTACGGTCGAACGTCTGGCCCGCGAACGCTTTCTGGTGGATCCGGCCGTCCGCGCGGCGGTCGAAGAAGCAGCCGACGCGGGTCTCCAGCTCGTGGATCACGCGGGGCGCGTCGTTGACGAGTGTCCAGGCCAGTTCCTGGTTGTTGAGGTACTTGCCACCGGCGAGGGTGTCGCTGAAATGCGCGTCGATGGAGTCGTTCGGGTCCAGCACGGCGTTGTAGCCGCCTTGCACCATGCGGGTACAGCCGGAGCGGCCGACCGCGCCCTTGCTGACGATCGTGACGTGGAGCGAGGGATCGGCTTCCAGCGCGTGCAGAACGCACATCAGGCCCGCTCCCCCGCTGCCGATCACCGCGACGTCGGTGGTGAGCAGTTCGGGATCGGCCCACGGTGTGGTGGTCATGAGAACCTCTTCTTCCGGATGCGGCGGATCGCTTTCGCGGGATCGAGGCCCTTCGGGCAGGCGGCCGAACACCCGTAGATGTAGTGGCAGCGGTCGACGCCGGACTCGTCTCCGCCGACAACGGACAAACGCAGCCGCGAAGCGGCGTCCCGGCTGTCGTCGATCAGGACCATCGCCCGGTTCAACGCCGCCGGCCCGAGGAAATCACGATGCGCGCCGGCGATCCCGCAGCTGGAAAAGCAAGCGCCGCAACCGATGCAGTCCAGCGAAGGGTCGATGTGCCGTCGCTCCTCGGAATCCGGCGGGATGACCGCGGGCTCGGCGTCCATGCCCACCTCGGCGTCGTCGTGCGGGACGAGGTACGGCGTGACCGACTTCCAGGCTTCCCAGAACGGCGTCATGTCCACGACGAGGTCCCGGACCACCGGCAGCCCGGCCAGCGGATCGACCCTGATCTCGGCGATTTCGTCGGTGATCTCGGTCTGGCAGGCCAGCGCGGACCGGCCGTCGACCCGGATCGTGCAGGTGCCGCACATGCCCACGCGGCAGGAAAAACGAAAGCCCAGCGCGGAATCGTGCAGGCGCTGCACCGCGAGCAAGGCGTCGAGCACCGTCATCGGTTTGATGCGCGGAACGGTGAACTCCGAGGGGGCCGAGGAATCCGAGCGCGTGACCCGGACCGTGATGTGCGGGCTCGCTGCCCTGACCGGACTCATCCGACGCTCACTTCCCGAGCTGCTTGTCGACGCTGACCATCAGCCGGTCATGCGCGACCGAAAGCCTGGCGCGCGTCGAAGAGACCCACTCGGTGTCGCTCGCGGCGGTTTCCCGCGACCGCCGCAAAGCGGCCGACATCGGCTCCGGCGCCGGACCTCCGAGCACGGTGTGGGCGGCCACGAAACCCTGCGGGTTCAGGCCCTGACGAACCTGCTCCTCGGTCAGCCCCGACTTGCCGCCCAGGGTTTCCTCCGCCGCCCTGTCCACAAGCGACAGTGTGACGTCCTCGGGCTCGACCCCTTGCCGGGTCGCGAGAAGGACGAGGTGGCCGACGACCCGGTGCGCGGCGCGGTAGTCGTGTTCGGTGTTGCGGTGGATCATCGCGGCGAGCTCGGTGGCCGTGGAGAAGCCGGAACCGGCGCGAGCCGCGCACCGCTCGCGGTCGACGGTCAGCGTTTCCAGCGTGCCGCGCAGCAGCCGCAGTGACACCGACATCTCGTCGCAGGCACGGAAAACAGGCGGAACCATCTCCTCCTCGACGTCCTTGATATCGCCGAAGGTGGTGTTGTGCAAGGTGCCGAACGCGGCGGTCATCTCCCCGACCGCCCGGGCGCCACGGGCCCTGACGTATTCGAACGGGTACGCGTTCTTCTTCTGCGGCATCATGCTGCTGGAGCCGGAGAACGAGTCGCCGATCTCGACCAGCCGGAACTCGTCGGTCGCCCACAGGTACACGTCCTGGCACAACCGGCTCAGCGTGATCGCGAGGTTCGCGACCGAGGAACTGGACTCGAGCGCGTAGTCACCGGCGCCGACGCAGTCGATCGTGTTCTCGCGGACCTCGTCGAAGCCCAGCATCTCGGCGACGGTTTCCCGGTCGACCGGATAGGAAGTGCCGGCGAGCGCGCCACAGCCGAGCGTGCAGGCGTTGGTCGTGGCGTACGCGGCGCGGATGCGGCGGGCGTCGCGGGAGAGCGCGTTGACGATGCCGAGCAGGTAATGCCCCATCGTGCTGGGCTGCGCCGGCTGCAGATGTGTCCACTGTGGCATGACCGTGTCCCGCTCACGTTCGGCGAGGCCGAGCAGCACGTCGGTCAGTTCGCCGATGCCCTCGGCGATGTCGAGCAGCCGCGGGCGCAAAGCCATCCGGGTCAACGGTTCCGGCCTCGTCCGGCCCAGGTTGATCTCCCCGGCGGCCGCGGCGCCCGCGTACTCGGCGAGGCGGTGCTCCAAATGGGAGTAGAAGTATTCGTAGTGCGGGTTGAACTCGGCGAACGCCTCCGGACCCTCGTCGACCATGCGGCGCAACCCGGTGAGCAGCGAGCGGACGTGCTCGGCAGGCACGATGCCCGTCTCCCCGAGCATGATCGCCCACGCCTGGTTCACCTCGAGCAGCCCGCCGAAGTACTCCTTCAGCATGAACCGGAAACTGGGCTCCAGGATGGTGGACGTGTACACCTCGCCCGGCGCTTCGGTCAGGCGTTCCCGGGAAATGGTCTGATCACTGCTCACTGTGAGTCCAATCGACGGGGGACGGCTCGTCCCAAACGACATTGTTCGGCCCGGTGGACAGACCTCTTGCCACCACTGACCTTGCTCGGTTCGCGCTCCCGGCGTCAACCCGCCGGTGGGCCATCGCACACGCCGGTCTCAACCGGACACGAGGGTCGAAACCCCGGCGACCACGACCAGGCCACAGGTCAGAATCCGGAACGCCTGCCGCGGCACCTTGGGCGACAACGAGTTCCCGACCCAGTTCGCGAGCAGCGCGCCGGGAAGCCAGAGCAGGATGAGCGTCCAGTTCAGGTCACGGAGGCCGCTGCCCGCCACGAGAATCCCGAGGCCGATCAGGTTCGAAACCACGAAATAGATCGCCATGTCGGCGATCATCGACCGCCGCTCCACGTTGTCGGCCGTGAGGACGAGCGCGAGCGGGATGCCGTTCAACGAGGTCGTGGTCGCGAGCGTGCCCCCGACGAACCCGGAGGCCGCGTAAAGCGGCTGGGACAGTGTTTTTTCCCGCGAGCGCCACAACAACAGCGCCGGGGCCGCGACGATGGCCGTGATACCGGTGGCCCAGCGCAGGGCCTGCTCGTTCACGTGCGTCGCCACGTACATGCCGAACAGCAGGCCCGGCACGCTCGCGGCGATCAGCGGAATGACCTTCCGCCACCGGATGTGGGCGCCCAGCCGGAAGACGACCACGATCCGCGTGCACAGCGCGAGCGCCAGGTTGATCACGATCACCTGCGCCGGCGGGATGCCCAGCACCAGCAGCATCGGGCTCGCCAGCAGGTTGAACCCGAACCCGGTCAACCCGCCGAGGAACGCCGAGAACCCGATGATGCCCACTCCGGCCAGCAGCACAGCGGTCGGCATACCTTCTCCCTTTCCTTGTGCACGCGGGAATCTTCGAGGCACGCCACCCCGGCGGTGCGCTACTTGGCCGCGATCGCCGGCGACGCCGGAGACTCGGCAGTGCCGGCGATCCCGCCGAGGTCATCGAGCGAAGGCTGGTCGTTCTCGCGAAGTACGCGCCGGGCACGGGCGACGTCGAGGTCCTTGTCCCACCTCGCGACGACGACACTGGCGACCGTGTTGCCGACGATGTTGGTCAGCGTGCGGGCCTCGTTGAGGAAACGGTCGATGCCAAGGATCAGGGCGAGCCCCGCGACGGGGATGACGGCGTGCGCCTCCAGCGTCGCGGCGAGGGTGAACAACACCGCGCCGGCGACCCCCGCGCCGCCTTTGGAGGTCAGGACCAGGAGCACCAGCAGGCTGATCTGCGCTGCCAGCGGCAGGTGGGTGTTGGTCGCCTGCGCGATGAACAGGCTCGCGAGGGTCAGATAGATGGCGGTGCCGTCGAGGTTGAAGGAGTACCCGGACGGCACGGTCAACCCGACGGTCGACCGGCTGATCCCCAGGTGCTCCAGTTTCCGCATCAGCTGGGGCAGCACGCTTTCACTGGACGCGGTGCCGAAACCGATGAGCAGCTCCTGCCGGATGTAGCGCAGCAACCGGAAGATCGACAGCCCGCTCAGCCGCGTGGCCGAGCCGAGGACGAGCAGCACGAAAAGGATGGCCGTCGCGTACATGCAGGCGATCAGGGACCCCAGCTGGGCAATGGAACCGAGCCCGTAGGTCGCGATCGTGTAGGACATGGCGCCGAACGCCCCGATGGGCGCGAACCGCATGACCATGTTGAGGATACGGAAGAAGATCTGGCCCACGTTGTCCAAAAAGGACTTGACCGGCTCGACCTTCTTCCCGAGCAGCGTCATCGCGATACCGAAGAAGACGGCGAGGAACAGCACCTGGAGGATGTTCCCGTCCGCGAAAGCGCCCACGGCCGACGTCGGCACCAGATGACTGAGAAACCCGCTGAACGTGCTGACGTCCTCGCCGCCGCTGGTGTAATGCGAGATCTGCCCGGTGTTCAAACTCGCCGTGTCGGCGTTGATTCCCGAGCCGGGTTTGACGATGTTGCCGACGACCAGCCCGAAGACCAGCGCCAGCGTCGTCCCGATCTCGAACCAGATCAGCGCCTTCAACCCGACCCTGCCGACCTTCCGCAGGCTCTGCGCCCCGCAGATACCCAGCACCACCGTGATGAAGATGATCGGGGCGACCAGCATCTTGATCATGCTGATGAAGACGTCGCCGAGCGGCTTCAGCGATTCGCCGAAATGCGGCCAGAACCGTCCGACGAGTATTCCGACGGCGATGCCGACGATCACCTGGAAGTAAATCGCGGTGCAGAGTTTCCGGAGGCGCTTGCGAAGGGGCTTCCGGCCGGATTCGGGATGTTTGCTGCGAGTCGTGTCGACATGCATCGGGAGGCTCATCTCTAGAGTGGTTCGCCGTTGAACAAACTTCAGCCCCTGAGCGGGAAGCCGCGACAGCGGCCTCTGCGGGCCACGTCTTCACCCAGTCCGGACGTCGGACGTTCCTGGATACGAGTCCACAATGGAAGACGCGGAGCCGGAGGTTTCCGAAATTCTGGTGGTCGGTTCGCCGGGACCGTGCCCCCCGGCGACTGCGGGTGCGCACCACTTATACCTCGCCGTGCCGGGTCATCGCAACCATGTGATGAAAGTGGCCTGACCAATTTTTATATTCTTGGCCGGTTATATCCGCAGTTCAGAGCGTTTCGCGTCGCGTCACTCTGGATTTGATCTTCAAGACTTGGTAAGACCACTGACCAGGCAGACTCAGTCACCCGGCACGCCACCCTGTTCGCGGATTCGCGTGAAGGCCGCCTTGCGCGCCCCTCTGATATGAGACGCGACCGCGCGGCGGCTCGCCGTGGGATCGCCGGCCATGACGGCGTCGAGAATGCGCCGGTGGTCCGCCTGCGAGCGCGCGAGCCGTCCCGGAATCCGCAGGGTCGTTTCCATTCCTCGCGCGAGAATGTCCTGCAGCACCGTGACGCTCTGACTCATGAACCGGTTACCCGCGGCCTGCACGATACTGAGATGGAAGGCCGCATCCAGTCTTTGCATGCGGCGCCAGTCGATTTCACTCCGCGCGAGCTCTTCGGATGAGGCTTCGTCGACCGCCTCGAAAGCCTCCCGCACACGGGCGAGCCTCAGTTCGTCCTGTTTGACGGCGGCCCAGCCGGCGGCGGGCAGTTCGAGCACCTCGCGCATGTCGAACAACTCGACCAGGCTCATCTCCTCCGCGAACATCGCCTCGCGAAGCGTTCGAGCGGTGGCCGGATCGAGGACGAAGGCACCGGTGCCGTGCCGGATGTCCACGTATCCCCTGGCCTGCAAGGAACGCAGCGCTTCCCGCAGCGACGGACGACTGGTGCCCAGCAGCGACGCGAGCTCGCGCTCGGGTGGCAGCTGCGCGCCGGGGCGCAACTGCTCCGACGTGATCATCTGCAGGATCCGGTCGGCGACGATGTCCGCCACTCTTCCTTGCTGCAACGGAACCCACACGCTGCCCTCCGCGGTCATGACCGTGCTCCCCGCCTTTCCTCTCGCCCGGCGCCATTGTAGAGGTCTGGCCAATTCGCATTTGGGAACGCGACGTGCTTGTCGGCAGGCCGTCGATGAGTTAGCCTCCCCAGAGGTAAGACCTCTATCCAAAGGAGAAGTGATGGTGGACTCCGGCCCTCCGGGCTATCTGATCCATGACGACGCCGATGTGGTGGCGGTCGCGGTGCGTGATCTTCAGCCGGGTCCGGTCGTGGGCGGG
>NZ_VMNW02000083.1 GCF_007713735.2 Amycolatopsis acidicola | reverse complement strand
CAACCTGCGCGACGAGGTATTCGGTGAGCCCGTTCTCCGCGTCACGATCGCGACGCATCAGATCCAGGGAAAGCCCGCGCCGCCCCCACGGCACGAAGGACAGCAGCCCGCGCAACTGCCCGGTGGCGTCGTAGGCCTCGGCCATCACGCACCGCCCGTCCGACGGGTCGCCCAGCCTCGACAGCGCCATCGAGAACCCCCGTTCGGTGCCCGCGCCACGCCACTGCTGGGCCTTCGCCAACAGATCATCCATTTCGGACGGTGGGACGTCCGCGTGCCGGCGGACCTGCGCGGTGTATCCCGCGCGCTCGATGCGACGCACCGCCTGCCGCACGGACCGCCGTTCCGGGCCGGACAACCGGAAGTCGCGGACATCGAGCACGGCCTCGTCCCCGATCTCCAGCGCCTTCAGCCCCGCACGGACGTAGGCTTTCGCGCCCCGTTCGCTCGCCCCCAGCACACCCGGGGACCAACCGTAGGTGTGCGCCTCGGCCAACCACGCGGCGATCGCCTGCGGCCACGACTCCGGATCACCGATCGGATCGGCGCTCGCGATGCTCGTGCCACCCAGTACCCGGTAGGTCACCGCGGCCTGGCCATTGGGCGCGAACACCACGCTCTTGTCGCGGCGGGTGGCGAAATACCCCAGCGAATCGTCCTCGCCGAACTGCGCGAGCAACGACCGCAGCCGAAGCTCTTCCTCATCGCTGCGATGCCGCTGCGAGCGCACGCCACGGAAGAACGTCGACAGCGTGGCCACCGCGACGGCCGTGCCACCGAGGTCGAGCAGCAGATCGACCCAGCCCGGGCCTTCCTGCACACCCAGTCGGCGCAGCTGCAGCAACTCACCGGTCGCGTGGTTCGCCGCCCACAGGAAGCTGTCGCCGAGGCCGGTCAGCGTTCCCGGGAACACCGTCAGCAATGCCCAGCCGACGGAAATCACCACCGCCAGCCCACCGAGCCCCACGGCCAGCGCGTACTTCCACGCTCCTGGCGCCAAGCGAGCCGGGAACGCCGGGCGCAGCGCGATCAGAAGCACGATCAGTCCAATCGCCACCAGCTCCACGCCGGTGAGTGCCCACAGCGCGACCGGGATGTGGGTGCGCTCGCGCCGGGCGAGCGTGAGCGCGCCGGGCGCCCACAGCAAGGCCGCATGGAACGCCATCGTCACCGCGAGCCCACCGACCTGGAACAGGAGCAGCGTGTTCAGCGCAGCCCGCTTCCGCCGCCGTAACGCGGCGCCGAGCACCGCCAGCACCAGAGCGATCAGGATGTTCGCGTCGGCTGGGATGTTCAGCACACTGAACGCCAGCACCGTCCAGTGGTAGAAGCCGTGGTGACCGCCCCAGATCAGCAGCGCCACCGAGGCGAGCGCGCCCAGCTGGACCACCGTGGCGACCACGCCACCGGCCTTTCGCCGCCACCTCGGCACCTCTTCGGTCATGGTCACCACCCCGTGTGAAGCTCGTCGCAGGCACTTGGGCGGGGTCGCGACACGGTGTCACGCTTGGTTGCCCAGATCCACGACCCGGGGACCCGACGAGGGCCTCGAGGGAAGGTTGGTCGACGACGATGTCCAATTCTGGTGAGACCGTGGCGCCCTACGGCAACGGCCCCAAAACCGGCGCGCCCGCCAAGAAGGTGCGCATCCCCCACCTGCAAGAGCTGAAGGACCGCGGCGAACCGTGGCCGATGCTCACGGCGTACGACATGTACACCGCCGAGCTGTTCGACGAGGCCGGTATCCCGGTGCTGCTGGTCGGCGACTCCGCCGCGAACAACGTCTTCGGCTACGACACGTCGCTGCCGGTGACGGTGGACGAGCTGCTCCCGCTCGTGCGCGCCGTGACCGGGGCTGCCAAACGCGCCCTGGTCGTGGCGGATCTGCCGTTCGGCTCGTACCAGCTCTCGCCCGAGCAGGCGCTGGCGACCGCGGTGCGGTTCATGAAGGAAGGCCGGGCCCATGCCGTCAAGCTTGAGGGCGGCAAGCGGTTCGCACCGCACGTGGAGGCGCTGACGGGGTCCGGGGTCCCGGTGATGGGCCACATCGGCTTCACCCCGCAGAGTGAGCACAACCTGGGCGGGTACCGCGTGCAGGGCCGTGGCGAGGCGGGCGCGAACCTGGTCGCCGACGCGGTCGCGCTGCAGGAGGCGGGCGCCTTCGCGGTGGTGATGGAGATGGTGCCCGCGGAGGTGGCGAAGCAGGTCACGCATGAGCTGAAGATCCCAACTGTCGGTATCGGCGCCGGGCCGGACTGCGATGCCCAGGTGCTCGTCTGGCAGGACATGGCGGGGTTGCGTC
Source organism: Amycolatopsis acidicola (assembly GCF_007713735.2). Taxonomy (GTDB): domain Bacteria; phylum Actinomycetota; class Actinomycetes; order Mycobacteriales; family Pseudonocardiaceae; genus Amycolatopsis_E; species Amycolatopsis_E acidicola. The sequence continues at coordinate 36,789 of NZ_VMNW02000083.1, read as the reverse complement.
GCGGCCGGTCGCCGCGGTTCGTCAAGCGGTATGCGGACCTGGCCGGCGAGCTCTCCGGCGCCGCGGCCGCATTCGCCGACGAAGTGCGACGGGGCGAGTTCCCGGCTCCCGAACACGCATTCCACTAGGACAACCCCGGAGAGCAAGGGACGTTTGCTCCGGCCTCGCGGAGCAAGGGGCCTTCGCTCCAACCGACCGGCTCCGAACGCTCGGGCGACCGGCGGGAGCAAGGAACGTCTGCTCCCGCCGGGCCGAGGAAGGGATGGTTGCTCCAAACCCGAGGACGGCCGCGCAGGTGCCGAGAGCAAGGAACGTCTGCTCCGCCTCGGCCGAGGAAGGGATGTTTGCTCCAAACCCGAGGACGGCCGCGCAGGTGCCGAGAGCAAGGAACGTCTGCTCCGCCTCGGCCGAGGAAGGGATGTTTGCTTCAAATCCGGGGGCAGCCGGGCGGGTGCGGGGAGCAAGGGACGTTTGCTGCGCCGCGGCCGAGCGAGGGACGTTTGCTCCCACCCAGGCACCAACCGCATTCGGGCGCGTCCTCGGAGCAAGGGACGTTTGCTGCGGTGGCATTGGAGTGGACGTTCCTTGCTGCCGGGCTAGGTGCGGTTTCGGTTGAAGCGTTCGGCGAGGACGGGGTCGGACTCCCACCAGAGTCCGGCGCCGCCTTGCTGCTCCGTTTCGTCGAGTTCGCGGTCGACTCGTTCGGCCTGGCGTTCGTCGTCGCGCATCCAGCGGGTGAACAGCGCGCCGACGAAAGGCAGGCCGGCGAGGTCGCCGCCGATCCACAGGATCCCTGCGCCGATGATCTGGTCGGTGCGCAGGCCCGGCCCCCACAGCCGCCCGAGCGCCTCGTAGTAGCCGGCCGCGCGCAGCGGGCCCAGCCAGAGAACCAGGCCGAGCGCAGCATCCACGACGACCTCGGCGAAGCTGATGCCGAACGAGACCAGGTGGTGGTCATCGCGGGGAGTCGGGTCCAGCCGGAGCCTGGTCCAGAAGTACACGAAACCACAACAAACGAGCACCAACCGCACGAGCGCGTCGACCGCCGAGTGCCGCAGGGTCAGCTCGTACAACGGCGTCAGATACAGCGCGAACGGTGGCACGATCAACAGCACCGTGATCACCAGCGGGAAAGTCAGCGTCCGCGCGGCTCGCCCGCGGCCGACGCGGCGCAGCGTGTCCGCGAACGGCGAGACGCCCAGCACCAGCGTGAACGGGGCGCCGAGCGCGAGCAGCAACGGGGTGATCATCAACAGCACCACCGTTTGCGTGGCGCGCACCCAGAACAGCGTGTCGTCGTACACGCCGAGGAAAGAGCACGTCACCAGCAGGACAGTGCCCAGACCGGCAAGGAACGCCACCGTCCGGCCCCGGGCCCACTGGTGCATCCGGCGCGCGGCCAGCAAATACCCCGCGCCGAGCACCACGACGAAAACGACAGCCGGGACGTCGAACGTCCAAGCTGTTGCGATCCGCCCCCAGGAAAGCGGTTCGATCATGCCACGAAATACACCAAACTACCGATTCCGGCGACCACACAGTAAATAGCGAACGGCGTCAGCGTACGCGTTTCGAAATAGGAAGTCAGGAATCGCACCGCGATGTAGGCCGCGATTCCCGCGACCAGGCTCCCGACCAGGGCCGGGCCGAGTGAGGCGCGGTTCTCCTCGGTGAACAGGGACGGCATCTTCAGGACACCGGCGGCCAAAATCACCGGCGTGGCAAGAAGAAACGCAAAACGGGCGGCGTCCTCGTGGTCGAGCCCGCGCCGCAGGCCCGCGACCATCGTGATGCCGGACCGGCTGATTCCCGGGAACAGGGCCAGGATCTGCGCCGCGCCGATCAGGATCGCCTCGCCGATGCCGAGCTTCGACAACCGCAGATCCGACGCCTCCTCGACGCTCACCGCACGCATCGGCATGGTCACTTCGGCCGAGAAATCGATCGTCTGCTCGGCCGCGAGCGGCACCGAGGGCTCAGGGGCGCGCGAGCGGCCGAACCGCTCCACGGCCAGCAACACCGCCCCGTTCAGTGCAAGGAAAATCGCCGTGGGAATGGGCTTTCCGAGGAAGTTGCGCAGCGCGCTCTCCAGCAGCAGCCCCGCGATGCCGACCGGGATCGTCGCCAGCACGAGCAGCCATGCCAGCCGCTGGTCGGAGTCGACCACTTCGCGGTCCCGGATCGACGTCCACAGCCCGCCCAGGATCCGCACCCAGTCCCGCCAGAAGAAGACGACGAGCGCGATCGCGGTCGCCACGTGCATGGCGACCAGAACCGCCAGGTAGGGCGAGTCCTTGCCCATGCTCAGATCGTTCGCCCACGATCCGCCCAGCCACGCCGGCAGCAGAATGGAATGGCCGAGACTGGAAACCGGGAACAATTCGGACACGCCCTGCAGGGCGCCGACCACAATCGCCTCGAAATATGTCACAGCGGACATTGAGGACCTTTCCACAACGGCGACGCACTGGCATTCGCCAAGAAAGTACCTGACGCCACACCCGCCGGACGCTCTGGAGTCGCGGCCCTACATGCGCCCTCCGCTGGCCGTGTCGCCGGAAAGTCGTTGCGCGAGGTAGACCGGCACGGTCGACACCACGATCAGCACCGCGGCGACCACGTTCACCACCGGCGCCTGGTTCGGGCGGAACAGGTTGTCCAGGATCCAGATCGGCAGCGTCTGCAGGCCCGCGCCCAGGGTGAACGTGGTCACGATGATCTCGTCGAACGACAGCGCGAACGCGAGCAGCCCGCCGGCGAGCAGCGCGGAGCGCAGCATCGGGAAGGTGACCAGCCGGAAGGTGGTCACACCATCCGCGCCGAGGTCGGCCGAGGCCTCCTCCAGGTTCCCGCCCATCCGCCGCAGCCGGGCGACCACGTTGTTGAAGACCACGACGATGCAGAACGTCGCGTGCGCGATGATCGCCGTCAGCAGGCCGAGATCGATCCCGAGGATCGTGCGGAACGCGTTGTTCAGCGCGATACCGGTCACGATCCCCGGCAGGGCGATCGGCAGGATTATCAGCAGCGACACCGAATCCCGCCCGAAGAACCGGTATCGCTGCAGCGCGAACGCGGCCATGGTGCCGAGCACCAGCGCGATCGCGGTGGCCGAAACCCCGGCGATCAGGCTCGTCCACAATGCGTTGAGCACCCCGGAGTTCCCGAGTGCCCTGCTCCACCATTCCAGCGTGAACCCCGAAGGCGGCCAGCCGAACGCCGGATCGGCGTTCACCGAGTTGAGCAATACCACAAGCAGCGGGATGTAGATCACGGCAAGCCCGAGGACCAGCGCCCCGCGCAGCACGTACCTCGTCGTCTTCGAGAAGTTCACAGGTTCTCCAAGGCTCCGGTGCGCCGCACGGCGGCCAGGTAGACGAGCATGATCACGACGGGCACGGTGGCCACGGTCGCGGCGAAGGGCAGATTGTTCGCCGCCCCGATGTTGTCGTAGACGACGTTGCCGAGCATCTGGCTGGCCCCGCCGACGATCTTCACGGTGATGTAGTCGCCCAGCGACAACGAGAACGTGAAGATCGAACCGGCGACGATCGCGGGGAACGTCAGCGGCAGAATCACCGACGTGAAGGTCCGCCACGGCCTTGCACCCAGGTCACCGGCGGCGTCCACCAGGGAATCGGGCAACCGGTCGAGGCCCGCGTAGATCGGCAGGATCATGTACGGCAACCACAGGTACGACAGCGTGATCACCGTCGCCGTCACGCCGTATCCGGGGGTGGCGCCCAGCAGCCAGGACCACAAACCGTTGCCCGACAACATGACCCGCCACGAGTACGCCTTCACGAGATAGCTCGCCCACAGCGGGGTCATCACCGCGATCACCAGGAGCCGCTGCGCCCGCGGCGAGCAGAACTTGGCCATCGCGAACGCCATCGGGAAGGCGATCACCGCGTCCACCACCGTCACGAGCGCGGCGATGCCGACGGTGCGCACCGTGATCGTGCGGTAGACGTCTTCGGTGAACAGGGTGACGAAGTTGTCCAGCGACCAGGACGTCACGACCTGGCCGGTGAACGTGTCCGTGCTCCAGAAGGCGGTGACGAACAACGCCGCCAGCGCGCCGAGGTAGGCCAGCCCGAGCCACAGCAGTGGCGCGGACAGCAGGATCCCCAGCCGCAGTTTCGGCTTGCGGTAAAGGAAACTCGAGGCACCGGCGGCGACGCTCATCGGTTCAGCCCTTGATCTCGGTCCAGGCGCGCGTCCAGTCGCCGTAGTCCTTGCACTGCACGTCCGTGCGGCCGTCGAGGCACTGGGCGATCGGCGTGGTCCAGTAGTAGATCTGTGACGCGTATGCGCTGTCGCTGGCGTGGTAGGTGTCGCAGAACGTCGCGTCCGTGGTCTGCCCGCACGCCTTGGAGTTCGCCGGCGCCTCGCCGAAGTACTCCGCCACCTGGGCGTTGACCTTGGGGCTGATGATGTAGTCCATCCACTTGTAGGCGCACGTCTTGTGCTGCGACTTGGTCGCCACCATCCAGGTGTCCGACCAGCCGGTCGCCCCCTCGCTCGGCACGATGGCCTGCAGCGGCGCGCCTTCGCCCTGGGTCACGTTCACCGTCACCTGCCAGGCCGTGCCCAGCACCGAGTCGCCGTTCTTGAACGCCTGGCTTTCCTTGAGGTAGTCCGACCAGTACTCCGAGATCAGCGGGCGCTGCTGTTTGAGCAGGTCCACCGCCGCGGTGAACTGCTTGTCGTCCAGCGCGTACGGGTTCTTGATGCCCAGCTCGGGATTGTGCTTCATCAGGTACAACGCGGCGTCGGCGATGTAGATGGGCGAGTCGTAGCCGCTGATCTTGCCCTTGTACGGCGTGTTCGGGTCGAACATCGCCGACCAGGACGTGGGCGCGGGCTGCACCTTGTCCGTGCGCCAGGTGAGCAGGTTCGCGCCCCAGCCGTGCGGGATGCCGTAGGACACGTTGTTCACACTGTTCCACGACTTGTTCTTGAGGAAGTCGAACACGTCGGCGTAGTTCGGCACGAGGCTGGTGTTCACCGGCTCCACGTCACCGGAGGCGACGAGCCGCAGCGAGGCGTCACCCGAGGCGGAGACCACGTCGTACTCGCCGGTCTTCATCAGGTTCAGTGCCTCGTCGGAGGTGCCGAAGGTTTTGACGTTGACCTTGCAGCCGGTCTGCTGTTCGAACGGGGTGACCCAGTTGACGTTGGGATCGTTGGAGCCGTTTTCCGCGTAACCGGGCCAAGCCAGCACGTTCAGCGCGCCCTCGGGCTGGCCGAGCTGGGCCATCGGTTCCAGTTTGGGTGGGGTGAAACCCGCCCCGCCCGCGTTCGACGAGCTGGTGCTCGAGGTGCCGCAGGCCGCGATCGCGGTGCCCACGCACACCAGGCCGGCGAGCAGGCGCAGGGTCCGGCTGTTACGCATCGGTGTGCTCCTTGTCGTCTGGGATCCGGAAGTTGTGCTCCTGCCGCCACACCAGGCGGACCCGGCCGTCGGCAAGCTCGGGGGCGCGGTCGCTGTTCTGCCGCACCGCGGACAGCTGCCCGCCCGCGTCGAGGGAAACCACGTAGCGGATGGTGGCTCCCGCGTAATGGGTCGCGGTGACCGTGCCGGTCGCGCTGACCTCGCCGGGCTCCGCCGCCGAGGAGAGGTCGGGATCGAGGTGGATTTTCTCCGGCCGGATGCTGTAGGTGCCGCTGTGCCCGATGACCGCCTCCGCGCCACGGCCCGAAAGCAGGTTCGAGGTGCCGACGAAACCGGCGACGAAAGCGCTTGCGGGGTGTTCGTAGACCTCGTTCGGGGTGCCGGTCTGCTCGATCCGGCCGTCGTTGAACACGGCGATCCGGTCGCTCATCGTCAGCGCCTCGTCCTGGTCGTGCGTGACGAAGATGAACGTGATGCCGACGTCTCGCTGGATCTGCTTCAGCTCGGTCTGCATCGCCTGCCGCAGTTTGAGATCGAGCGCGCCGAGCGGTTCGTCGAGCAGGAGCACCCTGGGCCGGTTGACCAGCGCGCGGGCGAGCGCGACGCGTTGCCGCTGTCCGCCGGAAAGCTGGGAAGGCTTGCGGGCGGCGAAATCCTCCAGCCGGACGGTGCGGAGTGCTTCCGTGGCACGGCGTTTGCGTTCCGCGCGCGGCACCCGCTTCACCCGCAGGCCGTACTCGACGTTCTGCTGGACGTTCATGTGCGGGAACAGCGCGTAGTCCTGGAAGACGGTGTTGACGTCGCGCTCGAACGGCGCGAGCCGGGTGACGTCGCGGCCGCCCAGTTCGACCGTGCCCGAGGTGGGCAGGTCGAACCCGGCGATCATCCGGAGCACGGTGGTCTTGCCCGACCCCGAGGGCCCGAGCATCGAGAAGAACTCACCCTCGGCGATCTCCACGTCGATGCCGCGCACGGCGACGACCGGCCCGAACTCCTTGCGCAGCCCGGAAAGCCGGATCGCGGGCGCACCGGCGCGGGGTTTCGGTTCCGTCTCCATGGTGGCGGGCGCCTGGTTCGGTGACATCACGACCACGCCGTCATCACGTGCTTGATCCGGGTGTAGTCCTCCAGCCCGTAGAGCGAGAGATCCTTGCCATACCCGGATTTCTTGAACCCGCCGTGCGGCATCTCGGCGACGAGCGGGATGTGCGTGTTGATCCACACGCAGCCGAAGTCGAGGCGCGCGGACAGCCGCATCGCCTGCGCGTGGTCGGTCGTCCACACCGAGGACGCGAGCCCGTACTGGACGTCGTTGGCGTTGGCGAGCGCCTCGCCTTCGTCCGCGAACCCCTGCACGGTGATGACCGGGCCGAAGACCTCCTGCTGCACGATCTCGTCGTCCTGCTTCAGGCCCGACACGACGGTCGGTTCGAAGAAGTAGCCCTCGTCGCGTGCCCGTTTTCCTCCCGTGTGGACGGTGGCGTGGGCGGGCAGCCGGTCGAGGAAACCGGTCACCTTGGCGAGGTGCCCGGCGCTGTTCAACGGGCCGTAGGCGACGTCGGGGTCGTCGGGCAGGCCGGTCTTCGTGCCCTCGGCCTGCGCGGTCAGCGCGGCGAGGAACTCATCGTGGATGTCTTGGTGCACAAGGACTCTGGTGGCCGCGGTGCAGTCCTGGCCGGCGTTGAAGTATCCGGCGCCGGCGATCGCCTCGGCGGCGGCGTCGATGTCCGCGCCGGGGAAGACGAGTACCGGCGCCTTGCCGCCTAGTTCGAGGTGAACGCGTTTGACGTCCGCGGCCGCGGAACCCGCGACCTCCATCCCGGCGCGGATCGAGCCCGTGATCGAGACCATCGCGGGGATGTCGTGTTCGACGAGTGTCCGGCCGGTGTCGCGGTCGCCGCAGATCACGTTGAACACGCCCGGCGGCAGGAATTCCGCGGCGATCTCGGCGAGCAGGAGCGTCGAGGCCGGGGTGGTGTCCGAGGGTTTGAGCACCACCGTGTTCCCGGCGGCGAGCGCGGGCGCGATCTTCCAGATCGCCATCAGCAGCGGGTAGTTCCACGGCGTGACCTGCGCGCACACGCCGACGGGCTCGCGCCGGACGAAACTGGTGTGCCCGGCCATGTACTCGCCCGCGGAGCGGCCTTCGAGCGCGCGGGCGGCGCCGGCGAAGAAGCGCAGCTGGTCGATGAACATCGGCATTTCCTCGGCCTTGGTCAACTCGATGGGCTTGCCGGTGTTCGCCGACTCGACGCGGACGATCTCGTCCGCGCGGGCTTCGACGGCGTCGGCGATCCGTAGCAGCGCCAGCTGCCGCTCCCCCGGCGTCGTGTCACGCCACGTCTCGAACGCCTTCGCGGCCGCGCGCAACGCCCGGTCGACATCCTCAGCGCGCGCGATCGGCGCGGTGCAGTACGGGCGTCCGGTGACCGGATCGATGATCTCGGCGGTTTCGCCACCCGCGGGCTCGACCCGCGCACCGTCGATGAAGTGCTTGAGCTGATCCACGAACAGCCTCCCGTTCCCGGCGGCCGGCGGCGGAGCAAGGGATGTTTGCTACCGCCCTGGCCGTAGCAAACGTCCCTTGCTCCGCGCTCGGATTGGGCCAAAACATATAAGACCAGTTTTCATATGACAAGATGGTCAGGCAGGATTGAGGAGGCGGGCACCCGATCAGACCAAGGAGCGCGATGCGCACGACGCCGAAGTCACCCAGCGCGAGATCCGTGCTGTTCGCGCCGCTCGACCAGACCGGCCGGGTCGAAGCCGTCACCAGGCGCCTGGTCGACGCGATCCACCTCGGTCTGCTCGCCGACGACGAACAGCTCCCCAGCGAAGCGGAACTGGCCGCCCAGTTCGGCGTCTCCACTGTGACGGTTCGAGAGGCTCTGGTCGCGCTTCGCCAGCAGGGCCTCGTACAGACGCGACGCGGCCGAGGCGGCGGGAGCTTCGTACGCGCGCCGAAGGAAGAAGCGTCGTGGCGCGACAAGCTGCGCGACATGTCGATGAGCGAGCTTCGCGACATCGGTGACCACTACGTCGCGATAGCGGGCACGGCCGCGCGGCTCGCCGCGGAGCGCAGCTCGGCGGAGGACATCATGCGGCTGACGCTCGCCGCGGACGATTTGCAGGACGCGACGGGCGCGGCCGCTTCGCGCGCGGAGCGTCAGTTCCACCTGGAAATGGCCGCGGCCGCGCAGTCCCCGCGATTGACCCAGCAGGAGATCGGCCTGCAAAGTGAGCAAGGTGCACTGCTCTGGCTGCCACTCGGCGACGAACCGCACGTCACCGCGTGCGCCGAGCATCGCGCGATCACCGCCGCGATCGGCGAAGCCGACGGAGATCTTGCGCGCAAGCTCACCGAGGAGCACATACTGAACACCATCGACCGGCTGGCCGAGCTGCACCTGGACCTGCTCGGACCCTGAGAACCGGAGGGGCGGCCCGTGAACGACACCCGCACGCTGACAGGCGACGAGCTCGTCGAAGAGGTGTCCGCGCTGGTGGAGGGCATCTTCGGGACGCTGAAGCCGGTCGTGGCCGGCGCTGAGGCGATCCTCAACTCCACCGGCCCGGTACAGGCGGCGGACCTCGACGGGCTCCGGCCGCAGATCGCGAAGGCGCTCGGCGGCCTCATCGTCGGCGCCGGGTTCATCGCGGCCCCGGACACCCTCGACGACCAGCGGTTCGGGTTCGAATGGTGGACCGGCAACGGGCAGAGCGAACCCGCGCAGGTCTTCATCAGCCTCGACCCGAACAGCGAGCGCTTTCTCGACTACACCCGCCAGTCCTGGTTCACCGTGCCGCGCGACTCCGGACGACGCCACATCACCGGCCCGTACGTCGACTACCTGTGCACGGACACGTACACGCTCACGTTCACGATTCCCGTGCGGCGCAACGGAAAGTTCGCCGGAGTGGTCGGCGCCGACGTGGTCGTCCGCGAGCTGGAGCGCACGGTGCAGCACAAGCTGCGCGCGCTGCGCGGCCGGGCCGCGCTGGTCAACTCCCAGAGCCGGGTGATCGCGTCGAACAACGCGCGGCAGGCCACGGGGTCACTGGTGCGCAACCCCGACATCCCCAGCTGGTGGGCTTCCGGAGCGTCGGCGATGGCGGACGCTGGCGTGACACTGCGCCGTTGCGGTGACTCGACGATCGCCCTGCTGGTCACGGTTTGAGTGCGTGGTATGCGTCCACAAGGGACGGTCCATACCAGGTGAGGTAGCGCCCGGAGACGAGCTCGTAGGGCACGCCGGGGAAGAAGTCCGGCCCGTCGTCCGCGGTGAACTCGTACGGTTCGTCCGGCAGAACTAGCAAATCCGCCTCGCCGTCGGCGAACCACGAACGCAACTCGTCGAGTTTCGGCCTCGGATAACGGTCCTCGTGCTCGCCGTACACAATGGACACACCTACCCGGCGCAGCACGTCACCGGCGAAAGTGTCGCGCCCCAGGATCACCCACGGCTTGCGCCACACCGGAACCACGGCGTGCCGGCGAACCGGCGGCTTGTCCCGCCACAGATCCTCGGCCTGCACGAGCCATTCCGGCTCTGGCGCGTCGAAAGCTTGCGTCAGCAGCCGGCGCAACGACGCCAGCGCGTGCGGGACAGTGGCCGCCGCCTCCATCACCCAGACCGGGAACCCGTTGGCGCGCAACCGTTCCACGTCCTCCGGCCGGTTCTCCTCGGAGTTCGCCACGACGAGATCCGGCTCGAGCTCGATCACCCTGTTCAGCTTCGGGTACTTCGAGCCGCCGATCCGCGGCACCGCGAGCGACGCGGGATGCGTGCAGTAATCCGTTGCCCCGACAAGGATTCCGGGCGCGGTCACCTCGATCGCCTCGGTCAGCGAAGGCACCATCGATACGACCCGCCGCGGCCGGCCCCGCAGCGGGATGTCCTCACCGAGGTCGTCGAACAACGTCATTTCAGGTACTCCAGCAACACGTGCCCGTGGCAGGGCTGCGGGTCGCACCAGCACCCGAGCGCGCGGCCGTCCAATTCACCATCGCGCAAGCGTTTCAGCAGCTCCGGCTTCCCTTCGAGGTACTCGCGATAGTGTCGCAGCATCGCCTGGCGGTCGGTCTTCGCCTCCTTGACGAACGGGTTCGCGAACGGGGACTCCGGCCACGAGTGCCTGTTCCCCTTGTGCCCGATGTACGTGATGAGGTCCTGCTCCAGCAGCCAGGGCACGAGATGCTTGTGCGGCCCCGACTTCCGTACGTTCACCACCACCGCGTGACCGTCCCGCACCAGGTCGGCCAGCTCCTTCTCCCGCTCGGTCCAGTCCGCCATCACGCCCGCTCGAATGCGACCTTCCGCCTGTCCACGTCCGCGGAGAGCAGCCGGACCGTGATCCGCTCGCCCTCCGGCAGGTTCGCGCCCGCGCATTTGGCCATCACCGGCGGATCTTCCACCATGATCTCGGCCCTGGCCTCCTCCGCGCGTAACACCACGGCCTCGAACGTACCGCCGATGTGCCCGGCCAGCATCCACGACTCAACCTGGTCGACACACGCCTTCTCGACCCTCGCCGCAAGCGTGTCCGACGCGCTCATCAGCTCCGGCAGCCGGGGCAACGCGGCGCGAACCCAGGCGGGCACGGGCTGATCCGCCGTGACGGCCAGGCAGATTTCGGTGGCGAACCGGTCCACGAGACGGCGGATCGGCGCGGTGACGTGCGCATACGGGGCGCCGATCCCGGCGTGTGTGGTGGAAGCGGGCAGCTCTCCCTCGAACGCCGTGTAGCCCGCGCCGCGCAACAAACGCGTGGAGCAGGCGTACAGCGCCATCGACTCGGGGCGCGCAGGGTCGAGCCGCGACAACAGTTCCGACACCGTGTCGCTCGCGGGCCAGGAGATGCCGAGCGCCTGCGCGGATTTCCGTAGCCAGCGCACCGAATCGGCGTCGGCGTCGGGCAATGTGCGGAGCACGCCGACGCGAGCCTCGGTCATGATCGAGGCCGCCGCCATCCCGGTCAGCAGGGATATTTCGGCGTTCCACGCGTCGATTTCGTTGCGCGTCCGCATCGCGAGCACCCAGCCGTCCCCGGCGTCGCCGCCGATGGCGGGCTCGGGCAGCTGCAGTTCGACCGCGCCGCGCTGGACCGCGAGCTCGCGACGCAACCGGCCCAGCTGCGGCAGCGCCGCCACCGACGGATGCGGCGTGCCCGCCTCGATGTTCGCCTGGACCGTTTCGTAGTCGAACTGTTCGGTGGACCGGACCAGCGCGCGCCGCACGCGGACCGCCGTGGGTTCGCCGCCGGAGTCGAGGTCGATCGTCCACAGCACGGCAGGCCGCGTTTCGCCCGGCAGCAGGCTGGCAGCGCCTTCGGAGAGCACCGGTGGATGCAGCGGGACGTTGCCGTCCGGGAGGTACAGCGTCTGGCCGCGGCGGCAGGCCTCGCGGTCGACCGGGCCACCCGGCGCGACGAACGCGCCGAGGTCGGCTATCGCGTAGTGCAGTCGGAAACCGGCGCCGCGGCGCTCGATCACCATGGCCTGGTCGAGATCCTTGGCGCCGGGCGGATCGATCGTCACCAGCGGGAGTTCGGTCGCATCCTCCCGCGGCCCCTGTTCGCGCGGATCCATCGCCGCCGCCTCGGCCTCCGCCAGCACGTCGGCCTGGAAGGACTCCGGCAGCTCGAACTCGGCGCGCAGGCGGCCGAAGTCGCCTTCCGCCGGATGCGTCCGAACCGGTTGAGGCACACCAGCACCCTAACTCGCCCGGGGCCTGTTGATCCCCCGATCGAGCAGGGCCACTCGGGTGTATCTTGCCTGGCAACAATGAAAATCGATATCGTTTTCGCTTCGAGCAGAGGATGTGGTGCGCCGTGAAGATCGCCTTCGTGGGGAAGGGCGGCAGCGGAAAGACGACGCTGACCTCGCTGTTCGCCTCCTACGTCGCGGGTTCCGGGCATCCGGTGCTGGCCGTGGACGCGGACATCAACCAGCACCTGGCTGTCGCGCTGGGGGCGAGCGAGGAGGAGGCGGCAGCGCTTCCCACCCTCGGCGAGAACCTGCCTGCCATCAAGGACTACCTGCGCGGCGACAACCCGTTGATCAGCAGCGCGGACGCGATGATCAAGACGACGCCGCCGGGCCGGGGTTCGCGGCTGGTGCGGCCGTTCGAGGACAACCCGATCTTCACGGAGTGCTTCCGCGAGATCGGCGGCGTGCGACTGGGCGTGACGGGGCGGTTCACTGACGACGACCTCGGCGTGGCCTGCTACCACTCGAAGGTCGGCGCGGCCGAGCTGCTGCTGAACCACCTGGTCGACGACGTCGGCGAGTACGTCGTGCTCGACATGACCGCGGGCGCGGACGCGTTCGCTTCGGGCCTGTTCACCCGCTTCGACGTGACGTTCCTGGTTTGCGAGCCGACGCGGCGCAGCGTCGGGGTGTACCGGCAGTACGCGGACTACGCGCGCGACTTCGGGGTGCGGCTCGCCGTGGTCGGCAACAAGGTGACCGACGACGAGGATGTCGAGTTCCTGCGCGACGAGCTCGGCGACAACCTGCTGTGCTGGCTCACCGGCTCCGGGCACGTACGCGCCGCCGAGCGCGGCCAGGCGCGGCCGATCATCTCGCTGGAGCCCCACAACCTCGACGCGCTCGCCACCATGCTGTCCACTGTGGACTCGACGCCGCGGGACTGGGACCGGTTCCACCGCCAGGCCGTGGAGTTCCACCTGCGCAACGCCCGCTCGTGGGCCGGGGAGGAGCTGGCCGCCCAGGTCGACCCCGGGTTCGTGCCCGGCCCGCCCGCGCTGACCCGTTCCTGAGAAACCCCGAGGAGAAGGAGAAACCGTTGTCCCTGGACGTACCCGCCGCCCTGCTGGAGCGCGCCGAGTCCGGCGCCGTGACCGATGAGGAGTTCGTCGCCTGCGTGCGCAACTCGCTCCCCTACGCGTGGCAGGTGATCAGCCAGGTGGCCGCCGATCTGGAGGGCACCGACTTCGCCGACCACGCGACCCCGCCCCCGAGCGAGACCGAGCGCGGACAGCTGCTGCGCGCGCTCGCCTCCGACGCGATCCGGGGCGGGCTGGAGCGGCACTTCGGGATGAAGCTCGCCTTCCAGAACTGCCACCGCGTCGGCGCGTTCCGCCCGGCCGCTGTGGACAGTGACACCTACCGCGAGTTCATCTCGCCCGCCGGGCAGCTGCGCAACCAGAGCCCGGAACTGCGAGACTGCTGAGTCTTCGCGCGAGGCCGGCTTCCCTGGGTTTTCCCGGGGAAGCCGGCCTTTTCGCTGCGCTCAGTTGCCGCCCCACTTGGCGTCGTCCTCGTCGGCCTTCTTCGTGCGCTCCTTCGCGATCTCCAGCGCGCGGCGGGCCGTGGCCTCGTCGGGATACGGCCCGAGGAGGTCGATCGAGCGGGAGCGCTCGAGATGCTCCACCTCGCCGGTTCGCGTGTTGTAGTACCAGCCCTGGTCCGGATTCGGATCGTTGCCCATGCCACGAGCTTCGCACCCTCGCGAGGTGTTGTCAGCATGGCGGCGGGGGCGGTGCGGGTTCCCCGCCCCTTCGAACAGGACACGCGGCGGCTCACACCTCGGGGCAGAACGAAACGCGATCGGTTGTCCAGCAACAGGTTCGCGGCTTGTTCCATGGCGAGGAGCGCAGCGAGAAGCAGCCGGACGCCGACGGTTTGTCAGGGGCGGTACCGGTAAGGCAACTCCGTCGGGTCCCCGGTCGGGCCGAAGTTCGTCTGCTCCTCGTCCGGATAGTTGTCGAACCAGCCGCGCTCGGAGATGGGGATGCCACGCGGTGGGGTGTCGGCGTCCGCGTCCGCCCCGGGCGGCGAATGCGGGGGCTCGGGAGCGGGGGACGTTCGCTCCAACTCCGGAGCCTGCGCCTGCCCTGCGGGAGCAGGGGATGTTTGCTGCGGTTCGGCCGCCTGCGCCTCGGGAGCAGGGTGCGTTCGCTCCAGTTCGGGAGCAGGGTGCGTTTGCTCCGGTTCCCAAGGAAGGCGCCTTTGCTCCAACTCCGGCGCGGAGGACGTCTGCTCCACCTCCTGAGCAGGGTGCGTTTGCTCCACCCCGGGAGCGGGGGACGTCTGCTCCACCTCCCGAGCAAGGTGCGTTTGCTCCAACTCCGGAGCAGGGGACGTCTGCTCCACCCGAGGCGTGGGAGGCGTTTGCCCCGCGCCCGAAGCAAGGGACGTTTGCTCCGATCCCGCAGGTGGAGACGTTTGTGCCGGGCCGGGAGCAGGGGGCGTTTGCTCCGCGGGCGGGGCGGGCTGGCGCGGCTCCGGAGCAAGGGACGTTTGCTCCGATTCCCGGGGCGAGGGGGGTGCGGGCCTGCGCGGCGTCTCGGGCAGCGGCGGCACTTCGCCGCTTCGGTCCTTCGGGGTCGAGCGCCACACGGGGGCCGGCGGGATGTTCATCGGCGCGGCGCGCGGGCGGTCCGGGGCCGGCGCGGCGGTCGCGGGCCGGGCGGCGCCGCGCGGCGGGATCGGGTCCAGGCACGACACCAGCACGGTCGTGTTCTCCGGATCCTCCACGCGCCGCCCGCTTCGCTCGCGGTAGACCATGTCACCGTCGGCATCGATCTCCACCAGGTAGCCCGCCTCCGCGAGCTGCTCCTCATCCAGGTCGACCAGGTTTTCGTGCCGCGACGGGATCACTCGATAGACGGGCCAGGACAGCCCGCGATGCGTCTGGTGGAACTGCGAGAGCAGCGCGGCCATCTGCTGCTGCCACGGCAACGACATCGACTCGGCCAACGACCGCGGCAGTACCACGTAACCGTCGTCCACCCCGGGCAGACCGGAGTCCAGATAATCCGCCAGCGGCGTGCTCGACGCGGGGCGCGCGGCGGAACGAGGCGGCGGCGGGGCCGCGCCGAACAGGTCCCGGGGATTCCCGGTCTTGGCCCGCTTCCCGAATTTCTTGGCCACAATCAATCCTTAGCGCGTCACACACCCGGCCGCACGGCCTGCGGCACGAGCTCGTCCTCATCGAACGTCACCGACCGGACGTGCACCGGCACGCCCGTTTGCTGGGCCTCCACGATTTTTCCGTTGCCAAGGTACATCGCAACGTGGTGGATGGTTTCGGGGTTGGAGGGGTCGGTGGCCCAGAACAGCAGGTCACCCGGCTGCGCGTCACGCACCGGCAGCATCGCGCCGTCGTGATACTGATCGGAGGACACCCGGTCGAGGGTGATCCCGGCCGCTCCGTAGGCGCGCAGCATCAGGCCCGAGCAGTCGTACGAATTCGGCCCCGTCGCACCCCACACATACGGCTTTCCCTGCTCCCCCAACGCGAACGCGATCGCCGCGGAGGCCGCCTGGTTACCGGGCAGCGCCAGCCCGGCGCTCTGCCCGCAGCCGACCGCGTCGGTGACCTGACCGACGTTCTCGACCAGGTAAGCGGCCATCGGTTCCCATTTGTGGTACCGCTCCGGGAAAGCCGACCGCTCGACGTCCTGCGCCGACGACCCCGGCCGCTGCTGGTCCCAGCTCGGCACGGACAACAGCACGTCGTAGAACTTGTTGATCTCGTAGGAAACGTCCTGCAGCTGCGTCTCCGAACCCCAGCCTATACTCGGCCGCATCTGGAAGATGCCGAGCGAGTCCCGGTCACCGCCGCTGAGATTGCGCAGGCCCGACTCGGTCATCCCGGCCTGGATCGCGATCTGCCAGGCACGCGGCGAAAGCCCACGCTGCTTGCCGATCGCGACGATCTGCGCGACGATCCCGCGCTGGTCGTCGGTCAGGTTCGCGGCCTGCCCCTGCGCCGTCTGCTGCTGCCCCGGCGAACTCGGCCCGACGGCGGCATCGCAGCTGACGTTCGCCACCTGCGCCTGCGCCGCCTGCTGGTCCGTGACCACCTTCGCGACCACACCCGTCGTCATCACCGCGGCGAAAAGAGCGGCGACGATGACGCCGACGAGTACCCCGAGCCGCATCTCAGCTCGCCTGGTCGTACTTGGACACCCGCCAGCCGGCGCCGGTCTTCGACACCGTGATGCTGAGCTTGGGTCCATCGGTGGGGACGACGACCTGGACGGAACTGGTGTAGGAACTCGTGGCCACCGGATCACCGGTGAGCCGGCTCGCCGGAATGTTCGAAGGGTCCACAGTGGACATCTGCGGGAGGAACTCTTCGGTGGTGTAAGGGCGGAGCCCTTCCACCCACTGCGCGTTGGTCATCCCGGCCGGGTGGTTCACCCACGCCGTGGCCCACAGTTTGGCGACGTCGAGCGCGGCCGGGTCCGGCGCCGCCGACGTCGGCTGCACCAGCGGAGCGGTGAGCCGCGTCGACATCGCCGTCGTGGGCACGGAACCCGCGCCTGCCGGTTTCGCCGTCGAACTCTCCGGCGGCAGGCCGGCGGGCGTCGGGCCGGAACTCCGGTTCGGCCCCAGCAGGTGCGGCACCGCGATCCCGATCGCGGTGATCAGCAACGCGACCGCGACACCGGTGGCGACGAGGTGCCGTGGCGAACGAAGGGGAAATCCCCACAGGCGGCGGTAGACCGCGGCGCGGCCGCGGTTGGTCCTGATCGGCATCTACTTCACCTCACCGCACGACCTGGTCCATGTCGCGCGGTTCGTCGCGCACCTCTATCCCCCGCGAAGGCCGGAAAATCACGTGCACCGGCTTGCCACCCACCAGCTCCCGCTCCGCGCGGCGCGGCGGCGGCGCCACCGGGGCCGGTGTGGCGGCCACCCCTGGCGCGGCTCGGCGCATCCTGGACGGCACCACAACGGATTCCTGCTGCTCCCATTCGCGGTCGAACACCGGCGAGGTGTCCACCCGGCGGCTCTGCGGTTGCGGCGGCACCCACGTGCTGTCCGCTCGCCTCGTCGTGCCCGGCGGGGCGGAGTACACGTAGTCGTCCGAACCGCCGCCTCCCGGCGCGTAGTTCGGGTACACCCCGGGAGCTCCACCGGCGGGCAGCGCGGCGCGCCTTCCGTTGCCGGGCAAGGATCCGCGACGGCCGGGCGGCGCACCGGACCACGCCGCCGCCGGCCGCGTGGACATCGAACCGGAGTCGTCGAGCCGTTGCGAGTTCGCGAAAATCGTGGCCTCGGGCCGGAACCGGCCACCGCCGGCGGTGGCGCCGATCGGGCCGCGGGTCTCGAGATCGCTGTCGTCCTCGTCGCGGACGTTCTGCCAGAACTCGTCCTGCGGCGTCGGCCCCTGCTTGCGGCGGAAGCGGGAGAAGATGCCGCCGCTGGGCGCCGGGATCGAGGATCCGACCATGCCGACGGACATCTCGACCATCTGCCACAGCCGCCGCACCGGCCGTCCGACCAGGAACAGCAGCACGGTGACGAGCCCCGCCATGACCATCTGCGTGAGCATCGACAACGAGTTGCCCGCGGCGAAGATCGCTTGCAGCAGCAGGGCGTGCACGCCCGCGAGCACCGCGAGGACGAGCAGGTTGAACGCGACGCCGCCGAGCACCTTCGCCACGCGGCGCAGGATGTCGTGGTGCACCAACGCGACCAGCCCGATCAACGGCGCGGTGAGCGCGAAGAGCCGGATCAGGACCTGCGCCAGCAACACCGAAGCCTTGGCGAGGAGCTGGAAGAGCGCGTAGACGAGACTTTGCAGCAGAGCGAGGAACCCCGCACCGGTGCGGGAACCGTCCTCACCCGTGAAATATCCCGTGGCCGGCCCGAGCTGGGTGGAAATGCTCTTGTAGGCGTTCTTCTTCCCGTCGACCACGGCTTGGTTGCCGTCATCGCCGTTGCGCAGCTGGCCCCACGTGAAGGCCTGCGCATCCAGCAACGGGCGCCCGAACTGCTGCGCCTGTGGCGCGTCCGGCGTCCCGAACTCGCCCCGCAACCAGTTGTTGTAGACCACTTGCGTGTGCAGATCGGTCGGCAAGACGTGCCGGATGGCGCGATCGCCCGTGTCGTCCACGAACCCCGCTTGGATGTTCGTGGTGGTCTGGACGATCGCGTTGTCTATCGGATCGAAGTATCTCAGCATCGCCATCGACGACGCCGCCAGCCACACCGCGGCGAGCGCGTACAGCCCGCGTTTGCCCACCGCGGCAAGGTCTCCGCGCCAGATGTTGCGGAACATCATGACGGCGAGGATCAGTGCCGCCAGACCGAAAAGCTGCGCGTAGATGTTGTTGTAGACCTTTTCCGCGCCCGCCTTGACCGCACCGTAGATGGGCGTCAGCAGGCCGCCTTCCATCACGGTGTAGTGGAGCGAGTTCGTGGCGCCGACGATGTTCTTGCCGACGTTGAAGAGCTCGTTGCCGGCCCACGTGTCGATCGTGGAGTTGGGGCTCTGGATACCCGACAGCGGCCCGCAGTCCGTCTGGAACGTTTCCCAGACCATGCCCGCATAGCCGTAGTCGATGTAGGCGCTTCCCGCTTCGCCTTGTCCTTCGGCCGGGTCGAGCGCGCCGACCATGCCGGCACCCGGGCGCTCCGGGTTCGGCGCTTCACCACACGCCGCCGCCGAAGCTGCGGGCGCCGTGGCTACGGCCTGGAGGCCGAGCACGAGGGCGACCATCGTGACAGTCGCCCAGCGGCCTGGTCTTTTTCCCCGGAATCCCCCGCGGCGGAGGAACCCCTTGAACGCGTGCCACCCCCCGGCGCAGGCCAGCACGGACAGCAGAGTCACGAGTGTCATGCGGCGTCCCGGCCGGTGCCGCCGCCTCGTTTGCCGGCGGTGGCGTGCTCGCCGTCGCCGTTTTCGCGGCCGCCGGGGACTTCGTCGGCGAGCAACTGCTCCTCGGTGAGGCCCACCTCCCGCTCGGCGGCCAGTTCGAGGTCGTCCTCGAGGTCGTCGTCTGGCGGGGGCGGGACGGGCACGTGCTCCGGCTCCTCCGGTTGGGCGTCACGCGCCGCGCGGTTGTCCGCGGGCAATGCGTCCTTCGAGCCCGGCGTGGTGTCCATGGCCGCGCGCAGGTGTTCCAGGTGCGGCCCGGAGAAGTCGGCCCGGATCCGCTCCACACCGCCGGCACCGTCACCGAAGATGAACTGGCGCGGCTCCCTGTCACGCTCCGCGTCGCGATGCGCGCCGGGGCGGCGGCCGAGCGCGGCGACGACCTGCTCGTACCCGACGCCGACCGGCACCTTCAACAGGCGCAGCGCATCCGCCTGTGCTTCGTCGTCGTCGAGGCGGCCGACGAACACCGAGTCCAGCAGCGCGACGAAACCCTGGATCTTCAGGAAGTCCGCCGGAATCTGCGAGGACAGCAGCACCCGGACGTTCCACTTCCGCGAGTCACGCGCGAACCGGTTCATCAGCACCCGCCCGGTCGGCACCTCCGACAGGAAGAACGCCTCGTCGATCCAGACCCCCTTGCGCAGGTCCTTCGGCTTTTCGTAGACCGAACGCTGGGTCAGCCACGCCGCCAGGTTCAGCATCTCCACACCGAGCGCCTCGGCGTCGGTCCAGTGCTCGCGGCCGACGCCGTCCTTGGGCAGGGTCAGCCCGGCCATCGTGAGCACCGTCAGCCTGTCGTCCCGGGTCTCCGAGTACGGGTCCGCGTCGTTCTCCGGGATGAGCAGCGACATCCGCTCACGCATCTCGTCGAGGAAGTCCGCGACCACGACCGCGTGCTCGTGGTGCTCGCTCGAATCCCGGCGCAGCGCGTCGATCACCTGGCCAGGGTCCGCGTCGTACCGGCCACCGACGGCGCGGA
Source organism: Amycolatopsis acidicola (assembly GCF_007713735.2). Taxonomy (GTDB): domain Bacteria; phylum Actinomycetota; class Actinomycetes; order Mycobacteriales; family Pseudonocardiaceae; genus Amycolatopsis_E; species Amycolatopsis_E acidicola. The sequence continues at coordinate 16,772 of NZ_VMNW02000083.1, read as the reverse complement.
CCGCGCGCAGCAACACGATCCGGCTCTGTGGCATCCGCGCGACCTCGTACGGCAGGATCCCGGTCAGCACGTCGAGCACGAGACGGCGCCGGGTCGCTCCGGCCAACGCGCGCTCACGCCGCCAGGCGCGCTCCGGGTTCTCCTCGTCCATGAAGTGCTCGAGCAGCGGCTCGGCCACCACCCGGTACGGGTTCAGGATTCCCGGCTGCGCGTTCAGCAGGTTGATCGGCCGCGCGTACGGCCGGATCTCCGGAAGATCACACAATCGGGACAACGGGCCCGACGGGTCGAGCAGCGTCCAGTGCGCCCCGGCCCGCAGCGTCTTGTAGACGATGCCGCCGCCGAGGAACGACTTCCCGCCACCCAGCCCGGCGACCATCGCCGTCAGCCCCGAGCCGTCGCGGATCTCCTGCGCCATCCACGGGTCCCAGGCCACCGGCCGCCGGGTGGCGGTGACGGTTTCGCCGAGCAGGATGCCGCGCCGGTCGCCGACCTCGGCCGTGGCCGTCGGCACCGCCGCCGCGGCCCACACGACCGAACCGCGCCGCATGTAGGCCGACGAGGCCAGCTGCTCGCCGGGGATGAACTCCCTGGCCATCGCGTACTGGGCCTCGGGGTGCTCGATCGCGACCTTCGGCTTGTACAGGTCCAGCAGCTGCTGCGCCAGCCGCAGCGCGTCACGCTCCGTGGGGCCGGAAACCGCCAGCCGCCACCACGAACGCACGCGGGTGGCCAGCGCGGTGAACCCCGACGTCATCTCGTCGTCGATCTCGAGCACCCTGGACGCCTGTCGCGCCAGCGACTGCGGCGGCTCCAGCTCGTGCTCGTCGGTGTAGTGCTTGACCTGCGAACGCACCTTGTTCATCTGGCGCTGCAGCTCGCCGGCGACCTCTTCGGGACGGCGCACGTAGATCCGCGCGGACCATTCGACCGAGGCCGGCAGCCGGTCGGCGTGCTGCACCCACGGGTCGTCCACCTCGGGGATGTTGAGCCCGTGCATCTGGCCGACGGTGAGCACCGCGAGATGCCGCTTCACGCCCGCGTTGGAGCCCGTGCGGCCGCGGACCGTCAGCGTGGGCGCGTACGGGTCCGCGTGGAAATCGGCCGCGTCGGTGAAGCTCGCGAGGTCCTCCGGCTCCCACGTGTCACCGGGGACGGCGGGCATGTTGCGCGGGGCGGGCAGGCCCAGCGAACAGGACCGGTGCATGAGCCAGGACATCTCCTCGGCGTGCACCGGGCGGCCCTCCAGCCCGGACGAGCCGATGACCTGGTCGAGGTGCTCGACCTCGGAGTCCAGCGCGGTCAGCTCGGCGTCCACGGCCTCGGGCAGGATGCGGCGCAACAACGGGGCCGCGCTTTCCACGGCCCTGTCCACCATGCGGCGCGTCTGCACCTGGACGCCGATGTAGACCTCTTTTTCGGCCATCGAGCGGCCCATGAGCTGCTGCTGCTCACCGATCAGGTAGTCGTCGAAGGACAGCGCCCCCGGCGTGTCCGGCGGGCGGCCCACGGCGTTGTGCACGTGCGCCTCGGCCCACATCCGGATCGGGTAGGGCCTGGTGGTGACGCGCAGGTGCAGCCAGCGGCCCTGCAGCTCGGCGTACTGCCCGGCGATCGCGGCGATGAGGTCCCGGCGCTGGGAGTCCGAGCGGAACGACCAGCGCTGCGGCGCGAGCCGGTACCAGGCGTAGACCTCGTGCCCGGTGCGCAGCAGATGCCCGTCGATGCTGCGTGCGGCGATCGACGGGGTGTAGGTCGGGATGGCCTGCTCGCCCGGCAACCGGCGGTTGCCCTGTTTCGGCTTCGCCGGCGCGCCACGGCCCTGGCGCGATTGCCACTGCTCGGTGGCCCCGCGCGCGCCGCGGTTGGAGTTCTTCCGGCTACCGAACAAGAGTTACCTCCTCGCCGGTGCCGCTGCGCGGCCACGGCGTGCTCGTGACGTACCAGGGCGTTTGTTCTTCGGGCGCGGCCGTTCGGTGCGCACCCGCAGCTTCGTCGCTGTTACGGCCCCGCCCTCGCCCCTCGGGCGCTCCCGCGGGGCGTGCAACTCGCGCAACCACATCGTGAACACCGCGCCGAGCGGGCGTTCGTGACTGATCTTGCGCGTGATCAGGCGGGTGATCAAGATCGTCGCGACGAAAGCCCACGCTGTGGAGAAGAAGCCGAACCCGACGCCCAGCTGGCGCTCGACGGTGAGCACCACGAGGAAGACGGCGATGCCCACGCCCCAGGCCACGTACCTCGCCCGCCAGGGAAAGGTGGCCTTGGGCGGGCCGAGCCAGACGGCGTCGACCCGGTAGACCTCGTCATCGGTTCGAATCCGCACGCGCGTTCTCCCGCGCCGTCAGCCGGTGAACAAGCCGGCGATCCATTCGCCGACGTTCACACCGAGTCCGGACACGGCGAGGCCGATGATCGCGAGCGCGATCACGACACCGGCCAGCCGGCGCATCACGCCCGCGTTGTCGCCCTTACCGCCGCCGAGCCAGAGCAGCAGCATCGCGACGGCCAGCAGTACCAGCGGGATGATGTTGTCGAGCATCCACTGCTGGACGCCTCGGGTCTTGATCTCGCCCTGTGCCACATGCTGCACAAGCGTCATCATGGTCATCGCGTACTCCCGGGTGCGAGGAGTGTGGTCGGGTGGGTCTCGCCGGGCGGGCCCACGGGGCTGGAGCTTGTCCGGTCCTGGTTGCTAGCTCATCATGGCGTCACTACCGGTGACGGTCAAAGTGCTCTCCGTCGAAAGTAATGCATTCACACCAGGCACAGTATGGCCACTCTCCCTGAACTCGTCGCTCTCCATCATCGTTGGAACGCCGCTCAGGATTAACCCCGTCCACCCGTATTTCGTAGTTCGAGCACCAACGCCCCCGCGGCAGAGCAATCTGCTCACTCTGGGTTGGTGGTTCGGCTGCTCGGTACCGGCGCGCTAAGTGTGGCATGACCCGATCGGAGGCGGTCCGGCTACCCGCGCGTGACCACCCGGGCCGCGAAGTCGATCAGGTCAAGGTGCCGATTCGGTCACAGGGCGCATGAACGACTCCCCGCCACGCTCACGGAACGTGTCACGCGGCACAACGCGGCCCGCCGCGCAAGAGGGTTCCCTCGGATGCTGGAGATGGCAGCGGAGAGTGGCGTGGCCCCTCGACCGGCGGCCGGGCCGGGGTGCGCGCGCTTGGTGGCGCGACCCTGGCTTCCGCGAGTCCCTGCACAGCGGCGCTCAGGGGCGCGGATGGCGAACGTTCCGGGGGCGGACCGCCCCCGGCCCTTCAAGCGCGCGGCGCCGCGAACACCCCCGCGGGAAAGGCGCCGGCGGCGACGGCCGCGCGGCTGAGGTCGCGGCCGAGGTCGTGCAGCCGGGCCGCCTTCTCGGGGCCGAGGCGGAGCCACGGGGCGACCGCGGCGGCGTTCGTCTGGTCCTCGACACGCGCTCGCAGTTGCGTGCCCTGCTCGGTCAGCGCGCCGGTCTCGTCGAGTACGCCCGCGGCGTGCAGCATGTCGTTCTCGGCCTTCCACTCCTCCTCGCTCCAGCCGCGGGTGGCCTTGGCGGCCGCGGGCACGAAGCCCTTGCCCGTCGCGGTGTGGGTGATCAGCGCGCTCAGTCCGCTCACGCCGTTGGCGACGAGCGCGGCGATGTGCCCGTCGCCGCGGTGCTCGCGCAGCAGGGTGATCGCGAACCATAGCGCGAGGTGCGGCTCGGTGGGCCACTCGATCTCGGCGTGCGCGGCGTAGAGCGGGCGGCCGTCGGGGGTGCAGGCGCCGGTGGCTTCGCGCGCCAGCTCCGCCGCCTCGGCCACCTCGGGCGAAGACACCGCGTCACCGAGCAGACGGCGGAACGCCCCGTCGACCACCTCGAAGCGGACGGACACCAGCTGCTCGGGCGAGACCAGCGTCCACGCGCGCGGGATGTGCTTGGCGACCAGCGCGGGGTTGAAGTTGTAGAACGTCGCCGCGACGGTGGCGGCGCCGACCGCGCCCATCGGGGCCGACCGGCTGGCGAAATATCCCATCCGCCCCGGCCGCAGGCCTGCGGCCGTATACCGCTCCTCGGCCTCGGGGGCGAAGTAGATCGACGAGTGCAGCGGGTCGAGGACCCGGTGGCAGCGGTACGCGAGCGTGCGGGCTTCTTCGATCTCCACAGCCACGTACTCTGCCACGAAAGCACCGGCCTCGTGGAGGCGGACGAGCCGGCCTGTAAGCCGGATCCTGTACCGCGGCACGAAACCGCGGCGGCGGCCATCCATCTAGGCCTGCCGTTGCCGACAGGCTCGAGCGGCCTACCCGCAGGCTCGGGCGGGCAACCCTCGAACGCCTGCGCAGGCACCTCACGGCGCCCTCTTGGCCTTGCTCCGGGTGGGGTTTACCCAGCCACCCCGGTCACCCGGGATGCTGGTGGTCTCTTACACCACCGTTTCACCCTTACCCCGGCCTCGCGGCCGGGGCGGTCTGTTTTCTGTGGCACTGTCCCGCGGGTCACCCCGGGTTGCCGTTAGCAACCACCCTGCCCTGTGGAGTCCGGACTTTCCTCGAGAGCGTGAACCCTCGCGGCCGCCCGGCCGACTCGTCCGCCCACCCAGGGTAACCGTGTCTCATCGCGTGGACGCCGTTGCCCCTCCCCTGACCTTGCCCGACCCTTTCGGCCATGAGCCATCCAGCCGAATCCGCTTTACACGAACCATTGAAATTCGCCTACTGGGTGCCGAATGTCAGTGGCGGGCTCGTCACCAGTGACATCGAACAACGCACCGACTGGGGCTACGAATACAACCGCGATCTCGCCGTGCTCGCCGAGAACAACGGCTTCGAGTACGCGCTGACCCAGGTGCGCTACACGGCCAGTTACGGCGCCGCGTACCAGCACGAGTCGACGGGGTTCAGTCTCGCGCTCTTGCTGGCGACACAACGGCTCAAGGTGATCGCCGCGATCCATCCCGGGCTGTGGCATCCGGGCGTGCTGGCGAAATTCATCGCGAGCGCGGACGTCCTCTCCGGCGGGCGTGCCGCGGTGAACGTCGTCAGCGGCTGGTTCAAGGACGAGTTCACCGGGCTCGGCGAGCCGTGGCTGGAGCACGACGAGCGTTACCGCCGTTCCGAGGAGTTCATCCGCGTACTCAAGGAACTGTGGACGAACGACAACGCCGAGTTCGCCGGTGACTTCTACCGGATCCACGATTTCGACATCAAACCCAAACCGCTGGCGAGCGAAGGCCGCCCGCACCCGGAAGTCTTCCAGGGCGGCAACTCGACCGCCGCGCGCAAGCTGGCGGGCCGGGTCTCGGACTGGTACTTCAGCAACGGCAAGGATTTCGACGGGTTCAGCGAACAGGTCGCCGATGTGCGCGGCTACGCGGCCGCGAACACCCACGCCGTCCGATTCGGACTGAACGGTTTCGTGATCGCGCGGGAAAGCGAAGCCGAGGCGCGGGACGTGCTGCGCGAAATCGTGGCCAAGGCCAACAAGGAAGCGGTGGAGGGCTTCCGTTCCGCTGTACAGCAGGCCGGTAGCTCCACTTCCGACAAGAAGGGCATGTGGGCGGATTCGGAGTTCGCCGACCTCGTGCAGTACAACGACGGTTTCCGCACACAGCTCATCGGCACCCCGGAACAGATCGCCGAGCGCGCGATCGAATACAAGCGGCGGGGCGCGAACCTGCTGCTGCTCGGTTTCCTGCACTTCAAAGAGGAGATCGAGTACTTCGGCCAGCATGTGCTGCCGATCATCCGCGAACTGGAAAAGGACATCGATCGCAGCGCCGCGACGCCCGAGCCCATAGGGAGCAACGCATGACCGGCTGGATCGAACGCGCCCGCGAGGTCGCCGCCAAACTCGCCGTCGACGCCGTGGAACGCGACCGCGAAGGCCAGACCCCGTACCAGGAAGTGCAGCTGCTCAAGGACAACGGCCTCGTCACTCTCCTCGGCCCCGCCGAGCACGGCGGTGGCGGGCAGACCTGGGAAACCGCTTACCGCGTGACCAGGGAGATCGCGAAGGCCGACGGGTCGATCGGGCAGCTGCTGGGCTACCACTACCTGTGGGCGTGGGCCGCGCGGCTGGTGGCGACCGACGCGCAGGTGGCCGCCGTCGAAGAGCTCTACACGCGCAACAACTTCTTCTTCGGTGGCGCGGTGAATCCGCGTGATTCGGACCTGACGATCACCGAGGACGGCGACGAGATCGTCTACAACGGGCACAAGTCGTTCTCCACCGGCAGCAAGGTTTCCGACCTCACCGTGCTGGAGGGCGTACTCGAAGGCACCGAGGACCACATCTTCGCGATCGTCCCGTCGAAGCAGCCGGGGATCATCTTCCACGACGACTGGGACAACATCGGGCAGCGGCTCACCGAATCCGGCAGCGTGACGATCGAGAACGTGCGCGTGCCGTGGACCGACGCCGCCGGTTATGCGGACCGGAAGTTCCACCCGCTCGTCTACAACACGTTGAACGTCCCGGCGATCCAGCTGGTCTTCACGAACTTCTACCTCGGCATCGCGCAGGGGGCGCTCGAAACGGCGTTGGCCTACACGCAGGACCGCACGCGGGCGTGGCCTTACGGTGGCGACGACAAGCAGAACGCCGCCGAGGAGTGGTACATCCTCGACGGCTACGGCGATCTGCAGGCGAAGCTGTGGGCGGTGGAAGCGTTGGTGGACAAGGCGGGCGAAGCGATCTCGCGGGTGCTGCACGCGCCGCGCGAGGAGCTGACGCCCGAGGCGCGCGGTGAAGTGGCCGTGCTGATCGCCGCGGCCAAACAGCGCACTGTGGACACCGGGCTGGAGATCGGCACCCGGATCTTCGAGCTGACCGGCGCGCGGGCGAGCGCGTCGAAGTACGGTTTGGACCGCTTTTGGCGCAACCTGAGGACCCACTCGCTGCACGACCCGCTGCCGTACAAACGCCGCGAGGTCGGCGCGTACGCCTTGCTGGGCGAGTACCCGACCCCGACCTGGTACACCTGAGCACCGCGCCGCGCCCACGACTAACGTTTGAGCCGTGGGCGCGGCCGTGGGGAGTTTGCTGCTGCTGGCCGCCGTGCTCGTGTTCGCGGTGGCCAGGCCGCGCGGGCTCCCGGAGGCGACGCTCGCCCTCCCCGCGGCCGGGATTGTGTTGCTGCTGGGCTGGGTTCCCCTCGACGACGCCAAAAGCCAGACCCTGCAGATCCTGCCCACACTGGGCTTCCTCGCGGCGATCCTCCTGCTGGCGCACCTCGCCGACAACGACGGGGTGTTCTCCTGGCTCGGCGCGCGGTTAGCGCGGGCCGCGCGCGGCAGCACGCGACGGCTGCTCGTACTCACCTTCGCGGCCGCCGCGGGCACCACGGCCGTGCTCAGTCTCGACGCGACGGTCGTGTTGCTGACGCCCGTGGTCCTCGCGACGGCCAACCGCTTGCGCGTCCGGGCGAGGCCGCACGTCTACGCGTGCGCGCACCTGTCGAACTCGGCCTCGACGCTGCTGCCGGTCTCGAACCTGACGAACCTGCTCGCGTTTTCCGTGTCCGGCTTGGGTTTCCTCCAGTTCACCGGTCTGATGGCCCTGCCGTGGCTGGTTTCGGTGCTCATCGAACTGGCCGTGTTCCTCAAGTTCTTCGCAACCGACCTGAAAGGCACCGCGGAGCCCGACGGGGATGTCCCGCCCACTCCGGTGTTCGCGCTCGTGGTGCTCGCGGTGACACTGGCCGGGTTCGGGGTGGCGCCGCTGTTCGGCGTGGAGCCGGTGTGGGTGGCTGCGCTGGCGGCGGCCGTACTCGCGTCACGAGCGCTTTCCGCACGGCGCGTGCGGGTGTGGACGCTCGTCGAGGAGGCCAACCCTCTGCTGTGCCTGTTCGTGCTGGGACTGGCGATCGTGGTGGAAGCCGTTTCCCGGCATCTGCTCGGCGACCCGTTGCGCGCGCTGCTCCCCGACACACCCGGCCTGCCGCAGTTGCTGCTGACCGCCCTCATCGCGGCCGTGCTGGCGAACCTGCTGAACAACCTGCCCGCGACACTGCTGTTGTTGTCCGTACTCGGCGCGCACCCGGATCCCGGGATTCTGCTGGCCGTGCTGCTCGGCGTGAACCTCGGCCCGAACGCCACCTACCTCGGCTCGCTGGCGACCCTGTTGTGGCGGCGGGTGCTGGGCAGCGCCGGGCTCAAGCCGAAGTGGCGCGACTTCGTCCGCCTCGGCCTGCTCACGGTGCCGACGACGCTGGGCGCGTCGGTCGTCGCGTTGTGGCTGGCTCTTCAGGCCAGGTAGCTGGTGTCGTTGACGAGCCGGACCGAGGCGTTGCCGTCAGGGTAGAACTCGACGATCGACAGCGATGCCAGGTCCAGGTGCAGCCGGAAGAGCAGGGACGGGCCCGCGTCGAGGCCGATCCGCAGCAGGGTTTTGATCGGGGTGACGTGGCTGACCACGACGATCGTCTCCCCCGCGTGCTGCTCGATCAGCTCGTCGCAGGCTTTCCGCACGCGGCCGTACACCGCGTCGAAGCTTTCCCCGCCCGGGGCCGCCACCGACGCATCGCCGAGCCACTTCGAGTGCAGCTCCGGGTCACGCTCCGCCGCCTCGCGGAACGTGAGGCCCTCCCACTCGCCGAAGTCCGTCTCCAGCAAGCCTTGGTGCGTCTCGACGCGGCTGCCGATGGCGTCCGCGACAGCCTGTCCCGTCTGCTTCGCGCGCATCAGCGGGGAAGAGATGACGGGCGCCGCTTCGAGGTCCATGCCCGCGATGCGCTTCGCGGCGGCCGCGGCCTGTTCCCGGCCGAGCTCGGTCAACGGCACGTCGCCGCGTCCGGAATACCGCCTGTCGACGGACATCTCCGTCTGGCCGTGGCGCAGCAGCAACATCCGCGTCGGCTTGCCCTTGGCGCCCGTCCACCGTGCCGGTGAACTCGCCGGAGGCTCCGGCCGCTGAACCGGCTTGCCGGCCTGCGCGTCCATCGCTTCGTTGGCCAGCCTGTCCGCGTGCGCGTTCTCCGCCCGCGGGATCCACTCGTAGTTCACGCGCTCGAACCGGGCCGCCAGTTCACGCGCCTGCTCCGCCAGCGGCTGCAACGCGGCGTGCTTGATCTTCCACCGGCCGGACATCTGTTCCACGACCAGTTTCGAGTCCATCCGGACGTCCACTGTGGACGCTCCGACCTCGGCGGCGGCGGTGAGCCCGGCGATCAGACCCGAGTACTCGGCGACGTTGTTCGTGACGACGCCGAGCCCTTCGGCCCGCTCGACCAGCACCGCGCCGGACTCGTCCTTGACCACCGCGCCGTATCCGGCAGGGCCGGGGTTGCCACGCGAACCGCCGTCGGCCTCGACGATCACCTTCACAGGCCGGACTCCAGCGTGCGCACCAGGATCGCGCCGCAGTTGTCGCACTGGACGACCTCGTCCTCGGCGGCGGCCTTGATCTCGTTCATCGTGTTGCGATCCAGCTCCAGCTGGCACGCGCCGCAGCGGCGGGCCCGCAGCAGCGCGGCGCCGATGCCCTTGTGCGCGCGGACGCGCTCGTACAGGGCGAGCAGGTTCTCCGGGAAGCGCGGCAGCAGCTTGGCCCTGTCCTCGTCGCGCCGCGCCTGCGTTGTATCGAGGTCGGCGACGTTCTCGTCACGGCGGCGCTGCGCGTCGGCGAGCTGCTGCTCGGCCTTGTCGACCTCCGCGCCGGTGCGCTGCCCGTCCAGCTCCAGCGCCTCGCGGCGCTCCATCAGCTCGAGCAGGTCGTCCTCCAGCGCGGACTGGCGCCGGGCGAGGGTTTCCAGCTCGTGCTGGACGTCGTTCATCTGCTTGGCCGAGACGGAGCCGGACTCCAGGATCTTGCGGTCGCGCTCCTCGCGGGCGCGCACCGACTCGATCTCCTTCTCCTGGCGGGCGATCTCCCTGTCCAGGTCGGAGACCGCGGTCTGGCTGGTGACGAGCGAATCCCGCTTCTCGCGGAGGGTGCGCTCGGCTTCGGCTATCTCGGCCAGTTCGGGCAGCGTCCGGCGGCGGTGCTCGACCCGGTTCAGCTCGGCGTCCACCTTCGCGAGGTCGAGCAGCTGGCGCTGGACGGCGGGTTCTGCCTTCACTGGGTGTGCTCCCTCGATGTTCGGATGGTCCACGGGTCGGTGCGCAGGGTGGACACGTGAGTGTCGACGTTACCCGCAAAGCTCGCCCGGAGAACCCCCGAGGCCTGCTCGCACCACGGCCATTCGCTGGCCCAGTGCGTGACCCCGACGAGCGCGGGCCCGCCCGACTCGAGGTGCTCGCCGGCGGGGTGGTGGCGCAGGTCGGCGGTCACGTAGGCGTCGACCCCGGCCTCGGTGGCGACGCCGAGGTAGCTGTCACCAGCACCGCCGGAGACCGCGACAGTCCTAATCGGACGGTCCGGGTCACCGGCGCCGAACACGCCGGGCTCGGTGGCCGGCAACGCGTCGGCGACCCGTTGGACGAAGGCGGAGAAGGGCTCCGCGGCGGGCAGTTCGCCGATCCGGCCGATACCCGTGCGTCCGTCCGGACCGGGGTTGAGCGGCCCGGTGACGCGAAGGCCGATCGCTTCGGCCAGCGCGTCGGACACGCCGGGGGCGGCCGAGTCGGCGTTGGTGTGCGCGCAGTAGAGCGCGGCACCGGCACGGATGAGCCGGTGCACGAGGCGGCCCTTCGTGCTGTCGGCCGGGACGCCGTGCACCCCACGCAGCAGCAACGGGTGGTGCGCGACGATCAGCTGCGCGCCGACGTCGATGGCCTCGTCGATCGTGGCGGCCACCGGGTCGACGCAGAACAGCACGCGGCCGACCGGTTCGTCCGGGTCGCCGCAGACCAGTCCCACGGCGTCCCAGCTCTCCGCCAGTTCCGGCGGGTACGCGGTCTCCAGAGCAGCGATGATCTCGGCTAGCGCGGGCATACCGGAATCTTCGCATCGGGCAGACTGGCCACGTGATGCACATCTGCTTCGTCTGTTCCGGCAACATCTGCCGGTCGCCGATGGCCGCGCTGGTGTTCCGCGAGCACCTCCGCCGCGCGGGCCTAGCCGACCGGGTGCGGGTCACCAGCGCGGGCACCGGCCCTTGGCACGTCGGCGAATCCGCGGACCCGCGCGCCAGGGAGACCCTGCGCGCGCACGGGTACGACGGGCCGCACACCGCCGCGCAGGTCGATGACGAGCACCTCTCGGCCGACCTGCTGCTGGCCGCGGACAGCGGGCACCTGCGCAGCCTGCGGCGGAAGATCGACGATCCGGACCGGGTGCGACTGCTGCGTGAGTTCGACCCGTCCGCTCCGGCGGGCGCCGAAGTGCCGGACCCGTACTACGGCGGCGACGACGGCTTCGAGGACGTGCTCGCGATGATCGAGCGCGCGATGCCGGGGTTGCTCGAGTGGGTGCGAGCGTAACTGGGCACACTGCACGCATGAACGCGCGCGAAGCGGTTGAGAAACTGCACGGCGGGCCGGTCACTGGGGTGCGGCAGGGCGGCGGTTCGATCTTCCTCGTCACGCTCGACGACGGCGAATGCGTCGTCGCGAAACATGGAGTGGGCGACGGAGCCACCGCGGCCGAGGCTGCGGGCCTGCGCTGGCTCGGCGAGTCCGGGGACATCCCGGTGCCGCGCGTCCTCGGCCACGACGACGAGTGGCTGGTCATGCAGTACGTCCCGGCGGGGCCGCCCACGGCCGGTGCCGCCGAGGAGTTCGGCCGCAGCCTGGCGAAGCTGCACCTGCGGGGCGCGCCCGCATTCGGCAGCCCGCCGCCGGGCGGCCCGGCCGACGCGTGGATGGGCGTCGCGCCGATGCGCAACGACACGTACCCGGAGTGGCCGGAGTTCTACGCGGAACGCCGGATCCTGCCGTATGTCCGGATGTGCGCCGACCAGCAGCTGTTGTCACGCGACGAGATCGCCTTGTTCGAGCGGCTGGGCGAGGAGCTGCCCGGAGTCGCGGGCCCGGCCGAGCCGCCGGCCCGGCTGCACGGGGACCTGTGGAGCGGGAACGTGCACTGGACGGGCGAGCGCGTGTGGCTGATCGACCCGGCCGCGCACGGCGGGCACCGAGAGGGCGACCTGGCGATGTTGCAGCTGTTCGGCACGTCACTGCTGGACACGATCCTCGGCGCCTACGCCGAAAGCGCCGCCGACGAGGGCGCGCCGCTGGCCGGCGGCTGGCGTGACCGCACCCCGCTGCACCAGCTGTTCCCGCTGCTCATGCACGCCGCCGTGTTCGGTGGCGGCTATGTGAAGCAGGCGTTGAGCGCGGCCCGGGCGACGCTCGCCTGAACCGGCGGGGCTACCGTGGATGCGTGCGGTGGAAGTTCTTGCTCCGGCCCAGCTGGCTGGCCCTTGTTGCCGGTGTGCTGGTTTTCGCTTTCGCCTGTTTTTACCTGCTCTCGCCGTGGCAGTTCAGCCGGAACTCCGAACGTGAAGCGCAGAACAGCGCCCTCCAGGCCTCGATGACGGCCGACCCGCGGCCGCTGGACAGCGTGCTCGCGCCCGGGGTCGCGCCCGACTCGAAGACGGAGTGGACCCGCGTCACGGTGACCGGCACGTACCTGCCGGAGCACGAGGTGGTCGCCCGGCTGCGGACCGTCCAGGGCGAGCCCGCGTTCGAGGTGCTGACCCCGATGCGCACCACCGACGGCCAGGTGGTGCTGATCGACCGCGGTTACGAGAAGCCGGCCGACCACGGCGCGGTGCCCCCGTACGCGGCGCCGCCCACGGGCACGGTCACGGTCGTGGCGCGGATCCGGCAGGACGAGACGGACCCGAAGAACCGGGACGCCTTCGCCGACGCCTCCACCGGCGGGAAGCTGCAGGCCTACGACGTGGACTCGCGGGTGGTGGCCAAGTCCAGTGGTCTGGACATCCGGCCGGGCTACTTCCAGCTCGACCAGGACCAGCCGGGCGGGCTGAACGCGCTGCCGCTGCCACAGCTCGATTCGGGGCCGTTCTTCTCGTACGCGCTGCAGTGGATCGCGTTCGGCGTGATGGCCATCGCGGGGCTGCTGTACTTCACCATCCGCGAACTGAAGCCGGGCGGCGTGCTGGCTGAGATGGGCGACCGCGCGAAGGAGAAGCGGGCCCGGAAACGCAAGTCCGTGGCACAGATCCTCGCGGAGGATGAGGCCATCGAGGCTGAAGCTTCAGCTGAGACCGGGAGCGAGGCGGAGCGGTCGGCCGGGGAGCCCGCGCAGCGGAGCTGACGGCGGCCGAGGCTAGGGCGAAGCCCAACCAGATACCGCGCCCCGTCAGGCCGCCGATCCACGAGACCGGCGAAACCCCGTCAACAGCAGGGCCAGCACAGCCGAACTGACAGCCGTCAGCCAGCCGACCACTCGGGACAGTTCGACGGCGCGGGTGACGTGGCCGGCGTCCGGGTTGCGGCCGTCGCCGAGGACGGGGCGTTCTTCGACGCCCGTGGGGTACACCGTGCGGCCGCCGAGCCGGATTTCCAGCGCCCCGGCGAAAGCGGCCTCGATGCGACCGGCATTGGGGCTCGGGTGGGCGACCGTGTCCCGACGCCACGCGCGCCACGCGCCGGAGGCCGAGCCGCCGACCACGGGCGCGCCGGCAACGGTCAGCGCGGACGCCAGGCGGGTCGGCACCAGGTTGACCAACTCACCCAGTTTGGACGGGTACGCGGCCAGCACGCGGGAGCCGATCAGGCCCGGCATCCCCGCGACGGCACCCCAGAACATCGGGCCGACCACCGTTCCCGACGTGTGCTCCGCAACCGTCTCCACCGCCGCGCGCGACAGGCCGATCACGCCCAGGTCCTCGGTACAACGCGAGTCCAGCCCGGCCAGCGTCGAGCGGGCGTCTTCGAGTTCGCCCTCTTCCAGGTCCCGCGCCAGCGCCGTGCCGTCCTCCGCCAGGCGCGCGCCGCGGAGCACGGCCCAGGTGGCGACGGCCGTGCCGAGCGCCTGCGCGACCGGGCTGCGCCTGCTCACGCGCTCCACCACGACACCGCCGGCGAACAGCCCGCCCGCGAGCGCGGCGTTCTTCCGGTCGAAGGGCTTCGGTGTTCCGATCACTCCGTCTGCGGCCGCCCCCAGCAGCAGTCCGATCGCTCGCCCCGCAGTCACCCCGTGGCCCCCGTAGTCCGACGATCCCTCCGCGCGAGATTACTCGAACTGCTCGGCGACCTCGTCGCGCGCCTGGACCATGATGTCCCGCATCGCGCGCTCGGCTTCCTCGGCGTCACCAGCATCGATCGCGGCGGCGACGGCGATGTGCAGTGCGACCGCTTCCGGCTGCGGCTCGGGCGGCATCAGCCCGTGTTCGGTACGACCGGTCAGCACCTCGGCGACGACCTCGGAGAGCTGACAGAACATCGGGTTGCCGGACGCGCCGAGCACGAGGTGGTGGAAGGCGATGTCGTGGTCGAGGAAGGTCGCCAGGTCCTTTTCCCTTGCCGTGGCGCGCAGTCTGGTCGCCAGCGCCCGCAGCTCGCCGCGCTGTTCCGGCGTCGCGCGCAGTGCGGCGAAGCGGGCGGCGCTGGGTTCGACGGCCCAGCGCAGTTCCATCAGCATCCGCAGCGCCGCCTCCCGGTGGTCGCCGTCGAGCTGCCAGCGGATCAGCTGCGGGTCGTAGTGGTTCCAGTCGCGCGAGTCCCGCACGGTGATCCCGACGCGACGCTTGCTGCTCGTCAGTCGCATCACTTCGAGCGCGCGCACCACTTCGCGGGCGACGGTGCGGGATGCGCCGAAAGTCTCTTGCAGCTCCTCGAGCCGCAGTACGGTGCCGGGCGTGATCCGTCCACACGCGATGGCAGTCCCCAGTTCGTCGAGCATCTTCGCGTGCATCCCGTCAGCCACAAGACGAAGCTATACCTCTGTTTCGATTAAGTAGTACTTGTGACTTGATTAAGTACTACTTTTGAGGTGAACTGCTTCCCCGGAGGACGACGAGGTCGGAGGACGAGATGACCGTCATCGTGGTGATGGGCGTGGCCGGGTCGGGCAAGACCACGGTCGGCGGCGCGCTGGCGGACCGGCTCGGCGTGCCCTACGCCGAGGCGGACTCGTTCCACCCCAAGGCGAACATCGAGAAGATGGCCTCCGGCCACCCGTTGGACGACGCCGACCGCGCACCGTGGCTGCGAGCGATCGCGGCCTGGATCGGCGCGCACGAGGCCGGCGGCGGCGTGGTCTCCTCCTCCGCGCTCAAACGGAGGTACCGGGACGTCCTGCGGACCGGTGGCGACGTGTGGTTCCTGCACCTGGACGGCCCGCGCGACGTACTCGCCGAGCGGATGAAGAGCCGGACCGGGCACTTCATGCCGCCGTCACTGCTGGACTCCCAGCTCGCCGACCTGCAACCACTGGAACCGGGTGAGCACGGCCTGGTCGCCGACATCACCCAGAGCCCCGGCGACATCGTCGAGGCCGCACTCACCGCACTGGCAAAGGAGCCGAAGTGATGATCCTGGCCGCCGCCGCGTGGACCGGGCACGACACCCGGTTGATCGCCGCGACGCTGATCGCGATCGCCGTGATCGTCGTGCTGATCAGCAAGTTCAAACTGCACGCGTTCCTCGCGCTCATCCTCGGTTCCGCGGTGCTGGGCCTGGTCGCCGGCATGCCGGTGGACAAGCTGCTGAAGAGTTTCTCCAGCGGGGTCGGCTCCACCGTGGCGTCCACCGGCGTGCTGATCGCGCTCGGCGCGATGATCGGCAAGCTGCTCGCGGATTCCGGTGGGGCGGAACAGATCGTCGACACCATCGTTTCCCGTTCCAGCAAACGGATGCTGCCGTGGGCGATGGCACTGGTGGCCGCGCTGATCGGGCTGCCGATGTTCTTCGAGATCGGGCTGGTGCTGCTGGTGCCGATCGTGCTGCTCGTGGTCAAGCGCACCGGGCAGCCACTGCTCTTGATCGGGATTCCCGCGCTGGCCGGGCTTTCCGTGCTGCACGGGCTGATCCCGCCGCACCCCGGCCCGCTCGCCGCGGCGGGCACGCTGAACGCGAACGTCGGCATCGTGCTGGCGTTCGGCCTTCTGGTGGCGATCCCGACGGTGATCATCGCGGGCCCGCTGTTCGGCATGCTCGCCGCGCGCTGGATGCCGAACCTCAAGGCGCCGGAACGGCTGATTCCCGCCAGTGACAAGGAAAGCGACGCGCCGCGGCCGAGTTTCGCCGCCACCCTGACCACTGTGCTGCTGCCCGTGGTGCTGATGCTCGCCAAGGCGATCGCGGACATCGTGGCAGGCAAGGAAAACGAGGTCCGCCGGGTGCTGGACTTCCTCGGCGACCCGCTGTCCGCGCTGCTGATCACCGTGCTGGTCGGCATGTTCACCCTCGGCAGGGCCGCCGGGTTCACCCGTGACCGCATCGCCACCACCGTGAACGACTCACTCGGGCCGATCGCC
Organism: Amycolatopsis acidicola; assembly: GCF_007713735.2. GTDB lineage: Bacteria > Actinomycetota > Actinomycetes > Mycobacteriales > Pseudonocardiaceae > Amycolatopsis_E > Amycolatopsis_E acidicola. The sequence continues at coordinate 465 of NZ_VMNW02000083.1, read as the reverse complement.
GGGATCATCCTGATCGTCGCCGCCGGCGGCGGGTTCAAGCAGGTGCTGGTCGACGCCGGGGTCGGCGACGTGATCACTCAGCTGGCGCAGGGCGCGTCGATCCCCGCGTTGCTGCTGGGCTGGCTGGTCGCGGTCGCGATCCGGCTGGCGACCGGTTCCGCGACCGTGGCCACGGTTTCCGCGGCCGGGATCGTCTCGCCGCTCGCGGCGACGCTCGACCCGACGCACACCGCCCTGCTGGTGCTCGCGATCGGCGCCGGTTCACTGTTCTTCTCGCACGTCAACGACGCGGGTTTCTGGCTGGTGAAGGAGTACTTCGGGATGTCGGTCGGGCAGACCGTGCGGAGCTGGTCGGTGATGGAGACCGTGATCTCGGTGGTGGCGATCGCGATCATCCTGCCGCTGGGCGCACTCCTCTAGCCGGTTTGCGGGGCTGGTGGGGAGGGCCTGGCGGCCCTCCCCACC
>NZ_VMNW02000082.1 GCF_007713735.2 Amycolatopsis acidicola | reverse complement strand
CAGCCGCCCGGCCCGCCTGCCCGGCCGCCGCAGCCGCACCGGACGGCGCCCCGTGTGCGACCGCCGGAGCAGCCGCCGCCCTCGGACGACTACTTCGAGGATCCGTTGTCCCACAAGAACGGCCCGCAACGTCCGCCGAAGCCGCAGCCGCGCCGCCGCCCTCGTGACGACGACGGGGATGACGACGACTACTTCGGCGGCCCCGTGATGCGCTGAGGCGTCCGCCCCCGCGGCCTCGTCGCCGTGGGGGCGTTTTCACGCCTCCCGCAAAAAACTAGAACCTGTTACAGTCGGGCCATGATCCTCGATCGCTTCCGGGTCGACGGCAAGGTCGCCGTGGTCACCGGGTCCGGACGTGGCATCGGCGCCGCCGCCGCGGTCGCGCTGGCCGAAGCCGGCGCCGACGTCGTCCTCTCTTCCCGCACCGAAGAAGACCTCGCGAAGGTGGCCGCGCGCATCGCCGAAACCGGGCGCCGGGCGCACGTCGTCCCGGCCGACCTGAGCGATGCCGCGGCCGTCGCCGCGCTCGCCACGGCGGCGGTGGACACCTTCGGCAGGCTCGACATCGTGGTGAACAACGTCGGCGGCACCCTGCCCCGGCCGTTGCTCGAAAGCACTCCCGAGTTCCTCGAAGAAGCCTTTCGCTTCAACGTTTCCAGCGCGCACGCGCTCACCACCGCGGCCGCCCCGGCGATGCTGGAATCGGGCAGCGGCGCGGTCGTGAACATCTCCTCGAACATGGGCCGCATCGCGGGCCGGGGGTTCGCCGCCTACGGCACCGCGAAGGCCGCGCTCGCGCACTACACGCGGCTGGCGGCCGTGGACCTGGCGCCGAAGATCCGCGTGAACGCCATCGCCGTCGGCTCGGTGGCCACTTCGGCGCTGGACATCGTGGTGGCCAACCCGGAGATCAAGGCGAAAATGGAGGCGGCGACCCCGCTGCACCGCATCGGCGAGCCCGAGGACATCGCCGCCACCGTGGTGTTCCTCGCCTCGTCCGCCGGCGCGTATTTCACCGGCAAAGTCCTGGAAGCCGACGGCGGGTTGCAGATCCCCAACCTCGAACTCGGCCTCCCGGACCTGTGAACTACTAGGACTCGCCCGGGGGTTCGGGCTTGGCGTCGTCCTCCTGCTCCTCGCGCGACTCGGCGCCGACGGTGGCCGGTTCCTTCTCCACCGGCTCGGCTCCCTTGCTCACCAAGGATTCCGGCGCCTCACGCGGCCCACGAGCGCGGGCGAGCACGAAGTACACCAGCGCGCCGAGGAACACGATCCCGGCCGTCAGCACGTTGATCCGCAGGCCGAGCACGTGCGTGGCGTCGTCGGTGCGCATCATCTCGATCCAGAACCGGCCCAGCGTGTAACCCGCGACGTAGAGCGAGAACGCGCGCCCGTGGCCGAGCTTGAACTTCCTGTCCGCCCACACCACGAACCCGGCCACGAGCAGGTTCCAGATCAGCTCGTACAGGAACGTCGGGTGCACCGGGCTCTCCGGCAGCGGGATGTGCCCGAACGCGACCCCGTTCGGCCCCTGGTCGGGGATCGTCGGGTTGCTCGGGTCGAACCGCTGGTAGACCTCCATACCCCAGGGCAGGGTGGTGTGCGCCCCGTACAGCTCCTGGTTGAAGTAGTTGCCGAGCCGCCCGACGGCCTGCGCGACGACGATGCCGGGCGCGATCGCGTCGGCCATCGCGGGCAGCGGCACGCCCTTGCGGCGGCAGCCGATCCACGCGCCGACCGCGCCGAGCGCGATGGCGCCCCAGATGCCGAGGCCGCCGTCCCAGATGTAGAGCGCCTGCACCGGGTTCTTGCCAGGGCCGAAGTAGCGCCAGGAGTCGGTGATGACGTGGTACAGCCGCCCGCCGACCAGGCCGAACGGCACCGCGAACACCGCGATGTCCACCACCGTGCCCTTGGTCCCGCCGCGCTGCACCCAGCGGCGGTCACCCCACCAGATGGCGATGATGATGCCCACGATGATGCACAGGGCATAAGCCCGGATCGGGATCGGGCCGAGATGCCAGACCCCTTGCGACGGGCTAGGGAACGACGCGAGGTAAACGGTCGAGGCGGTATGCACGGGGCCACCGTAACCTGTGTGGGTCACAGCTTCGCGTGAAGCCCGGCAAGTGGACGCCTCAGCCCGAAGTGCGGCCGTTGAGCACGGCCGAACCGGCGGCGAGGACGCAGCCGAGGGCGAACACCACGGTCAGCCACACCGGCCCGCCCCGCAGCCCGTTCCACACGGCGGCAGCCGCCGAGAGCACGGACACGAGGATGTTCCGGACCTGCAGTGGAGTCGGTTTCGCCATGCGCGCAGCCTTTCACGGCTCTCGGTGTGACCTGCGCCGGCCTCAGGCCGCGACGGGCTGCCGCACGCCTTCGGCCAACTCGGCCGTCAGCGCACGCACGGCTTCGGGGCCCTCGGCCGCCTTCGTCACCAGCGCGGAGCCGACGATGACCGCGTCCGCGAACCCGGCGACCTCCGCCGCCTGCTCACGCGAACGCACACCGAGGCCGACGCCGACAGGCAGGTCCGTGTGCGTGCGAGTGCGCCGGACCAGCTCGGCCGCGCCGGAACCCACCTTGTCCCGCGCGCCGGTCACACCCATGACCGCCGCCGCGTAGATGAAGCCCGACGAGGACCTGGCCACCAGGTCGATCCGCTCCTCGGGAGAAGCCGGGGCGACGAGGAAGATCCGGTCCAGCCCGTGCTCGTCCGAAGCGACCATCCAGTCGGCCGCCTCGTCCGGGATCAGGTCCGGGGTGATCATGCCGAGCCCGCCAGCCGCGGCGAGATCGCGCGCGAAGGCGTCGACCCCGTAGCGGCGCACCGGGTTCCAGTACGTCATCACGACCGCGCGGCCGCCGCGCTTCGAGACGGACTCGACCACCTCGAACAGCTGCCGCAACCGGAAACCGTCCTTGAGCGCGGAGTCCGCGGCGAGCTGGATGGTGGGGCCGTCCAGCACCGGGTCCGAATAGGGCACGCCGACCTCGACCAGGTCCGCGCCGCCGTCGATCATCGCGGCGAGCGCGTCCTTCGAGCCCTCGACGCCCGGGTAACCGGCGGGCAGGTAGCCGACCAGCGCGGCGCGCTTCTCGCTCCGGGTCTGCTCGAACAAGGCTTTGAGCGTCACGCGTCTACCAATCCGAAGTACTTCGCCGCGGTGTCCATGTCCTTGTCACCCCGACCGGACAGGTTCACCACGATCAGCGCCTCACGGCCGAGCTCCCGGCCCAGCTGGATGGCACCGGCCAGCGCGTGCGCCGACTCGATCGCCGGGATGATCCCTTCGGTCCGCGACAGGAGCTTGAACGCCTCCATCGCCTGCGCGTCGGTGATCGGCCGGTACTCCGCCCGCCCGCTGTCCTTCAGCCACGCGTGCTCCGGCCCGACGCCCGGGTAGTCCAGGCCGGCCGAGATCGAGTGCGACTCGATCGTCTGGCCGTCCTCGTCCTGCAGCAGGTACGACATCGCGCCGTGCAGGTTGCCCGGCGTGCCTTCGGTGAGGGTGGCGCCGTGACGGCCCGTCTCCACGCCGTCGCCGCCCGGCTCCAGGCCGACGAGCCGGACGTCAGGGTCGTCGATGAAGCCGTGGAAGATGCCGATCGCGTTGGACCCGCCGCCGACACAGGCCGCGACGGCGTCCGGCAGGCGGCCCGTCTGCTCCAGGACCTGGGCCCTGGCCTCCTCGCCGATGATCTTGTGGAAGTTGCGCACCATCATCGGGAACGGCGACGGCCCGGCCGCGGTGCCGAACAGGTAGTGCGTGGTGTCCGCGTTCGCGACCCAGTCCCGCAGCGTCTCGTTGATCGCGTCCTTGAGCGTGCGCGAACCGGATTTCACCGGCACGACCTCGGCGCCGAGCAACCGCATCCGCGCCACGTTCAGCGCCTGGCGCTCGGTGTCGACCTCGCCCATGTAGACGACGCACTCCAGGCCCAGCAGCGCGCAGGCGGTGGCGGCGGCCACGCCGTGCTGGCCGGCCCCGGTCTCCGCGATGACCCGCGTCTTGCCCATCCGCTTGGTGAGCAGCGCCTGACCCAGCACGTTGTTGATCTTGTGAGACCCGGTGTGGTTCAGGTCCTCGCGCTTGAGGAAGATCCGCGCCCCGCCGGCGTGCTCGCCGAACCGGGGTGCCTCCGTGAGCAGCGACGGCCGGTTCGCGTAGTCGCGCAGCAACCGGTTCAGCTCGTTGACGTAGTCCGGGTCGAGCCTGGCCTTCTCGTACTCGGCCGCCACCTCGTCGACGACGCCGATCAGCGCCTCCGGCATGAACCGCCCGCCGTACGGGCCGTAGTAGCCGCGCTCGTCCGGGTCGTGCTCGTTGCGCTCCTCGGGCTGAATGCTCATCGGCTCGGCCTCGGGCACGCGGGGTGCGAACCGGCGGTGACCAGCTTGACCAGTGAGCCCTTCGGGTCACCCGAAGCGACCAGGCCTTCGCCGACCAGCACCGCGTCCGCGCCGTGCCCGGCGTAGGCCATCAGGTCGCCGGGGCCGCGCACCCCGGACTCGGCCACCTTGGTCACGTCGAACGGCAGCCCGGGGGCGATCCGCCCGAACACGTCCCGGTCCACCTCGAGGGTGTGCAGGTTGCGCGCGTTGATGCCGATGATCTGGGCCCCGGCCTCGAGCGCCCTGTCCGCCTCCTCGGCGTTGTGCACCTCGACCAGCGCGGCCATGCCCAGTGACTCGACCCTGTCGAGCAGCGAGACCAGCGCGTTCTGCTCCAGCGCCGCGACGATCAGCAGGACCATGTCGGCGCCGTGCGCCCTGGCCTCGTGCACCTGGTAGGGGCTGACGATGAAGTCCTTGCGCAGCAAGGGAACGTCGACCACCGAGCGGACCGCGTCGAAGTCGGCGAGCGAGCCGCCGAACCGGCGCTGCTCGGTGAGCACACTGATCACCCGCGCGCCCGCTTCCTCGTAGTCCTTGGCGAGCGCGGCCGGGTCGGCGATCTGCGCCAGGTCGCCCTTCGACGGACTGCGGCGCTTCACCTCCGCGATCACGCCGATCGACGACTCACGCAGCGCACCCATGGCGTCACGCGCCGGGGCCGCCTTGGCGGCGAGCCGCTTCAGTTCGTCGAACGGGAGGGCCTTCTCACGCTCGGCGAGGTCGGCACGGACTCCTTCGACGATTTCTTCGAGAACACTCATCAGACGGCTCCGTTCCCGGAGGCATCCAAGTTTTCACTCGAAAGCTCGCTCACAAACACCTTCCCCTTCCCGCAGAAAAGATGCTAACTCGCCGGGAATCCCGAGCCGGTCCCGGGTCGAACATGCCGTGGTTAGGGCGAAAGCCGCCGTGATCACCACGACGTGCGGAACACTCCGCGTGACCTGCCGGAGCTACTTGGTGGGATCTTCGCCTTCCGACAGCGCCTCCCAGAGTTCGGTGTCAGGGTCGCGGGCCTTCTTCCGCTCGCCCGGCGCGGAGTACTTCGCGCCGAGCCGCGGCATGCTGCCCGCCTTCCTGGTAGCCAGTAACCCGCCGAGGATCACCAGAATTCCGCCCAGCAGCGCGAGCCCCCGGCCGGTGTAGATCGCCCCCACCGGCGCGCCAGCGGGATAACCGCCGAAGGAAAAGCCGTCCACCGCGACCCAGCAGGCGGCCAGCCCGGCCAGCGCCAGCACCACGCCGAGCACGCGCCGCGGCCAGCCACCGGTGGCGATCATCCCGGCGACCCCGGCGAGCGCGAGCACCGCCAGCGGCACCAGCGCGCCGGAGTGCTCGGCGCCGGTTTGCTTGTCCAGCACCATTCCGCGCACCCCGGCGTCACGCAGGGTGGCCGACCACACCAGGCGCGAGGAACCCCACAGCGCCGCCGCCCCGAGGAGCAGCGCCGCCACGATCGTCCACAGTGGACGCTTAGACGCCGGCGCTGTCATTTGCCGGATCCAGCGCCCGCGCGGGGGCCATCGTCTGCGCGGCGGCGACCGCCGACAGCACCGTGCGGGCCTTGTTGAGCGATTCGTTGTCCTCGTAGTCGGCCACCGAGTCGGCGACCACGCCGCCACCGGCCTGGACGTAGGCGATGCCGTCCTTCACCAGCGCCGTGCGGATGGCGATCGCCGTGTCGGCGTCACCCGCGAAGTCCAGGTACCCGACCACGCCGCCGTACAGCCCGCGGCGCACCGGTTCCAGTTCCTCGATCAGCTCCATCGCGCGGACCTTCGGCGCCCCGGACAGCGTGCCCGCGGGGAAGCAGGAGGCCACGGCGTCGAACGCCGTGCAGTCGTCCCGCAGCTCGCCGGTGACCGTGGACACGATGTGCATCACGTGGCTGTAGCGCTCGATGGTGAAGAAGTCCAGCACGCGCACGGTGCCCGGCTTGCACACCCGGCCGAGGTCGTTGCGGCCGAGATCGACGAGCATCAGGTGCTCGGCGCGCTCCTTCTCGTCGGCGAGGAGGTCCTTCGCCAGCTGCGCGTCCTCCTCCGGGTCCACCCCGCGCCAGCGGGTGCCGGCGATCGGATGCGTGGTGGCCCTGCCGTCGCGCACCGTGACCAGCGACTCGGGGCTGGAGCCGACGATGTCGAAACCCTCCAGCCGCAGCAGGTACATGTACGGGCTCGGGTTGGACGTGCGCAGCACGCGATAGATGTCCAGCGCGTCCGCCTCGGTGGCCATCTCGAACCGCTGCGAGGGCACGATTTGGAAGGCCTCGCCCGCCTTGATCGCCTCGACGGCCTTGTTCACGGCCTCGTGGTACTCGGCCTTGGCGCGGCGGCGGGTGAACTCCGGCGCCGGGCGCTCGAACACCGCCGTGGTGGACGGCGCGGCCGCGCGCAGCTGCTCCGTCATGTGCTCCAGGCGGCGCACCGCGTCGTCGTACGCGGCGTCCACGCGCTCCGGGGAGTCGTCCCAGTTGACCGCGTTCGCGATCAGCGTGACCGTGCCCTCGTGGTGGTCGAAGGCCGCGAGGTCGGTGGCCAGGAGCATCGTCACCTCGGGGATGTCGATGTCCTTCTCGGCCAGCTCGGGCAGCTTCTCCAGCCAGCGGACCGCGTCGTAGCCGAGGTAGCCGACCATCCCGCCGGTGAGCGGGGGCAGGCCGGGCAGCGGCTCGGTGTGCAGCGCGGCGACCGTCTCGCGCAGGACCGTCAGCGGGTCGCCCTCGGTGGGGAGCCCGACCGGCGGAGTGCCGGTCCACACCGCCTTACCGTCGGCGACGGTCAGCGCCGCCGGGCTGCGTACGCCGACGAACGACCATCGCGACCAGGACTGCCCGTTCTCCGCCGATTCGAAGAGGAAGGTGCCGGGCCGGTCCGCCGCCAGCTTGCGGTACACGCCGACCGGGGTCTCCCCGTCGGCGAGCAACCGCCGGACCACCGGGATGACCCGGCGGCCCTCGGCCAGCGCGCGGAACTCGTCCCGGGCGGGGCTCACGGAACCGAGCCCGCCGGACGCGGAATTCGCGGAGTGGACAGTGACCATGACCGCCATTGTGCCGCTCCCGGCGGTACGGCCCGGCACCGGGCGCTAATTCACGCTGTGTTGAATTTTGTGGCGGCGCGCGTCATCATGGAGGGTATGCGCACCATCGACGAACAACCGCCCGGCGGCAAACGCCGCGGGCGCCGCCCCGGCGGACAGGACACCCGCACCGCCCTCATCGCCGCCGCCCGCGAGGTGTTCTCCGAGAACGGCTACGACGGGGCGACGGTGCGCGCCATCGCCTCGCGGGCCGGGGTGGACGCGGCGATGGTCAACCACTGGTTCGGCGGCAAGGACGCCCTGTTCGCCACCGCCGTACTGGAGCTGCCCTTCGATCCGGCCGAGGTCGTCAGTGCGCTCCTCGAGGGCGAGGTGGACACCCTCGGGGAGCGCATCGTGCGGCGTTTCGTGACCACCTGGGACGCCACCGACGGCGGTTCTTTCCCGGCCCTGATCAGGAGCCTGGCCAGTCACGACAAGGCAGCGCTGGCGCTGCGGAACTTCCTCATCGAGAACATCCTCAACCGGGTCATCGACCGGATCGAAGCGGATCACCCCCAGCTGCGAGCGGGACTCTGCGCGTCCCAGCTCATCGGACTCGGCATGGTGCGGTATGTCGCGGAGTTCGAACCGCTGAGCTCAGCGGAGATCGAGTGGCTCGCCACCGCGGTCGGCCCGACGATGCAGCGTTACCTGACCGGCGAACTCGAGCTGCCGCGTTCGAATTGACTCCCCTCAGCCCGCCAGCTCACTTTCCCCGTTTCGCCGGGCGGCCAGGCCCAGCCTCTGCATAGCGCGGTCCACATCGTTCGCGTGCTCCACGGCGATGCGCTCCGCGGCACGCACCGAGAACTGCGCCGCCTCCACGAACTGGCGCAGATCCGCGGAATCCGTGGTGGAGAGCTCACCGGGATTGTCCATGTCCGCCTGCATCACCTCCTCCACCGCGGCCTCCACCGACAGCAGCTCGGCCATCACGTCGTCGATCCTGGCCACCAAGTGCCGCGCCCTACCGCGCAATTGTTCGTAATAGCACCGCGTATCGCTCATGGGAACACCTTTCGAAAGTCGGAGACTGTTGCCGAACATATTCCCGAACATCGGGACGGTTGGCAACGAATCAGACCACGAGCGGCGAAGTTCACCCAGAAGAGGGTGACGAAACGCTGCCGGGCGAGCGGCAGGATCAGAGAATTCCCTTGGCGCGCAAGGGAAAGCGTGTCAGCTCTCGTCGGCGAGCAGAAGCCGCTCGGCGGAGTCGAAACAGCTGTGCGTCCCGGTGTGACAGGCGGGCCCGGTCTGGTCCACCCGCACCAGCACCGTGTCCCCGTCGCAGTCCAGCCGGACCTCGCGGACGTGCTGCACGTGCCCCGAGGTCTCCCCCTTGACCCACAACTCGTTGCGGCTGCGCGAAAAGTACGTGCCCCGGCGGGTGGCCAGTGTGCGCTCGAGCGCCTCGTCGTTCATCCACGCGACCATCAGCACGTCACCCGTCGCGTGCTCCACCACCACGGCGCACACCAGCCCGGCATCGTTGCGCTTGAGCCGCGCGGAAAGTTCGGGGTCCAGGCTCATGCGGCGTCTCCCAGCAGATACCGGCGCACCGGGCCGGAGTTCAACAGCACCCACGTGTAGATGTAGCCGATCGCCAGCACGGCCGAAAACAGCTTCAGCAGCAACACGGAACCGGCCAGCAGCAGGAAAGCGTGCAGCAGCCCCAAAAGCGCCGCCACGACGAACCCGAGTATCCGCGAGGACGGCATCTTCAACGCCAGCCCGCCCGCGACGAGACCGCCGAGCAGCACGCTGGCCACCGGCGTGATCAGGGTGCGCGGCGAAGCGTCGGACGTGGTCACGATGACCACGCACAGCACCAGGTATGCGAGCCCGAGGCCGACCAGCAGCGCGATGGCCAGCTTCACCTCGACCGCGACCCGCCAGGACGAGAGCTTCACCGGATCTCGACTCCTCCGGCGCGCAGCGCGTCCTTCACCTGGCCGATCTTCAACTGTCCGAAGTGGAACACGCTGGCGGCCAGCACCGCGTCCGCGCCGGCCCGCACGGCCGGCAGGAAATGCTCGACCGCGCCCGCGCCACCACTGGCGATCACCGGCACCCGCACCACCTTGCGGGTCAGCTCGATCAGCTCCAGGTCGAACCCGTTCTTGGTGCCGTCGGCGTCCATCGAGTTGAGCAGGATCTCGCCCACGCCCAGCTCTTCGCCACGCTCGGCCCATTCCACGGCGTCGATCCCGGTGCCCTTGCGGCCACCGTGCGTGGTCACCTCGAAGCCCGAGGGCGTCTGCTCGCCGCCCTCGGGCACGCGACGCGCGTCGACCGACAGCACGATGCACTGCGCCCCGAACCGCTGCGACGCCTCACGAAGCAGCTCCGGGCGGGCGATCGCGGCCGTGTTGACGCTCACCTTGTCCGCGCCCGCACGCAGCAGGCGGTTCACGTCGTCGCAGGACCGCACGCCTCCGCCGACGGTGAGCGGGATGAACACCTGCTCGGCCGTGCGGCGCACCACGTCGAAAGTCGTCTCGCGGTTGCCCGAAGACGCGGTGACGTCCAGGAAGGTGAGCTCGTCGGCACCCTCCGCGTCGTAGGCGCGCGCGAGCTCCACCGGGTCACCGGCGTCACGCAGGTCGGCGAAGTTGACGCCCTTCACCACCCGCCCGGCGTCGACGTCCAGACAGGGGATGACTCTCACCGCAACGGACATGCTCCCAGCGTACTGTCCGTGCGAACGCGCTTAGGATCGCGGCATGGCAAGAGCGGGGCGGCGGCCGGGGCCGAACGAGACCAGGGAGCAGATCGTCGCCGCGGCCCGGACGCAGTTCGCGGAACAGGGCTACGACGGCGCGACGATCCGCGGTATCGCCGCGGCGGCGGGGGTGAACGCCGCGCTGCTGCACCATTTCTTCGGCACCAAACAGCAGTTGTTCGTGGCGGCGATGAACTTCCCGGTGAACCCGGTCGACGAACTGCCCCGGCTGCTGGCGGGCCCGCCGGGCGAGCTCGGCGAGCGGATCGTGCGGCTGTTCCTGGGGCTGTGGGCGGAGGAACGCTCCCGCGAGCCGTTCCTGGCCATCCTCCGCTCGGTCACCGGCAACGAGCAGGCGGCCACCATGATGCGCCAGTTCCTGACCAGGGTCGTGCTCAGCAAGGTGGCCGAAAGCCGTGGCGTGCCGCCGATCCGGGCCGCCGCGGTGGCGTCCCAGCTGATCGGGCTGGTGCTGCTGCGCCACGTCGTGCGCGTGCCCCCGCTGGCGGACGCGGACGACGAGGAACTGGTGGCGCTGGTCGCGCCTGTCGTCCAGTCCTATCTCACTCCCTGACATAGGGTCGTGACGTGTGGTGGGGATTGCTGTGCGCGCTGGTCGCGGCCGTGGCGTACGGGGTGGCGTCGGTCTTCCAGGCTGTCGCGGCCCGCTCGGTGGAGACCAGTGAGCACGGCGTCGACCCGCGGCTGCTCGTGCGCGTGCTCAAACAGTGGCGGTACGTGCTCGGGCTGGGCATGGACACGTTGGGGTTCGTCGCGCAGTTGATCGCGTTGCGCTCCTTGCCGCTTTTCGTGGTGCAGGCGGCGCTTGCGGCGAGCCTGGCGGTGACAGCGGTCGCGGCGATCGCGATCGGCGCGCGGCTCGGCCGTCGCGAATGGACGGCCGTGGTGTTCGTCTGCGTGGGCTTGGCATTGCTGGGAATCTCGGCGGAGAGCGAAGGTTCGACGCCCGTCGGGCTGACGTTCCACATCGGACTCGCGGTGGCCACCGTCGTGCTGGGCGCCTTGGGCGTGCTCGCGGGCCGCACCCCGGAAAAGCTGCGCAGCCCCGCGCTCGGGTTGGTCGCCGGGCTCTGTTTCGGGATGGTCGCGCTCGCCGGACGCGTGGTGTCGACGAGCAGTCTGATGGCGGTGCTGACAGATCCCGCCGCGTACACGGTCGCCGCCGCGGGCGCGCTGGCGATGTTGTTCTTCGCCTCCTCGTTGCAGCGCGGAAGCGTCACCACCGCGACGGCACTGATGGTGGTCGGCGAGACGGTGCTGCCTTCGCTGATCGGCGTGCTGGCGCTCGGCGACACGACCAGGGCCGGGTTCGGCGCCGTCGCCGTGTGCGGGTTCGTCCTCGCGGTCGCGGCGGCGCTGTCACTGGCCAGGTTCGGCGAAGTCTGAGTCCGTCCGGTCTTGACCCGGGTCACGGTCCGCGCGCAGAATTAAACGCATGGCTAATTCGGCCGTCGTCGTCGACGGGCTGCGAGTGGTGCGAGGCGGGCGCGAAGTCGTCCGCGGGGTGGCGTGCGAGGTGCCGCGCGGGGTGATCACCGGGCTGCTCGGGCCGAGCGGGTGCGGGAAGACCACGTTGCTGCGCTCGATCGTCGGCGTGCAGATCGTCGCCGGTGGCACCGTGACGGTGCTCGGCCTGCCCGCGGGCAGCAAGGCGTTGCGGCGCAAGATCGGTTATGCCACACAGAGTCCGGCGATCTACGCCGATCTGACGGTGACGGAGGCGCTGCGGTATTTCGCCGCGGTACTGGGCGCGCCTGAGTCCGATGTGGACAGAGTGATCACGGAAGTGGGGCTGGACGGCGAGGCGCACAGCCTCGTCGGCAACCTTTCCGGCGGGCAGCACAGCCGCGCGAACCTCGGGATCGCGTTGCTCGGCAACCCGGAGCTGCTGGTGCTCGACGAGCCGACGGTCGGGCTGGACCCGGTGCTGCGCGACACGTTGTGGGAGCTGTTCCGCGAACTCGCCGCGGGCGGCACGACGCTGCTCGTCTCCAGTCATGTGATGGACGAAGCCGCGCGATGCGACCGGTTGCTGCTCATGCGCGACGGCAGGCTGCTGGCCGACCAGTCCCCCGCCGAACTGCGCGAGCGCACCGGCGCGGTGGATCTGGAGCAGGCTTTCCTGCGGCTGATCCGAGAGCAGGAGGCGGCACGCTCATGAACCCGTCGATCACACTCGCCACCGCGCGGCGGATCCTCACCCAGCTTCGGCACGATCCGCGCACCGTCGTGATGCTCATCGTGGTGCCGTCGCTGCTGATGGTGCTGCTGCGCTACGTGTTCAACTCGCAGCCGATGTTCAGCCACGCGGCGCCGGCGCTGCTCGGGGTCTTCCCGTTCACGATCATGTTCCTGATCACCTCGATCACCACGCTGCGCGAACGCACCAGCGGCACGCTGGAGCGGCTGATGACGTTGCCGCTGGGCAAACTGGATCTGCTGTTCGGGTATGCGCTGGCTTTCGGGCTGCTCGCGGTGCTGCAGGTGGCGGTGGCTGCGGGGCTCTCGCTCGCCTGGCTGGGCCTGGACATCCAGGGGTCGTGGTGGCTGCTGTTGCTGATCGCCGTGCTGGACGCGTTGCTGGGGATGGCGCTCGGGTTGTTCGTCAGTGCCTTCGCCCGCACCGAGTTCCAGGCGATCCAGTTCATGCCGGTGTTCGTGCTGCCGCAGATCCTGTTGTGCGGGCTGTTCGCCGCGCGGGACTCGATGGGGTGGGTGCTGCACTGGCTGTCGAACGTGATGCCGCTTTCCTACGCCGTGGAGGCGCTGGGCCGGGTGACCGGATCGTCCACTGTGGACCTCACGCTGGTGCGGGATCTGGTGATCGTCGCCTGCTGTGTGCTGCTGGCGCTGGTGCTCGGTGCGGCCACGTTGCGGCGCCGGACGCCGTGATCCGGGCTATTTTGGGCGCTATGAATGCTGAGGCGCGACGACTGGGCGACGAGAAGTACGTGTTGCTGACCACCTACCGCAAGGACGGGACGCCGGTGGGCACGCCGGTGTGGCTCGCGGGTGAGGGTGATGAGCTGGTGCTGTGGACCGAGCGGCAGTCGGGCAAGGTCAAACGCATCCGCCGGGACGGCAAGGTGCAGGTGCAGGCGTGCGACTTCCGCGGGAGCAAGACGCACGGGCCCGCGGTGGCCGGCCAGGCCCGCCTGCTCGACGCGGCGGATACGGAGCGCGTGCGGCGCGCGATCGAGCGGAAGTACGGCATCGTCGGCCGCGTGACGATGTTCTTCAGCCGGCTCCGCGGGCCGGAGGACCGCACGGTCGGTATCGCGATCGCGCTGGAGGCCTGAGTTCTCGAGGGTTGCGAGTTCTCGAGGGTTGCGGCTGCGACTCCGCCGCCACGCCACCACCAGGTTTAAAGAGCCGTCCGACACGAATCACCGAACGGCGGCCAGGGCCTCCGGCAACGTGAACGCGCCCGCGTACAGCGCCTTGCCGATGATCGAACCTTCCACGCCATCGTTGGCGAGTCCGGCGAGGGCGCGCAGGTCGTCGAGGCTGGACACGCCACCGGAAGCGATCACCGGCGCGTCGGTGCGAGCGGCGACCTCGCGCAGCAGGTCGAGGTTCGGGCCCTTCAGCGTGCCGTCCTTGCTCACGTCCGTGACCACGTAGCGGGTGGCGCCGTCGCGGTCCAGGCGCTCCAGCACCTCCCACAGATCCCCGCCGTCGCGGGTCCAGCCGCGGGCGGCGAGCCGGTGGCCCTGCTCGGTGATCCGCACGTCGAGCCCGATGGCGACGCGATCCCCATACGTGGCAACGGCTTTCGCCGTCCACGCCGGGTCCTCGAGTGCCGCCGTCCCGAGGTTCACGCGGCGGGCACCGGTGGCGAGGGCCGCCTCGAGGGAGGCGTCGTCGCGGATGCCGCCGGAAAGCTCGACCTGCACGTCCAGCTCACCGACCACCTGGGCGAGCAGCTCGCGGTTGGAGCCCTTGCCGAACGCGGCGTCGAGGTCGACGAGGTGGATCCACTCCGCGCCGTCGCGCTGCCAGGCGAGTGCGGCGTCCAGCGGGGCGCCGTAGGAGGTTTCGGTACCGGCCTCGCCCTGGACCAGGCGGACAGCCTGGCCATCGGCCACGTCAACAGCGGGAAGGAGCGTGAAAGTCACGGGGTGACTATAGGTGACGTGCGTCAGAGGGTGCGCAGCCAGTTCTCCAGCAGGTGGGCGCCCGCGTCGCCGGACTTCTCGGGGTGGAACTGGGTGGCCCACAACGGCCCGTTCTCGGCGGCCGCGACGAAGTCCTCGCCGTGGTGTGCCCAGGTGACCTTGGGCTGAGCGCCCGGCAGCCCGGAATCCAGCTCCCAGCTTCGCGCCGCGTAGGAGTGCACGAAGTAGAAGCGGGTGTCGGCGCTGAGGCCCGCGAAAAGCTCCGAATCCGCCGGCGCGCGCACCGTGTTCCATCCCATGTGCGGGACGACGTCGGCGTGCAGGCGGTCGACCGTGCCCGGCCACTCGCCGGTGCCCTTCGACTCCACGCCGTGCTCGACGCCCCGTTCGAAGAGGATCTGCATACCGACGCAGATCCCCAGCACCGGGCGGCTGCCGGCCAGCCGGGTGCCGATGATCTTGTCCCCGCCGACCGAAAGCAACCCCTCGATGCAGGCCGCGAAGGCGCCGACGCCGGGCACCACGAGACCGTCCGCGTTCAGCGCCGCTTGGGGATCCGCGGTGACCTCGACCTCCGCGCCGACGCGCTGGACCGCGCGTTCGGCGGAACGAAGGTTCCCGGAACCGTAATCGAGAATCACGACGCTAGTCACGGGTCCAGTCTAGGCTGGGCGGACAACGGCCTCCAACGACGTCGGCACCGGTCACGCACCCGGTGGCCGGACGATACCGGCGGCGGAGTGCAGGCCCGAGGGAGTGACCATGCTGTCGCAGAGCAGTCCCGAGAATCACCCCGAAAGCACCGGCCGTACCAACCGGAAGGTCCTCGGCCTCACCCGAGAGCTGGCCGACGCGCTGCGCCGGTTCGACGCGGGCGCGCTGGCGCCCGAAGACCTGCGCGAGCTACTGCGCGGGATGACCTGCACCGCCTCGGCGCTCACGCGCATCCTCGACCAGCTGCGGGAATCGCCCGGACTCGGCGAGCACGAGCTGGGGCCGTCCGCGCACCGGCACTTGCGCAGTGAACTGGACCAAGCCGCCGCGGCGGCGGAGGACCTCCAGGTGACGTCGGAGTCGCTGGTCCGTTTGGTGCCCCAGGAGGTGCTCGTGCCGGCGCCCGCCCGGATGCCGTGACGTCTTTCCGGCGCCCCGGTCGAGGGTGGATTTTTCGGCGCCCCCGGGCCGAGGGGGAGACGGGGTCGCGTTCTCGGCTGAGGGCGGATTTTTCGGCGCCCAGGGCCGAGGGGAGGTGGGATGGCGTGCTCGGCTGAGGTGCCGGTGAGTGGCTCCGGCTGAGTGCGGTGGCGCGGGCTGGCCGAGCTGCGGGCTGGCTGGGAACGGTCCGCCGCGCTGTGGCTGGCGCTACAGCGCGGTCCAGAACGGTCACCGGGCCCACGGCCATGACGGCGCGCAGAGCATGGGCGCACGCTGGCAGGGCGCGCACGAGGAGCCAGGCGAAGGTGACGCATTTCCGGGCTCGAGCCAAACCGACCGCTTGGTGAGCACGCGGCGCCTTCCCGGCGCGACGGCTCGGCTTCGCGCGGTGGACAAGCCCGCCAAGAGCCGAAGCCCCGAAGCAGCGAAGCACCGCCACGAAATCCCCCCGTGGCGTGGGTGTGTCGGCCGGTTTTGCGCACCGGCCGGGGTGCGGCGCATTGCGCCGCGTCCTTTATGGAAACGCAACCTCCCATTCCGCTCTTCCTCGCGCAGCTCAGCGCGAGCTTCTCCTGTGGACTGGACCATTCCGGGTCACCCCGGGGGCGAGCGGCGCCACATCGGCCAACCTCGACTTAAGTTGAAGTCAAGGCTAGGCTGGTGACGTGACCAAGCTTGCCGACTACCTCAGCATCGGGCAGGTCGCGGAGCGCAGCGGCGTCCCGCACACCGCGCTGCGGTTCTACGAAGACCGCGGGCTGATCTCCTCCGAGCGCTCGTCGGGCAACCAGCGCCGGTACTCCCGCACCGTCCTGCGCCGCATCGCTTTCATCCGCGCCGCGCAACG
The DNA here is from genome assembly GCF_007713735.2 of Amycolatopsis acidicola. Lineage (GTDB taxonomy): Bacteria > Actinomycetota > Actinomycetes > Mycobacteriales > Pseudonocardiaceae > Amycolatopsis_E > Amycolatopsis_E acidicola. Next base: position 23,411 of record NZ_VMNW02000082.1, on the reverse strand, counting down.
AGTGGGCCTCAGCCTCGAGGAAATCAGCTCGGCCTTGGCCACCCTCCCCCACGACCACGCGCCCACGAAAGCCGACTGGGCACGCCTCTCCCGCAACTGGCAGGACGAGCTCGACGCCCGCATAGACGCACTCCAGCGCCTGCGCGACCGCCTCACCGGATGCGTCGGCTGCGGCTGCCTCTCCCTTCGTATGTGCGGCCTCTACAACCAGGACGACCAGCTGGCCCGCTTCGGCCCCGGCGCACGGCTGCTCAAGCCGGCGATGGAGGGCGGCGCCTGAGCCCGCACGGCTTCGTCGACCCGCGCCGCGAAACACCAGCACACGGCACAGGTGGATCGGCGCCCTGGATTTCGTCCGGATACAGCTTCAGCGCCACCTCGCAATCACATCGCGCGCCACGCCCGGCCAGCCGCCGTTCCAGCGCCGTGGCCCTCGGGGCGTTGTGCTCGCGCCAGCGCCCGACCCAGCGCAAAGTGTTGTCACAGCCGAAATCCGCGAGCATCCTGCCGACATAACACGTCAGGCATTCACGCGGCCGCGGCGCGCTCCACTGCTCGTGCAGACCGGCCACGTGTGCTTCCACGGCGACGACGTTTCGCATGGTTTCCTCCCAGTTCTTGCTTACGTACTGCTTACCACCAGCCACCGACAGTTTTGCGCGACGAGACGTTCCTTGAGCCGGCGAACGGGCCGGGGAAGACCCGAGAATCGTGACTATTTCCCGAAACCGCCCCGGCGCGGGAAACCTGTCATCCTGGAGGCGACGCGGCCGGGATGACCCGTTCCGGCCACGAGTCCCGGCCCGGCACCGACGGAGCGGGTGCCGCCGGAATTCCTCTGCATCCCGGAGCGAGCACGATGAGCACCATCCGCACCAGGCCGGCCGACGTCACCGACGCGGACGCGGTTTTCCTTCTGCTGCAAGGTTTCGCCACCAGCTACCACCCCCGGCGCGCGGCGTTCGACCGCAACTACGAACAGCTGCTGTCGGTCATGACCTACGACAGCACCGATCTCCTCGTCGCCGAGGACGACGGGAAAGTGATCGGTTACGCGTTGGCCGCCCGGTTCCTGGTGCTCTACGCCAACGGCCCGGTGACCGAACTGCAGGAGCTCATGGTCGATCCGGCACAGCGTGGCCGCGGCGTCGGCCGGGCACTGGTGAACGCGATCATCGAGAGGGCGCGCGCCGCCGGGGCGGTCGAGGTGACGGTGCCGACCCGCCGCGCCCGCGACTACTACGTGAAACTGGGGTTCGCGGAAACGGCAACGTTCCTGAAGCTGCCGCTCAGCTGACGCGCCTCGGCCTGCCGAGCAGTTTCCGCCCCACATCAAGAAGATGCTCGCGCAGCGTGTCGTCGTCCAACTCGGCGAACTCGGGCGCGCCGCCCGTGAGCGCGATTCCGGCGATGGCCGCGTGGGCCGCCACGGCCCGGTTCACGTCTCCGTCCGGGCCGATCAGGATCTCGAGGATCCGCTCGCCGAAGTTCTCTTCGCCCGCCCAGGACTTGGTGACCGAACGCAGCACGCCGTGGTCCCGGTTGAACAACGCGATGAGTGCGCGGTGATGCACCACCACGTCCACGAAACCGGTGAGCAGATGGTCGACCTGCTGCCCGCGGCGGCGCTGCCGGGTGGCCTCCTCGACCACCTCGTTCAACTCCTTCAGCCCGGGCTCCGCGACCGCTTCGGCGATCTCGTTCTTGGTCTTGAAGTGGTAGTACACCGCGGCCTTGGTGACCCCGAGCGCGTCGGCGATCATCTGCAGCGAAGTGCCCTCGACCCCGTGTTCGGTGAACAGCCGCAACGCGGTGCCGAGCAGGCGCGTCCGCGTGTCCTCCTGGCCACCGGTGGATACGGTCGCCGGTCCGGCTGTCATGGCCTCTCCTCCCGAGCACGCAGAGGATACGTGCCGCCCGGCGATCACGACAACCGAGAAGCTGCTAGCCGTGCGGCTAGTCACACGCTAGCCGATCGGCTTGTAATCTCCTAGCCGTTTGGCTAGCTTCGAAGTCACTCGAAGGCATGACGGACGAGCTATCTCTGGAGTCCCCTGTGGCCACCCTTCTCTACCGTCTGGCGCGGTTCTCGTTCCGGCGCCGCTGGCTCGTGGCCGCCGTGTGGGCGGTCGTGCTGGCCGTGCTCGGCCTCGGCGCGCTGACGCTGTCCGGGCAGATGTCGAACTCGGTCACCATCCCCGGCACCGAGGCGCAGCGCGCGATCGACCACCTCAAGGAGCGTTTCCCGCAGGCGGGCGTCGGCGGCGCGACAGCGCGGGTGGCGATCGCCGCGCCCGAGGGCCAGCAGCTCACCACCGAAGACAACAAGGCCGCGGTCGAACATCTCGTGGACGAGCTGAAGTCCGCGCCGAAGGCCAAGTCGGTCACCGATCCCTTCCAGACCGGGATGGTCTCGCCGAAGGGCGTCGCGCTGGTGCAGATCAGCTACGGGGTGCAGGCCTCGGAGCTGACCGACAGCGATCGTGAGGCCGTGACCTCGGTCGCCGAAGACGCGCGGAAGGCCGGGCTGACGGTCGAATTCGGCGGTGACGCGCTGCAGGCCATGCCGGAAACCGGTGCCACGGAAGGACTCGGCGTGATCGTCGCGGCGATCGTGCTGACCGTGACGTTCGGTTCCGTGCTCGCCGCGGGCCTTCCGCTGCTGACCGCGCTCATCGGCGTCGGCGTCGGGATGGCCGGGATCATGACGGTCTCCGGGTTCACCGAGCTCAACTCGAACACCCCGATCCTCGCGCTGATGCTGGGCCTCGCGGTCGGCATCGACTACGCGTTGTTCATCGTCTCGCGCTATCGGCACGAACTGGGCGAAGGCCACGAACCACAGGAAGCGGCCGCGCGAAGCGTCGGCACGGCGGGTTCGGCGGTGGTGTTCGCCGGGCTGACGGTGATCATCGCGCTCGTCGGGCTGACCGTCGTCGGCATCCCGTTCCTGGGCCAGATGGGCATCGCGGCCGCCGCGACGGTGGCCGTCGCGGTGCTGATCGCGCTCACCCTGCTGCCTGCGATGCTGGGTTTCGCGGGCCGCAAAGTCCTTGGCAGGAAACAGAAAAAGGCGACCGGGCGGACCAACGGCGAGCGCTGGGCGAGGTTCGTGGCCAAGCGCCGGGTGCCGGTGCTGCTCGCCGCCGTCGCCGGTCTGCTGGTGATCGCCATCCCCGCGCTGGACATGCAGCTGGGCCTGCCCAACGACGCGACCGCGGCGCCGGATTCGACGCAGCGCAAGGCATACGACCTCGTCAGCTCCGGGTTCGGCCCCGGCCTGAACGGTCCGCTCGTCGTGGTCCTGTCCGACGCGACGACGGCCGCCGCGACGGGGGCGGCCGACGAGATCTCCCGGCTCGGCGATGTCGCGACCGTGACACAGCCGCAGTACAACGCGCAGCGTGACACCGCGATGTTCACCGTCATCCCGAAGAGCGGTCCGAGCAGTACCGAAACCGAACAGCTCGTGAGCGACATCCGGGGCCTGCCGGTGAATGACGGCGCGGAGCTGTCGGTGACGGGCCAGACGGCGTTGCAGATCGACGTGTCGGAAAAGCTCGCGGACGCGATGCTGCCCTACCTGCTGCTGATCGTCGGGCTCGCGTTCCTGTTGCTGATGCTGGTTTTCCGCTCGGTCGTGGTGCCGCTCAAGGCCACGCTCGGCTTCCTCGGTTCGGTGATCGCGACGTTCGGCGCCGTGGTCGCGGTGTTCCAGTGGGGCTGGCTGGACTCGCTGCTCGGGGTGGAGTCGACGGCGCCGATCATGAGCATGCTGCCGATCCTGCTGATCGGCGTGCTGTTCGGGCTCGCGATGGACTACCAGGTGTTCCTGGTGACCCGGATGCGCGAGGAGCACGTGCACGGCACCGCGCCACAGGAGGCGATGGTCACCGGGTTCCGGCACGGCTCGCGGGTGGTCGTGGCCGCGGCGTTGATCATGATCAGCGTGTTCGCCGGGTTCGTGCTCGCCGACACGACGCTGATTCAGTCGATCGGGTTCGCGCTCGCGTTCGGTGTGCTCGTGGACGCCTTCGTGGTGCGGATGACGATCGTGCCCGCGGTGATGTCGCTGCTCGGCGCGAAGGCCTGGTGGCTGCCGAAGTGGCTGAACCGGGTGCTGCCCAACGTCGACGTCGAGGGCGAAAAGCTGACCAAGCGCCTCGACGACGACAAGGTGCTCGAGAACGCGTGAGCACGGTCGGCGGCGGTAGGTTGGGCCGATGGACCCGATCACCGTCGCCGGCCGCGCGCTGACGCCCGGTCCGGTTTTCGACACGTACTGGCGTTTCGCCGCCGTGCGGCAGCAGTTGTACTTCGCGCGGTATTCCGGCGGACCGGGCCCGGGGGACGAAATTCTGCGGCAGCACCGGTTCACCAACTGCTACCGGGCCGCCGATCGCGTCAGCCAGTTCTGCATTCAGGAAGTAGCTTACGGCGGCAGCCAGGAACCGGTGGACATCGTGTTTCGGGTGCTGCTGTTCAAGTTCTTCAACAAGATCGGGACCTGGCGCCTGCTGGAGCGAAACCTGGGCCCGATCACCTGGCGCGACTGGAATCCCGGGCACGCCGGGAAGGTGCTCGACGCGGCCACGGAACCGCTCTATTCGGCGGCCTACGTGATCCCGCCGCCCAGGCTCGGCGGCGCGCGCAAGCACACCGACCACCTGCTGCTCGCGGAAACGATGATCCGCGACGGCCTACCGGGGAAAATCCTGCGGGCGCAAGGGCTTTCGGACGTGTTCGGCGAACTTCGGCGGTATCCGGGAATCGGGGACTTCCTCGGCTACCAGTTCACGGTCGATCTGAACTACACGAGCGTGCTCGACCATTCCGAGAACGAGTTCGTCGTCGCCGGGCCGGGCGCGAAAGACGGTATCCGCAAATGCTTCGGCCCCGCGGCGACCGGGATCGAGAACGAGATCATCGCCTATACCGTCGCCACGCAGCACGAGCATTTCGCCCGCCTCCGCCTGGACTTCGCGTCACTCGGCGGCCGGGACCTGCACTTGATCGACTGCCAGAACCTGTTCTGCGAAGTCGGCAAATACGCCAGGGTGGCGCATCCCGGCGTCGAGGGCATTTCCGGCCGGACGCGGATCAAACAGCGCTACCGCCCCGCCGCCGAGCCGATGCCCACGCCGTGGTTCCCGCCGAAATGGGGGATCAACGACGCCGTGCGCACGCAGGCTCAGCCGACGAACCAGGCGATCGCCCCGCCGATGGCGAGCAGCGCGGCGATGAGCAGCAGCCCGGCGAGCAGCTTGGCCGTCTTCCACGTGGTGTAGACGCCGCCCACCAGGAACCCGGCCAAGGCGAGCAGCAGGACGCCGACGACCTCTTTGCTCAAAGCACACCCTTCGTCGACGGGATGCCGCCCGCTCGCGGGTCCGGCTCCGTGGCGGCCCGCAGGGCGCGGGCCACCGCCTTGTACTGCGCTTCCGCGATGTGGTGCGGATCCCGCCCGTGCAGGACCCGTACGTGCAGCGCGATCTGCGCGTGGAACGACAGTGAATCGAACACGTGCCTGTTCAGCACGAACGGATAGTTGCCGCCGATGGTGAAGGTGTTGAACTCCGGCGGCTCGCCCACGTGCACGCAGTACGGGCGGCCCGACACATCGATCGCGGCGTGGGCGAGGGTTTCGTCCATCGGGATGTAGCAGTCGCCGAAACGGCGGATGCCCTTCTTGTCGCCCAGCGCCTGGCGGATCGCCTGCCCCAGCACGATCGCGGTGTCCTCGACCGTGTGGTGCGCGTCGATGTGCGTGTCCCCGCTGGCTTCGACCTTCAGGTCCAGCGAGCCGTGCGCGCCGAAAGCGGTGAGCATGTGGTCGTAGAACGGCACGCCGGTGTTGATCTCCACCTCGCCCGTGCCGTCGAGGTCGAGCACGACCGAGATCGAGGACTCCTTGGTGGTCCGCTCAATTTTCCCGACCCGAGTCACCGGGGGATCTCCTTACTCGCGGCCAAAAACGCGTCGTTCTCTTCCGGGGTGCCGATGGTCACCCGCAGGTGCCCCTCGATGCCGACGTCACGGATCAGCACCCCGTTGTCCACATAGGACTGCCAACTCGCCTTCGCGTCGGAGAACTGTCCGAACAGGACGAAGTTGGCGTCGCTCGGCACCGGCGTGAAACCGAGCCCCAGCAAGGCTTCCACCATGCGATCCCGCTCCGCGGCGAGCTTCGCGACCGTGGCCAGCGTCTCGTCCGCGTGCCGGAGCGCGGCCCGCGCGGCGGCCTGCGTGAGCAGCGAAAGGTGATACGGCAGGCGCACCAGCTGCAGCGCGTCCACGACCGCGGGCGCCGCGGCCAGGTACCCGAGCCGGCCGCCGGCGAACGCGAACGCCTTGCTCATCGTGCGCGAGACGATCAGCTTCGCCGGGTACTCGTCCAGCAGCGCGACAGCGCTCTGCTGCGAGGAAAACTCGGCGTACGCCTCGTCCACCACCACGATCCCCGGCGCCGCCTTCAGCACCGCTTCCAGCTCCGCCAACGGGATCGAGCCGCCGGTCGGGTTGTTCGGGCTGGTCACGAAGACCACGTCGGGCTTGCGCTCGGCCACGATCTCGGCGGCCCGCGCGACGTCCAGCGAGAAGTCCGCGCGGCGCGGCGTCGGCGCCCACTCCGTGCGGGTGCCCGCGGCGATGATCGGGTGCATCGAGTACGAGGGCTCGAACCCGAGCGCCGTGCGGCCGGGGCCGCCGAACGCCTGCAGGATCTGCTGCAGGACCTCGTTGGATCCGTTGGCAGCCCACAGGTTCTGCTCCGAGAGCAGCACACCGGTGGACACCGACAGGTAGTCCGCCAGGTCCTGCCGGAGCGCGACGGCGTCCCTGTCCGGGTAGCGGTGCAGCCCGGCGGCCACCTCGCGCACGGCCTCCGTCACGTCGTCCACCAGCGCCTGCGGCGGCGGGTACGGGTTTTCGTTGGTGTTGAGCCGGACCGGTACGTCCAGCTGCGGCGCGCCGTACGGGCTACGGCCGCGCAGATCCTCCCTGAGCGGCAGATCCGCCAGGGTCACGTCTTCGGCGGTCACCGGTCCTCCTGGGAAAAACGCGCTGTCACGGCTTCACCGTGCGCGGGCAGGTCTTCGGCGTTGGCGAGCGCGACGACCTTGCCCGCCACCTCACGCAACGCCGCTTCGCTGTAGTCGATCACGTGGATGCCGCGCAGGAAGCTCTGCACGGACAGCCCCGAGGAATGCCGGGCGAACCCGCCGGTGGGCAGCACGTGGTTCGAGCCCGCGCAGTAGTCGCCGAGCGAAACCGGGGCGTACGGGCCGACGAACACCGCGCCCGCGTTGCGCACCCTCGCCGCGACGCCGCGCGCGTCGGCCGTCTGGATCTCCAGGTGCTCGGCCGCGTACGCGTCCACCACCCGCAGACCTTCGTCCACTGTGGACACCAGCACCGTGCCGGACTGCTTGCCGCCCAACGCTTGCGCTACCCGCTCGCTGTGCTTCGTGGCGGCGACGCGGGCTTTCAACTCCGTGTCCACCGCGTCGGCCAGCTCCTCCGACGTGGTGACCAGGACGCTCGCGGCCAGCGTGTCGTGCTCCGCCTGGCTGATCAGGTCGGCCGCCACGTGCCCGGCGTCGGCCGTCTCGTCGGCGAGGATCGCGATCTCCGTCGGGCCGGCCTCGGAGTCGATGCCGATCAGGCCGCGCAGCATCCGCTTCGCCGCGGTGAGGTAGATGTTGCCGGGGCCGGTGACCAGGTCGACGGGCTGCAGCTCCGCGCCGTCGGTGTCCGTGCCGCCGTACGCGAGCAGCGCAACCGCTTGCGCGCCGCCGACGGCCCACACCTCGTCCACGCCCAGCAGCGCCGCGGCGGCGAGCGTCGTCGGGTGGGGGCTGCCGCCGAACTCGGCCTGCGGCGGCGTGCACAGCACCAGCGAGCCGACGCCCGCCGTCTGCGCCGGCACGACGTTCATCACCACGCTCGACGGGTACACCGCCAGGCCGCCCGGCGCGTACAGGCCGACGCGCTCCACCGGCACCCAGCGCTCGGTGACCGTGCCGCCCTCGGTGACCTTCGTCGTCACGTCCTGACGGCGCTGATCCGCGTGCACCTCGCGGGCGCGCGCAATCGACTCCTCCAGCGCGGCGCGGACCTCCGGGGCGAGCTCCGCGAGCGCGCGGCTCAGCGCGTCCGCGGGGACACGGACCGTGGCAGGGCGGACCTTGTCGAACTTCTCCGTGTACTCCAGCACGGCCTCGACACCCCGGTCACGCACCGCTTCCACCACCGGCCGGACCTGATGCAGGGCCGCGTCCACATCGATCTCGGCGCGCGGCAGCGTGGCACGCAGTTCGACGGGGGACGGGACCTTTCCACGCAGGTCGGTGCGGTTCAGCATAGGTCTAGGGTACGAGTGGGGAAGCCAGCCACGACCAGGGAGGTAGCCGTGCTCCGGATCGGCCTGTGCCAGCTCACGTCGAGTGACGACCCGGCGGAGAACCTCGGCCTGATCCGCGACGGGGTCGCGCGGGCCGCTGCCGAGGGCGCGCGGGTGGTGGTCTTCCCGGAGGCCGCGATGGTCCGCTTCGGGGTGCCGCTCAAGCCGCTGGCCGAGCCGGTCGACGGGCCGTGGGCGAAATCCGTGGCCGCGATCGCCGACGAGCACGAGGTGCTGGTGGTGGCGGGCATGTTCACCCCGTCCGACGACGGCCGCGTGCGCAACACGCTGCTGATCACCGGGCTCGGCAGGCACCTCGGCTACGACAAGATCCACCTTTACGACGCGTTCGGCTTCCGCGAGTCCGACACCGTCGCCGCGGGCACCGAAGTGGTCACCACGAGCGTCGACGACGTGACGCTCGGTTTCGCCACCTGCTACGACATCCGTTTCCCCGAGCTCTTCCGCCGCCTCGGCGACCAGGACGCGACGGCCGTGGTGGTGCCGACGTCGTGGGGCGCCGGAGAGGGCAAGCGCGAGCAGTGGGAGGTGCTGGTGCGCGCCCGCGCGCTGGACTCCGGCTGCTGGGTGCTCGGCTGCGGCCAGGCCGACCCCGCCGCGGCCGGGGTCGAGGTGAACCCCAAGGCCCCCACGGGCATCGGCTACTCGACGGTGGCCGACGGCTTCGGCCACGTGCACGCCGCCGCGGGCCCCGGCCCGGAACTGCTGGTGGTGGACGTGGACCCGGAGGTCACCCGGAAAGCACGTGCGGCGACCGGGGCTCTGGCGAACCGGCGGCTGGGCTAGCCGGCGCCACGAGGTGGCTGCTGCGGTGGGCGAGGACAGCGATCCCCGCCACGATCACGGCCGCCGCGGCGATTTCCCCGGCCAGCACCGCCGTGCCGGTCGAGGCGGACTCCCCCATCCACCCGATGCCGATGGCGACGCCGATCAGCGGGTCGATCGTGGTGATCACCGCCAGCGCGGGCGAGATCATCCGGCCCTGCTGGAAAGTGTTCTGCGACAACAGGAATCCGATCGGCCCCACGACGCACACCACGTACAGCGCCCAGTGCGTGAACGGCACCCCCGCGCCTTCGCGTAGCTGACCCGCGACCACTTTCATCAGCGCCGCTGTCACGCCGTAGAAAACGCCGGTGGCCAGCGCCAAGCCGAGCACGCGGCCGCCGCCCCGCAGCACCGTGGACAGGCCGAGCCCCGCCAGCGCCACCAGTCCGAGGATCACGGCCAGTGGGCCGACATCGCCGACCAGGTCGTTCGAACCGCCGGTCGGCTGGGCGAGCGCCAGGAACCCCGCCAGTCCCGCCACGCAGATCAACGTCCCCAGCACGACAACGCGGTCCGCGCGACGGCGGCTCAGCCACGCCGCGAACATGCCCGCGAACGGCAACGCCGTCACCAGCAGCGGCTGCACCAGCATCAGCGGACCGAAGCCCAGCGCAAGGACCTGCAGCAACAACCCCGCGATCGTCGCGCCGATGCCGACCAGCCACAGCGGCCGGTGCGCGAGATCCACGAGCAGCCCCGGATGCAGCGTTTTCCCTTGCGGCACCTGCTTTGTCGCCTTGGCCTGCGCGGCCGAAGCCAGCCCCATCAACGCGGCGCCGACGACGGCGGCCGGGACCGCTATCGCCAGACTCGTCCATTCCCCGGCCATCGCAGCACCTCCCTTTACAGGAACATCACAGCACCGCGGACCTCTTCCCCGGATCCGGAAATTTCCCGGAGTGATACTGGGAGCCGACCCTGACCTCACAGGGTCGGCTAGTACATTTGTCGACTCAAGCCCGCCGCCCCGCACCGTGCTCCCCCCGGCACGCGAGAAGACAGCGAGTTCGATGCCGCCGCACCTGACGATCCACCTGCCCGCCTTCGGGTCCCTGCTGCGCCAGGGCGCGAAGCACCTGCTCGAGTCGACCGTCGTGCCGCTCGGCTTGTTCTACCTGCTGTTGACGCTGGTCAGCTTCGACGGCGGGCTGATCGCCGCGCTGTCGTGGTCGCTGCTCGCGCTGGGCCGCCGGGCCGTGCTGCGCCAGCCGATCCCGGCCGTGCTGTTGCTCACCACGGCGCTCCTCGTGGCACGCACCGTGCTCGGCCTGATGACGGGGAGTGTTTTCCTCTACTTCCTGCAGCCGACGCTGCAAAATTTTCTGATCGCGTTCGTGATGGTCGGTTCGCTGCCGTTCGGCCGCCCGTTCATCGCGAAGCTCGCCGACGACTTCTGCGCGTTCCCGGCGGCGTTCTCCGAACATCCGCGGGTGCAGCACGTGTTCCGGCGGCTGTCGTTGTTGTGGGCGCTGGTGTTCCTGACCAACGGCGTGACCACGCTGTGGATCCTCGCGAAGGCGAGCGTCGGCAACTTCCTGATGGTGTCGACCGCGGGCTCGTGGAGCGTGATCGGGGCGGCCATCGTGATTTCCCTGCTGTGGTTCAGGAAAACGCTGCGTGGCGAGGGCATCGCGGTGCGCATGGGCGGCGGCGCGCCGGTTCCGGCCGCTTAGGAGGCGCTTCAAAAGCGGTTTGCGTGGCGGCGCGGGCCAGGTCGAAACTGGCGCCCGCGGCTTCCTTGGCCAGCAGCACGGGTGGCCACACCGGAGCCAGCAGCACGTGGGAGAGCAACTCGAAGCGGCTCGTGACGGCGGCGGCCGCGGCCAGCGCGACGGTGTCCATCACCCCGGGGAAAGCGATGCGGCCCACCGTGCCCACGGTGGCGAAACCGGCTTCCTCCGCCGCGATCGCCCAGCGGGGAATGGCGTCCGGCCGCACTGTTCGGCAACGCGATCCCCAGGCGCGTCAGGCCGCTCCGTCCAGCAACCGGGCCGCCCGTCGCGCGGCCCGTCCGACCGCGCGCCGTTTCGTCCGGCGTGGGAGGAGCGCCAGCGCCTTGGCCAGCATGCGGAACCGCAAGCTGGGTACCACCACGGGTTTGCCGCGCCCCGCTCCTGCCAGCGCCGCGGACGCCACCGCGTCCGGGGTGATCCACAGCCACGGCGGGATTCGCCGTAGTTCGGGCATTCCCGCGGACAGGTCGGTGCGCACGAACCCCGCCAGCACGGTTGTCGCGGTGACGCCACTGCCATGGGCTTCCTCGTGCACGGCCTCGGTGAAGCTGTTCACGAAGGCCTTGGTCGCCGCGTAGGTCGCCATCCGCGGGTACGGCTGCAACCCGGCCATCGAGGAAATGTTCACCACCGCGCCGCCGCCGTTGCCGGTCATCGCGCCGACAGCGGCGTGGGTCAGCCGGAGCAACGCGGTCACGTTCAAGGCGACGATCGAGGCCTCGTTGTCCACCGGCAACGCCTTGAACGCGCCGGTGCGGGCGTAGCCGGCGTTGTTGACCAGCAGGTCCACCGGCGGCGTTGCGGCGAGGCGGGCCTCGACCTTGGCCAGCCCCCGCGGATCGGCGAGGTCCGCGTCGAGGACTTCCACGCTGACGCCGGCACATTCGGCGGCGAGCTTGTCCAACCGTTCCCGGTCGCGCGCGACGATCACCAGATCGACGCCCTGGGCCGCCAGCCGGCGGGCGATCGCCTCGCCGATCCCCTTCGACGCCCCGGTCACCAGGGCTCGCCGCCATCTAGACACCCTGTCAACATATGGCGGTCTAGACAGCGTGTCAAGATGATGGGGTGCCCCGCAAACGAACCGAACTCGACCGCGACGAAAAGGTGGAGCAGATCCTCGACTACGCAGTCGGCCTGCTCCGCAACGGCGGGCACGAGGAGCTGTCCGTCAACCGCATCGCGCGCGACCTCGGCCTGTCGCGCGCCGCGGTGTACTGGTACTTCCCCTCGCGGGACGAGTTGTTCACCGCCGCGTGCGCCCGGTTGTTCGCCGACGCCTTCTCCGGCCCACCCGCCCGGGGTGGCGTGGCCAGCCGTATCCGCTGGGGCGTCGACCGTTTCGCCGCGATCTACGACGTCTACGCGGCCCTGCTCGAGCGCGCGCCCACGGAGCAGGCAGCGGCCGACCTGCTGCGGGCGTTCGACCAGAGCCTCTGCCGACGGCTCACCGACCTGCTCGCCCCGCATGTGGCGGCCGACCAACTCGACGGCGTCGTCGAGACGATCGTCGTGTTCGTCGAAGGACTGCTCGGCCGTCGCCTCCCGGCCGCCGAACGCAACCGCCGCCTCACCACGGCGCTCGATGTGCTGGTGCCGGAGCACTGACCGAACGAGAGGGTTCCACCTGCGAAGACAGCGGTATCTAGACCCCCTGGACCTTGTGCATCAAGGGGGGCTAGATTACCCTCCGTGGTAAGGCAGATGAAATATCGGGAGGTACGGCGTGCGCTTCTCGAGATGGGTTGTACCCACGGCGGAACTCGCGGGAGCCACGAGAAATGGGTGTGCCCCTGCGGGAAACATCGGGCGATCGTCCCCAACCACAGGGTCATCTCTCCCGGCGTTGTCCGGGACACCATCAAGAAACTCGGCTGCCTGCGGGAGGGATGGCTGCAGTGACTGACACGTACCTTGTCGCGGCCAAGCGCTGGGCACGCGGCTGGGAGCTTCACATCGAGAACGTCGGAGTGACCCAGGTGGCTTCGCTGTCCAAGGCTGAGGCCGCCGCCAGGGAGTACATCGCCTTCGCCCTCGATCTCGACGATGACCAGGCATTCGACGTGGACCTCGTGCCCCAGCTCGACAGCGCGCTGACCGAACAGGTCAAGTCCGCTCGCGCTCAGGTCAGAGAAGCCGAACGCAGGCAACGCGAAGCGGCCGCGAAACAGCGCGAGGTCGCCAGGCTGCTGGGCCGGTCAGGGTTGTCCGGTCGCGAGATCGCGGTGGTGCTGGGCCTTACGCCGCAACGGGTCAGCCAGTTGATCGGCCGATCTTCGACCCCTTAGGAAATGCCCTCTTCGATTGCCAGCCGGGTCAGTTCGGGGCGGCGACGGCGGCCCGTCTTGTCCCGGATGCGCTCCAGGTACGAGCGCACGGTGCGGACGCTGATCGACATCGCCTCGGCGATGTCGGCGTCCCGCTCACCGGCGGCGACCAGCGAGAGCACCTGACGCTCGCGGTCCGACAGCACGTTCTTCACCCCGCGCTGCGCGTTGAGCAGGAACGACGCCAGCGTCGGCGAGACGTAAGTGCCGCCCGCGGCGATCTCCCGGACCGCACGCAGGATGTCGGCACCATCGGCGTCCTTGGACAGATATCCGCGCGCCCCGGCGGAAATCGCGCGCAGCACCTCATCCTGCCCGGCGTGCGCGGACACGATCAGCACCCGCTGCCCGAGCGCGACCACCTTCTGCACCGCCGCCGCATCGGTGACCCCGCGCAGTTTCAGGTCCAGCACCACGACCCCGTCCGCCGGTTCGTGGAACGCCGCGTAGCTGCCCACCGAATCCGCCACGGCGCCCAGTTCGATGTCCGCCGCCTCGCTGAGCACGCGGGCGACGGCCGACCGGTACAGCGGATGGTCCTCGATCACGCCCACCCGGATCCGCGGCCGGTCGGACATGCTGACCTCCTGCGGGCCACGGGAAACGGTTCACGCCATTATCACGCAACCCGGTGCGCTGTGGCTATTTTTACCGGCAGAAAATGGCCTCCCGCCGTTTATCCTGGACCGGCGAACCAGAAGGGTGTCGATCTTGACCACAGCCGATGCCCGGCTCCCCGCGGTCACGGGAGCCGGAAACCCGCGCCACCGCTGGACAGGCCGCCTGCCCTCGGCGCTGCTGCCCATCCGCGGCGGCCAGGTCGTGGCGTGGGAAGCCGCCGCGATCGCCATCGCGCTCAGCTGGCACAGCGCGGCGTTGCACACCACGGTGATCGCGTTGGCGTGCCTGGTCTTCCTCGCGACTTCGGTCCGGTTCGCCGGACGGCATCTGGCGAACTGGTCGCTGGTCTGGGTTTCTTTCCGCCTCCTGCAACACGACGACCGCCGGGAGGTCCGGGACCCGCTGCTCGCGCTGGCGCCCGATCTGCGGCTGCGCCAGCACCACGACCGGGCGGGCAACAGGTTCGGCGTGGTCGGCATCGGGGACGGCTGGTCGGCGGTGATCCGGCTCGACGCGGCGGGCTCCACGGACGTTCCCATCCTCGTCGAAACGCTGCGCCAGGCCTGCGACAACGCCGACATCCCGCTCGCCGGAGCGCAGGTGCTCGTCCGCGCCGACGGCGACGCGCGCGAGTATCTGCTGGCCGTGCGCTACCGCCCCGCGGAGGCCCCGATCGCCGCCGTGGCAAGGGGAAACGGCGAGCTGGGCGAACTTCGCGCCACAGCTCGCGCGGCGTTGGGGGTACTGGGCTCGCTCGTCGACCTCGGCTACTCGGGCACGGTGCTGGAGGCCGGGGAGCTGGCCGCGGAACTCCGCAAAACCCTTGGCGTGCATGAGGACCGGCCCGGCTCGGTCCTGGACGGGTGGCGCTCGTGGGCCACCGAAGGCAGCGTCCAGGCCGGGTTCGTCCCGGTCGGCGAGAAGGACCCGGCAGCGGTACTCGGCACGTACGCGCGCGGGTCGGCGTTCACGGTCACGTCGTACTCGCTGCGCCGCAACTCCCTCGGGCGGCTGCGCCAGGAACTGACCATCCGTGTGGTCAAGAACCGCAGGCGGCCGCGCTCGCGTGAGCTGCCGCTTCGCGTGGTGCCGCTGTACGGCTTGCACGAAAGGGCGGTCCGGCGCAGCCTGCCACTCGCGCTCGCGCGCTGACCAGTACGTTCGAGGGGTGAGCAAGCGCCCCTATGTCCTGGCCTCGGCCGCCACCTCCCTGGACGGCTACCTCGACGACACGAGCGACGAGCGGCTGCTCCTGTCCAGCCCGGAGGATTTCGAGCGCGTCGGCCAGGTCCGCGGCGGCGTCGACGCGATCTTGGTGGGAGCGAACACGATCCGCGCCGACAACCCGCGGTTGCTCAGCCGCTCCGGGCCGAACCCGGTCAAGGTCACCATCACCGGCAGCGGGAAGCTCGACCCCGAGGCCGGCTTCTTCACCACCGGCGACGTCGAAAAACTCGTGTACGCACCGAGTTCCGTGGCGCGCCGGCTCGAACTGCCGGCGACGGTGGTCGACGCGGGCGAGCCGCTCGACATCCACCGGGTGCTGGCCGACCTCGCCGAGCGCGGCATCCAGCGGCTCATGGTGGAGGGCGGCAGCGCGATCCACACGCTGTTCTTCACCGAAGGGCTCGTCGACGAACTCCAGCTCGTGATCGCGCCCTTCTTCGTGGGCGAAGCCGGCGCGCCCCGCTTCGTCGGGCCCGGCAGCTTCCCGCAAGGGCGGATGCTGCTCGCGGAAACCCGGCAGCTCGGGGACGTCGTACTGCTGCGCTACCTGACAGGCCAGGGCGCCACGGACTTCACACGGCTCCGCGAAGCCGCCGAGCTGGCCGAGAACTGCCCGCCGTCGACCACGTTCCGCGTGGGTTCGATCGTCACCGACTCGCGGAACACCGTGCTGGCCACCGGTTTCTCCGGCGAGACCGACCCGCACGACCACGCCGAAGAAGCCGCGCTCGCCAAGCTGGGCAACGATCCCCGGCTCGCCGAAGCCACCATCTACAGCTCCCTCGAACCGTGCAGCAGCCGCGCTTCGCGGCCGCTCAGCTGCACGCGGCACATCCTCGACGCCGGTATCCCCCGCGTCGTCTTCGCCTGGCGCGAGCCGAACCTGTTCGTCGACGCGCAGGGCACGGAGCTGCTGCGCGCCGCGGGCCGTGAAGTGGTGGAGATCCCGGAGCTGGCGTACCTGGTGCGGCGCGCGAACAGCCACCTGCCCGGAGTCAGCGAGGAACCCACAGCGTGACGCGGGTGCCGCGGCCGGGCCGGGATTCGATCCGGCACCACCCGCCGACCTCGGCCAGCCGCGCCCGCATCGATTCGCTCACCCCGAAACCCGCCGGCCGCTCGTCCTCGTCGTAGCCGACGCCGTGGTCGCGGGTGATCACCGCGACGCCCCCGTCGAGCTCTTCCATCCGCAGCACGACTTCGTGCGTGCCCGCGTGCTTGATGGTGTTGCGCAAGGCTTCGCGCGCGGCGTCCCGCACCGCAACCCGGCGCACGTCGGAAAGCCTGTCGTCTCCGATGTCGGAAAGCGACAGCTCCGCGCGCAGGCCGTCACGGGCCATCTCCGTGGCGATCGAGGCCAGCTCGGCCGCGAGCCCGTCGGGCGCGACGCTCTCCCGCAGGACGCGGCGCAGCTCGTTCGCCTGCCCGCGCGCGGCCTGCCGGACACGGACCAGCTGGTCCCGCGGGTCGGCGGCGTCCGCGTCGCTGGAGAGCGCGATCGCTTCCAGCGCCTGGAGAACGGTGTCGTGCAGGGCTCGTTCGGTGCGCACCCGCTCCGCGTCGTGCCCGAGCCGGAGGCCGATCGCGAGCGCGAGCCGGGTCGCGAGGCCCAGCAGCACGAGCGAGCCGATGCCGGTGACAGCGGCGACCAGCAACAACCCGCCGTTGCGCACCAGACCGGCGGCCTCGTGTGCCCCGGAGTCCGGCAGCGGCGCCAGCCACACGGCCAGGCACTGCGCCGCGAAGCCAAGCAGCGCAACGAAAAGCCCGGCGCCGACGCCACGGCTCATCGTCCACAGCGCCACCGTGCCGGTCAGGTAGACGACACCGATCCAGCTGCCGGGCCAGAACAGCTCGGCGGGCACCGCGTCACCGACGAGGACGGTGGCGACGAGCGCGTACACGATGTCGGCGTACAGCAACAGCTTGGTGACCCTGCCGCGCTGATCCGGGACGCGCAGCACCCACACGACGCTGGCGATGTTGCCCGCGAAGCCGACCCAGGCCAGCACGGTGGGCACTGCCGCCGCCCCGCTCCCGATGACCATCGACAGCCAGACGACCGGCAACAGGAAGATCCGGTACGCCAGCGGGAGGAGCACGGCGTAGCGGGTGGCCCGGATCATCAGCGGGTCGCGCGGTTCGTCCACCTCGCTGGCGGCCATCGCGCCCATCCGGCGCAGCGCCGGGACCGGCTCCTCGTCGTCCACCTGCGCGGGCATGTCGCGCGGGGTGGACGCGAGGACGGGCGCGCCCTGCCGCAGCAGTGCGGCCAGGAAGTGTCCGCCACGCGCCAAAATCCACCCCCGGTGGTTACTGACACGCAATATAACGCAGCGGGGAACTTCCGACCGTCAGTGCAGATCCATGCCGAGGTCCAGCGCCGGCGAGGAGTGCGTCAGCGCCCCGACCGCGAGGAAGTCGACCCCGGACTCGGCGTACGCGCGGGCATTCTCGAGCTTCAGCCCGCCGGACGCCTCCAGCCGGGTCTTCGGGGAGACCTCGTCCCGGACGCGGACGGCCTCGGCGCAGGCTTCCGGGGTGAAGTTGTCCAGCAGCACCTCGTCGGCACCGGCCGCGAGCGCTTCGGACAGCTGATCGAGAGTGTCCACCTCGACCTCGCACGGCAGCCCCGCCGCGTGCTCGCGCGCCGCCGCCAGCGCCGCCGTGACCGAACCGGCGGCCACCACGTGGTTGTCCTTGATCAGCACCGCGTCACCGAGGCCCATCCGGTGGTTCACCCCGCCACCGCAACGGACCGCGTACTTCTGGAGCAGCCGCAACCCCGGCAAAGTCTTGCGGGAGTCCCGGATCGCGCATCCGGTACCGTCCACTTCGGACACCCAGGCCGCGGTGGTGGTCGCTATCCCGGACAGGTGGCACAGCAGGTTCAGCGCCGTGCGCTCGGCCGTCAACAGCCCGCGCACGGAGCCGCGCACGACCAGCGCGGGCTCCCCGGCGACGAGCCGGCTCCCGTCCTTGCGCGCGGCGAGCACCTCGTACTTCCCGCCCAGCACGGCGTCGAAAACCGCCAGCGCCACGGGCACACCGGCGACCGTTCCCGTGGCCCGCGGAACGATCTCCGCCAGCGCCTTCGCGTCCTCCGGCACGGTGGCCGCCGTCGTCGCGTCCGGGCCGTAGCGCAGGTCCTCCGCGAGCGCCAGCTCGACCACTCTGCGAACGTCGTCCGTGTCCAACTCCGTCATGCCACTCCCATCGCTTCCACCGGATCGGCCAGCACCGGCTGCCCGGACGGGCTGAGCCGGATGAGCTGACTGCGCTGCCAGGCAACCTCGTTCCGCTGCGGGAAGTCCGAACGCACGTGGCAGCCACGGGATTCCGTGCGGCGCGCCGCGGCGGCCACCAGCGCCTGCGCGACCAGGGTCAACGCCGCGTCCTCGACCTCCCGGTGCGTGCCGAGCCGAGTGTCCTGTGTGGACAGATCGAGCACGGAACCCACCACGCTGAGCCCTTCTTCGTCCCGCCCGATCGCCGCGTACCGGCTCATCACCCGCTGTAGCGCGTCCCGCTCCGCGACCGGCGCCAGCCTCGGCCGGGGCGCGCGGGCCTGTTTCGGATCGGCGAGCAGCCCGGCCGCGAGATCCGCGGCGACCGACTCCGCGACCGCCGTGCCGGTGACCAGGCCTTCGAGCAAACTGTTGGAGGCCAAGCGATTCGCGCCGTGCAGACCCGTCCGCGCCACTTCGCCCGCGGCGTACAGGCCGCGCACGGTCGTCCTCCCGTCGGTGCCCGCGACCACGCCTCCGCAGGCGAAATGCGCAGCGGGAGTGACCGGGATCGGGTCCCGCGCCGGGTCCACGCCGATGGCCCGGCACGCCGAGTACACGGTCGGGAACCGGCTGTCGAAGGCGGAAACCCCGGTGGCGTCAAGGAAAACGTGATCGTCCACGCCGCCGGGCGCTTCCGCGGCACGGCGGGTGATGGCCGCGGCCACCACGTCACGCGGCGCGAGGTCGCCCAGCGGGTGCACGCCCCGCATCACCGACTCGCCGGCGCCGTCGATCAGCACCGCTCCTTCACCGCGCACGGCCTCTGTGACCAGTGGGCAACGGCCACGCGCGCCAGGCGTGTACAGCACGGTCGGGTGGAACTGCACGAACTCGAGATCCGCCGCCTGCGCACCGGCCCGCAACGCCAACGCCAGCCCGTCGCCGGTCGCTATCTCCGGATTCGACGTTGCCTGGTACAGCTGCCCCAGACCGCCTGTCGCGAGAAGCACCGCAGGAGCGCGAAGCAGGCCAGGCACTCCGTTGGCGTCGAGAACCGTTACGCCCGCGACGTCACCTACGGGCGTCAGGAGCGCGTCGACCGCGATGTGCCCTTCGAGCACGGGGAGCCTGCGGCCGGTCGCTTCGGCGACAAGCGTCCGCTCCACCTCCGCGCCCGTCGCGTCCCCGCCCGCGTGGATCACGCGGAAAGCACTGTGCCCGCCTTCGCGGGTGCGCGCCAGCAAGCCCGAAGCTGCGGGGTCGAACCGCGCGCCCACGTCACGCAGCCAGGCCACGGAACGCGGCCCGGCGTGCAGGATCGCCCGCACCGCGTCGGCGTCGCAGAGCCCGGCGCCCGCCGTCAGCGTGTCCTCCACGTGGCGAGCCACCGAGTCGCCCTCTTCGTGCTCACCGTCGAGCACTACGGCGACACCGCCCTGAGCCCAGCGGGTGTTACCGTCCTCGACCGCCGCCTTGGTCACCACCAGCACGCGCAGACCGAGCTCCTGAGCCCGCAGCGCCGCCGTCAACCCGGCGACACCACTGCCCAGCACGAGCAGATCCGCGCGGGCCTCCCAAGCGCAAGTTTTCGACTGAAAGTCGCTAACCTCGGTCATTCGCCGCCGCCCGGCTTGCCGATCTCGATCATGCGCTGCACCGAGGCACGGGCCCGCGCCGCGGTCTCGTCGTCGACGAACACCTCGTCGGCACCCTCGCGCAGCGACCGCAGCAGGGCGGCCGGGGTGATCATCTTCATGAACCGGCACGAGGCCCTGTCGTTCACCGCGCGGAAGTCGATGTCCGGCGCGGCCTTGCGCAGCTGATGCAGCATGCCGACCTCGGTGGCCACCAGCACGGAGGACGCCTGGGTGGCCTTGGCCGCGTGCACCATGTCGCCGGTGGAGAGGATCTTGACCTTCTCCTTCGGGACCGCGCCCTCACCCGCGAGGTAGAGCGCCGAGGTGGCGCAGCCGCATTCGGGGTGGATGAACAGGTCCGCGTCCGGGTTCGCCGCCGCGCGCTCGGCCAGCTCCGGCCCGTTGATCCCGGCGTGCACGTGGCACTCCCCGGCCCAGATGTGCAGGTTCTCCCGGCCCGTCTCGCGTTTGACGTGCGCGCCGAGGAACTGATCCGGGCAGAAGAGGACCTCCTGGTCGGCGGGGATCGCGGCGACCACGTCCACCGCGTTCGACGAGGTGCAGCAGATGTCGGTCTCCGCCTTGACCTCGGCCGTGGTGTTGACGTACGAGACGACCACCGCGCCGGGGTGCTCCGCCTTCCACTCGCGCAGCTGCGCCGCGGTGATCGAATCCGCGAGGGAGCAGCCGGCGCGCGCGTCCGGGATCAGCACAGTCTTGCCCGGGGCCAGAATCTTCGCCGTCTCGGCCATGAAGTGCACGCCACAGAAGACGATCGTGGACGCGTCGCTCGCCGCCGCTATCCGGGACAGGGCCAGCGAGTCACCGGTGTGGTCGGCGATGTCCTGGATCGCCGGCGCCTGGTAGTTGTGCGCGAGCAGCACCGCGTCCCGCTTCTTCGCGAGCGCGCGCACCTCCTCCGCCCAGGCTTGGTCGGGTTCGACACCCGTGTACGGCTCGAGCTCCTGCACAGTCGTCAAAGACATCAGGCCCCTCCTGGACCGCTCACTGGTTTTCGCCTTACAATCGAAAACCGTGCGAAGCCATATTAACAGCAGCGCCCCGCTGGCACACGAGGTTTTGGCGGCGGTACTGCAGGTGCGATCCGCCACACTGCGCGTCCTGCTGTGGCGGAGAGCGCTGGATCCGCACGTCGGGCGCTGGTCGCTGCCGGGCGGCAGGCTCCGCCCTGACGAGGACGTCGAGACGTCGATCCGCCGCCAGCTCGCCGAGAAGGTGGACGTCCGGCAGCTGAAGCACGTGGAGCAGCTGGCCGTGTTCAGCGCGCCGGACCGCGTGCCGGGCCCGCGCGTGGTCGCCACCGCGTTCCTCGGCCTCGTCCCCTCCGACGTGGACCCCGAGGTCCCGGAGGACACGGAATGGCACGAGATCGACGCGCTGCCGCGCACCGCCTTCGACCACCGCGAGATCGTCCTGGGCGCCAGGGACAGGCTGCGCTCGAAGCTCAGTTACACCAACATCGGTTTCGCGCTGGCGCCCACGGAGTTCACCGTCTCCGCGCTGCGCGAGATCTACTCCGCGGCGTTGGGGTACAAGGTTTCCGCGACCAATCTGCAGCGAGTGCTGTCGCGGCGCGGACTGCTGGTCCCCACTGGTCACACCTCCCCGCCTGGCCGCGCAGGAGGGCGTCCCGCCGCGTTGTTCTCCTTCCCCGGCGCGGGGATTCAGGTGACGGATCCGTTCGCCGTGTTCCGCCCGCCACCGAAACGACGCTGAGCAAGAGAAGCTTTTTCGAAGTACCGTGTAGGCCGTGCGAGATGCGGAGCGGCCTCAAGCCGACAAGGTGACCCTGCCGCTGTTCCCGCTGCAGACCGTGCTCCTGCCGGGCGCGGTCCTGCCGTTGCACCTGTTCGAGCCCCGCTACCGGCAGCTGATGGTGGACCTGCTCAGCGGCGCGGTGCCGGAGCGCCGTTTCGGGATCATCGGGATCAAGTCGGCCGGCGTGCGCGAGGTGGATTCCGTCGATCACCTGCACCCGATCGGCTGCACGGCCCTGCTGGGCGAAAGCGAGCGGCTGCCGGACGGCCGGTTCGACGTCGTCACCCACGGCGAACGCCGGTTCCGGCTGCTCGACCTCGACCAGACCCGCGCGCCGTACCTCATCGGCACCGTCGAATGGGTGCCGGACGAGCCGGTCCCCGCCGGCGCCGAGGAGGCGACCGAGCGGTTGTCGGCGTCGGCGCGTTCCGCGTACCGGCGTTATGCCGAATCGGCCTGGGAGGACGAGACCTGGCCGTCCCCGCCGCCGGAGACGCCCCCGGCGGAGCTGGGTTACCTGCTGGCCGCGAACTGCCTGCTGCCCTTGCCGGACAGGCAGCGCCTGCTGGAGGAAACCCACCCGCTGCGCCGGTTGCGCGCGGTCAACAAGCTGCTGTCGCGCGAAGCCGGGTTCCTGGCCGCGCTGAACGCCGTCCCCGCGCCGCCGCCGGAGGTCCCGCACCTGACAACCCGCGCGTGCCTCAACTGAGGGCTTGACTTCATGCCGGCCTGAAGCGGAAAGCTGACGGCATGACCGCGAACCTGCTTCAGCGTCTCGACGCCGTGGACGCCGCTCCGGGCGCCGCCGAACTCCGCGCCCGTACGTACGAACTGCTCGACGCCGCGCCTGGGCCGGTCGTGGATATCGGCTGTGGCTCCGGCCGGGCCGTCGCCGAACTGCACGAGCGGGGCGTGCGGGCGATCGGGCTCGACCCGTCGGAGGAGATGCTCGCCGCGGCCCGATCCCGGCGGCCGGACCTGGATTTCCGTCCAGGCATTGCCGATTCGCTGCCGCTCGCGGACGGCGAGTGCACGGGTTACCGCGCTGACAAGGTTTTCCACCTGCTGCCCGATCCGCGCCCGGCACTGCACGAGGCTCGCCGGGTGCTCGCGCCGGGCGGGCGGATCGTGTTGCTGGGCCAGGACTGGGACCTGGTCGCCATCGACTCCGACGACCCCGCCCGCACCCGCGAACTCGTGCACAAGCGCGCGGATGGCGTCGCTTCCCCGCGGGCCGCCCGCTCGTACCGCAACCTGTTGCTGGACCACGGATTCACCGACGTGGCCGTGGAAGTGCACACCGCGATCTACACCGGCCCGGCGGCGGTACCGCTGCTGGCCGGAACGGGAAAGACGGACGAAAAGTGGCTCGCGGAGCAACGCCGCCGTGCCGAACAGGACCGGCTTTTCCTTGCCATCCCGATGTTCGTGGCTTCGGGCACCAATCCTGACTGAAGCTCTTGCCGAGACGTGAGTCCACTGTGGACGGACCGATCGCGCCGGTGACCGGTTCCTGGCGAGGACAGCTCCGACGCTGTGAGGGTGCTGTCGCGCGGAGCGTGTCCGCCGGGGGTGGTGGTCGGGCTGGCGGGTGGGAATTCTTGAGG
>NZ_VMNW02000081.1 GCF_007713735.2 Amycolatopsis acidicola | reverse complement strand
GCCCGGCCAGCAACCCCCGCCCCCAGCACCACAAACACCAGCCCACTCAGCCCGAACCGCACCCAGCGCCAAAACCCGCGAAGTTCCCGGAAATCGCCACATCCTTGCCTGCGGCGTGGATGGTCAGCCCCTGCTCCCCGACATCCGCACCCGTCGCGAGCAGGCCGGCGGGCATCGCGGGCAGTGGCACCGTGCGGGCGTCGAGCAGCCCGGCGACGGGGGTGCGGCGCAGCGCGGTCGCGGACATCTCCTGGCCGAGGAACCGCACGATCTCGGGCTCCACCTGCAAGGCCGTGCCGTCCACGCGCACGGCGGCCAGCACCGAGCCGAGGCCACCGGCGACGTCGATGGCCATCCGGGCGCCCTCGGCGTGCGCCGTCGCGGGCAGGCCGTTCTGGCTCAGCTGCGACGAAACCGTCGCCCACGGCACCGTCGCTGTCACCGTCACCCCACCGACAGCGCCGTCGCCGCTGATCGGGATGTCTTGTGCCTCCAGGTGCACCCGCGCGTCAGCCGTGGTGAAGTCCGCGGTGACGTCACTCAGCCGCCCGGACACCAGCTGGGTCAGCACCGGAAACCCGTGCACGTCCGCCGTCCCGCCGCAGCCCAGCCGCTCGCCCATCTTGGACGCGATGACCGCCGCGGTCACCCGGTCGGCCGCCACGACGAGCCCCGCGACCGCCACGACCACCACGGCCGAGAGCACGATCCATCGCCGATTCATGACCCCCAGGAAACACGATCACCCCGGCGACCCGCGAACCTGCCGTCCCGCGATCCACAATGGACAGGCCACGAGCGCCTCCCGAGACCGGGCCGAACGGCCGCGACGGGAGGGCGAATCACCCTACCGGTCGGCGGCTCGGGCCGAAAGACTCTCGCCCGAACCCGGAGCGAGCTGGAAACTCTGGGTATTGTTCAGCAACCTGGCAGCGAGAGCACCAAGGCGGTACCAGGAAATGAACCAGAACAAGGCGGCCGGAGTGTGGTCCGCGATCGTGGCGCGGGCGCGCGACGAAGCAGCCCCGGTCGCGCTCCGCCACGTGTGCCTGGCGTGTGCCGAAGCGGTGTCGGCCGATGACGCCGCGCTTTTGCTCGCCAGTACGCTGCAGTCCTGGGAGTTGGCGTGTGCCACGAACCCACTCGGCGAGGAGCTGGTGGAGCTGCAAACCACATACGGCGAAGGGCCCGCGATAGACGCGGCCGCCGGGTTCGGCCCGGTGCTGGTGGAGGAGCTGGACTCGCCCATGAGCCATGCCCGGTGGCCCGCCTACGCGCCTGAGGCGCGAAGGGCCGGGGCGTGCGCGCAGTTCTCGATCCCGTTGCGGGTCGGCGCGGTCCGGCTCGGGGCGCTCGACCTTTTCCGCCGCACGCCGGGGCCGCTCAGCGCCGCCGAACTCGCCGAGGCGGTCGTCTACGCGGACGCGGCGCTCGCGATAGTGCTGAACACGCGTGCCGGCAGCGGGCGGAACGCCACCGAGGAAGACTTCCTGGCCCGCGGCGCCGAACTGCACCAGGCAGCGGGCATGGTGTCGGTGCAACTGGGGGTGCCGGTCGCGGAAGCGATGGTCCGGCTGCGGGCGTACGCGTACCGCCACGGCGAGCGGCTGCGGGACGTGGCGCACGCCGTTGTGAGCCGGCAGCTCCGGTTCGGCCGCTCGGAGGTGGGCGGCGACGGACTATCTGAAGGGGACAGGTCATGAGCGAGCTCG
Organism: Amycolatopsis acidicola; assembly: GCF_007713735.2. Taxonomy (GTDB): domain Bacteria; phylum Actinomycetota; class Actinomycetes; order Mycobacteriales; family Pseudonocardiaceae; genus Amycolatopsis_E; species Amycolatopsis_E acidicola. Next base: position 40,154 of record NZ_VMNW02000081.1, on the reverse strand, counting down.
CGAGCGGATCATTCACCGCCGCGCCGGGCGTCAGCGGGGTGCGCGCATGAGCGTACCCAGCGAAAAGCTCGCGCGGACGTTCGTGGAACTGGCCGACACGCTGGTGGCGGACTTCGACCTCATCGGCTTCCTGAACGGGCTCGCGCGGCGGTTCGTGGAGCTGCTCGAGGTCGACGCCGCCGGGCTGCTGCTGGCCGACCTGAACGGCATGCTCACGGTCGTCGCCGCCTCCGACGAGCAGGCGCGCCTGCTGGAGCAGCTCCAGCTGGACGACGAAGAGGGCGCGGCGCTGGACGCCTACCGCACCGGCAACGCGGTGCACAGTGACGACCTCGCCGACGCGGCGCGCCGCTGGCCGCGGTTCGCCGAAGCCGCCCAGAAGGCCGGGTTCTCCGCCGTCACGGCGGTGCCGATGCGGTTGCGCGACGAGGTGATCGGCGCGGTCAACCTGTTCGGCACGGAGGCGCTCGAGCTGAGCGAGGAAGACCTCGGCGTGGGGCAGGCGCTGGCCGACATCGCCACCATCGGCATCCTCCACGAGCGCGCGTTCCGCCGGCACGAGGTGCTCGTCGAACAACTGCAGACGGCGCTCAACAGCCGGATCGTCATCGAACAGGCCAAGGGCGTGCTGGCGGAACGGCTGGGAGTCGGCGTGACGGAGGCGTTCCGGGCGCTGCGCACCTACGCGCGAAGCAGCGGCCGCCGGCTCGCCGATGTCGCGGCAGCAGTGGTGAACGGCGGCCCGGAAGCCGAGGGCGTGGTGGACAGGTACCGGCGGCAGGCGGGCGGTCAGTGATCCTCGGTGAACTCGCGGATCAGGGCCACGCTCTGGTCCAGTGACGTGAGCGCCGCCCTGATCCGCCCCTCCACCCTCGGGTCCTCCGCCAGTTCGGCCGCCCCGGCCAGTGCCACGCCGGCCGTGGTGACCAGTTCGAGCAGGTTGTCGGCGAACTCGCTGACCTCGGGCCAGTCGTCGAGCACCATCGCCACCTGCGCCGCGTAACTGTGCACGAGCACGCTGCTCATCCTGTCGAACCGCGCCCGGGTTTCCCCGCGTGCCAGCAACACCACCGCGTGCACCCGGCCCGGCAGCAGCCCGACCGGCACCACCATCGCCGTGCCGTCCGCGACCACCCCGGGCAGCGCGGTGCGGAACGCCGTGGCTGCCGCCTCTTCGGCCGCCTGCCAGCTGGGCCCGGCCGTGATGCCTTGCGACAGCAGCGTTCCCTCAGGTGTCCGCACCGCGACGGCGTCCGCGCCGACGAGCGCGCGCACCTCCCGCGCCGCGGCGATCAGTGTCTCTTTTGGATCGTCACGGGGCGCGACGCGCAGGCAGGCGTTCAACCAGCGCTGCGCGGACGGGATTTCGTTCGGTGGCGCGTCTTCCTGCATCAGCTTTCCCGGGCACAGTTTGGGGTGTAGCCACCGGGGACTCGGGCGACAGGCCAAGAACGATAGACCCCGCCCGGCAGGCCGGGAAGGAGGGTTCACTCGCTTGGCTCGTCAGCCATCGAGGTCCGCGACCAGCGCCCGCCATTGGGTTTCATGGAAGAACGCGCCGCCGAGGTCGGGCAGCTCGGCCTGGTCCTCGTCCGGCACCGCCGGTATATCCGGGCCCACCTGCAGCGTCACGCGGGCGAGTGTTTCCAGCGCGAGGGTGCGCACGACGGCCTCGGCCACGGTCTCACCGGTGACAGTGACGCCGTGCCCGCGCAGCAGGCACACCGGTTTCCCGCCCATCGCGGCGAGCATCTCCTGCGCGAGATCACGCCGCCGGATCAGCACCGAGCGCGGGTAGACCGGCACGCCGTCGGCAGCCATCCGCATCCCGGGAATGTCGAACGCACCGTAGATCGGCCGTAGTGGCAGGCCTTTCAGCCCGCAGGCGAGCAGCGCGGGCGGATGCGCGTGCACCACCGCGCCCACCTCCGGCCTGGCGCGCAACACCTCGGTGTGGATCGGCAGTTCGTTCGGCACCGTCCACTCGCCGAGTTCGCCCTGGCCGTCCAGGTCCACCAGCCGGATGTCCTCGGGCGTGGTGTGGCGCAATCCCCGTTCGCGCGGGCCGCGCGTGCGCACCAGCAGGCCGCCGTCGACGCGGGCGCTGACGTGGCCGAGTATCCCGCTGACCGCGCCTTTCGCCGCCAGCACCCGGCAGGCGTCGGAAATCGTTTGCCGCAGACTGTCCACTCCGGACCTCACAATCGGAACTCGTCGGACGCCGAAGCCAGCACGATCTCCTCCGCGGCGCGCACCCGCGACGCCAGGCCCTGTTCGTACGAGTAGCGCGCGAACGTCTCCAGCACGTGCCGGTTCTTTTCCAGGCCGTAGTCCCAATAACCGGGCCCGAGCGCGTCGAGCGTCTCCGCCAGGTGCTGCTGCAGCCAAGGCAGCATCACCTTCAACGCGTTGCGGTGCGTCAGATCCTCGTACGCCAGCCGCAGCGATTCGGTGCACGCCTTGGTCAGCGAGCGGGCCAGCCACGGATGCCGTTCGTGCAGTTCACGGCGGAGCACCACGGTGTGCATGATCGGGAAGATCCGGGTGCGCCGGTAGTAGTCCTTCTCGACGGCGGTGAAGTCCTCGAACAGGTGCCGCACCTGGGGCGCGCGCCCGAAGCACGAGGGCTGGGACGCGCTGTAGATCGCGTCGAGTTCCCCGTCGGCGAGCATGGCCGAAAGCGTCTTGCCGTCCTCGATCGGCGTGACGCTGATCGAGTCGGGCAGGTTCAGCCCGATCTTCTCGTGCCTGCCGCTTTCCTCGATCCCGCCGGTGAAGTAGCGCACCGAGTCCACCGGCACCCCGTGCTCCTCCGCCAGGATCCCGCGCTGCCACACCCCGGCCGTCATCTGGTACTCCGGCGTGCCCACGCGTTTGCCGACCAGATCGGCGGGTTCGCGGATGTCGCCCGTGACGTAGATGGACTGGTGCCGGAAGAACCGCGAGGGGAACACGGGCAGCGCCACGAACGGCGGTTCGTCGGAGTCGAGGGTCAGCAGGTACGACGAGAGGCTCATCTCGCTGACGTCGAACTCCCGATGCCGCAACTGCCGGTAGAACGTCTCCTCGACGGGCAGCGAAAGGAAGTTGAGGTCGGCGCCCTCGGGCCGGACCCGGCCGTCCTGCAACGCTCGCATCCGGTCGTAGTCCCAGCAGGCGAAGGACAGCTGGAGACGGTTCACGCGGCGGCTCCTTCCAAGTGCGTGACGGTGGAACGGCGGCGCGCGAGCGGGACGCAGGCCGCCAGCGCCGCGAGCGAGCACAGCCCGCAGACGGCGAATCCGACGAGGTACGAACTGAGCGCGGGCTGCCCCGCCGGGGTGGTCAGGCTTGCGAACAGGACCCCGGCCACGGCACTGCCGACGGAGTTGCCGACCGCGTACATCACCACGGAAAGCCCGAGCGCGATCCCGGATTCGGCCGCGGGCACGGCGCGCAGCACGAGCAGCTGGGTCGCCGCCAGCGCGACCGCCAAGCCCATCGAGTCGAAACCGAGCGACACCAGTTCGATCACCGGGGTGGCGTGCCCGAGCGCGAAACCGAGGAACCCCAGCGTGATCGACAGGAACCCGATCGCCGCCGTCAGCACCAGGCCGCGTGGTCGCGCCGCGCGCAGTACGACGATGCCGAGCACACTGCCGACCGCCTGCGGCAGCGCGAACCAGCCCGCCATCAGACTCGACCAGCCATAGCCGAATCCAGACGCCACCGGCGTCTGCGCGAGCCGGGTGACCGCGGAGAGCGAACCGTAGATCCCGAACGCGATCAGGAAAGTCATCAGGTAGGGCAGCCCGACCTCTGGCCGGACCAAATAGGACACGTCGATGAGCGGCGTCGAGGCGGTGCGTTCGCGCCACCACCACAGCACACCGAGCGCGAGCCCGCCGATCAGCAGTCCCAGCACTGCGGCCGAACCCCAGCCCCATGTCGGACCCTGGCTGAGCCCGAGCAGCAACGCCACGAGCGAAAGCGTCAGCAGGACGGCGCCCGGCACGTCGAGCCCGCCCTTGGCGCGGGCGGGGGAGTCGTGCACGAACACGGCCGTCGCGACCAGCCCGATCAGCGCGGCGATCGCGCATGCCACGAAGAACAGATGCCAGTTCTGCGGGTGGATCCCGATCACCGCGCCGAGCAGCAGGCCGCCGGCGATGCCGAGCCCGGTGCCGACGTGGATGGCGCTGATCGCGGTGTGCGCGCGGGTCGGCGGCAGGGTGTCGCTCGCGATCGCTTCGGGCAGCGCGAGCATCGGCAGCTGCGCGCCGATCAGCACCCGGCCGAGCAGCACCAGCGGGAGCGTGTCGGCGAAGCTGGTGATCACGCAGCCCGCCAGCACCAGCCCCATCGCCAGCAGGATCACGGGTTTCTTGCCGATCAGGTCGGCGAGCCTGGTGAGCACGGCGAGGAAGACCGCGCCCGAAATCAGCCCTGACGTGAGGATCCAGGACGTGCCGGCAGCGGAGGTGTGTAGCGCCTTGCCGATCGACGGCAGCAGCGGAAGCAGGCCGACCTGGACCATCTGCAGCGCGAAACCCAGGTAGGTCAACACGATGACGGCCGCGCGGCCGTTCACGGGGGTGCTCATGAAGGGGACTCCGATCGTCACTGACCGAGCGGGGCCGTACGCTATCGGCGGTCCCGAAAGTATGTCAAGATTTACGTACGTAGATACATATTGGAGTGTGGATGTCCCTGCGGCACGCGTTGCTGGCCCTGCTCGACGCGGGCCCGATGACCGGCTATGAGCTGGCCAAACAGTTCGACCAGTCGGCCGACCGGGTCTGGCATGCGCCGCATCCGCAGATCTACACCGAGCTGCGGCGGCTCGAAGCCGAGCAGCTCGTCGTCGCGGACGAGCAGCCGCGCGGCACCAAAGCGGTCAAACGGGCGTACCGCATCACCGAAGACGGCGCCGCCGAGCTGACGCGCTGGGTGTCGGAAGTCGAAGCGCCGCAACGGGTCCGGGACGTCGCGTACCTCAAGGCCACCTACTTCGAGTACACCGCGCCGGAAACCGTGCGCCGCCACTTCGAACTGCACAAGGCGCACCACCAGGAGCAGTTGCACCGCTGGGAAAGGCACGTCGCGCAGCTGCGCGCGCACGAGACCGAGCTGCTGCAGCGCCGGCTGGCGCAGGCGCCCGAAGAGCGGCACGAAGCGATCGTGGCCTACAAGGTGCACGTGTACGAGGGCATGGCCGAACGGGCGCGCACCGAGATCGAATGGGCCGAGCGCGGGCTCGAACTGGCGGCCAAGCTCGGACGGTGACGCGGGTCACCCGGCCGGACTGTCACAGATCGCGCGTTTTCCCTGTCCTGGGGTCGAGATCCTGACGAAGGGACGGAAGAGATGACGCTGCACATCGTGGTCGCCGGCGCAGGTTATACCGGGCTTGGCGCGGCGAAACTCGCCGCGCGCTGGACCGGCGCGCACGTGACGCTGGTCAACGCGCACGACAAGTTCGTCGAGCGGGTCCGGCTGCACCAGTTCGCCAGCGGGCAGACGCTGCGCGATCTGCCGCTGAGCGCGCTGCTCGAAGGCACGGGCGTGGAGCTGGTCGTCGACCGGATCACCGGGATCGACGCGGACGCGCACACCCTGCGCACCGCCGGCGGCCGGGAAATCCCTTACGACAAGCTGATCTACGCGCTCGGCAGCCGGGCGGACCTGAGCACTGTGCCCGGCGGCGCCGAGCACGCGTACACGGTCACGAGTCTCGAGGAAGCGCGGCGGCTCAAGGAGAAACTGAGCGACAGCCAGACCGTCGCGGTGACCGGCGGCGGGCTCACCGGGATCGAGGCCGCGGCCGAGCTGGCGGAGACCAACCCGGAGCTGAAGGTCCGCCTGGTGACGAACGGGAAGCTCGGCGAAGCGCTGTCGGAGAAGGGGCGGCGGTATCTGCAGAGCGTGTTCGCCCGGCTCGGGATCGAGGTGCGGGAGAACGCGCGCGTCGCCGAAGTGCGCGCGGACGGTCTGGTGCTCGAAGACGGCGCGCACGTCGCGGCCGACACAGTGGTGTGGACGGCAGGGTTCGCCGTGTCCCCGCTGGCGCGCGAAGCGGGCTTCGCCGTGGACGACAAGGGAAGGATGCTCGTCGACGAGACGCTGCGGTCGGTGTCGCATCCGGATGTCGTGGCTGTCGGCGACGCGGCGTCGATGCGGCGGCCGGACGGGCAGGAGCTGCGGATGGCCTGCGCCACCGGCCTGCCCACGATGCAGCGCGCGGTGAAGGGCCTCGCCGCGAGGTTGAAGGGCAAGGAGCCGAAGCCGTTGCGGTTCACGTACCTGAACCAGTGCATCAGCCTGGGCCGCAAGGACGGGCTGATCCAGTTCACCCACGGCGACGACAGCCCGCGCGAAGCGATCCTCACCGGCCGCCTTGCCGCCCGCTACAAGGAGATCATCGTGCGCGGCACCGTGGTGTTCGAGCGCCGTCCGACGATTCCGGTGGGGTGATCGCTCTGGTTCGGGGGTGTGGTGGTGTTCGGGCGCTGTCCGAGAATTCCGGTGGGGTGATTGCTTTGGTTCGGGGGCGGGGTGTTGTTCGAGCGCCGTCCGACGATTCCGGTGGGCTGATCGCTCTGGTTCGGGGGTGTGGTGGTGTTCGAGCGCCGCCCGCCTATCCCCGTGGGGTGATCACTCCAGGTCCACAGCGCGTTGCCGGGCTTCCCTGGTGGCGCGCTGCGCCGCTGTGAGCTCCTTACGCGCGGCTGTCACCTCTGCGCGCTTTTCCCGTTCTGTCTGAACAGCTTCGTCGAGCCGCGCGCGGAGGTCCTCGACGCGTGCGGCGGCTTCATCGGCTTCGTGCTCGGCGTCGCGGAGAGCTTGTTCGGTGGATTCCTCGGCTTCGGCCGCTTCGTCCGCTTCGCGCTGCGCCTTCTTCCGTTCGGCGCGAAGGCGCTTCTCCTCTTCGCGCTCCTTCTCGGTGCGGTTCGGCTTCTTCGCCGCCTTCTTCTTCGGCGCCTCCGGCACGATGGCGGCGGTGAGCCATTGCTCCGGCGAGCCCGGTGTCAGCGCCGTACTCAACCGCGCGGCGCGCACGGCCTCCAAAGCCTGCGGATCGGACACGGCTGCTTCGAAGGTGTCGGCGATCTGCCGCTCCGCGGCGTCACTGAACGAGTAAGCCGCCTTGCGCGCCAGCCAATGCGCCCGTTTGTTCAGCTGGTCGATCGCCTCGTGCCTGCGCCGCGACAACGACCGCAGCTCGTCACCGGACAGGTTCTGGTGCGCGCGGCGCAGCGCCTCGCCGAGTTCGGCCAGCTCGTCGATCTCCTCGGGACAGGCGCGGCTGACCTGGTTCACCAGCCACGCGGCGACCGTCGGTTTGCGCAGCCCGGCTATCCGGTCCGCCAGCTCGCGGTCCGGCCGGGCCTGCTTCGCCCGCTCGTCACGAAGTGCCGTGAACTCCTCGCGCTTCGCGCCGAAGAGCTCGTCGGACACCGCCTCGAACTCCATCGCACACAGTCAAGCACGATCTTCGCGCGGAGACCTGTCAGCGGTTGACGCCGGTCAGCGAGAAGAACTCCTGACGGGACCGGGCGTCGTTGCGCAGGGTGCCGAGCAGGGTGGACGTGACCGTGGTGGAGCCGACGGCCTGGACCCCGCGCAGCGTCATGCAGGTGTGCTCGGCCTCGATGACCACGCCGACGCCCTTGGGCTGCAGCTGTTCGGACAGCCAGTCCGCGATCTGCTTGGTCAGCCGCTCCTGTACCTGCGGCCGCCGGGCGAAGTGCTCGGTGATCCTGGCCAGCTTCGACAGGCCGAGGATCCGCTCGCCGGGCAGGTAGCCGACGTGCGCGATCCCGGTGAACGGGAGCAGGTGGTGCTCGCACACCGAACGCAGCGGGATCGAGCGGGCGAGCACCAGCTCGTCGTAGCCCTCGTCGTTGGGGAATGTCGTGAGGTCGAACGGGCGCGGCGTGAAGAGGTCCGCGTACGCCTTCGCCATCCGGCGCGGGGTGTCGCGCATGCTTTCGCCGTCTTCGAGGACGCCGAGGGCGCGCAGGAACTGGCCGGCGGCCTGCTCCGCGGCGTCGAGGTCGACGTCTTCCGGAGTGTGCACCACGTGCAACGCCGTGTTGGAGTACACCGCAGGCTCCTTGCTCTTCAACAGCTATTTCACCAAAAACTATAGGCGTTATTCTCGGCAGGGTGGACGCGACCCTGAACACTTCGATCACCGCCGTGGCCGCGCTGGAGGACGAGCTGCGTGGCGCGATGTATTTCTACATCCGGCGGGCCCGCCGTCCCATTACGCGGGACGAGGCGGCCGCCAGTGTGGGCATCTCCCGCAAGCTCGCCGCCTTCCACCTGGACAAACTGGTCGATGTCGGGCTGCTGCGCGCGGACTACCAGCCGCTGCCCGGCACCCGCCGCGTCGGCCGCACGCCGAAGGTCTACCGGCCGACCGAGTTGGAGATCCGGGTCGCGATCCCGCAGCGCTCGCACGACGTGCTGACGGAGATCCTCCTCGAGACCGTGCTCACCGGCGCGGAGGGTGAACAGGCGCGAGACGCCGCGGTCCGGGTCGCCGGCGAAATAGGGGAGAGGGCCGAGTTCCCGGAGGGTGGGATAGAGGGCTTCCTCGAGCGGCACGGCTACGAACCCGAGCGCGAGGCCGGTGGCCGGGTGCGGTTGCGCAACTGCCCGTTCCACCCGCTCGCGGCGCGCTCCCCGGAACTGGTCTGCCGGCTGAACCACGCTTTCCTCGGCGGCTGCGTGACCGGGTCCGGAATGCGCGCGGAGCTGAGCCCGCGGGCCGGTGAATGCTGCGTCGAACTGCGTCCCGCGTGAATTCCACCCGTTCGGGTGAGGTCTTGATCATCAGTGGAACGCCGTTCCGGTGGCCGGGTGGAACGGTGCGGAACCGCGGTCTCCGGCAATTGTCTGGACCAGACAATGAAAGGCGGCGCGCAATGACGGCCGGGGAATTGTTTTCCGGCTGCTAGTGTCCGCGGAATGAGCGAACGAAGCGTGCGGGTGGAACGGCATGGGCCGGTGACCACGGTGATCCTTTCCCGGCCCGGGGTCCGCAACGCGGTGGACGGTCCGGCCGGTGAAGCCCTCTTCACCGCGTTCGAGGAGTTCGACGCCGATCCGGACGCCGCGGTGGCGGTGTTGTGGGGCGAAGGCGGCACGTTCTGCGCGGGCGCGGACCTCAAGGCGTTCGGCACCGAGCGCGCCAACCGGCTCGCCCCGGACGGCCGCGCGCCGATGGGGCCGACGAGGATGCGGTTGAGTAAGCCGGTGATCGCCGCCGTCGCAGGTCATGCGGTCGCGGGCGGTCTGGAACTGGCGCTGTGGTGCGATCTCCGGGTGATGGCGGAGGACGCGGTGTTCGGCGTGTTCTGCCGCCGCTGGGGCGTCCCGCTGATCGACGGCGGCACCATCCGGCTGCCTCGCTTGATCGGTGAAAGCCAGGCCATGGACCTGATCCTGACCGGCCGCCCGGTCGGCTCCGAGGAGGCGCTGCGCATGGGGCTCGCGAACCGGGTGGTGCCCTCCGGTACCGAGCGTGAAGCGGCCGAACAACTCGCCGCCGAAATCGCGCGTTTTCCGCAGACCTGTCTGCGGAACGATCGCCTTTCCGTTCTCGGACAGCACGGACTGACTGAGCAGGAAGCGTTTTCCGCGGAATGGCAATTCGGGATGTCTTCACTCACCGCCGATGCGGCTTCGGGTGCGCGCAGGTTCGCCGAAGGAGCGGGTCGCGGCGGTTCTTTCGACTGAGGGGCGACCATTCTTGATGGCCCTTTCCCGGGGTGTGGACGGGTCATGATCCGGATCACCGTCCGTCACTCCGGCGGGGCCGGGCTTTCGGCTTCGTTGAGCCATTTGTGGGCCCGGGGGCTCGGCCGTGGTCACGGCTTGCGTTCGTGTCAGCATGGTGTTTCCCTTCGAGCGCGGCAAAAACCACGTTGTGACCAGCGGCTCAGAGCGGTCTTGGTCTCCTTCACGAGCCAATTCGGGTGCCGACGGGCAAAGTGGGTATGCAACGTTCGTGATCGCCTTGTGAACACTGAAAGGGGGACTCCGGCCGTGAACGGACCATTCGGGCGTGTAGCCCGATTCTGGCGCCGTATCCACCTAGGTCGTAACCCGCTGGCCAGACGCTCGGACCGGGTCGAGGCGGCGATGCTCCTCGTCGTCGTGCTCGGTCTGCTGATCGCACTCCCGCTCGCCGGGATCGTGGGGGCTCACACCTATTCGGGGCAGCTCGCCGTCTCCGCCGAGCAGCGCGGATCGCGCCACCTGTCCACCGCCACGCTCTTGCAGGACGCGCCGACACCCGTGCCCGCGTCCGACAGCGCGTACCTCGGCAACGGCACCGGTTCCGCCGGTACCGCCGCGCACTGGACCGTCGCCGGCGGCGCCGAACGCTTCGGCACCATCGCCGCCGACCCCGGCACACCCGCCGGGACGAAGGTGCCGATCTGGCTGACCGACAGCGGTGACCCGGTGCCCGCGCCACTGACGCCCTCGGATGCGGCGACCACGAGCGTGCTCGCCGGGATCTTCTCGTGGCTGGTGGCGGCGCTCGCGCTGGCCGCCGTGTACTGGATGGCCCGCTTCGTGCTGGACCGCCGCCGCGCGGTCCGCTGGGATCGCGAGTGGGCCCACGTCGGCGACCGCTGGGCACGCGGCCGCAACTGAGGGGCTCGTCGGAGCGGATGCCGCGGGGCGGGATCCGCTCGGCGCCCGCCGCGAGGTGGGGTTTGGTTCCCGGGCGCCTCGGCCGGTGGGTATGTGGTCGCCCGAGGTGGCTTCACTCAGCGCGTGCCGCAGGGGCGAGCTGGGTGCTACGGCCGGTGGTGGGTTTCGCGCAGGGGATGCCGCACGGGCGAAGCTGGATGCGCGCGCCGCGAGGGTGGGGCCTTCGATGCCGGGCGCCGTGGCCGCGAGTGGTCGCCGGTGGTGGCTTTTGCGCAGCGCATGCCGCGCGGGCCGATGCCGGGCGCCGAGGTCGCGAGTGGCCACCGGCGGTTGCGTCGCGCAGGGCAGCGCCGCGCGAACCCTCGAAGCCGGGCCCGCGAGTGGCCGCCAGGGTGGCCGTCGTTCAGCGGACGCCGCTGGGGCGGAACTGGATGCTGATCCTGGGCCCGACCGGTTTGCCGGTCTTGGGGATCGCGTGCTCCCACGTGCGCTGGCACGAACCGCCCATGACGATGAGGTCGCCGGGGCCCAGTGACTGGCGCACGGTAGCCCCGCCGCCCCGGGGCCGCAGCAGCAGCTGACGCTGCGCGCCCACGGACAGGATCGCGACCATCGTGTCCTCGGTGGAACCCCGGCCGATGGTGTCGCCATGCCAGGCGACACTGTCCCGCCCGTCGCGGTAATAACACAGCCCGGCGGTGACGAACGGCTCGCCGAGCTCGTCGGCGTAATGCCGGCTCAGCGCCTCCCGCGCGGAGTCGAGCGACGGCTCGGGCAGCCGCTCGCCTTCGCCGTAGAAACAGAGCAGCCGCGGCACGTCGACGACCCTGTCGTACATCCGGCGGCGCTCGGCATGCCACGGCACCTCCCGCGCCAGCCGCTCGAACAACACGTCCGCGCCGGAGAGCCAGTTGGGCAGGACGTCGATCCACGCGCCGTCACCCAGCGCGGTGCGCCGGAGTGGCGCCAACGGGGCGAGCGCCGGTTCTTCCGTCTGCCCGAAGAGCGAACCCTGCAGTTCCACGCTCATGCGGCCAGCGTACACGACGCTTCGAACACATGTTCGTTCATGGCGAATCGGCCCGATGCCTGCCGGGAGTCGTGCCCATGACGTTCGTGAAGGCCGCGATGAAGCTGCTCGGGTTCGCCCATCCGCAGGCGCGCGCGACGTGCGTGGTGTCGTGGCCTTCGGCGAGCAGCACGAGCGCGTGGCAGATGCGCAGCTGAGTGCGCCATTCGTAAAAGGTCATCCCGAGTTCGTCGTGGACCAGCCTGCTGAGGGTGCGGGCGCTCGCGCCGGTCGCGCGCCCGAGGCCGGCGAGCGGCGTGTTGTCCGCGGGGTTCTCGTGCAGCAATCGCGCGACGGCGCGCAGCCTGTCGTCGCGCGGCTCCGGCAGATGCAGTGGTTGCTCGTGTGCTTCGTCGAGTTCGCCGACGAGCACCCGGTGCAGGCGTGCTGTCGCGGCGCGGTCGTATTCGCGTGAGCCGGTGAGCGCGAGCAGCACTTCGCGGGCGAGCCCGGACGCCGTGAATACGGCGGGCCGGCTCGGGAGGAAGCGTGCCAATGAAGCCGGCAGGAACACGATCCGCATATCGGTTTCGCCGTGCGCGCGGTGGAAATGCGCGAAACCGGCCGGGATCCAGCCGACCCGGTTGGCGGGCACGATCGACGTGCCGCCTTCGGTGTGGACCGAAAGCACGCCGCCGGCCGCGTACACCAGATGCCCCCGCGAATGGGAATGCCGCGAACTGGTGCCGCCCGAAGCCCACAGGTGCGTCCCGCCGGACGGCCAGATTCGCGACGCGCGGGGAGTTTGGCGGCCGACGGGCATACTTTGGCAATCTACCGGTGGCCCGCCCCTCCGCGCCGTGGCGACAGTGGACGCATGGACAAGACGATGCGAGCCGCGGTCTGTGTCCGGGCAGGTGGCCCGGAGGTGCTGGAAATCCGGCGGTTGCCCGTACCCGAGGTGCGGGACGGCTGGAGTTTGGTGCGGGTGCGGGGCGCGGGCCTGAACCGTTCGGAGTTGCGGACGCGGCAGGGCCATTCGCCGAACGTGACGTTCCCGCGGGTACTCGGGATCGAATGTGCCGGAGTGGTCGAGGTTTCGACCGATCCCGCGCTGCCGGAGGGGACGACCGTGGCGGCGATGATGGGGGAGATGGGCCGCGAGTTCGACGGCGGTTATGCCGAATACGCGTTGTTGCCGAACGCGCTGCTGATGCCGGTCACCACCGTGTTGCCGTGGGAGGTCCTGGCCGCACTGCCCGAGACTTACCTGACGGCACAAGGATCTCTGGACGCGCTGGGCGTCGAACCGGGTGGGCGCTTACTGATTCGCGGCGGATCTTCGTCGGTGGGGCTGGCCGCCGCGTCGATCGCTTCCGGCCTTGGCGTCGAAGTCGCGGCCACGACTCGGCGGGAAAGCAAGGCCGCCGCGGTGAAAGCCGCCGGCGCCGATCACGTGCTCGTCGGCACGGAGGTGCGTTCGCTGTGGCCGGACGGGCCGGACTACGTCCTGGACCTGATCGGCGCGAGCACGGCGGTGGACTCGCTGCGCGCGGTTCGCCGCGGCGGGACGGTGTGCGTCGCGGGCTCGCTCAGCGGGTGGCTGATCCCGGATTTCCAGCCGGTGGCGATGATCCCGTCCGGCACCCGGCTCACCGCCTTCCACAGCGACGACCTCAGGGGCAGCACGGCCTTGCTGCAGCGGGTGATCGACGCGGTCGAGGTCGGGAGGTATCGCCCCAACCTCGACCGCGTCTTCGGACTGGACGGAATCGTTGCCGCGCACCGGTACCTGGAGGAGGACCGGGCCGCCGGGAAGGTGGTCGTCCTGCCCTGACCGCCGCTCAGCCCTTCACACAGACCACCTGCTTGAGGTGCGCGACCACCTCGACCAGATCGGTCTGTGCCGCGATGACCGAGTCGATGTCCTTGTAGGCGGCCGGGATCTCGTCCACCACGCCGCCGTCCTTGCGGCATTCCACCCCGGCCGTCTGTGCCGCGAGGTCGGCCTCGGTGAACGTCTTGCGTGCCCTGGTCCGCGACATCCGCCGCCCCGCGCCGTGCGACGCCGAGTGGAACGCGCTCTCCTCACCGAGCCCGCGCACGATGTACGAGCCCGTGCCCATGCTGCCCGGGATGATCCCGAGGTCACCCGCTCCCGCGCGGATCGCGCCCTTGCGCGTGACCAGCACGTCCACGCCGTCGTAGGTTTCCTCGGCGACGTAGTTGTGGTGGCACGAGATCGGCTCGCCGAACCGCGCGCCCGGCAGCTCTTCGGCCACCGCCCGCTGCGCGAGCGCCACCATCGTCGCCCTGTTGCGTGCCGCGTAGTCCTGCGCCCAGAACAGATCCCGCCGGTACGCCGCCATCTCCGGGGTACCCGCCACGAACACCGCGAGATCCCGGTCCGGCAGATCCGCGTTGTGCGGCAGGCGCCGCGCGATGTCGATGTGCCGCTTCGCCAGCTCGTTGCCGATCCCGCGCGAACCCGAATGCAGCATCAGCCACACCCGGCCCTCGTCCGCGCCGCCCTGTTCGAGGCAGACCTCGATGAAATGGTTGCCACCGCCGAGACTTCCGAGCTGCCCCCGCGCCCGCTCGCGCATCCCCTGCACGCCTTCGTGAAGATCACCGAAGGCGGACCAGAACCCGTCCCAGCCACCGAGCCCGGGCACCCGCGCCGGGGACACCGGCGTGCGGTGCATCGCGAACCCGACCGGCACGGCCGATTCGATCCGGCGGCGCAAGGCACCGAGACTGTCCGGCAGATCGCTCGCGGTGAGGGAAGTGCGCACCGCGGACATCCCGCAGCCGATGTCCACGCCGACGGCAGCCGGCGAGACCGCGTCACGCATCGCGATCACGCTGCCGACCGTCGCGCCCTTGCCGTAGTGCGCGTCGGGCATGACCGCGAGCCCGTGCGTCCACGGCAGGTTCGCCACGTTGCGCAACTGGCGCATCGCCGCGTCCTCGACCGACGCCGGGTCCGCCCACATCCGGATCGGTACCCGCGAACCCCGCAGTGCGGTGTGCATCTCCCTGCCCTTCTCTCGGTGACAACACAGAATCATGGCCGCTCACCGTGCCCGCGCGCCAGCGGATTTCGCCGGTGTCCGAACGGGAGCGTCCTCTTCGGACACAGAGATTGAGTCACCGGTTGAACCGGCAACACGTGCGGACCTTCTCCTCTGGCTCACGCCGCCGGTGACGGAGTGTGCTCGCCAGCGGGGAAGCGAAGACCGACCGGGAGGGACCCCCATGAATTCTCCGACGACGGAAGCGCTGCGGGACCGGATCAGCGGCACGGTGATCACCCGTGCCGACGCCGAGTACGACGAAGCACGCAAGGTGTACAACGCGATGATCGACCGCAGGCCGCTCGTCGTGGTGCGGGCTTCGGGTACCGACGACGTGCGCGCCACCGTGAACTTCGCCAGGGACAACGGACTCGACCTCGCCGTGCGCGGTGGCGCGCACAGTGTGCCGGGGTTCGGCACCTGCGACGGCGGTGTGGTGCTCGACCTGTCCTCGCTGCGCGCGGTGGACGTGGACCCGAAGCAGCGCAGGGCACGGGCACAGGGCGGGGCGACGTGGGGCGACTTCAACGACGCGACCCACGAACACGGCCTCGCGACGCCCGGCGGCATCATTTCCACCACCGGCGTCGGCGGGCTGACGCTCGGCGGTGGCATCGGTTACCTCAACCGCGCGTACGGGCTTTCCTGTGACAATCTCGTTTCCGCGCAGGTGGTCACGGCCGATGGCGAACTCGTCACGGCGAGCGAACAAGAACACCCCGACCTGTTCTGGGCGTTGCGCGGTGGCGGCGGGAACTTCGGCGTGGTGGTGTCGTTCGAGTTCGCGCTGCACCCGGTGAAGGAGATCTACGGCGGCCCGATGTTCTTCGAGCTCGACGTGGCCGAGGACCTCCTCCGGTTCTTCCGCGAGTTCATCGTGGACGCCCCCGAACAGCTCGGCGGGTTCCCCGGATTCCAGATCGCGCCGCCGTTGCCGTTCATCCCCGAGGAACGCCACGGGGATCCGCTCGCCTTGTTCGTGGCCTGCTGGGCAGGCCCGGTCGAGGACGGCGAATCCGTGCTGAAGCCCTTGCGCGATCTGGCGCCCACCGTGGCCGAGCTCGTCGGCCCGATGCCTTATCCCGCCTTGAACAGTGCCTTCGACGCGCTGCTCCCGCCGGGGTTGCAGCACTATTGGAAGGCGAACTTCGTCAAGGAACTGAGCGGGGACGCGATCGCGGCGCATGTCGAGAACGGGCCGAAGGTGCCCGCGCTCCAGTCGACGATGCACATCTACCCGGTCAACGGGGCGTGCCATCGCGTGCCGGCGCAGGACACCGCCTTCGCTTACCGGGACGCGAACTTCGCCACGAACATCGTCGGCGTGTGGCCGGACCCGGCCGACGACGAACGCGGCAAGAAGTGGGTGCGCGACTACTACGCCGACGTCGCCCCGTACTCGGAGGAAGGCGGGTACGTCAACTTCATGGCCGCGGACGACGAGGACCGCGTGCGCGCGAACTACGGGGGCAACTACGACCGGCTGGTCTCGGTGAAACGGGCCTACGACCCGCACAACCTGTTCCACCTCAACCAGAACATCGTGCCCTGACGAGCCAAGTACGGGAGTCGAAGAGCACACCGTCTTCCGTGGCGTGACCGGCGAGGGTGTTGCGTAACCGTGCGAGCGCACCCCGCCGGTCTTCACTTGCGGCCAATGCTTCGCGCGGGTCCTGCAGGCCCAGTACGAAGCCTTCGGCGGTTTCGGGATCCGGGCCGTAGTAGACCGGCTCCCGGATGTCGGTGAACCGCACGTCGTGAAACCCGGCCGTGACGAGGATCTCCTCGACGCGGCCGGGGTCCGCGAAGGAGAAGGCCGGGCCCGGCGGGGGAAGTTCCTTAGCGGGCGCAAGCGCTTCGAGGGGCGCGAGGGCCCACTCGTTGTGTTCGCGGTGTTGCCAGACGAGAATCGCCAGCCGCCCGCCAGGGCGCAGGGCGCGCGCGAGATTGCGGAAAGCGGCGACCGGATCGGCGAAGAACATCACCCCGAACCGGCTGATCACCACGTCGAACCCGGCTTCGGGAAACGGGTGGACCTGCGCGTCCGCCCGCAGATAGCGCACGTTCGGAAGGTCGGCGCTCTGCTGCCGCGCGTGCTCCAGCATCACCTCGGACAGGTCGGCACCGAGCACACTCGCCGCGAACCGGGCGGCCTCGCGAGTGGAAACGCCGGTGCCGCAGCCCACATCGAGCACCGCGTCGCCCGCGGCGATCGGCACCAGTTCGCGGAAGCGCTGGTCGTGCCGCCGTGTTTCGGCCTCGAAAACCTGTGCGTAGCGGACCCGGTGCGCACCGGAGTTCTCGTTCCACAGCATTTTTTCACGGTATCCGCATACGCCCGGTGCTTTGCTTCGATCTTGTGAGCGCGTCTCGTTCGGCGAAGATCACGGGCCGCACCGTGATCGCGCTGGTGTCCCTGCTGGTGTTCGGCGGCACTCTGGTGGCCTGGACCCAGGTCAGCAGACTGAACGGGCTCGCCACCGCGGACGTGATCGACTCCGGCGCGGCGGCCGGCCCGGCGCAGGAGCAGAACATCCTCCTGGTCGGCCTCGACACCCGAACCGACGCGCAGGGCAACGAACTCCCGCAGGACATCCTCGACCGCCTGCACGCCGGGGAAGCGAGCGATGGCGGCGACAACACGGACACGATGATCGTGATCCACATCCCGGCAGGCGGGAAGAACGCGGTCGCGTTTTCCATTCCGCGCGATTCCTATGTCCAGCTCGCCGGCGGCTATGGCAAGCACAAAATCAACTCCGCCTACACCTACGCGCAGGTGGCGACGTCGAACAAGCTGCGCGCGCAGGGAGTGGGCGGCGCGGAGCTGAACGTGCAGGCGGCGCAGGCCGGGGCGAAAAACGCGATCCAGACGGTGCAGCAGTTCACCGGGCTGACCATCAACCACTTCGCGTCGGTGAACCTCGTCGGGTTCTACGACATCAGCGAAGCGATCGGCGGGGTGCCGGTGTGCCTGAACGCCCCGGTGCACGATTCGTTCTCCGGCGCGGACTTCCCGGCGGGGGAGCAGACCCTGTCCGGGGCGCAGGCGCTGGCTTTCGTCCGGCAGCGGCACGGGCTGCAGAACGGCGACCTCGACCGGATCCGGCGGCAGCAGGCGTTCATGGCGAGCATGGCGCACACCGTGTTGTCGGCGGGCACACTGACCGACCCCGGCAAGCTGAGCGGTCTCATCGACGCGGTCAAGAAGACGGTGGTGATCGACAAGACCTGGGACGTGTTCTCGTTCGCGCAGCAGCTGCAGAACCTCAGTGCCGGGAAGGTCCAGTTCCAGACCATCCCGGTGGGCGACCCGGCGTTGCAGACTTCCGACGGGGACGCGGTGGAGGTCGTTCCGTCGCAGGTCCAGTCCTTCGTACGCCAGGCGATCGGTGAGACGGCTCCGTCCACAGTGGCCCCTGCGACCACGACCACGGCCCCGTCGCAACAGAAATCCGGGGACGTGGTCGACGTCGAGAACGCCAGCCCTGTCACGGGTCTCGCCGGGCGGGTGGCGCAGGAGCTGACCGGACGCGGTTACACCACCGGCGAGGTGGGCACGGTGTCGTCGCGGCGGTCGACCGTTGTGGACTATCCGGCCGGCGAGCGCGCGGCGGCCGAAAGCCTCGCGGCGGTGCTCGGCTCCGGAGTGGACACTGTTCAGGATTCCGCCCTGCGCTCCGGGCATTTCCGGGTCTACCTCGGCACGAGCTACGACGGCCCGGGCGCCACCGCGAGCTCTTCGGCATCGGCGACGTCGTCCGCTCCCGCCACGCCCGTGATCAGTGCGGGCGGCCAGAACTGTGTGAACTAGCGTCCGACAGTGGGGCGTGATCCCGGCCACGCCCCACTCTCACGGAAAAACCCTAGAGCCGTTCCTGCAGAGCCTCCGCCGCGGCGAGCAGGTCCGCGGCCCACCGCGCGCCCGGCTTCCGCCCGATCCGCTCCACCGGGCCGGAAACCGACACCGCCGCGATGACCGTGCCGGAGGAATCCCGCACCGGCGCGGAAACGCTGGCTACGCCCGGCTCGCGTTCGGCCACACTCTGCGCCCAGCCGCGCCGCCGCACCTCCAGCAGGGTGCGTTCCCCGAACACCGCGTCTGCCAGAATCGCCCGTTGCGTGTGCGGATCCGCCCACGCGGCAAGGACCTTCGCCCCCGAACCGGCCGTCATCGGCAGCCGGGAACCGATCGGCACGGTGTCGCGCAGCCCGCTCGTGGGCTCGGAAGTCGAGACGCAGACACGCTGCACCCCGTCACGCCGGTACAGCTGGACGCTTTCCCCGGTGATGTCCCGCAGCTTCGGCAGGATCGAGCCCGCCGCGTCCAGCAGGGGGTCCGTCGTCCCGCCCGCCAGCTCGGAAAGCGCGGTGCCGGGCCGCCAGCGGCCGTCCGGGCCGCGGCGCAGCAGCCGGTGCACCTCGAGACCCACCGCGAGCCGGTGCGCGGTCGCACGAGGCAGCCCCGTGCGGGTGCAGAGTTCCGCGAGCCCGCAAGGATCTTCGGCGACGGCTTGGAGAACGGCGACGGCCTTGTCGAGAACACCGATACCGCTGTGCTGGTTTGAAGGGCTATGCTGTCCCACGACGCGATACTAGCTTCCCGAAGTATGGGAAGTCCACAATCTGGGAAACATCGGACTCGAGGTGCGGTAGCGGCCGCGCTCGCGTCGGCTCCGTGATCGGGTTCCTTTGCTCCCAACCAACCTCTTGGGAGGAGCGCAGATGACCGCGACACGGCCCCGCACACTGGCCGAGAAGGTCTGGGCGGCGCACACGGTGCGCCGAGGCGAAGGCGCGGAGCCCGACCTGCTCTACATCGACCTGCACCTGGTGCACGAAGTCACCAGCCCGCAGGCGTTCGACGGGCTGCGCCTGGCGGGACGTCCCGTCCGGCGGCCGGATCTCACCATCGCCACCGAAGACCACAACGTGCCCACCGTCGACATCGAGCTGCCGATCGCCGACCCGGTGTCCCGCACCCAGGTCGACACCCTTCGCCGCAACTGCAAGGAGTTCGGCATCCGGCTGCACCCGATGGGCGACGCCGAACAGGGCATCGTGCACGTGATCGGCCCGCAGCTCGGGCTGACCCAGCCGGGGATGACCGTCGTCTGCGGCGACAGCCACACCTCCACGCACGGCGCGTTCGGCGCGATGGCGTTCGGCATCGGCACCTCCGAGGTGGAGCACGTGCTGGCCACGCAGACGCTTCCGCTGCGGCCCTTCAAGACGATGGCGATCAACGTCGAGGGCACGCTGCGCCCCGGCGTGACGGCGAAGGACATCATCCTCGCGGTGATCGCGAAAATCGGTACCGGCGGCGGCCAGGGCTATGTGCTGGAGTACCGCGGCAGCGCGATCCGCGCGCTGTCGATGGAGGCGCGGATGACCGTCGCCAACATGTCCATCGAAGCGGGCGCCCGCGCCGGGATGATCGCCCCGGACGAGACGACCTTCGCCTACCTCAAGGATCGTCCGCACGCGCCGAAGGGTGCGGACTGGGACGCCGCGGTCGAGAACTGGAAGTCACTCGCCACCGACGAAGGCGCCGAGTTCGACGCCGAGGTGACCATCGACGCCGACGAGCTGACCCCGTTCGTCACGTGGGGCACCAACCCGGGCCAGGGTCTTCCGCTGAGCGCCTCGGTGCCGGACCCGGAGCAGATCGCGGACGAGAACGCCCGCTTCGCCGCTGAGAAGGCCCTGTCCTATATGGACCTGAAGCCGGGCACGCCGCTGCGTGAGATCTCCGTGGACACCGTCTTCCTCGGCTCCTGCACGAACGGCCGGATCGAGGACCTGCGGGCCGCGGCGGGCGTGCTGGAGGGCCGCAAGGTCGCGGAGTCGGTGCGGATGCTCGTGGTGCCCGGATCGATGCGCGTCCGCAAGCTGGCCGAGACCGAAGGGCTGGACCGGATCTTCCTCGACGCCGGCGCGGAATGGCGGCAGGCGGGCTGTTCGATGTGCCTCGGCATGAACCCCGATCAACTGGCCCCCGGCGAGCGCAGCGCTTCCACCTCCAACCGCAACTTCGAGGGCAGGCAGGGCAAGGGCGGGCGGACGCACCTGGTCTCGCCGCTCGTCGCCGCCGCTACGGCCGTGCGCGGCACGCTGTCCTCCCCGGAGGACCTGCTTGCAGGGTCCGACCATTAACACCGCAGACCTGTTCCCAGCGACTTAAGGAAGCTACCCACCATGGAGCCGTTCAAGACCCACACCGGCATCGGCGTGCCGCTGCGCCGGTCCAACGTGGACACTGACCAGATCATCCCCGCCGTCTACCTCAAGCGGGTCAGCCGCACCGGTTTCGAGGACGGGCTGTTCGCGGCCTGGCGCGGCGACGAGACCTTCATCCTGAATCAGGAACCCTTCAACGCGGGCACCGTGCTCGTTGCGGGACCGGACTTCGGCACCGGCTCCTCGCGCGAACACGCTGTCTGGGCATTGATGGACTACGGGTTCCGGGTCGTCATCTCCGCCCGCTTCGCCGACATCTTCCGCGGCAACTCCGGCAAGCAGGGTCTGGTTGCCGCCCAGTGCGAACAGTCGGACGTCGAACAGCTGTGGAAGATCCTGGAAAACGAGCCGGGCACGGAGGTCACCGTCGACCTCGAGGAGAAGACCGTGCGGGCCAAGGACTTCGTGGCGCCCTTCACGATCGACGACTACACCCGCTGGCGGCTGCTGGAGGGACTGGATGACATCGCTCTCACCCTTCGACACGCCGACGAGATCGGCGACTTCGAGTCGAACCGTCCCAACTGGAAGCCGGTGACCACCTCCCCGGCGCCCTGAAAAGCAGAGATTCCCTGCTCAGCAAGGGAATAGCGGACTAGCGCGAGCACGCCGGACGGCGCGCGGAAGAGCCCGAAAGGGTCGCTCGGAGGGCGGAAACCATGCCCCGGGCGGGAAAAAATTCCGCGCGCCGTTTGGAATTTCCGGGCAGTTGGTAATACCGTGTGCGCAAGTCGGCCGATGTGGCCGTGTGACAAGTAGTTCTTCATGGAGGACTGGAATGGCCAACAAGGCCCAGCTGATCGAGGCGCTCTCCGAGCGTTTGGGCGACAAGAAGGTTGCGTCGGAAGCGGTCGACGGTCTCGTCGACATCATCATCCGTACGGTGAACAAGGGCGAGAAGGTGAACATCACCGGCTTCGGTGTGTTCGAGAAGCGCGCCCGCGCCGCCCGTACCGCGCGCAACCCGCGCACCGGTGAGACCGTGCGCGTGAAGAAGACGAACGTTCCCGCGTTCCGCGCCGGGACCACGTTCAAGGACGTCATCAGCGGCGCCAAGAAGCTGCCGAAGGCCACCGCGGTGAAGCGTGCGACCGCTTCCTCGTCGCGTGCGACCACCACGCGCGCCACCACGACGCGGGCCACCGCTTCGCGTGCGACCGGCACCCGGACCACCACGCGTCCGACCGCCACCCGCAGCACCACGCGCGCCACCACCACCCGCACCCGTGCGGCGGCCGCCACCAAGGCTGCGCCGAAGACCGCGGCGAAGACCACGGCGGCCAAGGCCACGGCGAAGAAGGCCACCACCAAGGCCGCGCCGAAGGCTGCCGCCAAGGCCGCACCGAAGGCGGCGGCGAAGAAGACCTCCGCCGCCCGGAAGAAGAAGTAACTCCGTTCGTTCACTCGAACGGCTCTTCTCGGCAGGGCCCCCGCGAATCCTCGCGGGGGCCCTGCCGCGTTCGCGGGGTTCCTTGCCGCTGCTGTGGATCTCCTGTGCGTCCGGGGCGGAAAGCCCGCTACTTGGCCGAAGGCGCCGGATGCGGCAGCGCGGTGGGGTAGTAGTCGGCCGCGGCGAGGCGCGGTCCTCCGTTGTCGTTGCCGCCCGAGAAGGACAGCACCCACAACGAACCCTTCTTGCTCGGCGCCAGCCCGCCCTTGCCCGCGGGCAGCGCGAGACCGGACCGTTCCGCGAGCGTGCCCACCACGTCCGGGATCACGCCGCCCTGGCTGGAAACGAGGGAGACCCCGCCGGCGGAGACGAGCGCGAGCAGCCGGGCGAGCCCGCGCGGGGGATCGGCCCAGTAACCCTCCTCGGACAGCAGGGGTTCGTGCGTCACGTCCGTGCCGAGGTTTTCCGCCAGCTCACGCACCGTCTGCACGCAGCGCAGCCGCGGCGCGGAGAACACCTTGTCCACTCCGAACAGCGGCGCCAGCTTCGCGACGGCGGTCGCCTGCTGGAACCCAGCGGGCGAAAGCGGGCGCAGATCGTCGTCTCCCGTCCATTCCTCGCGTTTGCCCGCCTTGGCATGGCGGACGAGCAGCAGGGTGCTCAGCGGCACCGGCAGGGCGGTGAAAGCGCGCAGCACGTCGACATCCGCCGCGTAGCTCAGGACTTCCGGGGCCTCGTCCGTGGTCAGCCAGCGCAGCCGGTCGACCTCTTCGTTGGGGCGGAATTCGCCGGGGCGCGCGGCCGCGGCGAAGTAGTCGACCACCTTCCGCCCCGCCGCCACCGGATACTCCACGGTGTGCAGATGCCTGCCGAGCACGGCGGGGAAACCGGTCTCCTCCAGCACCTCGCGCACCGCCGTGCCGGGGATGGTCTCCCCGGCGTCGTGCTTCCCCTTGGGCAGGGACCAGTCGTCGTAGCGGGGCCGGTGCGCGACCGCGACCTCCACCCCGCGCGGGCCTTCGCGCCAGAGCACCGCGCCTGCCGCGCGGATCGGGTCCGCGCTCACCCGGTCGCCCCGTGCATCTTGACGAGTTCGACCTGGTGGTCGCGCACCTTCGAATCATCCGCGGGCGACGGGGTCCATTCGCCGGTGGTGGTGAGCACCCAGCACCGGGTCTCCGGATCGAGCGCCGAATCGAGGACGTAATCGAGCTGCCCGGTCAATTTCGGGTCCTTGACGCAGACCAATGCCTCGATTCGCCGGTCGAGATTCCGGTGCATCATGTCGGCACTGCCGATCCAATGGGAACCGCCGGCCCGGAAATGGAAGATCCGGGAATGCTCCAGGAACCGGCCGAGAATCGAACGGACCGAGATGTTCTCGCTCAAACCCGGCACCCCGGGCTTGAGCGCGCAGATACCCCGGACCACCACCTGCACTCCCACACCCTGCTGCGATGCGCGGTAGAGCGCGTCGATGACCTGTTCGTCCACCAGTGAGTTGCACTTGATCCGGATGCCTGCTTCCTTGCCGGCGTGCTTGTGCTCGATCTCCTCGGCGATCATCCGCAGGATCCCGCGCCGGATCCCGTTGGGGGAGGTGAGGATGTTGCGGTAGGTCTCCTGCCGCGAGTAGCCGGTGAGCACGTTGAACAGGTCCGTCACGTCCGCGCCGATCGCCGGGTCCGCCGTCAGCAGGCCGAGGTCTTCGTACAGCCGCGCGGTCTTCGGGTTGTAGTTGCCCGTGCCGAGATGGCAGTAGCGGCGGATCGTGGCGCCCTCCTGCCGCACCACCATCGCGATCTTGCAGTGCGTCTTGAGTCCGACGAGCCCGTAGACCACGTGCACGCCGGCACGTTCGAGCGTGCGGGCCCAGGTGATGTTGGCCTCTTCGTCGAAGCGGGCCTTGATTTCCACGAGTGCCACGACCTGTTTGCCGGCCTCGGCCGCGTCGATGAGCGCGTTCACGATCGGCGAGTCACCGGAGGTGCGGTACAGCGTCTGCTTGATCGCCAGCACCTTGTCGTCGTTCGCGGCCTGCTCGATGAAACGTTGCACGCTCGTGGAGAACGAGTCGTACGGGTGGTGCACGAGGACGTCGGTCTCGCGCAGGGTGGAGAAAACGCTCTTGGGCGTCTCGCGTTCACCGAAGGCCGGATGCGTCGCCGGCACGAACGGCCGGTCCTTGAGCTCCTTGCGGTCCAGCCCGGAAAGCTGGAACAGGCAGGTGAGATCGAGCAGTCCCGGCACCTCGACCACGTCGTGCGGGTCGACTTCCAGTTCGCGCAGCAACAGATCGAGCATGTGCTCGCTCATGTCCTGCGCGACCTCGAGCCGCACCGGCGGGCCGAACCGCCGCTGCGCCAGCTCGCGTTCCAATGCCTGCAACAGATCCTCGTCGCGGTCCTCCTCCACCTCGAAGTCCGCGTTGCGGGTGACGCGGAAGACGTGGTGCTCGGTCACCTCCATGCCGGTGAACAGCTCGCCGAGGTGCGCGGCGATCAGCTCCTCCAGCGGCAGGAAGGTGGCGGTGCGGGATTCCCGTTGCTGCTCCACGCGAATCAGCCGCGGCACGTTGTTCGGCACCTTCACGCGCGCGAAGCGTTCCGTGCCGCCTTCGGGGTCCCGCACCGTGACGGCGAGGTTCAGCGACAGCCCGGAGATGTACGGGAACGGGTGCGCGGGGTCGACGGCGAGCGGCGTGAGCACCGGGAAGATCTGCTCGCTGAAGTAGTTCGACAGCCGCAGCTGGTCGGCCGCGTCCAGGTCCGCCCAGCCGACGAGGTGGATGTCGTGCTCGGCGAGCTCGGGCCGCAGGTGCTCCTCGAACGCCAGCGTGTGCCGCTCCACCAGATCCTGGTTGCGCTTGGCGATGTACGCCAGCTGCTCGCGCGGGGTGAGCCCGTCCGCGCTGCGCACCGGCAACCCGGTCTCGTCGCGGCGCTTCAGCCCCGCGACCCGGACCATGTAGAACTCGTCCAAATTGGACGCGAAGATGGCGAGGAACTTCGCCCGCTCCAGCAGCGGCTGGGACGAGTCCTCGGCGAGCGCCAGCACGCGGGCGTTGAAGTCCTGCCAGGACAGCTCGCGGTTGAAGTAGCGGTCGTCGGGCAGCGCTTCCGGGGACGGCACCGGCACCGGGGTGGTCACCGCCGGCGGTGCCGAGGGCACGGCACGGAACTGCTGCGGGGGCCTGGCGTCGCCACCGGTGTCCTCGGTCTGGACGGTCTGGTCCGGGATGCTCGTCTCGTCGCTGCTCACGAGGACATTGTTCCTTACTTGGGGTGCGCTTGCCGATACTCCGATCGCCGCCGTGACGATCGAGGAGGTGGCGCGCAGGACGGTCCGGAGAAGTTGGCCCAGCGGACGCCCGATGTTCACGCCACGCGCCCCTGCACGAGCAGCTCCGCGGTGCGCGCGCCGAGCCCGATCCGCCGCGCGTGCGCGAGATCCGCGGGGCTGTCCACGTCGCGGCGCAGGCTCGGCGCGGCCAGCTCGAGTGCCCGCGCGCCCGTTTCGCGGTGCGCCCGCGCCGAACCCGGGCCGAACTTCGGCTCCAGCGCTTCGCCGGGAGCGGATAACAACAGTGTGGTTCCGGTGCCTTCCCAGTCCGCGACGAACGCGCGCCGCCCCGCCGCTTCGGCGATCGCGGCGGCCAGTTCGTCCGCGCGCAGCGCGGGAAGATCCGCTTGCAGCGCACCGATCACCGCGTCCGGATCGTCCGCCCGCAACCGTTTTTCGCCCTGGCGCAAGGCGGCGTTGAGCCCGTGCGCGCCTTGCTCGGCGACGATTTCCACGCCGGGACGGCGCAGCCGCATCACCGCGTCCACGTCGCTCGCGACGATCAGGATCCGGTCCGCCACCTCGCCCGCGGCGGCGAGCGTGTCCTCGGCGAGCGCCAGGACGAGTCCGGGATGCGCGGCGTCGGCGACGGCTCCGCGCAGCCTCGACTTCCCGGCGCGCGGGGGCTTCATCGGGACGACCAGGGCTACGGGTGCGGGCACGCCACCATCTTCCCTGATCGGGCCCCCTAGGATCAGCGGGAGGCAACGGAGACCACAACTGGAGGAGCCTTGGCCGGTCGAGAGAAGGGCGGATTCTGGGTCGGATTCGCCGCCGCCCTGTTCTACCCCGTCAGCTGGATCGGCAAGCGCGTGTACACCGGCGGCGAAAACGTCCCGCGCGAAGGCGCCGCGCTGCTGGTGATGAACCACGTTTCGCACATGGACCCGGCGGTGGACGCCGTGTTCGTGCACCGCCAGAAGCGGGTCCCGCGCTTCCTCGCGAAGGACAGCGTGGCCAAGGCGCCGATCTTCGGGAAGATCTTCCTGGGCTCGGGCGGGATCCCGGTGTACCGGGGTTCGGCGAGCGCGGGCGACAGCCTGCGCGCGGCGCACCAGGCGCTGGCGGAGGGCAAGGTCGTCGTGATCTACCCCGAAGGCACCATCACGAAGGATCCCGAAGGCTGGCCGAAGCGCGCGTACACCGGCGCCGCCCGGCTCGCGATCGGCAACGACGTCCCCGTCATCCCGGTCGCCCGCTGGGGCACCAACGAAATCCTGGACTTCTACCACAAGAAACTGCGCCTGTTCCCGCGCAAGACGATCACGCACGCGGTCGGCGAACCACTGGATCTCTCGGAGTTCCGCGGCAAGGAACCCACCGCGCCGGTGCTGCGCGAGGTGACCGACGTGATGATGGGCCGGATCACCGAACTGCTGGCGGAGGTGCGCGGCGAGACCCCGCCGGCGAAGAAACCGGTGGCGGACGGCGAATGATGGCACCGCAGCACATCACCGTGCTCGGCGCGGGCTCGTGGGGCACCGCGTTCGCGAAGGTGCTCGCGGACGCCGGCCGCGACGTGACGATCTGGGCCCGCCGTCCCGAGATCGCCGCCGAGATCTCCGGCGCGCACACGAATTCCGGTTACCTGCCGGGGATCGCGCTGCCCGCGGGGCTCAAGGCCACGGCGGACGCGGAGGAGGCGCTCGCTCACGCGCAGGCGGTGGTGCTGGCGGTGCCCAGCCAGAGTCTGCGCGCGAATCTCACCGGCTGGCGCGAACTGCTGCCGCCCGACGCGACGCTGGTGAGCCTCGCCAAGGGTGTGGAACTGGGCACGCTCAAGCGGATGAGCGAGGTGATCGCCGAGATCACCGGGGCGTCCGAGAGCCGCATCCTCGTCGTCACCGGGCCGAACCTGGCGCGCGAGATCGCGCAGGAACAGCCTGCCGCCGCGGTGTTCGCGTGTGTGGACCACGAGCGCGCGGTGGCTTTCCAGCAGGCGAGTTCAGCACCGTATTTCCGGCCGTACACCAACACCGATGTGGTCGGCGCGGAGCTGGGCGGGGCGTGCAAGAACGTCATCGCGCTCTCGTGCGGCATGGCGGCCGGGCTCGGCTACGGGGCGAACACGCTCGCCACGTTGATCACCCGCGGGCTCGCGGAAACGGCCCGCCTCGGCACGAAACTCGGCGCGGACCCGCTCACCTTCGCCGGGCTGGCCGGAGTGGGCGACCTGGTCGCGACGTGTTCTTCGCCGCTTTCCCGCAACCGCACCTTCGGCGAACGCCTCGGCCACGGCGAGACGCTGGAGGAGGCGCAGCGCGCCGCGGGCGGTCAGGTCGCGGAGGGCGTGATGTCGTGCTCGTCGATCCGGGAGCTGGCCCAGACCAAGGGCGTCGACATGCCGCTGGCCGACGCGATGCACCGCGTCTGCCACGAAGGCGCGGACCCGCGCAGGGTCGGCGCCGAACTGCTCGGCCGTGAGCGCAAACACGAGTGGTCCTGACCCGCCCGTGTTGGCCGCTCGCGCCGGCGTGTTTGCCCCTCCCGTCGGTGAGTTGGCCGCTCGCGTCGGTGGGTTGGCTGGTGGCGTTGGTGGGTTGGCGATGCACCTCGCCTCGGTCGGTTGGCCGCTCGCGCCGGTGAGTTGGCCGCTCGCGTCGGTGAGTTGGCCGCTCGCGTCGGTGGGTTGGCCGCTCGCGTCCGTGAGTTGGCCGGTGGTGTTGGTGTGGTGGCCGATCGCACGCCGATCGCCTCCGGAAGGCGGGCTCCGCGGGCGTGACGTTGCGCCCAGTTGGTGGGATCGAGTTGACGGAGCCGGTCCGCGCTGGTTCGCTGGGCGCCATGTTCACGCGTGGCATGCCGGAACGGCGGGGCGAGATTCGCCTCCGTCGCGTTGCCAGCGCGCTGTGTCCTTGTTGTCGGTGATCCACCCCAGCCGGCCCTTTTCCGTTCTTCTTTCCCAAGGACGCCTGTATCCATGTTCGCCGTTCCGGACAACACCGTCGCCCTGACCGAAAAGCCCCTGCTGCGCCACCCCGTGCGCGTCGCGCTGGAGTACGCCGCCGAGCGTGAGCGCTGGCGCCACCTCCTCCGCTACGACCCCGACGAGCGCTTCTCGGCCCTCGTCACCGAAACAGCCGAAGAAGAGGTGTGGCTGATGGGCTGGCTCCCCGGCCAGCACACCGATCTGCACGACCACGCCCAGTCCACCGGCGCCTTCACGGTCGTCACCGGCGCCCTGTCGGAGACGGTGGCGCGCCGCGCTCCCGGCGGCCGCGCGGTCACCGAGCTGCACGCGCTTTCGGCCGGGCAGTCCCGCGTTTTCGGCCCCGGCTACGTGCACCAGGTGCGCAACGAGGGACCGGACCCGGCCGTCAGCATCCACGTCTACCGCTCGGGTGGCCGCGCGATGCGCGCCTACCACCTCGACCCGGTCACCGGGCCGGTTCGCGATTGACGTGCGCCGGGATCGGCGCGCCGTCGGGCACGTAGTCGGCTGAGACCGGCGCGCCGAAAATGGTCTGGACCGGTACCACGCCGGCCCAGATGTGGTCGCTGGCAACGTCTTCCGGCTCTTCGGACGGCCCGCCGTCACGCAGTTTCACCGACGCCTCGCCGAGGTCGAGCGCGAGCACGCTGACGGACGCGAACTCCTTCGCGTTGACAGCGCGCGCGTGCTCCCACGAGCCCGGCGCGAGGTGCTCGGTGACCACGTGCAGGCCGTGCATCTTCTCGTCGGGATCCTGGACGTCCCGGGCGCGGCCGTGCACGACGGCGCTGCGGTAGTTCATCGAGTGGTTGTTCAGCGAGCGCGCGTAGACGATCCCGTCGAGCAGGGTCACCGTGACGCAGACGTCCGCGCCGGTCGCGGCCGCGCGGAGGTTGCCCGATCCGGTGGAGCCGTGCAGGTACAACGTGTCCCCGTCGCGTCCGTAGCCGGTGGGCAGGACGACGGGCGAACCGTTGAGCACGAGCCCGAGGTGGCAGATCATTCCCTGGTCGAGTACTTCATGGAGGTGTGCCCGGTCCGTCGCCGCCCGGTGCTTCTTACGGGTCAACGTGGTGCGCGGGGTCGGGGAGAGGGTCGTCATGAGGACAGCATGCGGCCTATAGTGGACCCGTAGAATAGCCACTTTTGTCGTTGATCAGAAGGCCACTTTGACTCACTCCGGCACCGCGCTGCCCGTCACGCTCGACAGGGAGTCCTCCGTCCCGCTCGCCGTGCAGCTGGCGGACGCGCTACGTCAGGCCGCTTCCACCGGGCATCTGCGAGGCGGCGACAGGCTGCCCTCCACGCGCGCGCTCGCCGAACGCCTCGGCGTGAGCCGCACAGTGACGGCCGCGGCGTACGAACAGTTGCACGCCGAGGGCTGGATCGCCGGGCGGCACGGCTCCGGTACCTATGTCACCACATCACCGCCGGTCGACCGGCCGGTCCACCGCACGATCCCCGGCGAAGAGGCCGAACCGGAGAGCGTTCTCGATCTCACCCCTGGCACCCCGTGGGCGGCAGGGGTGGACAAGGCGGCCTGGCGGCGGGCCTGGCGCGCGGCGGCGGACGCGGCGCCGTTGGTCCGCGCGCACCGCGCGGGATTGCCGGAGTACCGCGCCGCGATCGCCGAACATCTGTTGCGCCACCGGGGTTTGGCCGTGGGCACCGACTCCGTGCTGGCCACCGGCGGCACGACGGCCGCCGTCGTCGAGCTGGCCGGTTCGGTGCTTTCGGCCGGGGACGTGGTGGCGGTGGAGGAGCCCGGGTATCAGCGTGCGGTGCAGGCGCTGACCGCGGGCGGGATGCGCGTGGTCGGTGTCCCGGTGGACGAAGAAGGCCTGCGCCCGGACGCGATTCCGGCCGGGGCGCGGGTGGTCTACTGCTCGCCGGCGCACCAGTATCCGATGGGCAGCCGGATGAGCGCGGCCCGCCGCGTCGAGCTGATCGAACGCGCCCGCGCGGAGAACATGGTCGTCGTCGAGGACGATTACGACGGCGAACTCCGGTTCGACGTTGCCCCGTTGCCCCTGCTCGCCGCGCTCGCGCCCGACGTCGTCGTGCACCTCGGCACCACGAGCAAAATCCTCACCCCGACTCTCGGCGCGGGCTGGATGGTCGCCCCGCCCGCCGTCAGTTCCGCCTTGCTGGCCTATCGCGAACGCACCGGAACGCGCGCGTCACCGGCGGGGCAGCGGGTGCTGATCGAACTCGCGCGCCACGGCGATCTCGGCCGTCACCTGCGAAAACTCCGCCGTGAACTGTCCGAGCGGCGGGCTTTGCTGGTCGCGGCGCTGCGCGCCGGTGACGTTCCGGTGATCGGTGACGAAGCGGGCGCGCACCTGGTGGTCCCGTTCGATTCCGCCGCCGGGGAAAGGGAATGCCTCGCCGCGGCGGCGACGCGCTCGATCCTGCTGGACGGGCTGGCGCGGCATTTCGCGGGCGAGCCCAGCGCTTTCGGCGTGGCGATCGGCTACGCCGGCTGCTCGCGAGAAGCGCTGCGCGAGTCCCTCGACGCGCTCGTCGGCCTGCTTCGCGAATACTGCGCCGGGCATCCGGTGGCAAGCGCCCGGTAGGGTGACCGGCCATGAGCGCACGCAAGACGCGGGTGGCCGTGGTGTTCGGCGGCCGCAGCACCGAGCACACCATTTCCTGCGTCTCGGCCGGCAGCGTGCTGGCCAATCTCGACCCGGAGCGGTTCGAGATCGTGCCCATCGGCATCACCCGCGAAGGCGGCTGGGTGCTCGGCCCGTCCGACCCGGCGCGGCTGGCCATCCAGGGCCGCGAGCTGCCTTCGGTGGAGCAGAACGGCAAGGCGCTCGTGCTCGCCGGCGACCCGACCCGGCGCGAGCTGGTCGGCATCGAACCCGGCACCGAGGCGCTCGGCGGGGTCGACGTCGTCTTCCCGTTGCTGCACGGCGCGTTCGGCGAGGACGGCACCATCCAAGGGCTGCTGGAGCTCGCCGGGATCCCGTACGTCGGCGCCGGGGTGCTCGCCAGCGCCGGGGCGATGGACAAGGAGTACGCGAAGAAACTCCTTGCCGCGGAAGGGCTTCCGGTCGGCACGTACGTGTCCCTGCGGCGCAACCAGTCCACTTTGGATGAAGCGGACCGGGAACGGCTCGGGCTGCCCGTGTTCGTCAAGCCCGCCCGCGCCGGCTCCTCGATCGGCATCAGCAAAGTCACCTCCTGGGACCAGCTCGACGACGCGATCGCGCTGGCCCGCCAGACCGATCCGAAGGTGCTCGTCGAAGCGGCCGTCGTCGGCCGCGAGGTCGAATGCGGCGTGCTGGAGTTCCCCGACGGCCGCGTCGAGGCGTCCCTGCCCGCGGAGGTCCGCGTGGTCTCCGAGGACGAAGGCGCCTGGTACGACTTCGAAGCGAAGTACCTCGGCAACGACGCGGAACTGGACATCCCCGCCAAACTCGACGACGCGATCACCGAGAAACTGCGCGCCGCCGCGGTGCGCGCCTTCGAGGCGCTGGACTGCCAGGGCCTGGCGAGGGTGGACTTCTTCGTCGGCGCGGACGGCGAGCTGACCATCAACGAGGTCAACACGATGCCCGGGTTCACCACGACCTCGGCCTACCCGAAGATGTGGGCCGTGACCGGGGTCGACTACAGCACCCTGTTGTCCACCCTCATCGACACCGCGATCGCCCGCGGCACCGGCCTGCGCTGAGTCGTCGGCGCCGCGGTTCGAGCGCTAGAAGCGGAGTGGCACGGCGGGCAGCTTGCCCGAAACCGTGTCGGAGATCTCCTGCAGCGGCCCGGTGCCCGCGCTGTCCGGCACCGTCAACCCCAGGTACACGTTGCGGTCGACCACGTACCAGGTCGACGAGCCTGCACCCTCCACCGGCAGCCACTGCACGCCGGAAACCACGCGCAGCTGCGCGGTCGGCGTCAGCTCCGGCGGCTTCTCCAGGCCGCACCGCAGCACGATCGCGTCAGGGGCGCCCCACGCGACAGTGGCTTCGGGCGCCGGATCGGCCAGCTCGCGGCGGGTGAGCTTCGCGCCGTTGGACACGAGCTCGGCAGGCAGCGCGGGAATGAGGTTCGCGCAGTCCTCGGAACCGGCTTGCGGCGCGGGCACGGACACCAGCGCGAGCGGGCCGTTGTCCGGCTGATCCTGATTGGACCCCGCGCGGATGCCCAGCACGGCGACGACGGCGGCGAGCGCGACCGCCAGCACGGCCGCGATGATGATCAAGCGCCGGGACGGGGCCCCGGTCGTATCGGCTTCGGGCACGTTTTCAGAGGTGTACCACCGGGCAGGTCAGGGTTCGCGTGATCCCCTCCACGCCCTGCACCTTGGCGACGACGAGCTGGCCGAGCTGGTCCACGGTTTCGGCCTCCGCGCGGACGATCACGTCGTAGGGGCCCGTCACGTCCTCCGAGCTGGTGACCCCGGGAATGCCGGCGATCTCCCCGGCGACCGCGGCGGCCTTACCGACCTCGGTCTGGATGAGGATGTATGCGTGAACCACGGCGCGCCCCTTCGTCTTCGTCGTAGAACTCAAGGTAGGAACGTGGGAAGAACCTACCCCACCTGGGAACAATAGGTGATCCGACTGTCAGACGGACGAGGGACGGAGGCGGCGAGTGTCGTCACAGAACGTGCCGGAACCCGGCACGGTCGCCGAACTGGGTGAGTTCGGCCTGATCCGTGCGGTGACGGAGAACCGAAGACAACCCGGCAGCACCCTGCTCGGCCCCGGCGACGACGCGGCGGTGACCGCGACCTCCGACGGGCGGGTCGTGACGAGCACCGACGTGCTGGTGCAGGGCGTGCACTTCCGCCTCGACTGGTCCACTCCGGACCAGGTCGGCCGCAAGGCGATCGCGGTGAACCTGGCCGACATCGCCGCGATGGGCGCGGTCCCGACGTCGGTGCTGGTCGGTCTCGCGTGCCCGCCGGACACCCCGGCGAAGGTGATCACCGGCCTGGCCGACGGGATGTGGGCCGAGGCCGAGAGCGCCGGTGCCGGCGTGGTGGGTGGGGACATGGTGCAGGCCGACCAGATCGTGGTCAGCATCACCGCGCTGGGTGATCTGCGCGGCCGCGAGCCGGTGACCAGGGCCGGCGCCCGGCCCGGCGACATTCTCGCGATCTGCGGCAGGCTCGGCTGGGCGGCGGCCGGTCTCGCCGTGCTGCACCGCGGCTTCCGGTCCCCGGTCACGGTGGTCAACGCGCAGCGCTATCCGGAACCGCCGTACGCCGCGGGCCCGGCCGCGGCGGAAGCCGGGGCCACGGCGATGATCGACGTGTCGGACGGCCTGCTCGCCGACCTCGGGCACCTCGCGGAGGCTTCGAACGTCGGGCTCGACCTCAGCCGCGAAGCACTGGAGTTGCCCAAACGCCTCGTCGAAGTCGGCACCGCGTTGGGCGCGGACCCGTGGCGCTGGGTGCTCACCGGCGGCGAGGACCACGCGCTGGCCGCGACGTTCCCGTCGTTCGCCGACCTGCCGGAGGGCTGGCGCCAGATCGGCGTGGTGAACATGCCGGATTCCGGAGTCACCCTCGACGGTGAGACCTATCACGAAGAATCCGGTTGGGAACACTGGCGCTAGGCGAATAACGTGCGAATGTGGATTTGCGCGTGACGCCTTTCGATCACCCCGATTCGGTCGAGCTGATCGAGGCCGTCCAGCAGGAGTACGTCGTCCGGTACGGCGAACCCGACGGGACGAGGACCGATCCGGAGCAGTTCGCGCCGCCGCGTGGCCTTTTCCTGATCGGGTACGAGGGCGGGGTCCCGGTCGCCAGCGGTGGCTGGCGCACGCACGAGGAACCGCCGGAAGGACTGCGCCCCGGCGACGCGGAGCTGAAGCGCATGTACGTCGTGGATGCCATGCGCGGCAAGGGTTTCGCGCGTGCGGTGCTGGCGGAGTTGGAGCGCACGGCGAGCGCGGCGGGGCACCGGCGGGTGGTGCTCGAGACGGGTTTGGCGCAGCCGGAAGCGATAGCGCTGTACCGGTCTTCCAGCTATACCGACATCCCGAAGTTCGGCCTGTACCGGCACGACGAGCTGAGTGTCTGCCTGGCCAAGGACCTCATCGCGGAGTGAGCCGCAGCATCACGGCGCCGCGCGCGGGCACCTGTGCGCGCAGCGTTCCGTCGCTGGTGCCGGTGTTCGCGTGCTGCCACAGGTCGCGGACGGCCCAGTGCCCCGGCACGTCCGCGGAAACCGTGGCGGGGGAGTCGCCCCGGTTGAGCAGCACGACCGCGTAACCGCCGCCGGACAACGGTTTCCCCCACACGTCGGTGCTGCCGTCGACGGCGAGGCGTTTCCCTTGTGCCCCGGCGAAATCCTGGTCGACGGCGATCACTTCACGGTTCAGCAGCGTGCCGAGGTCCTGGTCCGTCGGCGCGGTCCCGGTGAACAGCGGCGCGTTCAGGATCGACCACATGCTGAAATGCGCCCGTGCCTCGGATTCGGTGAGGCTGCCGTTGCCGATCTGCAGCATGTCGGGGTCGTTCCAGCCGCCGGGGCTGCCGGTGGTCACGTCCGCCTGCTGCTCGATGGTCGCGGAAACCGAGGACCAGTCGGCGGAAAGATCGTTGGTGGTGCGCCACATGTTCGCCACCGGCCGCGCCCACTCCCACGGTTTCTGGGCGCCGTACTCGGAGATCGCGTACAGGATGGGCCTGCCGGTGCGCTGCAGCTCGTCGCGCATCTTCTCGAACGCCGTCTTTTCGTCGAGGCCGTCGTAGGTGTCGGCGTAGCACCAGTCGTACTTGAGGTAGTCCACGCCCCAGCTCGCGAAGGTCTCGGCGTCCTGGCGTTCGTGCCCGAGCGAACCGATTCCCTTGGCGGGGTAACCGGAGTTGTACATCGCGCAGGTGCCGGTGCCGGGCACGGCGTAGATCCCGAAGAGGAGCCCGCGCGCATGCACGTAGTCCGCGAGCGCGGCCATGCCGTGCGGGAACCTGTCCGGGTTGGGTCGCAGCGCGCCGTCGGCGCCGCGGGTCAGCGCCTGCCAGCAGTCGTCCACGACGACGTACCGGTATCCGGCGTCACGCATCCCGGTGCGCACCAGGTTGTCCGCCGCGTCGCGCACCACCTGCTCGTTCAGGCCGGCGCAACCGACCTGGTTCCAGCTGTTCCAGCCCATCGGTGGCGTCGCGGCCAGTCCGTTGCGCAACTCACCGCCCGGTTCCGATGGCCAGATCATCGCGGCCGCGAGCGTCACGACGGCGAGGACTATCCGGCCGAGCATGGCCGTGATCCAATCAGTCCGGGGATGGGTTCCGGTTAAGGGGCCCCGGGACGAACACAGATTGGAGCACCCGTTGGCGATCTACGCGCTCGGTGACCGCGAACCCAGCATTCACCCGCAGGCCTACGTGCACCCGGACGCCACGGTGATCGGGGACGTGCGGATCGGCGCGCACGCGTCGGTGTGGCCGCAGACGGTGTTGCGGGGTGACCACGGTTACATCGAGCTCGGCGAGCGGTCGAACATCCAGGACGGTTGTGTCGTGCACTGCACGGAACAGGACCCGACGATCCTCGGCCCCGGTTCGGCGATCGGTCACGCGGTGCACGTCGAGGGCGCGAAGATCGGCACGGGCTGCCTGCTCGCGTCGGGTTCGGTGGTGCTGAACGGAACCGTGCTCGAAGACGGCGCGATGGTCGGCGCCGGCGCGGTGCTGTCCTATCGTTCGCACGTGCCGAGCGGGCACATCGCGCTCGGCGTCCCGGCGAAGACCCGGCCGAACACCTCCTTCGGCCCGGAGCAGATCGCCGGTGTCGTGGAGTCCTATGTCGAGCGGGCGCGCGTGTTCCGCGAGCAGTTGCGGCGCCTGGACTGAGGGTTCAGCAGAGGCCGGGGTTTTCGGCGCTCAGCAGCGAGACGGCTCTGTCCGCGATGTCCGGGAAATCGTCCGGGATCTGGGGATAGGCCTCCGTCGTCCGCATGTCCAGGGTCACTACGGCGTTCCCGCACAGCAGCCTTGCCGTCGCGTGCCTGTCGTAGGTGAGCCAGTAGCCGGGATGTGGTGCCGTCAGCTCGGCTATCCGGCCGTGTTGGGCGTCGAAGGAGCGGTAGTCCTCGAGCTGGTCCTCGGCGCCCTGGTGCGCCGAACGATTCCACGTTCGCGCCGCGACGTCATAGATCGTCTGTACCCATCCGTCGGGAGTCCCCAGTATCGATGCCGCCAGCGTGCGCTGGCAGGTGCTGGTGGTCAGCGAATTCGAAGGGACCGCCACGGAGCTCGGGGCCGCACCGAAAATGTCGAGGTCACGGTAAGAAGGGACCGCGGCCTCGATGTTTTCGTCGCTCAGCGCCTGGCACGCGTCCGGCGGCCCGTCCGCGATCACGCCCTCCCAGACCCACGGCCTGTCCGTGGTCACCAGCAGCACGCCCGCCAAGACGATCACTACGGCCGCCCGCGCCGCCGACGGCGCCCAACGCCTGTCGACCACGACCGTCGGCGAGCCACGCAGGACGCTGTGTTCCCGGATCTTCTCCAGCGCGGCGGCCCACGAATCCCGGTTGCCCACCCAGGAACGGCTCGGCGCGGGCAGGGGCAGCCATGGCCATTGTGGACGGTCACCGCGCCGCACCGTCAGGCTCTTGCCGAACAGCCCCGACCGCGCCTCCACGGCGAGGATCGCCGGCCAGGGCACGGTCGCCGAACGGAACGGAGACACGCGCACGCCGCGATCCTCCAGGTACGTGCGCCCGGTGAGCGCCAGCACGATGCGCAGGATCGCTGCCAGTACAAGCAAAATCCCCACCACGGCGGCCGACCACAGCGCGCCCTGCCGGAAACCGGCCAGGCCCGCCCAGATGATCACGCCGCCGAGGACCGCGACGGGAACCGCGGTGGCGAGCATCCGGCGATCCGGCCGCAGCGTGACCGCGGGCGTGGGCGGTGAGGTGCGAGACCTGCGCGCCGACGTGCCGGGTCTCCTTGCCGCGACGAGGAAATCGCCCTGCCCGCCGATCAGGTACCAGCACGGCGTCTGGCCGGGGTTGACCTCGCGGACCGTGTCGAAAACGTAGTAGTACAGCTCGTCCAGCGTGATCCGCTGGTCGAGGTTGTCGTCGGCTTCTCCGGTGTCGAGGCCGTGGATCAGCGCCTCGGTGAAGGTGGAGGTGGCCTCGTCGCGCTCGTCTTCGCGCAGGGTCGTGCCTTCGAAGGCGTACTCGATCGCCGTGGTCGCGGTGATGATCGCGAGGCCCCGGCCGGAGAAGCTTTCCCGGACGTGCACGGTTTCCCCGGCCTTCGCGAGCATCCCGCGGCCGAACGCGCCGCTGTAACAGCAGTCCAGGATCAGCAGGATCCGCCGCGAGCGGCAGGCTCGCAGCCACCTGTTCAGCTCGGTCGCGGGGATGGCGGTGTGATCGAGATCGTCGAGGCTGGAATCGGTGCCGGTGAGGAAGAGGTCCCCGGCCACGTCTTTCACGCCGTGCCCGGAAAAGTAGATCACCAGCGCGTCCTCGGGAGCGCGGCCCGACAGGAACTCGCGCAGGGAATCGGTGAGCTTCCCGGCTGTTTCGTCGACGTGCGTGGTCACTTCGTACGCGCCCACCTCGGGATCGCCCAGCACCGCGCCGAGCCGTTCGACGTCCTGAGCCGGGGCGTGCAGCTGGCGCAACGACTGATCGGTGTAGCTGCTGGTGCCGATCAGGAACGCGGCCCGCGTCATTCGCTGCCCCGCGAATGGTGCTCGATGAAGAACTTCAGCGCGTCGTCCTTCTGTGCCGCGGAAGCGCCCGTGAACTCCAGCCGGTTCCCGTCGATTTCGATCACCACCTTCCGCGACGCCTCGACGTCGGCCCAGCGGCGCACCACTTCGAGCACTGCCGTGAGCACTTTCCGCGAAACGGCGACGGTGACCCCGAGCGCGCCGATCACCGCGCTGACGCCCTTGCTGCCGTCGGGCGCGGCTTGCCCCGGCACCGTGCTGAGCGTGGCCCCGGGTAGCTCCCGCAGCAGGTGGCCCAGCTCCGCGGCCCGTTCGTCGCGCTCCTCGTCGTCCCAGTCCGGGGCCCCTACCGTGATCATCATCGAAACGGCCGGCATGACGAAGTGATCTCCTCCCAGTGGCTTGCGCTACGACGTTACCGTTCTCGCACGCTCCGTCGCGGAAAGTCGCGGAAGAAAGCGCGGGGCCTCGTGGAACGCGGGGGGCGGAGGGCTAGGCTCGCGGGCCGTGACCGGAAAACCGTTGCAGGAAGTCGTGGAAGCCGGGTGGGCCGAGGCACTGGCGCCGGTCGCCGACCGGATCACGGCGATGGGGGAGTTCCTTCGCGCCGAAATCGCCGCGGGCCGGCGCTACCTGCCCTCCGGGGACAACGTGTTGCGCGCGTTCAAGCAGCCCTTCGCCGACGTCCGTGTGCTCATCGTGGGGCAGGACCCGTACCCGACGCCGGGGCACCCGATCGGCCTGTGCTTCGCGGTCGCGCCCGACGTGCGGCCGCTGCCGAAGAGCCTGCAGAACATCTATCGCGAGTATTGCGACGATCTCGGCCACCCGATGCCTTCGAACGGCGATCTCACGCCGTGGACCGAGCAGGGTGTGCTGCTGCTGAACAGGTCCCTCACCGTCCGGCCGGGTTCGCCGAACTCGCACAAGGGCAAGGGCTGGGAAGAGGTGACCGAGCAGGCGATCCGCGCACTCGCCGCGCGGGGCGGGCCGCTGGTGGCGATCCTGTGGGGTAGCAATGCCCGCAGCCTGAAACCGCTGCTCGGCGGACTGCCGTCGATCGAGTCGGTGCACCCGAGTCCGATGTCCGCGCACAACGGTTTCTTCGGCTCGCGCCCGTTCACCAGGGCCAATCAGCTGCTGGCCACGCAGGGATGCCCGCCGATCGACTGGAAGTTGCCCTGATTCCCGGGGTTGGGTCCGGGGTTTGAGCCCGCGGCTGCGGCGAGGGTTGACGGTCCGACCGGAGCCGAGTTCGAGGCGCGCCAAGGCCGAAACCGAGCCGACGCTGATTTGGGGCTGGGCCGGGTGCCGGGCTGCGCCTGCGGCCGGACTGAGCCTGCTGTCGAGCCTTTGCCTGATCCGGAAAACCGGGACCGATGCCGCGCCCGAGCCTGGCCCGGCGGTCTGCGGGCGGGGCTTGCGTCTGAGTTCGGGTCAGGCTGTGCCGCGTGCGTGCGGCTTGGTCGGGCAGTCTGCGGGCGAGACTTGCGCTTGAGTTCGGGCTAGCCCGCGCCCGTGCCCGCTTGGTCCGGCAGTCTGCAGGCGGGGCTTGCGCTTGAGTTCGGGCCAGCCTGTGCCGTGCCCGTGCGAGCTTGGTCGGGCAGTCTGCGGGCGAGACTTGTGCCTGAGTTCGGGCCAGCCTGCGCCGCACCCGTGCGAGCCTGGTTCCCCCACTTCGCGCCTTTATCCAGGGCCCGCGCTCGTCCGACCCTGATCCAGGAGCCCAGCCCGCGCCTGGTTCTCAGAGCCCGAGCCTGGCCCATCAGCCCGAGCCTTGCCCGGCAGCCGAGGGCCGCGGCCACACCAGCGCCCGCGCCTGGTCCGGCAATCCACCGCCGTGCCCGTGCAAGAT
>NZ_VMNW02000080.1 GCF_007713735.2 Amycolatopsis acidicola | reverse complement strand
CATGCACCCTCCGCCGTCCGCCGCGGCACCACCTCCCAGCACCCCCGCGACCACGCCCCCGCAACCGCACCCCACTCCCACCGCACCGCCGCACCGCCGCACCCAACCGCAGCGCACCGCCGCACCTCACCGCACCGCCGCACCCCAGCGCACCGCCCCGCTCGATTGCCTTCCATCCGTCTGTTCTATAAGTTGTAGAACATGCTCCTGAGTATCGACCTGACCGGGGAAGTGCCGATCTACCAGCAGATCCGGGACCGTGTCGTGGAGGGGATCGCGTCGGGGGAGCTTGCCGAGGGGGAGGCGCTGCCCTCGACGAGACAGCTGGCGGTGGACCTCGGCATCAACTTCCACACCGTCAACAAGGCCTACGACCTGCTGCG
Source organism: Amycolatopsis acidicola (assembly GCF_007713735.2). GTDB lineage: Bacteria > Actinomycetota > Actinomycetes > Mycobacteriales > Pseudonocardiaceae > Amycolatopsis_E > Amycolatopsis_E acidicola. The sequence goes on along the minus strand of NZ_VMNW02000080.1, from coordinate 42,105 downwards.
CCGCGAAGGGCTCCTCGTGATCAACCGCAAGAGCGGCGCCATCGTGCGAGCACGGACAACCCCGCAGTTCACCGCCGAATGGCAGGCCCGGCTGAAGACCCTTCTGGCCGAAGCCATCGCGCACGGCCTCGACGAGCGAGAAGTGCTTGAGCACTGCGGCACCGCGCTGCGAACGTTCGAGCCGGCGACGAGGTGACTCGGCGATGCTGGTGTTCCGCGACCTGATCGGCCCTCTGCTGATACTGGCCGCGGCCTGGGCCATGCCGTCCGTGGTGAAACCGACCGTGCCGTTCGGCGTCCGGGTGCCCGCCGAGCGAGCGCACGACCCGCTCATCGAGGAACAGCGCCGGATCTACCGGTGGTGGGTCGGCACCGCGGGGATCGTTCTCGTCCTTTCCGGACTCGTGCTTTCCCTTGTCACACAACAGATCCTGGTGTCGCCGATCATCACGGTCGCGCTACTGGGCGTCGTCGCGCCGGGGTACGTGCACGCGCGGGCCACCATCCGCTCGGCGAAACAGCGCGAGGAGTGGTTCCAGGGCAAGCGACAGGTCACCGTCACCGATACCAAGCGGCACACCGAACCCACCCCGTTCCCCTGGCTGTGGGCGCTACCCGCGGTACTCCTCCTCGCGGCAACCGTCGTATATGGCGCGGTCCGCTACCCGGACATGCCCGCAACACTCGTGCTGCACTTCAACGCGTCGGGACAGCCCGACCACGAAGCAGCGAAGTCCCTGTCGAGCGTCTTCGGAGTGGTGTTCCTGCAAACCGGGCTGACCGCGTTGTTCCTCGGCCTGGCCTACGCCTTGCCCAGGCTCAAGCCGGACCTCGACCCCACCCGGCCGCGAAGCAGCGCCGACCAGCACCGTCGCTTCACCTCCGGAATGGCGCGCGCCCTCTTGGTACTCGCGGCGTGTCTCAACGTCTCGTTGGGCCTCGCGTCGTGGCAGATCTGGCGTGGGGCCGCCGACTTCCCGACGCTCCCGGTGGTCCTCCCGACGCTGCTCGGCGCCGCAGGCCTCCTCGTGTTCGGCCTGCGCTACGGCCAGTCCGGCAACAAACTCCCCACCGGCGAGGAACCCGCGAACGACGCGACCGAGCGCGACGACGACCGCTACTGGAAGCTCGGCCTGTTCTACGTCAACCGCGACGACCGAGCCGTCTGGGTCCCGAAGCGCTTCGGCATCGGCTGGACGGTCAACCTCGGCAACCCGGTCGCCGTCGCCGCATCGGTCCTGCTCATCGCGGCCTGCATCGCGCTCCCAGCGCTGGTCCGCTGAACCCGGTCGCCCGTAACACACACCACAAGCGACAATGGAGGACGTGACCGCCACCCTGAGCAAACCCGCCCTGAAGATCGGCCCCTACCAGGTCGATCCGCCGGTGGTGCTCGCGCCGATGGCCGGGATCACCAACGTTGCCTTCCGGCAGCTGTGCCAGGAGTACGGCGCAGGCATCTACGTGTGCGAGATGATCACCGCCCGCGCCGTCGTCGAGCGGCATCCCGGGACCATGCACATGATGACCTTCGGGGCCGCCGAAAAGCCCCGGTCCATGCAGCTCTACGGCGTCGACCCGAAGACCATGGCGGAGGCCGTCCGCATCATCGTCGGCGAGGGGCTCGCCGACCACATCGACTCCAACTTCGGCTGCCCCGTCGCGAAGGTCACGCGCAAGGGCGGCGGCGCCGCGTTGCCCTACAAGCGCCGCCTGTTCGGCAACATCGTCGCCGAATCGGTGAAGGCCGCGGAGTCGGCCGGGGTGCCGTTCACGGTCAAGTTCCGCATCGGCATCGACGACGACCACCACACCTTCCTTGACGCGGGCCGCATCGCCGAGGCCGAGGGCGCCGCCGCCGTTTCCCTCCACGCGAGGACGGCGTCGCAGCGTTACTCGGGCCAGGCCGACTGGTCCGCGATCGCGCGGCTCAAGGAAGCCGTGCAGACCATCCCGGTGCTGGGCAACGGCGACATCTTCACCGCCGACGACGCCCTGCGGATGATGGCGCGGACGGGCTGCGACGGGGTGGTCGTCGGCCGCGGCTGCCTCGGCAGGCCGTGGCTCTTCGGCGAACTCGAAGCCGCCTTCGCCGGCCGCGAGGTCCCGCAGGGCCCCTCGCTCGGCGAGGTCGCGCGCGTGCTGCGCCGTCACGCCGAGCTGCTCGTGCAGCACGACGGAGCCAAGAAGGCCATGCGTGACCTGCGCAAACACATGGCCTGGTACTTCATGGGCTTCCCGGTCGGCTCCGACCTGCGCCGCGCCTTCGCGATGGTCTCCTCGCTCGAGGAGCTGGACGAGCTGATCACCAAGCTCGACCACGACGCGCCTTTCCCCGCCGACGCGCTCGGCCCCCGCGGCCGTCAGGGTTCGCCGGGGAAGGTCACGCTGCCGCACGGCTGGCTCGAGGACCCGGACGACGACTGCGTCCCCGAGGCCGAGGACATGCATTCCGGGGGCTGATTTCCGGGTTCGCAGTAAGGGTGAATCCGGATGTCCGGGGCGCGCCGCGCTGCCAGGTTGAAACGCATGACTTCCACCCGCAATGCGTTTCTCGCCGCGTCCTCCTGCATGTTCCTTTACGGCGTCATCCGGCTGATCGGCCGCATGGACGGCCAGTACGGCCCTGGCCTCGATTGGCAGCTGGCGCATTTCGCCAACCTCGCCGGTCTGCTGCTGTTCCTCCCCGCCGTACTCGGCGTCGGCCGGGAGCTGCGCGGCGTGCCGGGCCGGACCGTCGCCGTCGTGGGCACGCTGATCGGGATCTTCGCCTCGATCGTCCAGTTCGTGGTCGACATCGTGGCCGGGCTGCTGGCCTCGGACAAGGCGGATCTGAGCAGGCTGACCGGGAACTTCCAGGACCTGCCCGGATTCGACGTCTTCTTCTACCAGTTCGGGCCGCAGCTGATGTACTTCGGACTCCTCGTGCTGATCGCGATGCTCGCGTGGACGCGGAAGCTTCCGTGGTGGAGCCTGGTGCTCGTGTTCGTCGGGGTCTGCTTGCCCGCCGTGACGCTCAACCTGCTGCCAGTGGCCGCGGCCTGCCTCTTCATCGCCTACCTTCCGCGCGCCAGGAGCCTCGTTTCGGCGTGATCTTGCCCGAATTCGGGCAGGAAACTTGCCTGAACCCGGGTTCGCCTGGAACTGTCGGGGCATGGATCAGCAGCTGGTCCGTCATGTCGCCGGGTCCACGGGCCTGCCGGCGCCGGTCGCCGAACGAGTCATCGCGGACGTGATCGCGTACTTCCGGGAGACGACCGAGGAGTTCGTGCGTCGCCGGCACTCGGAGTTGCGGAAGCGGGGGCGCCGCAACGCCGAGATCTGGCGGATCGTCGCCGCGGAGCTGGCCGAACGCCCGGTGGGCGCGGGCGAGCTGAGCGAGCGCCAGCTGCGGCGGATCGTGTACGGCTGAAGGGAACACACATGTGCGGAATCGTCGGGTACGTCGGCGGGCGGCGCGCCACCCCGGTGCTGCTCGAGGGGCTGCACAGGCTCGAGTACCGCGGTTACGACTCGGCCGGGCTCGCCGTCGCGAACCGCAACCGGCTGAAGGTCACCAAGGCCGCGGTCCGTGTCGACGAACTGCGTGACCTGGTCGAGGAGAACCAGCCGGCGACGACGGGCATCGCGCACACCCGCTGGGCCACGCACGGTGAGCCGACCGACGCGAACGCGCATCCGCATCTCGACACCGCCAAGCGGATTGCCGTGGTGCACAACGGAATCATCGAGAACGCGGGCAGGCTCCGCGCCCGGCTGACCGCCGACGGCGTGGAGCTGGTGTCCGAGACCGACACCGAGGCGCTCGCCCACCTCATCGCGGCCGCGCTCGCCGACGGCGCGCCCTCGCTGGAGGAAGCGGTCCGGCAGACGTTGCGCGAGGTCAACGGCGCGTACGGGATCGTGGTGCTGGACGCGCAGAACCCGGGTCAGCTCGTGGTGGCGCGCAACGGAAGCCCGATCGTGCTCGGCATCGGTGACGGCGAGATGTTCGTCGCGTCCGACGTCGCCGCGCTGGTGCGCTACACGCAGCGCGTGGTGTACCTCGACGACGGCGAGCTGGCCACGATCACCGCCGACGACTTCGTGACCAGCACCCTGCAGGCGCACCGGACCGCGAAGACCCCGATGACGGTGGACCTCGACGACTCCGACTACGACCTCGGCAGTTACGCGAACTTCATGCACAAGGAGATCGCGGAGCAGCCCGAGTCGGTGCGGCGTGCGCTACTGGGCAGGCTGGACGACAGGTTCGGCACGGCAAGGCTCGGCGGATTGAACTTCGACCCGCGGGACCTGCGCCGGATCAGGCGCGTGAAGTTCTTCGGCTGCGGCTCGGCCTACTACGCGGGACAGCTGGGCGCGAACCTCGTCGAGGAGTGGGCGAGGCTGCCCGCCGACGCCGAGCCGGCGTCGGAGCTGCGCTACCGGAATCCGGTGGTGGAGGAGGACACGCTGTACGTGGCGATCAGCCAGTCCGGCGAAACCGCGGACACCCTGGCTGCCGTGCAGGAGCTGCAACGCAAGGGCGGCAAGGTCATCGGCGCTGTCAACACGGTGGGCAGCGCCATCGCCCGCGAATGCGGCAGCGGCGTTTTCCTCCATGCCGGACCGGAGGTTTCGGTCGCGTCGACCAAGGCGTACACGAACATGACCGTGGTGTTCGCGATGCTCGCGTTGTCACTGGGCCGGGTGCGTGACCTGTCGGTTTCGGACGGCAGCCGGATCGTCGCGGCGCTGGATTCCTTGCCGCAGCTGATTTCCGAGGTGCTGGACGGGGAGGACGCGATCTCCGAGGTCGCGAAGGAACACAGCGGCGCGGAGCGGATGTTCTTCATCGGGCGGGTGCGCGGCTGGCCCGTGGCGCGTGAGGGAGCGCAGAAGCTCAAGGAGATTTCGTACGTGCACGCCGAGGCGTACCAGGCGGGCGAGCTGAAGCACGGGCCGCTGGCGCTGATCGACCCCGCGATGCCTTCGGTCGTGATCGTGCCCGACGACGAGCTGCTGTCGAAGAACATCAGCACGATCGAGCAGATCAAGTCCCGCGGTGGCCCGGTGATCGCGCTGACGAACGCGGAACTGCCCGATGGGCTGGCGGATTCGGTGATCCGGGTTCCACGCAGCGAGCCGGAGGTGGACCCGATCCTGTTCACGATTCCTTTGCAGGTCTTCGCTTATCACCTCGCGCACCACCTGGGGCGTGACATCGACAAGCCGCGGAACCTGGCCAAGAGCGTGACGGTGGAGTAAGCCCTAGCCGAGCGAAAACCCGCGCTCGACCAAGGCCGCCTGGAGGCGGGCGAGCGCCTTGGGGCCCATGCCGTGCAGTTTCTTGAGCTCGGTCGCCGGGACCTTGTTCAAGTGGGCCAGCTCGGTGTACCCGGCCGCGTGCAACGCTCGCGTCGCCGGTGCACCGATGCCTTTGGGGAAATCCTCGCTCATCGCGCTCTCCTCCGCCTCGGCCTTCGACCGTACCCGGCGAGCGTCCCGGCACCGGGAGGCTGCTCCGGCGAGTTCCTTTCCCGCGGCCCGCGCATACCGCACACAGCACGCATGGCACATCTGCCGAACAGGCGAAGTCTGCCCTCGGTGTTGTCGCGCACAGTCACCACGTCCCGGGATGGCCCGCCTCGAGGTGGGAGCAGCGAACACGCCCTGTCGCCACCGCGGCCGCCGTCTGTCCTTTTCGGACACCGCGCGTCGTCCCGGCATGTCATGTCGGCGGTGGGCAATGTGAAACCACACCCACGGTTTCGCGGTGATCATCAGACGCAATTCGCTATTCACGGAATGCTTTTAGGCCGATCGTGTAGTGCTGAAAACAATGGCGCCGGGCCCGTATGCGCGAGGTATCCCTGCCGGTATGGTCCTCGCCTGGACAACGACTCGAATCGCCGATGGATACATCCTCGGCTCATTTTTCCTTCCACACCAGATGAACGTGGACCGCGTTCATGAAACCGTCGCGCCCGCGGCGGAGAGAGACTGATAAGTGGACTTCGACGCACTGGCCGGCGAATTGCGCGGTCTTCGCGAAAACGTCGCCGGGGTGACCCACACGCTGGTGGCCGCGGTCGACGGGATCCCCATCCTCGTCGATGCCGCCGCGGCCATCGATCCCGCCAAGATCTCCGCGCTCGCCGCCGCCGACCTCGGGATCGCGCGCCAGGCGTCCGAGATCGCCGGCCAGGGCTCGCTGCATCAGACGGTCGTGTTCAGCAGCGATGGCTATATGGCCGTCTACGCCATCGGCAGGCACGCGCTGATGGTGGTGCTGGGGGACAAGGGCCTGAACGTGGGACGCCTGTTGTTCGAGACCCGGCCCGTCATCGAGCGGATCACCTCGATCCTCGGCGCCTAGCCGGCAGACAAATCCTTTTCGCAGGAGGAAAACACACCATGATGAACATCGATACCGCGCTCAAGGAAGCCATGTCCATCACCGGCGCCATCGGCGTCGCGCTGGTCGACTACGAAAGCGGAATGTCGCTCGGCACCAGTGGCGGCGGCGATTGGCTCGACCTGGAGATCGCCGCGGCAGGCAACACCGAGGTCGTGCGGTCGAAACTGCGGGTGATGTCGTCGCTGCAGCTCAATGACAACATCGAGGACATCCTGATCACGTTGCACCGCCAGTACCACCTGATCCGGCTGCTGAACACGGTCGGTTCGCGGAACTCGATGTTCCTGTATCTGGTGCTGGACCGGGAGCGGGCGAACCTGGCGCTGGCGCGGCACTACCTCAAACGGATCGAATCCGACCTCCAGGTGTAGCCGCGCCCGCACAGGAGGAGGCGGCGATGGCCGCAGGCGGCTCGGAAGCCGCGCTCGTCGTCGGCTCGGCGTTCATGCGTGATCTCGGTTCCCTGTTCCCGGTCGCGATGACCCTGTCCGGCGACGAGCTGGTGTTCACATTCGTGTCGTCCTGCGCGTCGTCCGACGAGGTCGAACAGTGGGTCCGGGAGCGGTCGGGGGCGCTCCTCGCCGGGCGGGTGCCCCGCTTCTTCGCCGACCCGGAGCAGCGGCGGATCGGCGTCGAACTCGCCGGAACGCGGATCGGGGCGCTGATCCTGCTCGCCGACGAGGTGGCCGCGGGGCAGACGGACGCCCCGCACCGCGGCCGATGGCAGGACCAAATGCCTTATGCGGTAAGGATTGCGCTGGACGAGCTGGCCCGGATGCTTTCGCGGTGCCACCACCGCACCGGCGGCGCCGTTCCGCTGATCGACCTGAACCTCGAATACCGGCGGGATCAGGACTACCAGGCGCGGCTGGGTCACGTGGACGCGAACATGCGCCCGTACATCGCCCCGGTCCGCCCGACCTTGACCCTGCACTGGCGCTCAGCGACTTCGGGACAGCGCAAGGCATTCCTCGATGAGCTGCTCGAAGGCGCCCCCGGCCGCAACTGGCTACGCCGCCGCCGCACGGTGCGCCTCATGGGGCTGGAGCTGGAGGTTGCTCCGTGATCGGGGGTGTCTGAAGTGGACGGTCTGCGAGCTACGATGCTGCAGCCGTGAGCAGCGAGGAAAGCCAAGCCCCTGCGAAAATGCGTGAGGCTGCGCATCAGCTCCTGAAAGCGCTTCCCGATGAACGCGTTTGAGCGTGCTCCGACAGTTCTCCGAAGCCCCTGAACCCAAGCGGCGTTTTCGGACGGTCGGCGTGTTCGACGCCGAACCCGACCGGGGAAGGCGTCACTCGTAAGTCTCCCCAACCGAGGTGATCTCCTCGCGGCGCGGGTTCACCCCTGCCGGGCCGGGTGGTGCCGGTCAAGGGCGCTTCGCGGCCTTCGGCAGACCCTTGACCGGAACCGCACTTCCCCTGATCTCTGAAGCGGTGTCGGGGTTCGGGGCGGAGCCCCGGCCGCCGGCGGCATAGCGACCGCACAACGAAGCCCGGGCCGGGTCGAGAGCCCTCAGCACGCGTGCCCACCGCCCCGAACGACGAAGGCCCAGGTCCACAGTAGACACTTCATGACCTGGGCCTTCGCGCAGCAAGAGCGGATGACGGGAATCGAACCCGCGTATTCAGCTTGGGAAGCTGATGTTCTACCATTGAACTACATCCGCAGCACCGAAGAGCATACACGGTGCCTCCATCTCCTTTCACACCAGGTGCTTGACGTGTCGGCGCGAACTGACAACACTTGTTGTCATGGAAGACCCCGAGTTGTTCCGCCACGGTGGTTTCCGGCTCGCGGCGCGGCTGGCCGGGGCCGGCGACATCCGTGGCACCGACGAGCAGGTCGCGAAGTTCCGCGAGTTCGCGCAGGCGGAGGACCCGCTGGCGGACGCGGTCGTGGCGATGATCGAGCGGATGCCGGGCGGGCACGGGCGGCACCTCTTCGAGCAGGCACTCGAGCACGGCATCGACCACCTCCAGGACCCGCCGGCCGAGCTCGTGAGCTTCTTCCGCGCGGCCGAGGCCACTCCCTACTGGGTCGACGGCGCCCGGATCGAGCGCGGGGCGCGGGCGATCACGCGCACCGGGCTGCTCGGCCTCTTCCCGCTCGGCGACATGTCGCTCATGGGCGGCTACCTCGCCTCGCGCGCGACGAAGCCGCTTGTCGGGACCGGCGAGATCGAGCACATGGCCGGCCGCCGCCTCGTGGAAACCGCCGCATGGTGGATCACCGTGACCACACCGGGGCAACTCCAGCTCAAGAAGTCCGGCTACGCCTCCGCGCTCCGCGTGCGGCTCGTGCACGCGCACGTCCGCGCCGCCATGAACCGCCGCGGCGACTGGGACTACGCGGCCTGGGACAAGCCGGTCAACCAGATCCAGACGGTCGGCACACTCCTCCTCTTCTCGCTCGTCTTCGTCCTCGGCACCCAGCTCCTCGGCGTCCGCTACACCGAGCGCGAGCGCGCCGACATCCTGCATCTTTGGCGTTATGTCGGCTGGCTGATGGGCATCGACGACGAGCTCCTCCCGGCCACCGAGCAGGACGCGTGGCGGCTGCTCTGGCTCCTCGCCGCCACCGAGTTCATCCCCGACGAGGACTCGAAACGCCTCGCCAAAGCCCTCCTCGTCACGCACGAGGCGATCGGTTACGGGCGCGGGCCGCTCGGCAAGGTGCTCTCGCACATCTCCGTCCGCGTGCACAGTTCCATCAGCCGCCTCGTGCTCGGCAAGAGCAACGCCGACTTCCTCGAACTGCCCAACGACCCGCTCGCACAAGGCGCCGTCCTCACCGCGGCCGCGGTCAACTTCGCCGCGGAGACGGCATTGGGCCACCTGCCCGGGGTCAACGGCCTGCGCGAGCGGCTCGGCGCCGCGGAACGCCGGCACTACGTCGCACGCCTCGGCAAGGTCTTCCAGCTCGACCCGACTTATGCCCGCCACATGCGCGCGGCTTAGGCTGCTCGGGTGCTGCTCAGTGACCGTGACCTCCGCAAAGAAGTCGAAGCCGGCAGGCTGGGGATCGAACCCTTCGACTCCGGCATGGTGCAACCGTCGAGCATCGACGTCCGGCTGGACCGCTTCTTCCGGGTGTTCGACAACAGCAAGTACACCCACATCGACCCGTCGCGCCAGCAGGACGAGCTGACGTCGCTGGTCGAGAAGGAGGGCGACGACCCGTTCGTCCTGCACCCCGGCGAGTTCGTGCTCGCCTCCACCTTCGAGCTCCTCACCCTCCCCGACGACCTCGCCGGCAGGCTCGAGGGCAAATCCTCGCTCGGCAGGCTCGGGCTGCTCACGCATTCCACGGCAGGCTTCATCGACCCGGGCTTCTCCGGCCACATCACCCTCGAGCTCTCGAACGTCGCGAACCTCCCGATCACGCTGTGGCCGGGCATGAAGATCGGCCAGCTCTGCCTGTTCCGACTGTCCAGCGCCGCCGAGTTCCCGTACGGCTCCGCTGAAGTCGGCTCCCGCTACCAGGGACAACGCGGCCCGACACCCAGCCGCGCCTACAAGAACTTCCACCGCGTCGACACCTGGCGCTGATCCCAAACCCACCCGACCCGGTGAAACATCTCACCCCATTGGTCCGGCATGGACTGGACCATTCCAGGGTTTACTCCGTTCGGAGGCTTTGAACGGAGCAAGGGAGCAAGGGGTCGTGAGTTCAACCACGGCCGGGGAGCGAGCCGGCCAGCAACATCTCGCCCACGTCGTGTTCATCGCCGGAGCCGCGGCGGTCGGCGGGTTCCTGTTCGGGTATGACAGCTCGAACATCAACGGTGCCGTGCTCGGTATCCAGCACCATTTCCAGGTCGGGGACGGCGTCACCGGGCTGACCGTGTCCAGCGCGCTGATCGGTTCCGCCGTCGGCGCCTGGTTCGGCGGCCTGCTGTCCGACCGGATCGGCCGCATCCGCACGATGCAGCTGGCCGCGATCCTCTTCCTGATCAGCGCGCTCGGGGCGATGTTCCCGTTCAGCGTGTGGGACCTCGCGATCTGGCGCGTGATCGGCGGGATCGCCATCGGTATCGCGTCGGTGATCGGCCCGGCCTACATCGCCGAAGTCGCGCCACCCGCTTACCGGGGCAGGCTTGCTTCACTGCAACAGCTGGCGATCGTGCTCGGCATCGGGGTGTCCGCCCTGGTCAACTGGGTGATCAAGGCGCTGTCCCCGGTCGGCGCGGACGGTTCGCACGACCTGAACGCCTCGACCGGCGGCCTGGAGGCCTGGCAGTGGATGCTCGGCGCCGCCGCCATCCCCGCGATCGTCTACTTCGTGCTCGCCTCGATCATCCCCGAGTCGCCGCACTACCTGCTGTCCATCGGCAAGACGGAGCGCGCGAGGAAGGTGCTCGCCGACGTCGAGGGCGGCGACGTGGACGCCAAGCTCGAGGACATCAGGCGCGGCCTGCGCACCGAGAAGAAGTCCAGGGTGCGCGACCTCATCGGCGGCAAGCTCGGCCTGCTGCCGATCGTCTGGGTCGGCATCGCGCTGGCGGTGTTCCAGCAGTTCGTCGGCATCAACGTGATCTTCTACTACAGCGACACGCTGTGGCACTCGGTCGGCCAGAACACCGACTCGCTGCTCATCTCGATGGTCAGCCCGGTCATCAACATCATCGGCACCTTCATCGCGATCGCCTTCATCGACAAGGTCGGCCGGAAACCGTTGCTGCTCATCGGTTCCGTCGGCATGACGATCGGGCTGGCGGTGGCCGCCATCGCCTTCGGCAACGCGCAGAAGGTGAACGGCGACCTGTCCCTGCCGGGCGCGTGGGGCCCGGTCGCGCTGGTGTTCGCGAACATCTTCGTGATCTCGTTCGCGATGTCGTGGGGCGTGATCCTCTGGGTGATGCTGGGCGAGATGTTCCCGCTGCGCATCCGCAGCGCCGCGCTCGCCGTCGGCACCGCCGCGAACTGGGTCGCCAACTGGGCCGTCACGGTCAGCTTCCCGAGCATGGCCGACTGGAACCTGTCGGTGACCTACTGGATCTACGCCGCCTTCGCGGTGCTCTCGATCCCGTTCGCGCTCAAGTTCGTCCGCGAGACCAAGGGCACCGCGATCGAAGACGTCAGCTGACGCGGGCCCGCCCGACGATCGCCTTCGTGTCCACAGTGGACGGTAACGTGCCGAAGGCCACGCCCCAGTCGCCACCGAGACGCGACGCGCAGAACGCGTCCGCCACGGCGGCTGGGGCGTACCGCACGAGCAGGGAACCCTGCAGCACCAACGCCATCGACTCGACCAGCCGCCGCGCGCGGTACTGGATGTCCTCGAGGTCGGTCAGCTCCTTGCGCACCCGCCCGATCGCGTCGTCCAGCCGCGAATCGGCCCCGGCGGCCAGGTCGACCTCGCCGAAGAACGCCTCCACCGACTCGGGCTGCTTGCCCATCGCGCGCAACGCGTCCAGTGCCGCGACGTTTCCGGAGCCCTCCCAGATCGAGAGCAGCGGGGCCTCGCGGTAGAGCCGCGGCATCCCGGACTCCTCGACGTAACCGTTGCCGCCCAGGCATTCCAGCGCTTCCGCCGTATGCGCCGCACCCCGTTTGCACACCCAGTACTTCGTCACCGCCAGCGCCAGCCGCCGGAACGGGAGCTCGTCCGGGTCACCGGTCGCGGCCGCGAGCCGCATCGCCACCGTGGTGGCGGCCTCCGACTCGACCACAAGATCAGCGAGCACGTTGGCCATCGCGGGCTGGTCGATCAGGTTCTCGCCGAACGCCCGCCGGTGCGCGGCGTGGTGGGTGGCGAGCACAACCCCTTGGCGCATCAGGGAAGTACTGCCGAGCACGCAGTCGAGCCTGGTGTTGTTGACCATCTCGATGATGGTCGGCACCCCGCGCCCCTCCTCGCCGACCAGCCAGCCGACGGCGCCGTCGTACTCGATCTCGGACGAGGCGTTGGACTTGTTGCCGAGCTTGTCCTTCAAGCGCTGCAAGAAGATCCGGTTGCGGGAACCGTCGGGCAGCACCCGTGGCAGCAGGAAGCAGGACAGCCCGCCGGGCGCCTGCGCGAGCGTCAGGAACAGGTCCGACATCGGCGCCGACGTGAACCACTTGTGCCCGGTGAGCACGTAACTGCCATCGCCAGCGGGCTTCGCCGTGGTGGTGTTCGTGCGGACGTCGGAGCCGCCCTGCTTCTCGGTCATCGACATGCCGGCGATGAGCCCGCGCTTCGTCGTCGGCACGCGCAGGCCGAAGTCGTACTCCGGCGAGGCGAGCAGCGGCTCGTACGTGGCGGCCAGCTCGGGGCTGAAGCGCAACGCCGGAATCGCCGCGTACGTCATGGAAATCGGGCACACGTGGCCGCCCTCGGCCTGGTTCCACACCAGCACCTTCGCGGCTCGCGCGGCGTGCGCGGCCGGGCGTTCGTCGCGCCACGGCGCCGCGTGCAGGCCGTGCCCGACCGCGACGGTCATCAGCTCGTGCCAGTACGGGTGGAACTCGACCTCGTCGATGCGGTTGCCGTAGCGGTCGTGCGTATGCAGCACCGGCGGGTTCTCGTTGGCGACGCGGCCCCATTCCTGGCCTTTCGCGCTGCCCGCGAGCCGGCCCAGCTCGTGCACCTCGTCCTCGGCCCAGCCGGCGCCGGCGCGGCGCAGCCCGTCGAGCAGCGCCGCGTCGTCGGCGACGTCGTAGTCGACGAGCGGCGGGGCCTGGTTGGTGACCTCGTGGGTGTCGGTCATTCGGAACCTCCCAAAGCACGCAGGATGAAGGTGCGCAGCCCACTGACCGCGCCGGTGTTGTCCGTTGTCAGCGGACCGATCAGGACTTCGGCCGCCGCGCCGACGAGAGCGGCGGCGGTGAGCGTGGCGTCCTGCGCGGGCAGCTGGCCCGCGCGGACCCCTTCGCCGATGTGGCGGGCGACGACGTCGCGGAACATCCGCCGGAACACGATGCGCTCGGCCTCCACTGGCGCGTCGACCGGCTCGGCGAGCAACGCGTACGCGCGCCGGGGCGCCTTCAGCGCGCGATTGGCGAAGGTCTCGAACACCGCCGCGACGCGCTCGACGGGATCACCGGGCAGCTCGGCGGCCTTCGTGACCGCCTCGACCTCGCGGTTCACCACGCCGCGGAACAGCTCGACGACGAGCTCGACCTTGCCGGGAAAATGCCGGTACACGCTGCCCGTGGCGATGCCCGCCTTCTCCGCCACGGCCGCGACCGAGCAGCCCGCGTAGCCGCGCTCGGCGAGCAACTCACCGGCGGCGTCGAGGATCGCGGCGCGCTGGGCGTCGAGCCGCGCCTGGACCTGAGGGGTGCGTCGGTAGGGCACTCAAGAAGTGAAGCACTGATTCACTTCTTCACGCAAGGCGGCTACTGGAAAGCACGCCCGTACCTGGCCAGCACCGCGGCGCGCAACTCCGGATCCGTCCGCGGCACCGGCTCGATGAACACCTCTTCGACGTCGCTGTAGGCCTGGTGCAGCTCGGAAGCCAGCCGGACACAGGCGCGTTCGACGTCGGCGGCGCCGAGCGAGTCGTCGAAGTCCACGCGCGCGCAGACGAGGATCTGGTCGGTGCCGAGCAGCATCGTCTGCAGATCGACCACCGCCTCGATCTCCGGCGCCCGTGCCAGCGCCTCGCGGATCCCGCGCACCACGACCGGATCGGCCTGCCTGCCGATCAGCAACCCCAGGTTGGTGCGGCCGAGGTTGTAGGCGACGAACACGAGCAGCACGCCGATCGTGATCGACGCGAGCCCGTCCCACAGGCTCGAACCCGTGAGGTGGTGCAGGAACAGCCCGAGGAAGGCGAGCACGAGACCGACGAGCGCGGCCGAGTCCTCGAAGAACACGGCCTTCGGCGCCGGGTCGTCGACGAGGCGCAGGTACTGCGGGATCGACCTGTTCTGCTCACGCGCTTCGCCGCGGACCTGGCGCATCGCCTGCGTCCACGACACGCCCTCCATCAGGAAGGCCAGCACCAGCACGATGTAGCCGACGAGCGGGTTGGTCTGCTCCTCCGGCTCCCCGAACACGGTGGAAAAGCCTTCGTAGAAGGAAAACATCGCACCGGAGGCGAAGATCGAGACCGCGGCGAGCAGCGACCAGAAGTAGCGCTCCTTGCCGTAACCGAACGGATGCACGCGGTCCGCGGGCCGCGCCGAGCGGCGCAATGCCGTCAACAGCAGGATTTCGGTGATCGTGTCGGCGACCGAATGCGCCGCCTCGGAAAGCATCGCCCCGGAACCGGTGATGATGCCGGCGACCGCCTTCATCACGGCTATCGCCAGGTTGACCGCCCCGGCCAGCACCACGGTGACGGTACTTTCGCCCGTCGGCTCTTCCTCGCTCACCCGCCGATCCTAGAGCGAGGTCAAAGCCGTTGCAGCCCAGCCAATACGCGGCGCATCAGCGCCATCGGGGGCCTGCCTTCTGCGGTGCGGGCGGTGCCGTGGATGTGCAGCAGGCCCAGCTCCGCCATGTCCGAGAGCAGCACCCGCGCCACCCCCAGCGGCATGGACAGCCCGGCCGCGACTTCGGCGACCGACTGCGGCGCCGCGCACAACGCGCGCACCGGCTGGTATTCGGAGTTCAGCGCCGCGCCGCTCCAGCGGGCGTCGGCGCGCAACGAAACCATCGTCTCCAGCGCCAGTTCATAGGCGGACTGGGTGCGCCCCTTGGTGAGCACGTACGGCCGGACACGGGGGCCGTCGTCCATCGGCTCCTCGTCCACCCGCGGGCGGGGTCGCGGACGCGGGCTGGGCACCGGCTTCGGCGGAACCGGCTTCGGAGACCTGTCGACCTGCGCCGGGGGATCGGGCGGCGGCTGCTCGTCGGCGAAGCGCTCGAGCTGGCGTTCGGTGGGGAATCGCGCGCCGGAAGGGCGTTCGGGATTACGCTTCTCCAGCTGCGGGCCGGGGGCAGGCTGCTCGTCGGCGTAACGCTCCAGCTGCCGGGCCGAGGGAAAACGAGCTCCGGCCCGGGCGGCGGCCGGCTCTGCTGCCGACTCGCCCTCGGCGGGAAAGCCCATTTTTCGCCCCCGTTCACGCAGGTCAGGTAATCCTCGCCGACGACCTTGGCTTGCGAGATGACCAGGATAACCTGCTTGTCGAGCCCTGCCGGAGCCCCGAAAGCGGGACTCCGGCAGGAAATCGCTTACTTGTCCTCCTCCGGCAACGGCGTTCCGGTGGCCACCTTGTCCGTGGCGACATCCGCCTCGAGCGGGTCGGACCCGGCCTCGGGCAGGTCGGTCGACGCCGACTCGGGCACCGGCTGCGGACGCCGCTTCACCGACTGCAAAAGCAGCTGCGAGACATCCACCACTTCGACCTTCTCGCTCGCGGCACCGTCGTTCTGGCGGGCCGTGACGCCGTCGGTCAGCATCACGCGGCAGAACGGGCAGCCGGTCGCGATCTTCGAAGGCGCGGTGCCGAGCGCCTCGTCGACGCGCTCGATGTTGATCCGCTTGCCGATCTTCTCTTCCATCCACATCCGCGCGCCGCCGGCACCACAGCACATCGACCTGTCGCCGTGCCGCGGCATTTCGCGGAACTGCGCGCCCGAAGCACCGACCAGCTCACGCGGCGCTTCGTAGATCTTGTTGTGGCGGCCCAGGTAGCACGGGTCGTGGTAGGTCACGTCGTCGGCGATCGGGGCCACCGGCACCAGCCGCTTCTCCCGCACCAGGCGGTTCAGCAGCTGCGTGTGGTGCACGACCTCGTACTGGCCGCCGAGCTCCGGGTACTCGTTGGCGAGCGTGTTGAAGCAGTGCGCGCAGGTGACGACGATCTTGCGGTTGCCCTTCGGCCGGTCCTCGAACACCGAGTTGAGCACCTCGACGTTCTGCTGGGCCAGCATCTGGAAGAGGAACTCGTTGCCGGCCCGGCGGGCCGGGTCACCGGTGCAGGACTCCTCCGGCCCGAGCACGGTGTACTTCACGTCGGCGAGGTGCAGCAGCTCCGCGACCGCACGGGTCGTCTTCTTCGCGCGGTCCTCGAACGCACCGGCGCAGCCGACCCAGAACAGGTACTCGGCGTCGCCAAGCTCGCCGTCGAACACCGGCACCTCGAAGTCGAGGTCGTCGGCCCAGGCGAGGCGGTCCTTCGCGTTCTGGCCCCACGGATTGCCCTTGTTCTCCAGGTTCTTGAACATCCCGTTGAGCTCGGTCGGGAAGTTCGACTCGATCATGACCTGGTAGCGGCGCATGTCGACGATGTGGTCGACGTGCTCGATGTCCACCGGGCACTGCTCGACGCAGGCGCCGCAGGAGGTGCACGACCACAGCACCTCGGGGTCGATGACGCCGTTCTCCTCCGGCCCGCCGATCAGCGGCCGCTCGGCCTCGGCCAGCGCCAGCACGTCGATCCCGGCGTGCGGGTTGTCGCCGGTGAGGCCGATCTCCTCACCGGTCATGTCCCGCTTGCCACCGGCCAGCAGGTACGGCGCCTTCGCGTAGGCGTGGTCGCGCAGCTGCGTGATGACCAGCTTGGGAGAAAGCGGTTTCC
Source organism: Amycolatopsis acidicola (assembly GCF_007713735.2). Lineage (GTDB taxonomy): Bacteria > Actinomycetota > Actinomycetes > Mycobacteriales > Pseudonocardiaceae > Amycolatopsis_E > Amycolatopsis_E acidicola. Next base: position 25,248 of record NZ_VMNW02000080.1, on the reverse strand, counting down.
CGGTGTTCCAGGCGGGGCACTGGGACTGGCAGCGGCCGCATTCGGTGCAGGTGGTGAAGTCCAGCCAGCCCTTCCAGCTGAAGTCCTCGATCTGGCCGGCGCCGAAGACGTCCTTCTCCGGGTCGGCCTCCTCGAAGTCCAGCGGCTTGCCGTCGCTCATCATCGGCTTGAGCGCGCCGAGCGCGACGCCGCCGTCCTTCTCGCGCTTGAAGTAGATGTTGAAGAAGGCGCTGAACCGGTGCCAGGCGACACCCATCGTGAGCTTGCGGCCCACCACGATCAGCCAGATCATCCCGGACAGCAGCTTGACCAGCGCGGTGATCGTGACCGCCGCGGTGCTGGCAGGCAGCAGTTCGGCGATGCCCTTGGTGGCGAAGCTGCTCCACCAGGACGGGTCCTCGATACCGCTGGAGATCTTGAACGCCTTCACGCCGAGGATGCCGAGACCCTCGATCACGACCACGGCCTCGACGAAGTAGGCCTGCCCGAAGTTCGACCCGGCGAAGCGCGACTGCCGGTCGGCGCGGCGCGGGTGGTTGCGCTGCCGGATGATCGCCAGCGCGATCCCGCCGATCACGGTGCCGAGCCCGAGCAGTTCGGTGAGGAACAGCCAGGGTTCCCACGCGCCGATGATCGGCCAGTGGAACTCGGGGTCGAACGTCTCGCCGTAGGCCTCGAACCAGGCCAGCGACCCGATCAGGAAGCCCCACATGACCATCCAGTGCCACGGGCCGACGTGCCGGAACTTGTTCATCCGCGTGTGCGCGGCGAACTCCTTGATCAGCGTGGTCAGGCGTGGCCCGAAGGGACCGTTGCGGGTGGCATCGGGCTGTCCGAGGCGAATGATGCGCACCATCCGCCAGACGCCGGCGACGAACATGATCCAAGCGACGATGCTGATGGCGACGCCGACCACGCCGAGCGTGATCTGCAGAGCACCCATGACCGGGGCCTTTCGTCCAAAGTGTGGTGGTTGATCGGGAGCGTAACGGCTCTTACCGGTGGGTAACCAATCGACGTGACGTACGACTCCCTGGAAAGCGGGACGATCGTTCAGGTACTTTGGCGGTTGTGTCCGCATACCTGCTGCTCGCCTTGGCCATCGCCGCCGAGGTCACCGGAACCGTGTCGCTGAAGCTCTCCGAGGGTTTCTCGAAGCTCGGCCCGTCGATCGTCGTGGTCGCCGGGTACGCGGTGGCGTTCGTGGCGTTGTCCCTGGTCCTCAAGCGGGGGCTGCCCGTCGGCGTGGCCTACGCGATCTGGGCGGCGGCCGGGGTCGCGGCCGTCGCGCTCGTCGGTGTGGTCTTCCTCGGCGAGCGCATCAATCTCACCATGGTCGGCGGACTCGCGCTGGTCATCGGGGGCGTCGTGCTGATCGAACTGGGGGCGGCGCAGTGAAGGCCCAGCGCGACGGCCGGAAAGCGCGCGGCGACCGGCGGCGGCAGGAGATCATCGACGCCACGCTGCGAGTGATCGAGCGGGACGGCGTCGCGGGGGTCACCCACCGGACGGTCGCGGCGGAGGCCGACGTGCCCACCACCTCGACCACGTACCACTTCGCGGGCCTGAACGACCTGCTGATCGCCACGCTCATCTCATGCGCGAAGGACATGGCCACCGAGGTCTACTGGATGATCGACCGCGCCCGCTCGCGCGGCAGCCTCGGCGCGGACGAGGTGGCCGGTCTGCTCGCCGAGGCGCTCGGCCCGCGGCGCGGCCGGACGATGGCGGAGTACGAGCTGTACCTCCTGGCCGCGCGACGCCCGGAGCTGCGGCCCGCCGCGCGGCGCTGGCTGGACGTGCTCACGTCGATGGTCCGGCCGGACGACCTGGTGGCGTTGCGGGCCTTCCTCGCCGGTATCGACGGCCTGCTCATCCAGGGCCTGATCGACGACGAACCGCCCACCGCCGAGGAACTGAAACCGGTGGTCGAGTACCTGTTGCGGCCTCGCTGAAAACTGCCGGAAACACTTGCCGGGCAAGATGATCGGGCATGACGACGAAGAAGGAAGCCGCCGACGCGGCCGTCGCGGCGAAGGTGCGGCTCGGGCTCAGCTGGGCCGACATCGCCGAGGCCATCGACGCTCCGCTCGCCTGGACCACCGCCGCACTGCTCGGCCAGCACCCGATGAGCAAGGAGCGCGCGGGCAAAGCCGCCGAAGTCCTCGAGCTGCCCACGGACGTCGAGGCGGCGCTCCAGCTCCAGCCCACCCGCGGCGCGCTGGATTCGCCGGTGCCGACGGACCCGACGATCTACCGGTTCTACGAGGTGCTTCAGGTGTACGGGCCCACCATCAAGGAGCTGATCCACGAGCAGTTCGGCGACGGGATCATGAGCGCGATCAACTTCCGGATGGACGTCCGGCGCGTGCCGGACCCGGCGGGCGACCGCGTGGTGGTGACGCTCGACGGGAAGTTCCTGCCCTACCAGTGGTGAGCAGTCAGGCGCCTTCCCCGGCCGGGGAAGGCGCCTGCCGCGCTCAGCCCTTGATCTCGAAGACCGGGGTGATCGTCGCGCGGGCGAGCGTGTGCGAGAAGAGGTTGAAGCCGAGGAAGGCCGGCGTGGCGTCCCCGGGGATGTCCAGCTTCTCGACGTCGACCGCGTGCACCACGAAGTAGTAGTTGTGCAGCCCGTGCCCGGCGGGCGGGGCCGCGCCGATGTAGCCCTTGACTCCGCCGTCGTTCTTGAGGGTCACCGCGCCCGAAGGCAGCCCGGAACCGTCCGCGTCACCCGCGCCGGCGGGCAGCTCCGTCACCGAGGCCGGGATGTTGAAGACCGCCCAGTGCCAGAACCCGCTCCCCGTGGGCGCTTCCGGGTCGTAGCAGGTGACGGCGAAGCTCTTCGTCTCGGCGGGGAAGCCCTCCCAGGCCAGGTGCGGCGACCGGTCCTCGCCGCCGGGCACGCCGAAGGCACCGCTCAGGTGCGGGGCGGCCAGCGTCTCGCCGTGGGCGACGTCGTTGCTTCGCACGGTGAACGCGGGCACCGGAGGCAGGAAGTCGTATGGGTTGGGCAGCGGAGCCATCAATCCTCCTCAGAGCGCGAAATCGGTCGACTCGAAGACTAGGTAGGGGGAACCTCAGGGGCGAACCGGGGGCGTTCCCTGATGTCCCCCGTTCCCGGCGCGATTTAACTACTGGGCACCAACAAAATTGCCTGGGGAGGACGCAATGGGAAGGCCAGTGCTGGCGATCGGCGGGGTCGCCATGATCGGCGCCGGGGTGGCCATCGCCCTTGGCTGGTGGTGGCCCAGTTCCGCGCACGAGGACCGCCAGGTGACGGTGCAGGTCAGCAGCGTCCAGCTGGACATCGTCTCCGCCGAGGCGCACGTGCGCGCCGCGGACGTCTCGACCACCACTGTGCGCCAGGAGTTCCGCTACCACGGCGGCAAGCCTTCCGACGCCTTCCGCGTCGAGGGCGGGAAGCTCGTGCTCACCGGATGCGGCCACAACTGCAGCGTCGACTACGAGGTGGTCGTCCCGCGCGGCACCACGCTGAGCGGCACCAGCACTTCCGGCGACATCAACGCCGAAGGCCTCGCGAGCACCGACGTGAGCTCGACCTCCGGGGAGATCCACATCACGGACGCGGCGGGGCCGGTGCGGGCGCATGCGAGCTCGGGCGACATCACCGTCGCCGAGCGCACCGCCGCCGACGTCCAGGCAGAGACCTCCAGCGGGAACGTGCACGTCACCGTGCCGAGCGCCAGCTTCCGGGTGGTCTGTGACACCACCAGCGGCGACCAGCGGATCGACATCCCGACCGACCCCGCTGGCGCCCATCTGCTCGATCTGCGGGCCACGAGCGGCGACGTTTCGGTCAGTCCGGCCTGAGCCGGGAACAAGCAGCCGGATCCGGTCGTTGTGCCGGACAGAAAGGTTGAGCGCCCTGGGCTCAAGTCTGGTTTGACTCAGGCGACGGGTGCAAGATAGAACTTGAGCGGAGCCCACTCAACACGGGCGCGACACCGCAGCTCAAGCAGCGTATACCAGGAGGAAAGAACATGGCGCGAGCGGTCGGCATCGACCTCGGCACGACCAACTCGGTCGTCGCTGTCCTTGAGGGCGGCGAGCCGACGGTCATCGCCAACTCCGAAGGATCCCGCACCACCCCGTCCATCGTCGCCTTCGCCAAGAACGGCGAGGTGCTGACCGGCCAGCCGGCGAAGAACCAGGCCGTGACGAACGTCGACCGGACCATCCGGTCCGTGAAGCGGCACATCGGCACCGACTGGAAGACCGAGATCGACGGCAAGGGCTACACCGCGCAGGAGATCAGCGCCCGCGTGCTGATGAAGCTCAAGCGCGACGCGGAGTCCTACCTCGGTGAGGAGATCACCGACGCGGTGATCACCGTCCCGGCGTACTTCGAGGACGCGCAGCGGCAGGCCACCAAGGAGGCAGGCCAGATCGCGGGGCTGAACGTGCTCCGCATCGTCAACGAGCCCACCGCGGCGGCGCTGGCGTACGGCCTGGACAAGGGCGAGAAGGAACAGACCATCCTGGTCTTCGACCTCGGTGGCGGCACCTTCGACGTCTCGCTGCTGGAGATCGGCGAGGGCGTGGTCGAGGTCCGCGCCACCAGCGGTGACAACCACCTCGGTGGTGACGACTGGGACCAGCGCATCGTCGACTGGCTGGTGGAGAAGTTCAAGACCTCCAGCGGCATCGACCTGACCAAGGACCGGATGGCGCTGCAGCGCATCCGCGAGGCGGCGGAGAAGGCCAAGATCGAGCTCTCCAGCTCCTCCAGCGCCAGCATCAACCTGCCCTACATCACGGTCGACGCGGACAAGAACCCGCTCTTCCTCGACGAGACGCTGTCCCGCGCGGAGTTCCAGCGGATCACCTCCGACCTGCTCGACCGCACCAAGGCGCCGTTCAACAACGTCATCCGTGACGCGGGCATCTCGGTCAGCCAGATCGACCACGTGGTGCTCGTCGGCGGTTCCACCCGGATGCCCGCCGTGTCGGACCTGGTGAAGGAGCTGACCGGCGGCAAGGAGCCGAACAAGGGCGTCAACCCGGACGAGGTCGTCGCCGTCGGCGCCGCGCTGCAGGCCGGTGTGCTCAAGGGCGAGGTCAAGGACGTCCTGCTGCTCGACGTGACCCCGCTGTCGCTGGGCATCGAGACCAAGGGCGGGGTGTTCACCAAGCTCATCGAGCGCAACACCACGATCCCGACCAAGCGGTCCGAGATCTTCTCCACCGCGGACGACAACCAGCCCTCGGTGCAGATTCAGGTATTCCAGGGCGAGCGCGAGATCGCGGCGCAGAACAAGAAGCTCGGCATGTTCGAGCTGACCGGGCTGCCCCCGGCCCCGCGCGGCGTGCCGCAGATCGAGGTCGCCTTCGACATCGACGCCAACGGCATCGTGCACGTGACCGCGAAGGACCTCGGCACCAACAAGGAACAGTCGATGACCATCACCGGTGGCTCCGCGCTGCCGAAGGAGGACATCGAGCGCATGGTGAAGGACGCCGAGGAGCACGCGGAGGAGGACAAGAAGCGCCGCGAGGAGGCGGAGACCCGCAACCAGGCGGAGACGCTGGTCTACCAGACCGAGAAGTTCGTCAAGGACAACGACGACAAGCTGCCCGAGGACATCAAGGGCAAGGTCAAGACCGCGATCGACGAGGCCAACGAGGCGCTCAAGGGCACCGACACGGCCAAGATCTCCGAGGCGATCGAGAAGCTGAACACCGCTTCGCAGGAGCTGGGCACCGCGCTGTACGCGAACGCGCAGCAGGCCGGTGGCGCCGAGGGTGCCGCGGGCGCGAACCCCGGTGGCGAGCAGTCCGGTGACTCGGCCAAGGCCGACGACGTGGTGGACGCCGAGATCGTGGACGAGGACGAGAAGAAGTGACCGGCAAGCACTCGCGCGAGCTCGACGAACAGGAACGGGAGGTAGCCGAGCCTGTGGTGGTGAGGGATCGCCGCAAGATCGACCCGGAGACCGGCCAGGTACGCCGTCCGGAACCCGAGGCGGCACCGGAGTCCGAGGAGGCGGCCCCCGAGGCCGCCGCGGGCCCGGGCCTCGGCGAGTCCATTGTGGACGAGTCGGTCGGCGTCCAGTCCGATGTGGAGAAGCAGCTCGCCGAGCGCACCGCGGATCTCCAGCGGTTGCAGGCGGAGTACGCCAACTACCGCAAGCGCGTTGACCGCGATCGCGAGGCCGTGATCGCGGGTGCGAAGGCTTCGGTGGTCAACGACCTGCTGCCACTGCTGGACGACCTGGAGCGGGCCGAACAGCACGGTGACCTCACCGGCGCGTTCAAGGCGGTCGGCGAAAAGCTGGTCGCGGGCCTGCAGCGGGCCGGGCTCGAGCCGTTCGGCGAGGAGGGCGAGCCCTTCGACCCGAGCGTGCACGAGGCGGTGCAGCACAGCACCTCCCCGGACGTGGCGGGCCCGACGGTGACCACGGTGCTGCGCCGCGGTTACCGCTTCGGCGAGCGGACGCTGCGCGCCGCTCTGGTCGGCGTCACCGACCACGAGCCCGGCGGCGACGCGGCCGAGGCGCCGGTCGAGGGTGAACTGCCGGTGGAGCAACTGTCGGATGAGAACAACGGTTAAGCAGCCTGGAGGGAGGAGACGTCCGTGAGCGCACGGGAGTGGATCGGTAAGGACTTCTACCGCGAATTGGGCGTCTCCTCCGACGCTTCCCAGGACGAGATCAAGAAGGCCTACCGCAAGCTGGCCCGGGAGAACCACCCCGACGCCAACCCTGGCAACGCGGAGGCCGAGCAGAAGTTCAAGGCGGTGTCCGAGGCGTACGGCGTGCTCTCGGACGCGGCCAAGCGCAAGGAGTACGACGAGGCCCGGCAGCTGTTCGGTTCCGGCGGCGCGGGCGGCTTCGGCTTCCCCGGCGCCGGTGGTGGCGGTTCGTTCGACATGGGCGATCTGTTCGGCCAGACGGCGGGAGCCGGTCAGGCCGGCGGGTTCGGCGGTCTCGGCGACATCCTCGGTGGCCTGTTCGGCCGCCGTGGCGGTGCGCCCGGGGCGGCCGGCGCGCGCGGTCAGCGTGGCGCGGATGTCGAGACGGACGTCCGGATCGACTTCACCGAAGCGGTCAAGGGAGCCACCTTGCCGCTGCGGCTGTCGAGCCCGGCCACCTGCGGTACCTGTGGCGGGAACGGTGCCAAACCCGGCACTTCGCCGCGCACCTGCCCGACCTGCAACGGGTCCGGTCTGGTCAGCCGCAGCCAGGGCGCGTTCGCGTTCTCCGAGCCGTGCCGGGACTGCCGCGGTCGCGGCAAGATCATCGACAACCCGTGCCCGGAATGCGGTGGTGAGGGCATCAGCACCCGCACCAGGACACTGACCGTGCGGGTGCCGGCCGGGGTGGACGACAACCAGCGGATCCGGCTCGCGGGCCAGGGTGAACCCGGCCGGGGCGGCGCGGCCGCGGGTGATCTGTACGTGCGGGTGCACGTCACCCCGCACCGGGTGTTCGGCCGGTCCGGCAACGACCTGACGATCACCGTGCCGGTGAGCTTCGCGGAGGTCACCCTCGGCGGCACGATCACGGTGCCGACCCTGGACGGGAAGGTGTCGCTGAAGGTGCCGTCGGGCACCAACAGCGGCCGGGTGCTTCGCGTGCGCGGCAAGGGAATCCACAAACGCGACGGCACGCAGGGCGATCTGCTGGTCACCTTGCAGGTGGCCGTGCCGTCGAGGTTGGATGCCGCCGAGAAGGAGGCGCTGGAGTCCTTCGCGGAGGCGTCGAAGAAGCACGATCCACGTCCGGAGATCACTGAGATGCTCAAGGAGCGGTGATGGCGTTCGGCGGGTTGCCCCACGGGGCGGACGAAGACACCCCGGTTTTCGTGATCTCGGTGGCCGCACAGCTTTCCGGCCTGCACGCGCAGACGCTGCGTACGTACGACAGGCAGGGGCTGGTGTCGCCGGGTCGCACGTCGGGTGGCGGTCGCCGCTACTCGATGCGGGACATCGCGCTGCTGAAGGAAGTGCAGCGGCTGTCGCAGGAAGCGGGGGTCAACCTCGCCGGAATCAAGCGGATCATCGAACTGGAGAACCACGTCGATGCGCTGCAGGCCAGGGTGTCCGAGCTGACCGAGGAACTCGCCGCGGCCTACGCGGCCGCCGAACATGCGGCTGCCGCCGTGCACGCCTCCTACCGGCGGGACCTGGTCCCGTCCCGGCAGGAGACCGCGCTGGTGGTGTGGAAACCCAAGCGCACCAGGTAAATCCTGACGAACGGGGCGGTCCGGCACGAGCCGGGCCGCCCTTTTTCGTGCCCGTCAGCCAACACACGCACGGGAACGGCCAACACACCAACGCGGGCCGCCAACACACGCGCGGGTGCGGCCAACACGCCCGCGGGAGGGGCAAACACGCGGCCCGGTCAGCGCAGGTGTTCGGCGAAGAACGCGAACACCCGGCGCCACGCGTCCTCGCTGGATTCGCGGTGGAAGCCCATTCCGGTGATCTTGGTCAGCGGCGTGAAGGGGCCGAGGTTGAACTGGTTCGCGAAGCTGTGCCCGGCGTCGGGGTATTCCTTGACGTCGTGGGGGATTCCGCGTGTTTCCAGTTCCTTCTCGAGTTTCGCCGCGGTGCCCTTCAGGCTCGGGTCCTTCTTCCCGAAGCTGGCCACGACCGGGCAAGCGTCGTCCAAAATGGACAGATCCTTCGGCAGCGCACCGTAGTACGGCGCCGACGCGTCGAAACCCTGCGTGGCGGCGACGATCGCGAACCCGCCGCCCATGCAGAAACCGACCACACCGACCTTGCCGGTGCAGTCGGGCCGCGCGGCGAGCAGCTCCCGCGCCGCGGCGATGTCCTGGAACGCCTGCCCCTTGGCAGCGCCCAGTTCCTTGAAGACCGTCTTGACGCAGCGAAGCAACCCGCCGCGCGAGTACAGGTTCGGGCTGAGGGCCAGATACCCGCCCGTCGCGAACCGCTCGGTGATGTCGCGCGCGTCCTCGGTGAGGCCGATCGCGTCGTGCACGATCACGACCCCGGGCCACGGCGGTTCCCCCGAGACCGCGCGCGACGGTTCGGCGAGGTACCCGTCGATGGCTTCGTCCGCCACAGGAATCTTCATGGGGCTCAACCTAGGTGATCCGCGGCACCTCAGTCGATCGTGAACGGGTCGTAGCGGATCTGGTCCAGTGCCGTGCCCGCCACGAGCATCCGCGAGACCGTCGCGCGGATCATCGCCGGGGAACCGGACACCAGCACGTCGCGGCCGGGCCAGGCGCCGTGCTTCGTCACGACGTCGGGCAGGGTGCCCATCTCGCAGCCCGCGACGCCGGGGCCGCTCTCGATCACCGGTGTCACCGTCAGCCACGGGTTGCACGAAGCCAGCAGCCGCAAGCCTTCCAGCGCATACAGGTCCTCGCGGGTGCGCCCGCCGTAGAACAGCCGGACCTTCGGGTTCTCGCCCCACTGCGCCAGTTCGTCGAGCAGCGACTGCATCGGCGCGACCCCGGTGCCGCCGGCGACGAGCAGCACGTCGCGATCCGACTCACGGTCGACCGACAGCCGGCCCAGCGGCGGGCCGAAGCGCCAGATGTCGCCCTTCTGCGTGTGGCTCACGATGGCGCGGGACACCCAGCCGCCGTCGACCGCGCGGACGTGGAACTCCAGCGAACCGTCCGGGCGCGGGGCGTTGGCCGGCGAGAGGTAGCGCCACAGCCGCGGCCGCTGCGGCACCTCGACGCTCAGGTACTGGCCGGCGTGGAACGGGATCGGCTCGTCCGGCTCGATCCGCACCATCGCCAGGTCCCAGCTCAGCCGCCGGTGCTCGGCGACCATCGCGGACCAGTTGGGCGGGTTGGTGTCGGCGGCCGCGGCCTCCTGCATCTGCCTGGCGATGATCGTGAACGCCTCGGCCCACGCGCGCTCGACGTCCGGGGTCCAGTCCGGGCCGAGCTGGCTGCGCATCGCGGCGAGCAGCGCGGTGCCGATCGCCTCGTAGTGCTTGGGGATCACGCCGAACTTGCGGTGGTCCCGGCCGAGCTGGCGCAGGAACGGCACGAGGTCGTCCGGCTGGTCGACCATCTGCACCACGTGCACGAGCGCGCGCACCATCCGGTTGCGCTGGACCTCCATGTTGATCGGGAAGAAGTCGCGCGTCGCCGGGGCGAGGGTGAAGAGCATGCCGTAGAAGAACTGCGTCACTTCCGGTAAGTACGGCTCGGCCTTCGCCCAGGAATCCCGGATGAGCCGCACCATGGCGGTGACGGCTGGGGGCGCCTCCCGGTGGACGGACCGGGGGACGGGACTTACTGGTTCGGCGGTCATGGGTTCCGAGGTGCTCCGGGGTGCGCGTTCATGCTCGGACTCGATTATTCACGAACGCGCAATAGCAAAGCCCCGGCCAGCTGCCGCAGGCCAGAGGGGTCGTCACTGCGTGAAATGATCACGAATATTCCACCCCATTCAGTCAAGCATCAGCCAGAAAGCGCGAAAGCATTGGATCGCAGAGTAACCGTCAAACGGCCGTTTGCGGGGATAGTTGCTCCGTCCGGGTGGTTAGCGGCTCCCTAACCGAGTGGTCGGACTCACCCGACAAAACTGCTGCACCGGACAACTACTTTTCGTATAGTTGTATGTGTCAACCAAGTTACCCGTGGCGCGGAGACTGCTATGAGCCTGGATGAAGATGCCAGTATCGAGCTGATGCGCCAGCTGCGCACCGCGGGCCAGCTCCAGCATTCGTGGGTCGCTTCGACCTGGCAGAACGAAGAGGGCGGCCTGCACCCGGCCGCCGCGATGCTGCTGTCCGACCTCGCCCGCCACGGTGAATGCCGCCCGTCCGAGCTCGCCCGCCGCCGCATGGTCGACGTGTCCGTGGTCAGCAGGCAGATCGCTCAGCTCACCACGGCCGGGCTCGTCGACCGCAGGCCCGCGCCCGAAGACGGCCGCGCCGCGCTCGTCAGCGTCTCCGAACAGGGCATGATCGAGCTCAAGCGCTGGCGCGGGAAGTACCTGAAGTTCTTCCGGACCGCGCTGGCCGACTGGACCGACGCCGAGATAGCGGCGCTGACCAGCAGGTTGACCCAGATGAACGAGGCGCTGCGCGAGCAGCTGCAGCCGGAGGACCGGCCTTCCTAGAAAACCAGACTTGAGCGGAACACACTCAACTTTTCTGACGTTATGCATAGCGATGGCCTTTGGTGAAGGCTGTCGCCAGGACATACGTTCGACATGGAGTGTGGGATGGACGCTTTCAACCCGACGACGAAGACCCAGCAGGCGATCTCGTCGGCGGCGCAGGCGGCGACCGTGGCGGGCAATCCGAGCATCGCCGCGGCGCATTTGCTGGGGGCACTGCTGGCGCAGAGCGACGGCGTGGCCGGTCCGCTGCTGACCGCGGTCGGCGCCGATCCGGCGCAGGTGCACAAGGAGCTGGAGCCGATCACCAACGCCCTGCCCTCGGCCACCGGCGCCACCGTCTCCACTCCCCAGTTCGACACCCAGGCGCTCAAGTCGCTGACGCACGCGCAGAAGCTCGCCACCGAGATGGGCGACGAGTACGTGTCCACCGAGCACCTCATGGTCGGCCTCGCCGCCGAGGGCGGCCAGGTGGCCGATCTCCTCAAGCGCCACGGCGCGAGCGCGGACGCGCTGCGCGAGGCGTTCACCAACGTGCGCGGGTCGGCACGGATCACCAGCCCCGACCCCGAGGGCACCTTCAAGGCGCTGGAGAAGTACGGCGTCGACCTCACCGACCGGGCGCGCAAGGGCGAGCTCGACCCGGTGATCGGGCGCGACACCGAGATCCGGCGCGTGGTGCAGGTGCTTTCCAGGCGTACCAAGAACAATCCCGTGCTGATCGGTGAGCCCGGCGTCGGCAAGACGGCGATCGTGGAGGGCCTCGCCCAGCGCGTGGTCGCCGGTGACGTGCCGGAATCCTTGCGCGGCAAGCGGGTCGTGGCGCTCGACCTCGGTTCGATGGTGGCCGGCGCGAAGTACCGCGGTGAGTTCGAAGAGCGGCTCAAGGCCGTGCTGAAGGAGATCACCGACTCCGCGGGCCAGGTCATCACGTTCATCGACGAGCTGCACACCATCGTCGGCGCGGGAGCGGGGGGCGACGCTGAATCCTCTCTGGACGCGGGCAACATGATCAAGCCGATGCTCGCCCGCGGTGAGCTGCGGATGGTCGGCGCGACGACGCTGGACGAGTACCGCAAGCACATCGAGAAGGACGCCGCGCTGGAGCGCCGCTTCCAGCAGGTGCTGGTCGGCGAGCCCTCGGTCGAAGACACCGTCGGGATCCTGCGTGGGCTCAAGGAGCGCTACGAGGTGCACCACGGTGTCCGCATCACCGACGGGGCGCTGGTGTCCGCCGCGACGCTGTCGGACCGCTACATCACCGCGCGGTTCCTGCCGGACAAGGCGATCGACCTCGTCGACGAGGCCGCGTCCCGGCTGCGCATGGAGATCGACTCGCGCCCCGTCGAGATCGACGAGGTGGAGCGGGCCGTGCGCCGCCTGGAGATCGAGGAAATGGCGCTGGCGAAGGAAGACGACCCCGCGTCGAAGGTCCGGCTGGACGCGCTGCGCGCCGAGCTGGCCGAGAAACGCGAGGAACTCTCCGCGTTGACAGCCCGCTGGCAGAACGAAAAGGGCTCGATCGAGAAGGTCCGCGACTTGAAGGAGCAGCTGGAGCAGCTGCGCGGCGAGGCGGACCGCGCGGAGCGTGACGCGGATCTGGGCCGGGCCGCCGAGCTGCGCTACGGCAAGATCCCCGCGCTGGAGAAGGAGTTGGAGGCGGCGCAGGAAAGCACCGCCGACCGGGCCGACGTCATGCTCAAGGAAGAGGTCGGCGCGGACGACGTCGCCGACGTGGTGAGCGCGTGGACCGGGATCCCCGCCGGGCGGCTGCTCGAAGGCGAGACGGGCAAGCTGCTGCGGATGGAGGAGGAGCTCGGCAAGCGCGTCGTCGGGCAGAAGGAAGCCGTCGCCGCGGTTTCCGACGCGGTGCGCCGCGCGCGTGCCGGGGTCGCCGACCCCGACCGGCCGACGGGTTCGTTCCTGTTCCTCGGCCCGACCGGTGTCGGCAAGACCGAGCTGGCGAAAGGGCTGGCGGAGTTCCTGTTCGACGACGAGCGGGCGATCACCCGGATCGACATGAGCGAGTACTCGGAGAAGCACAGCGTGGCCCGGCTGGTCGGCGCCCCGCCCGGGTACGTCGGCTACGACCAGGGCGGTCAGCTGACCGAATCCGTGCGGCGCAGGCCGTACTCGGTGGTGCTGCTGGACGAGGTCGAGAAGGCCCACCCGGACGTGTTCGACGTGCTGCTGCAGGTCTTCGACGACGGCAGGCTCACCGACGGCCAGGGCCGCACGGTGGACTTCCGCAACACGATCCTGATCCTGACGTCGAACCTCGGCTCGCAGGCCATCGCCGACCCGAACCTCGACGAGCAGCAACGGCGGGACGCGGTGCTGGAGACCGTGCAGCGGCACTTCAAGCCGGAGTTCCTGAACCGGCTGGACGACATCGTGGTCTTCCACGCGCTCGACACCGAGCAGCTGACGTCGATCGTGGACATCCAGATCGGCAAGCTGGCGCAGCGGCTCGCGCAGCGGCGGCTGACGCTCGACGTCACCCCGGGCGCGAAGGAATGGCTGGCGCTGAACGGGTTCGACCCCATCTACGGCGCACGCCCGCTGCGGCGGCTGGTGCAGTCGGCGATCGGTGACCAGCTGGCGAAGAAACTGCTGGCCGGCGAGGTCATCGACGGGGACACCGTGAAGGTGGACAGCCCGAGCTTCGAGGCGTCGGACAGCCTGACGGTGACGAAGGAATAACGGCAGATCGGAAGGCCGCCGGGCACCCGGCGGCCTTCCCCGGTCCAAAGACCCAATCGGGTCACGCCGACACGGCCCACTGATCTTGGTTCTACGCACCGTGGCGATACCCTGGGCGCGTGGGTATTCCAGCGTGGGTCTGGTTCGTGATCGCCGCCGTCGCCCTGATCGCGGGGCTCGTGCTGCTGGCCGCCGACCGGACCAGAGAAGGCTCCCGCAACCGGGAGCGGATGCGCTGGGCCGACCTGCGCGGATGGCAGTTCGTCGAGGAGGACGAGCGGCTCGCCAAGCAGTGGTCGGGCGGCGCGATCGGGTACTTCGGCGCGGACGCGGCGGTGAACGTCGTGGCCGGGTCCACCTTCACCTCCGACGGCAGGCGCCCGGTGTTCGTCTTCGACATCGAGGCCGACGGGCAGATCCCGGCCGTGGTGGTCGCGGTGCGCTGCAACCGGGTGCACCCGGTGCTCGTGGAGCTGTGGCTCGCGAGCGTGCCGTTCCAGCGGGCCGACATGCCCGAACTGCTCGGCCCGGTCGGCCAGCGTTACGCCTTCGCCGACGACCCCGAGGCCGCGCGCCGAGTGATCACCCAGGAGCTGGTGGACGCGGCCGACGCGCTCGGCGGTGACGTCGGGGTGTGCTGGCTGGAGAACGAGTGGGTGCTCGCCAGTTCCGCACCGCAGGCCGGGCCGTCGCGGCTCGAGCGGCTGTTGCGCGACCTCGGCGAGATCGCCGACATCGTGGACCCGTTCGACGAGGAAGCCGGCGGCAGGCATTGGCAGGGCCAGCAGCCCACCACCGGTACCCAGCAGGGGCAGGCTTGAGGACCGAGGCACCGCACGCAGCCGGTGCGACGCAGGAGCGACTGCGTGGAGGACCGACCGGGTGCGGGTGTCCCGCATGAGCGCCGCACTCGTCACGGGCGCGACAGCGGGCCTCGGGGCCGCCTTCGCGCGTCGGCTCGCACGCGAGGGGTACGACCTCGTGCTCGTCGCGCGCGACGAAAGCCGGCTGAAGCAGACGGCCACCGAGCTGTCCGAGCGACACGGCGTCAAGACCAGCGTCCTGCCAGCGGATCTCGCCACCGAAGCAGGCCGCCGGGTCGTCGAGGAAGCGCTTACTCGCGAGCCCGTGGACATGCTCGTCAACAACGCGGGCCTCGGCCTGGCCGGTGAATTCTGGACGGCGCCGCCGGAAGAGCTGCAGCGCCAACTCGACGTCAACGTCACCGCCGTGCTGCGGCTGACGAGGGCCGCGGTGCCGGGCATGATCGAGCGCGGGCACGGCGACGTGATCAACGTGTCGAGCGTGGCCGGGTTCTTCGCCGGGCGCGGCTCGACGTACACCGCGAGCAAGAACTGGGTCACCACGTTCACCGAGGGCATCGGGGCCGCGCTGCCGCGCGGGGTGCGGATGATGGCGCTGTGCCCCGGCTTCACGCACACCGAGTTCCATGATCGGGCCGGGTTGGAGAAAGTGGGCCCGAAGTCGTTCTGGCTTGACGCCGACAGGGTGGTCGCCGACGGACTGGCCGACCTGCGGCGCGGCAAGATCATCTCCGTGCCGAGCCTGCAGTACAAGGTCGTCGTCGCGGTCGGCGGACTGCTGCCGCGCGGCGTGATCAGGCGCCTCAGCGGCCTGTTCGCGGGGCGGGACCGCACCTAAAGCCAGGTCCTCCCTCGTCGGAATGCACTGCTGGCGCGCCTCGGAGCCGCTCCGTTCCGAAGGACTTGACCCGGCCACCCCCTCGATCCGGCCAACGCCAACGCCGGTCGTCGCCACACTCCCTGCCCCCGGCCACCGCCCTCGACCCAGCCACGCCGGTCCTCGCCACACTCTCTGCCCCGGCCACCCCTCGCCCGACAAACGCCGGTCCTCGCCACGCTCCTGGCCTGGCCACCCCTTAACCCGGCCAACCCCGACCCTCGCCACACTCCCTCAACCGGCCACCTTGCGCCGGGCCCCACACTCCTCACCCCTCCCGACATCACCTCCCGCCACCTCCGCTAGCGTCGCTAGACATTCAAACACCGGCGGGTCTAGCATTGCAACACAACCTAGTGGCGCTAGATCCCGGGAGTGGGCATGCACAACGCACTGAGCGTCGGCACGGTCGTGATCGTCGGCGTGATGGTGGGCGTGGAGTTCGCGGTCGCGTTCTTCGTCAACCCAATCCTGGACCGGCTGCCGGACGACGGTGGCCTCGCGGCCCGCGGCGACGGCGCCCGCGTCCTCGGCAAGGTGATGCCGTTCTGGTACATCGGCTCGGTCGTGCTCTGCGCGGTGTGGGCGGTTCTCGCCTGGGGCGAGGCGGGCGCGGCATGGGTCGTCACGGCAACCGGGCTGCTCGTCGCGAGCGTGCTGATGTCGATCGCCCTGCTGGTGCCGATCAACTCACGCGTCGCGCGATGGACCCGCGACAGCGTCCCCGCGGATTGGCGGCAGCAGCTCAACCGCTGGGACCGATTCCACTTCGTGCGCGTCGGCGTGATCGTCGCGGCGTTCGCGCTGCTGGTCGTCGGCCTGGGCTGAGGCGTTTCGCCGATGCCGTGTGCAAGACTGCGAGCCGTGCAGAAACCGGTGTTGGACATAGCGGCGAAACTCGAACTGGCCAGGCTCGTCACCGAACTGTCGGTGGTACACGGCAAAGTGACCCTCTCGTCCGGCAAGGAAGCCGACTACTACATCGATCTCCGCCGGGCCACCCTGCACCACGCGGCCGCCCCGCTCATCGGCAAACTGCTGCGCCAGCTCACCGCGGACTGGAACTACGTCGCGGTCGGCGGGCTCACCCTCGGCGCGGACCCGGTGGCCACCGCGATGCTGCATTCCGCCGCGAGCGACGGCATGGTGCTCGACGCGTTCGTGGTGCGGAAAACCGCCAAGCAGCACGGCATGCAGCGCCGGATCGAAGGACTGGAAGTCGCCGGGCAGCGCGTGCTCGCGGTCGAGGACACCTCCACCACCGGAGGCAGCGTGCTCACCGCCGTCGAGGCGCTGCAGGAGGCCGGAGCCACCGTCGCCGGGGTCGCCACGGTGGTCGACAGGGACACCGGTGCCCGCGAGGCCATCGAGAAAGAAGGCCTCGAATATCGCTATCTGCTCAATCTGGATGATCTCGGGCTCGACTGACCTGCCGGGGTGATCAAAACCACCCCCTTGTGCGTCCCTACCAGCTCTTTGTCGGTGTTTCTCAGCAAACCCGGAGTAGCGTGGAATGTAAGGGGACTGTGAAAGGGGGCGGTCTGGGGTGTCGACCGCGAGAGTTCTTGCCGATGCGACCGTCGCGCTCCACATCGTGGCGTTGCTCTACATCGGCCTTGGCGGCTTTCTGGCGTGGCGCTGGCCGAAGAGCATCTTCGTGCACATCTTCTTCGCGGCCTGGGGCGTGGCGGTCAACGTCTTCCCCATCCCCTGCCCGCTGACGGCGCTGGAGGACTACTTCCGGAGTCTGCAGGGCCTCGGCCCGCTGCCCGGCGGGTTCAACGCCTACTACATCTACGGCACGATCTTCCCGCGCTCGCTGCTGCCGGTGGTCGCCGTGACCGCGCTGGCGATCGTCGTCTACTCCTACGTCGGCGCCTACCACCGCTGGCACAACCGCGGCACCGGCGCACCGACGCACCAGGCCCGGCAGGCCTGAGCGAAAATCCTCCGGTGAGCTTGGACGAGGCCGGACCCACCGAATGGACCGCACGCGAAGAGGTCGGCGTCGGCCCGTGGCAGGGGCCTTGGCCCGAAGGCGAGCAGTACGACCCGGAGCTGCTGACCGAGGGCGACCGCCGCAACGTGGTCGACGCCTACCGCTACTGGCGCCGTGAGGCGATAGTCGCCGACGTCGACGCGCGCCGGCACCCCTTCCACGTCGCGATCGAGAACTTCCAGCACGACCACAACATCGGCACCGTGGTGCGCACCGCGAACGCCTTCGCCGCGGCCGCCGTGCACATCGTCGGGCGCCGCCGGTGGAACCGCCGCGGCGCGATGGTCACCGACCGGTACCAGCACCTCGAGCACCACGCCGACGTCGCCTCGCTGGCGGAGTACGCGGCCGCACGGGGGCTGACGGTGGTGGCCGTGGACAACACCCCGGGCGCCCAGCCGGTGGAAACGGTTTCCCTGCCCCGCGAATGCGTGCTGTTGTTCGGCCAGGAAGGGCCTGGGCTTTCGCCGGAGGCACAGGCGACGGCCTCCCAAGTAGTGTCGATAGCGCAGTTCGGGACCACGCGCTCGATCAACGCCGGGGTGGCAGCCGGGATCGTCATGCACGCCTGGATCCGGGAGCACGCCGACCTTTCCCAAAGCTGGTGAGCACATGTACGGCGACTGGGCCGCCGCGGCGGAAACCGCCATCACCACCCGGCATCTGCGCCGCGTGTGGGGGCTGCCCGGCACGGTCCTCGGCCGCAGCGGCTGGCCGCCTTCGCCGGATCAACGCGTGCACTGGCACTGGAACTACTGGTGGCAGGCGCATCTGCTGGACTGCCTGATCGACGCGCAGCTGCGCGCGCCGTCGGCGGATCGCGGCGCGACGATCGACCGGTTCATCTCCTCGGTGCGGTTGCGCAACTTCGGGAAGTGGACCAACAACTACTACGACGACATGGCGTGGCTCGGCCTCGCGATGCAGCGCGCGGGCCGCGACGTCGAGATGCTGCTGGCGGAGCTTCGTTCGGCGTGGACGCCCGAGGGAGGCGGCGGAATCTGGTGGCGCCACAACGATCGCTTCAAGAACACCCCGTCCAACGGCCCCGCCGCGATCCTGCACGCGCGCGCCGGCGAGACCGAGCGGGCGCGGGAACTGTTCGCGTGGCTGGATTCCACGCTCGTCGATCCCGGGACGGGACTGGTCTGGGATGGCCTGCGGGTCGACTCAGGCGAACTGGTGAAGCACATTTACACGTACTGCCAAGGGGTTTTCCTCGGCGCCGCACTCGAACTGTCCGAAGTGGACGCCGCAGCGAGGACGGTACGCGCGGTCGCCCAACACTGCGCGCCCGACGGTGTGCTTCGTGGTCAGGGCGACGGCGACGGCGGGCTGTTCGCCGGAATCCTCGCGCGCTACCTGGCGTTGGCGGCCGAGCGATTGCCGACGCCGGAAGCCGACACCGCGCGGGGACTCGTGCTCACTTCGGCGCGGGCCTGCTGGGAGGGCGCACACGAAGCGCCCGGCGGCCCGCTGTTCAGCGCGGAATGGTCCGGCTGGGTGCCGTCCACGGATTTGTCCGTGCAGGTCGGCGCGTGGCTGCTGCTGGAGTCCGCCGCCACGCTCACGCGCAGCCGCACGACTGGCGGTGCATGAGTTTCGGCGGCAGGCGCAGCGTTTCCGGCTGGCGGTTCGGGTCCGTGATCCTGGCCAGCAGCAACCGGACGGCGCGGCGCCCGATCTCCTCGATGGGTTGCGCCATCGTGGTCAGCGGCGGCTCGACGAGATCGGCCCACTCCGCGTCGTCGTAGCCGACCACGGCCAGATCCGTGCCGACGCGCAGACCCGCTCGCCGTGCCTCGTGCAGTACACCGACCATCATGCTGTCGTTCGCCACCACCAGCGCGGTCGGCCGCTCGGGCAGCTCCAGCAGTTTCCGCAACGCCTGCGCGCCACCGTCCTTCGAGGAATACCCGCACGCCACCAGTTCCGGGTTCCAGGACAGGCCACCGCGACCGAGCCCGAGCCGGTAGCCGAGCGTTCGTTCCTCGCTCGTGCTCATCCCCTCGGTGCCGCTCACCAGGCCGATCCGGCGATGCCCCAATGACGCCAGATGCTCGGTCAAGGCCGAAGTGGACTGGATGTTCTCCGAGCCGACCTGGTCGACATCCGTGCGCGTGGTGAGCCTGTCGAGCAACACGACGGGCGCGCCGAGGGACACGAACTCACTGATCACGGCGCCGTCGCCGGGCGACGGGGTGAGCAGGACGCCGTCGACGCGACGGGAACGCAAGGCGCGCACGGTGTCCTGCTCCGTCTGCACCGTGTCGTGCGTGTCGGCGAGCAGTACCGTGTACCCCGCCGAAGCCGCTTCGCGCTCGATGGCCTGCATCAACGCGGCGAAGTACGGGTTCGCGAGCAACGAGATGGCGACCCCGATCGACCGGGTGCCGCCGGTGACGAGCGAACGCGCGATAGCGTCACCCGTGTAGCCGGTCTGCTCGATCGCGTCGAGCACCGCGGCCTTCGTTTCCGGGGCCACGGCACGCGTCCCGTTCACGACGTGCGAGACCGTGGTGATGGAAACCCCGGCCAGCTCAGCGATGTCTCGCTGGGTGGGCCGGGTCGATCTTGGCTGCGGCATCTGCGCTCCCGTCGGGACTCAACCGGCAAGCGTTTGCGCAAACGCTTGCCGATTCATGTTAGGTCCTTCTACGGTCCGGAAATCACCAAGGGTCCAGCCTCGACGAGGAGGAAGCACGTGGGACAGCGAAGTCTCCTGTGCCTGGCCGTCGTCGCCGCGGTGGCGCTGACCGGATGCACGGTCGAGCGGCACTGGGGCGGCAGCACCAGTGCCGGGGGCGGTGGCAGGGCGAAGATCGGCCTGGTCACCAAGACCAACACCAACCCCTACTTCGTGGAGCTGCGCAACGCGGCCGATGCCGCGGCGAAGGCGCAGGGAGCCGATTTCGTCGCGCTGGCAGGACAGTTCGACGGCGACAACGACGGCCAGGTCCGCGCGATCGAGAACCTCATGCAGCAGGGCGCGACCACGATCATGATCACGCCCAACTCCTCCACCGGGGTGCTGGACGCGATCGCCAGGGCACGGCAGGCGGGCATCATGGTCCTCGCGCTGGACACGGCCACCGACCCGGCGAGCGCCGTCGACGCCACCTTCGCCACCGACAACGTCGCCGCCGGACGCGAGCAGGGCCAGTACGTCAAGGCCGCGCTCGCCGGCAGCACCCCCAAGCTGATCATGGTCGACGGCACCGCGGGGAGCACTGTGGACACCTACCGGCACAACGGTTTCCTCGAGGGCATCGGGCTCAAGGACGGCGATCCCGCGATCGTCGGCAGGGAACCGGCCAACGGCGACCAGAGCACGGCGCAGCAGAAGATGGAGAACCTGTTGCAGCGCAGCAGTGACATCAACGCCGTGTACACGATGAACGAACCGACCGCGCGCGGCGCTTTCGCGGCGTTGCAGGCGCGGAACCTGCAGGTCGTGATGGGCTCGATCGACGGCGGCTGCCAGGGAGTGCAGAACGTGCGCGACGGCGAGTACGCCGCCACCGTCATGCAGTTCCCGCGCAAGATGGCGCAGCAGGGCGTGGACGCGGCCGTCGCGTATGCGAAGACCGGCAAGAAGCCCAGCGGGTTCGTCGACACCGGATCCGTGATCGTCACCGACAAGCCGATGCCGGGCGTGCCCAGCCAGGACACCGGCTGGGGCCTGCAGAACTGCTGGGGGACGAAATGACCGCGATCTCCGCCAGGCAGCGCGAAAGCGTCGGCGAGTTCTTCCTGCGCGCGCCCGCGGCGGGCCCGGCACTCGCCCTCGTCGTCGCGATCGTCATCTTTTCCTTGTCCGCCAGCAGGTTCCTGGAACTGGACAACCTGTCGCTGATGGTCGACCAGGCGCTCGTGGTCGGCACGCTGGCGCTCGGCCAGACGCTGATCATCCTGACCGCCGGGATCGACCTGTCCAACGCGTCGGCGATGGTGCTGGCCACGCTGATCATGGCGAAGCTGTTCGCCGGCGGACTGCCCGGGATTTTCGCGCTCCTGCTCGGAATCGGCGTCGCGGCAGGCATCGGGCTGGTGATCGGCGGGCTCGTCACGAAGATCAAGCTGCCGCCGTTCATCGTGACGCTGGGCTTCTTCACCATGCTGACCGCGGCCGACAAACTCGTCGCGAGCGGGCAGGCGGTGCCGGTGTCCGGGCACGGCGTGCTGACCTGGCTCGGCACCCAGCGCTACCTGTTCGGCGGCATCCCGGTCACCTACGGGATGACCGTGGCGCTGGTGATGTACCTGGTCACCTGGTACGCGCTGACCCGCACGGCCTGGGGCAAGCACGTGTACGCGGTGGGCGATTCCGCCGAAGCCGCAAGGCTTTCCGGGATCAAGGTGAACCGCACGGTGGTGTCGGTGTACGTCGTGGCCGGGGTGATCTTCGGGATCGCGGCGTGGCAGGCGCTGGGCCGGATCCCCAACGCCGACCCGAACGCGTTCCAGCTCGGCAACCTGCAGTCGATCACCGCAGTGGTGCTCGGCGGCACCAGCCTGTTCGGCGGGCGCGGTTCGGTGCTGGGCACGATGGTGGGCGCGCTGATCGTGACCGTGCTGCAGTCCGGGCTGTCCCAGCTCGGCGTCGATTCGCTGTACCAGGATCTGGCAACGGGTGCGCTGGTGATCGCCGCGGTGGCGGTCGACCGGCTCGCGAGGAGGCAACGATGACGACGATCCTGTCCGCCCGCGGCCTGGTGAAGCGCTACGGGCACGTGACCGCGATCGACGGCGCGGATTTCGACCTCGAGCCCGGCGAAGTGCTCGCCGTGGTCGGCGACAACGGCGCCGGGAAGTCCAGCATGATCAAGGCTTTGTCGGGCGCGCTGGTGCCGGACGCCGGGGAGATCAGGGTGGACGGCGAGCTCGTGCACTTCCGCACGCCGCTGGACGCGCGCCGCGTCGGCATCGAGACCGTGTACCAGGATCTGGCGCTCTCGCCGGCGCAGGACATCGCGTCGAACATGTTCCTGGGGCGGGAAATCCGGCGCACCGGGCCGCTGCGGCTGATCCGCAAGCTCGACACGGCGAAGATGCGCGGCGAGGCCCAGCGGGTGCTCGACGAGCTGGACATCAAGATCAAGTCGATCACGCAGCCGGTGGAGACGCTCTCCGGCGGGCAGCGCCAGGGTGTCGCGGTCGCGCGGGCGGCGGCGTTCGGCACCAAGGCGGTGATCATGGACGAACCGACCGCGGCGCTCGGCGTCGCGGAGTCCGCGCGGGTGCTCGCGCTGATCGACCGGATCCGCGATCGCGGTCTGCCGGTGGTGCTGATCAGCCATAACATGCCGCACGTGTACGAGATCGCGGATCGCATCCACGTGCACCGCCTCGGCAGGCGGGTCGCGGTGGTGTCGCCGAAGACCACGACGATGAACCAGGTCGTCGGGCTGATCACGGGGGCGCTCGAGGTCGACGAGCACGGGGAAGTCCGCGAAGTCGAATCGGCGATCCACACGGGGCTGGGCGCGTGACCGTCCTTCTCGCCGGGTTGTGCACGATCGACGTGGTGCAGCGGGTCGAAGAGCTGCCCGCGCCCGGCGAGAAGGTGCAGTCCCTTTCGGTCGACGTGGCCGCGGGCGGTCCGGCGACCAACGCGGCCGTGACGGTGGCCGCGCTCGGCGGCGACGCCAGGCTGGTCACCGTCCTCGGCTCGCATCCGCTGGCGGCACTGGCGCGGGCGGATCTCGCGGCGTGCGGGGTGGATCTGGTCGACCTCGCGCCGGACCACCCCGAGCCGCCGTCGCTGAGCGCCGTCGCGGTGCGGGATCGCGACGGGGAACGAACCGTCGTGTCGCGCAACGCCGGACACCTGAACATCGAGGTGTCCTCATTGGAGCAGGCGGACATCAGCGCGGTGCTCGTCGACGGGCACCACCCGGCGCTGGCGCTGGCCGCCGCCCGGTGGGCCCGCGAACACGACGTGCCGGTGGTGCTGGACGCGGGCAGCTGGAAGCCGGTGCTGGACGAACTGCTGCCGCTGGTGGACATCGCCGCCTGCTCGGCGCATTTCCGCGCGCCAGGGCCGAATCTGCTGGAGCGCGGCGTCGGCACGGTCATCGTCACGGCGGGCCCGGATCCGGTGCGCTGGTGGACGGCCGAGGGGGCCGGAACGGTGCCGGTGGCGCCGGTCGAGGCGCGGGACACCCTCGGCGCGGGCGATGTGTGGCACGGCGCGCTCGCTTACGGTGTCGGAAGGTTCGAGCTGCCGGAGCTGATCCGGTTCGCCAACGAAGTGGCCGCACGACGGGTGCGGCAGGTCGGGCCCAGGTCTTGGGTGCGGGAGATGGGAGTGCGATGACGACGTTCGACGAGCTGCTGGCCAGGGCCGAGGAGATGGTGGCCCGCGGCGGCCGCACGGTGCTCGGCATCGTCGGAGCGCCGGCGTCGGGCAAGACCACGCTGGCCTGGGGACTGGCGAACGCGCTGGGCAACCGGGCGACCGTGGTCGGGATGGACGGGTTCCACCTCGCGCAGATCGAGCTGCGGCGCCTCGGCAGGGCGGAACGCAAGGGCGCCCCGGACACCTTCGACGCGCACGGGTACGTGCACCTGTTGAGGCGGCTGAAGGAAGGTACGGAAACGGTGTACGCGCCGGAGTTCCGGCGGGAGATCGAGGAGCCGATCGCCGGTGCGGTGCCGGTGCCGCCGGACGTGCCGCTGGTGATCACCGAGGGCAACTACCTGCTGCTCGAGAGCGAGCCCTGGAACGATATCCGCGGCCTGCTCGACGAGGCCTGGTTCCTCGCGCCGGACGAGCACGACCGGATCGAGCGGCTGGTCACCCGGCACCGGCGCTTCGGGCGGACGCTGGTGGAGGCGCGGCAGCGGGCGCTGGGCACCGACCAGCGCAACGCCGACCTGATCCAGCCGACCGCCGGGCGCGCGGATTTGGTGCTGGAGAACATGCCACTGGTGAACTTCGCGTTGTGACCCTGATCGTGACCGGCGGGAGCCGGGGTATCGGCACCGCGATCTGCCTGCGGGCCACCGACGACGTGGTGATCAACTACGCGCACGACGCCGGCGCTGCCGAGAAGGTGGCTTCGGAGGTGCGCGCTTCGGGCAGGCAGGCGCTGGCCGTTCGCGGGGATGTGGCGGACGAGCGGGATGTGGTCGCCTTGTTCGACGCGGCGGCCGAACTGGGCCCGGTGACGGGGGTCGTGAACAACGCCGCGATCACCGGGAACACGCCGGGCAGGCTCGACGAGCAGGACGTCGAGACAGTGCGCCGGGTGCTGGACGTCAATGTGGCCGGGGTGTTCCTGTGCTGCCGCGAGGCGGTCCGGCGGTTGTCCACACGCTACGGCGGGGGCGGCGGCGCGATCGTGAACGTGTCCTCGACGGCGGCCCGCACCGGCTCGGCCGGGGAGTGGGTGCACTATGCGGCGTCGAAGGCGGCGGTGGAGACGCTGACCTTCGGCCTGGCGCAGGAAGTCGCGCGCGAGGGTGTCAGGGTCAACGCCGTCGCGCCGGGGCTGGTGGAAACGGGTCTGCACGAAGCGGCCGGGATGCCGGACAGGGTGGCGCGCCTCGCCCCGGCGATTCCGCTCGGCAGGGCGGGTTTTCCGGTGGAGATCGCGGAAGCGGTGCTGTGGCTGCTCTCGCCGGCGGCCTCGTACGCGACGGGCTCGGTCCTCACCGTGGGCGGTGGGCGTTAAGCCACTCGGCGGTTGTCACCGGTCTGGCGGCGGTCGGGCTGACCGCGGTCGGCTTGGCGGCGTGGCCGCGGCGGCGGGCTGGGCGGCGG
>NZ_VMNW02000007.1 GCF_007713735.2 Amycolatopsis acidicola | reverse complement strand
GACGCTGTGAGGGTGCTGTCGCGCGGAGCGTGTCCGCCGGGGGTGGTGGTCGGGCTGGCGGGTGGGAATTCTTGAGGAGGCGATCCCGGAGTCAGGGGCCGCCTCAGGTTCCCCTACCCGCACCGCCACGCAAACCACCGTGTAACACTCTCTAAACCGTTCCCGGGAACCAGTCTTCGTGGCCGTTGGCGAGGACTTTCCGGTTGTCCCTGGCGATCCGGCCTGCCGCCACGCGGACGGCGTCCTTGAGCGCCCGGTCCACCGCCGCGTCGCGGGCGGTCGTGGACACCGACACCGCGCTGACGGCCCGGCCGCGGATGAGGATCGGGGCCGCCACGCAGGTCACGTCGGGATGGGATTCGCCGCGCGCGACGGCGACCTGGTCCTGGCGTACCTGGGCCAGTTCCCGGGTGAAGTCGGCGGCATCGGTGATCGTGTTCGGCGCGAGCGCCGCCAGCGGCCCGGCCAGCGCGGCTTCCGCCTCTTCCTCGGTGATGTGCGCGAGCAGCACTTTTCCCAGCGCCGTCGCGTGTGCCGGCAGATCCGTGCCGGGCGCGGCCGAGGGAAGGTCGTGGCCCGCCATCATCAGCCGCTCCACGAAGACGACCCGGTTCCCGCGCAGGGCGCCGAGATGCACGTGACGACGTGACCAGTGATGCAGCGCGCCGAGGTGGGGCAGCGCGGACTGCCGCAGGCTTTCGATCGGCATCGCCGAGGCGAACCGCCGCATCGGCAGCCCCACCTTGAACCCGGCGCCGTGCGGTTCCAGCACGCCCAGCGCGACGAGCCTGCCGAGCAGGCGGTGCACCGTGGACTTCGGCAGCCTGCTGGAGCGGGCGATCTCGGTGAGGGTGAGAACGCGGTGCTCCGGGCCGAAAACGCCCAGCACCTCGAAGGCCTTCGAAAGGATCGAGCCCGGCGACGATTCCTGTTCCACCGTGGTCACGGCGCACCTCCTCGTGCGTGTCCGGCCCGGGCCAGTCTAGTGGGCGGGTGCCCGGCGAAGGCCCGAGTTCCAGCCACCGAAACTTCGGCCACGCGGCGGGCGAGGGCGCCGTTAGCGTCCGTGCCATGCCAGCGATCACCGCGGTCGACGTGCACGCCCACCACTTCGGCACGGACGTTCCCACCTTCCCCGGAAACGCTCCCCGCCTGGTGGTGGACGGGCCGGAGGGCGGGCGGATCCTGTGTGGTGAGGCCACGTTCCGGTCCGTCACCCCGACGTTGTGGGACGTGCCGCTCCGGCTCGCCGAGATGGACGCGGCCGGGGTCTCGCATCAGGTCATTTCGCCGGTCCCGGTGACGATGGAACACGCCGCCGGCGACCCGGCTTACGCCAGGGCGATGAACGATTCCGTCGCGACGGCGTGCGCGGCCTCCGGCGGTCGGCTGCTGGGCCTGGGATGCCTGCCGTTCACCGATTCCCTTGCCACCACCCGGGAACTCGGCCGGTGCCTGAGCCTCGGCCTGCGCGGAGTGGAGCTCGGGACCCGGATCGGCGAGCTGGACCTGGACTCCCCGGAGCTCGACGAGTTCTGGGCGGCCTGCGACGAGTCCGGCGCCGCCGTGTTCGTGCATCCGGTGCACGGTGGCCGCGGCGCGGTCCGCCGGGCCGGGCAGCCTTACGACCTCGGGCTGGGCATGCCTGCCGACACCGCGATCGCCGCCTCGTCCCTGGTTTTCGGCGGAGTTCTCGGGAAATACGAACGTCTGCGGGTCGCGCTGGCACACGGATGCGGGGCATTTCCCTGGGTATATCCCCGATTGCGGGTCGCGGCGGCACTCGGCGGCGAGCGCGCGGACTGGGACGCGCGCGTTCGCCGGCTCTACGCGGACACGCTCGTTTTCGACGACGAACATCTCCGCCTCCTCGCGTACCGGTTCGGCGAGGACCGCCTCCTGCTGGGCAGTGACGCGCCGTTCTTCCCGGACCAGCTGGCGAAATCCGTGGACTCGGTCCGGCGGACCTTTCCCGGGCAGGACCTCCTGGCGCGCAACGCATTCGGCTTTCTCGGCCTCAGCACGGAAGAAGGAGCACTTCGATGACCTTGACCAGTGAGAACCTCGTGGCGGTGCCGGGGATGGCGAGCCGGTGGGTCCGGCTCGCCAACGGTGCCCGCGCGCACTACATGACCTCCGGCGACAGCGGTCCCGCGGTGATCCTGCTGCACGGCGGGTTGCCCGGCTCCTCCGGACTGGCCGGATGGCGGTTCATGGCCCCCTACCTCGGGGAGCGCGGGTTCCGGGTGTACTGCCCGGACATGCCGGCGTTCGGCCTGTCCGACACCCGCCCGGAGTACTGGCCGCGCGGGATGGAGGACTTCGTCGACTTCATCGGTGCCTTCGCCGACGCGCTCTGCCTGGACCGGTTCCACCTCGCCGGGAACTCGATGGGCTGCATGAACACGGTCAACTACACCGTGGCGCACCCGGATCGCGTGCTCAGCTTCGCGCTCATCGCCGGCGACATCGGCGACGTCGTGCCCGAAGACGTGCGGCCGCCGAAGGGACAATTTCACATGACCGCCTACGACGGCACACGCGAAGGCATGCGCGCCATGATGGAGGCGATCATCCACCGCAAGGAGGCCGTGAGCGACGACCTCGTCGAGATGCGCTACCTCTCGGCCAGCGAACGGCTGGAAGCGCATCGCCAGTTCTGGCCGACTTTGCTGCAGTACCGGCACATCGTGCCCTGGACCGACCAGAACCGCGCCGCGCGCCTGACCACCAAGGGCAGGATCGACCGGCTCGACATCCCCGGCATCTACCTCTACGGCCGCCAGGACATCCTGACCCCGGTGGAATGGGGGCAGGTCCAGGAGGACCACCTGCCGGGCGTGCAGTTCTTCTACCCGGACGACTGCGGCCACCAGGGGCAGACCGACCGGCCCGACCTGTTCAACCCCGTGTTCGCGGAGTTTTTCGGCTACGGAACGGTTTCCGGCGAGCTGGCGGACCGGGCCGGGGTCTCGGACCGCCGTCCCGAACTGCCACTGGTGAAACGCGGCTGACATCAGCGCACGCGCACGACCACTTTGCCGGTGGCCTGCCGGGTGTCGATCAGTTCCAGCGCCCGGCGGGCTTCGGCCAGCGGCAGCACGTGCCCCGCGAGCGGCCGGATTTCGCCCGAGCCTGCCAGTTTCTCCAGCTCACGGGCCAACGTCCCGGCCACTGCGGGAAACCGTGCGACGTAGGGATCCAGCGCCACACCGACCACGCTCAAATCCCGCAGCAGCAACCGGTTCACCTTCACCGACGGAATGGACCCTGCCGCGAAGCCGACGACGGCCAAGCGCCCGCCGACATCGAGGCAGCGCAGCGAATCGGTGAACCGGTCGCCACCGACCGGGTCGACGACGACCTGCACGCCGGTCCCGCCCGTCAGCTCCCGCACCTCGGCCGCCCAGCCGTCACCGGCGCGCACCACCTGTCCGGCGCCCGCGTCGCGCGCGACGCGTTCTTTGTCCTCAGTGGACACCACGGCGATCGGGTGGCCGCCGAGCGCGCGGACCAGCTGCAGGGTGGCGGTGCCGACGCCGCCGGACGCGCCGTGCACGAGAACGTGCTCACCGGCCTGGAAACCCACGCGGTGCAAGGAGAACCACGCTGTCGCGTAGTTGAGGTACAGCGCGGCGCCTTCGACGAAGTCCAGTCCGTCCGGCAGTTTCACCGTGTAGCGCGGGATGCCGAGCGCGCGTTCGGCCAGCGCGCCCCACACCGAAAGGCTCGCCACGCGGTCACCGGGGCGCAATCCCGAATCTTCGGGTGCTTCGACCACCACCCCGGACACTTCGCCGCCCGCGACATACGGCGGCGGCGCCCCGTGCTGATACTGCCCTCGGGTCTGCAACAGGTCCGGAAAGGACACTCCGGCCGCGTGCACGTCGATCAGCAGGCGGCCGTCTGCCCAGGGATGAGCGCCCTTCGGCTCGGGGACCTCGCTGACGGAGCCGCCGGAGGGACCGGTCAGCTCCTGCATCAGGAACGCGCGCATGGTCAGCTCCGCACCATCGACGACGTGACCGACCGGGTGTTGAGGCTGTCCCCGCCGTCGACGGTGATCATCTGCCCGGTCACCCGTGACGCGGCGGGGGAGGCGAAGAAGCCGACCGCCTCGGCGATGTCCTCGGGCCGGACGAGCCCGCCCGGCATGCTTTCCCGCCAGGCGTCGACGATGTCCCGCGGCATCGAAAGCACACCGGAGCTGGCGGTCATGCCCGGCAGGACCGCGTTCGCCGTGATCCCGGCGGTGATGTTCTCCGCGGCGACGGTCCGCATCATGCCCAGCAGCCCGGCTTTGCTGGTGCTGTAGGAGATCTGGCCGGGAAGTCCCTGGGTGCCCGCGGTGCTGGAGACGAGCACGATGCGCCCGAACCCGCGTTCGCGCATCCCGCCGAGGCAAGCCTGCAGCACCCGGAAGGTGCCGGTCAGGTTGACCGCCAGGTCCTGCTCCCAGCGGTCGAGGCGGAAGCGGTGCGCGGCGCCGAACATCGTGGTGAGCCCGGCGTTGCCGATGTAGACGTCGATGTCGTCCAGCGCGGGAAGCTCGCCGGCGGCGATGTCGGCCTGGTAGGTGCAGCCCGGCTCCCGGTCGAGGGTTTCCACCACCATGCCCGCCGCCTCCAGGCGGGCCACGATGGCCTGCCCGATGCCGCCGTCGCGGGCGGCGCCGGTGACCAGTGCCTTGAGCTTCCCGTCGCGTGTCACGCTGTTTTCCTCCCGAGGTCGGTTTCGCTGTCGTCGAGCGACGGCAGCGCCGGATGTCCTTGCAGGCGCAGGACGAGCAGCGCCGTCTGGACGCTGAGCTGGTCTCCGGCGTCGGCGGCGACGTCCAGCCCGGTGGCCTGGTGGACGCGCGCCAGCCGCAGCCGGACGGTGTTCTCGTGCACGCCGAGGCGCGCGGCGGAGACGCGGACGCTGCGCCCGCAGTCGAAGAACTGCTGCAACGTCCACAGCAGACCGGCCTCCGCCGGTTCCCCGGTGAGCAGGGGGCCGAGGATGTCGTGCAGGTACTCGCGGACCGCGGTGACAGCGCTGTTGGCCACGAACAGCCGCGCCGGGCCGAGGTCGTCGACGGCCAGCACCCGCGGTGATCTCGGGCCCACGAACCGGTGCACGCAATGCGCGACTTCCTTGGCCTCGCGGTACGCGCGGCCGAGCTTGGCGGGCTCCGTGGGCGTGGAGACCCCGGCGACCGCGTCTCCCACGATCGCGCGGACGGCCGACTTCACGCGCGCGACCATGCCTGTCTCGGCCGCTTCGACGAGCAGCAGGATCCCTTCCGAGCCGCGCGTGGCGAGCACCTCCACGCCGAGCCGTTCTTCGAGGGCGTTCGCCAGCTCTTCGGCGTCGGGCGGAGCGTCGATCACGTAGACCAGTACCCGGCGGATTCCGGTGTCCACGCCGAGGTATTCGCCGCTCGATCGCAGATCGTCCACGGTGGAGGAGCCGCGGATGAGCTGGCGGGCCAGCGACGAGCGGGCGTTCCACGCCACGGCGGCCACCCGCCGCTGCACGGCGAACTCGGTTCCGGCGTGACAGGCCGTGCGCTCGGCGATCCGGCGGTCGGCGGGCCGCAGCACGGACGGGTGTTCGACGAGCACGAGCCGGCCGAACGTCTCGCCACGGTGGGTCGCCGGCACGACGAGGTGCCGCCGGGGGAGCCCGTCCAGGCTGGCCGCCGCGATCCCGTCCCGCGCACCGATTTCGGCGAGCGAGCGGAGCCGGATCGGGCTCGCGCCGGGCGGGCTGTCCGAAGCCACGAGCCGTTCCTGCGCGTCGAACAGCATGGTGACCTTGCCGGAGAGTTCCGCGCACGCCGACACGAGCGCGCGCAGTCCGCCGGGGCCGCCGATGAGCCCGCTCAGCCGTCGTTCGGCCGCGACCTCCGCGGCGAGCCGCTCGGTTTCGCCGAGCGCGGCCGAGGCCAGCGCCGCGAACGCGGAGAGGCGTTCCCGCGCCTGGTCGTCGGCGGGATCTTCGACCACCAGCACCGTGCCCGGGGCCACGGGGACGGCGACAGAGGTCTCGTCCAGTGCCGCTTCGCCGGGGGAGCACAGGCGGGCCCGTCCTGCGCCGGCGATCGTCGCCGCCTGCGCCAGGACCGCGTCCCTGATCCGCGGGTTCACCGGGCGAGCTTGGTCTTGATGTCGTCGCGCAGCACGTGTTTGCGCACCTTTCCGGTGGCGGTCAAGGGAAGTTCGGTGAGGAGCTCCAGCCGCTCCGGGAGTTTCGGGGTGGCGACGGCACGTTCGCGGAGATACCCGGTGAGGTCGGCCAGCGTGGGCTCGGCCCCGGCGGCGGGGACGACGTAGGCGCAAACGCGTTCCCCCAGGCGTTCGTCCGGCATCCCGACCACCGCGACCGCGCTCACGGCGGGATGCTCGATCAGG
The DNA here is from genome assembly GCF_007713735.2 of Amycolatopsis acidicola. Lineage (GTDB taxonomy): Bacteria > Actinomycetota > Actinomycetes > Mycobacteriales > Pseudonocardiaceae > Amycolatopsis_E > Amycolatopsis_E acidicola. The sequence continues at coordinate 172,685 of NZ_VMNW02000007.1, read as the reverse complement.
AGGTCTTCGAGCTCGCGAGCGCTGATGTTGAGCCCGCCGCGGATCACGATGTCCTTGAGCCGTCCCGTGACGCGGACGAACCCGTCCTCGTCCATGAAGCCGAGATCGCCGGAGCGGGAGAAGCCCTCCGGGGTGAACAGCGCCGCTGTCTGCTCCGGATCGCGGTAGTACTCCAGCATGTGGCTCGGGCCCAGATAGGCGATGTCGCCTTCGCTGCCGCGCGGCACCTCGGCGCCGGTCTCGTCGATGATCTTGACCGTGGCGCCCGCGACCGCGCTGCCGTCGGAGGTGGCCGAGCGCTCCGGCGGATCGTCCACGGTGCACATCGTGGTCAGGAAGTTCTCCGAACGCCCGTACAGGCTCAGCACCCGGCAGCCGGAGAACTTCTCGGCCGCGCGCCGCACGACCGCGCCGGGGATCGGCGAACCGGCGCACACCCACAGCCGCAGGCTGCTCGCGTCGTGCCGGTCGGGATCGTGGGCGGCGGTGAGCATCTGCAGGAACGGGGTCGCGGTGACGGCGGCGGTGCAGCCGTGTTTGGCGATGCGCTGCAATCCTTCCTCCGGTTCCCACGCCTCCATGAAATGGGAGGACGCCCCGGCCAGCAGGGGGAGCACGACACTGGTCACGAGCCCGGTGCTGTGCGTGACGGGTGACGGCCCGAACTGCACGTCGTCCTCGGTGTAGCGCACGCTTTTCGCGATCGCCGCGGCACTGGCGCGCAGGGTGTTGAACGTGTGGAAGCAGCCCTTCGGCCGTGACGTGGTGCCCGAGGTGTAGACGATCAGGAACCCGTCGTCGGCGGACGGCGGGGGAGCGAGATCGGGCTCCGGCCCGGCCATCAGCTCGTCGAGCGAGGTGGCGGACCCGTGCGTCCCGCGGGCGACGACGAGCGACCGCAGCCCGGGATTTTCCTTGCGCAGCGCGGAAAACATCTCCAGGTGGCCGAAGCCCTTGAACTCGTCACAGGTGATCGCGACCCTGGCGCCGCTGTGCTCGAGCACGTAGCCGACCTCGGTGGCGCGGTAGATCGGCATGATCGGCACCAGCACCGCGCCGAGCCTGTTCACCGCGGCCGCGATGACGGCGAACTCGGTCCAGTTCGGCAGCTGGACGGCGACCCGGTCGCCCCGGCCCACCCCCAGTTCCCGCAAGCCGCCCGCCAGCCGCAGGCTCTGGGCGCGGACGGCCGAGTAGGTCCGGCTGGTGGTGCCGTCGGAGACGAAGACCTTGTCCCCGTGGGTGATGGCCCGTTGCGCCAGCAGTTCGGACAGCCCGTCCCGATGCCAGTACCCGGCGTCGTACCAGGCGCGGATTTCGTCTTCGCGGTAGCGGTCCCGCACGGTCGGCATTGACATGCGTGTGCCCTTCCGGTGAGTGCGTGGCGTGCGTCACTCCAGTTGGTCTGAATTTATAATTATCAGACCAAAGATGCAAGGATGGGGTCCATGGAATGTCAGTGCCTGTGCCGTCCGCTGGGGCATGACCCGGGCCTGTGCAGCGCGAACGCGATGCCCGGGCTGACCGTGCCGCTCGGCCCGGCGGCCGGGACCAGGGTCCCCGCCTGTTCGTTCTGCTACCGGGCGGTGACCGCGCCACGCCGTCAGTTGACGAGCACCCCGCCGTCGACGGGCAGGCTCACGCCGGTGATGTAGGCGGCGGCGTCGGAAGCCAGGAACACCGCGGCCGCCGCCACGTCGGCGGGGTCGCCGATGCGGCCCAGCGGGATCTTCGCGTCGATGACCTTGCGCTGGTAGTTCTCGCTGTAGTTCGCGGTCGCCTCGCTCGGGAAGACGCCGGGCAGCAGCGCGTTGACCCGGATGCCGCGCGGCCCCCACTGCGCGGCGAGATCCCGCGTGAGGCCCAGTACCCCGGCCTTGCTCGCGCTGTACCCGGCGGCCGGCATCTTCGCCGTGGTCAGGGCCATCACGCTGGAGATGTTGACCACGGACGAGCCCGGCCCCATCACCCGGCCGCACGCCTGCGCCATCCAGTACGAGCCCAGGAGGTTGAGGTCCACGACGGAGCGGAACTGCTCGGGCGGATCCTCCGTGGCGGGGTGGTACTCCCCGCCGGTGCCGGCGTTGTTGATCAGGACGTCGACCCGGCCGAAAGCGTCCATCGCCGCCGCGACGAGGGCGTCGCAGTCCTCGACGCGGGTCACGTCGGTCCGCACGGCCAGCGCGTTTTTCCCGACTGCCCGGGCGGTTTCGGCGAGCCGGTCCTCGCGGCGGGCGCCGAGCGCCACCGACGCGCCGGCCTCGGCGATGGCGTGGGCGAAGGCGACACCGAGGCCGGAGGACGCCCCGGTCACGACAGCGACTTTGCCTTCGAGGCGGAAACGGTTCATGCTCCGCTTCTTACCCGCGATCGCACACAGTGCCGAGCGGCCGCAAGCCGGCCGGTGTGGAGATCTCCAGCGCGGGGCGGCGGATCTGTTGCGCGCGGGCAGGGCCGCTTCGCACAGTGAACCGGTGCCGGAACTCGATCACGACCAAGTACTCCAGCGGGTGGCGCGATGCTGGCCCGGCGCCACGCTCAGTGGCTTGCATCGCTTGCCCGGTGGCGTTTCCAGCCTCACGTTCTCCTCGGTGCTGCGGCGTCCGGACAGGCCCGACACGCCTGTCGTGGTGAAGGTCGCGCCACCGGGACTGGCGCCCGTGCGCAACCGGGATGTGCTGCGCCAGGCCAGGATTCTGCGACTGCTCGACGAAGACGGCTCCGTGCCCGTCCCGAAGGTGCTCGCGGAGGACGACGGGAGCCCGCCGCTGTTCGTCATGACGCTGGTGCCGGGTGAGTCGTACGAACCGCTACTGGACGCCGCGGCGCAACCGCCGTCGCCGGGGGTTGTCACGGCGCGGGCTCTCGCGGCGGCGCGGGCGCTCGCGAGGCTGCAGAACGTCCCGGCCGGGCGGTCGGGCGAGAGAGCTGTCCCGGTGCGCGAGGAACTGGACCGGTGGGCACGATTGCTCGACACGGTAGACCCGAAGATCGCGCCCCGGCACGAAAAGCTCTACCGCGAGCTCTCCGGCCGTGCGCCCGCTCCCGTGGCACCCTGCCTCTCGCACGGTGACTTCCGGCTGGCCAACATGTTGTTCACCGGCGAGCGCCTGACCGCGGTCATCGACTGGGAGATCTGGTCGGTCGGCGATCCGCGCGTGGACCTGGCCTGGCTGCTGATGCACACCGATCCGCCGCACCGGTTCCACGCCCCCCGCGCGGAGGCCGACGTCAAGGCGGGCAGCGGGATGCCGTCCCGCGCGGAGTTGCTGGAGGCATACCAGGGGATCCGGCCCGGCGCCGTGGCCGACCTGCCGTGGTTTCTGGCCTACAGCCACTACAAGACCGTCTCGACGCTCGCTGTCCTGATCAAACGGAACCGGCGTCTCGCCGAGCCCGAGCCCCATCTGGAGACGGCCGCGGAGAGCCTGCCGGACGCGGTCGAGCGGGGCAGGCGGATCCTGGCTCAGTCGAAGTAGGCGAGGACGGATTCGGCCACACAGGCCGGTTTGTCCTCGTTCTCGATCTCGAAGGTCTGCCGCAGGGTGAAGCGGGTTCCGCCGGTGATCTCCCTGGCCTCGGCGAGTTCCGCTTTCATCCGGACCCGCGCGCCGGTGCGGACCGGGGTGAGGAACCGGACGCGGTCGAAACCGTAGTTCAGGCCCAGGGAATGCCCGTTCAGGGTGTAGATCTCGTAGAGGAACTTCGGGCCGAGGGACAGCGTGTAGAGCCCGTGCGCGATGGTGCCGCCGAACCCCGCCGCGGCGCCGCGGGCCGGGTCCACGTGGATGTCCTCGAAATCGTCGGTCGCCGCGGCGAAGGCGTCCACCCGTTGCTGGGTAACTTCGTGCCAGGCGCTCACGCCCAGTTCGCTGCCGGTCAGCGCGCGCAGTTCCGCGATGCTGTGCAAGGTCCGCATGCCGCCGAGGCAACCAGGTCCGGTGGCGGGAGGTCGTCGTGCCGAGCGCCTCCACTGGAGGAATCCACAGTGCCCTCGCGCCGGTGTCCGAGGCGGCGAGCGGGGTTTTCCTACCGTGACAGCGAATTCTCCCGGACACGAGAGGCGCTGTCATGGACTGGTCCGTACCGAGTGACGTCGAAGAGTTCGTGAAGGAGCTGGATTCCTTCATCGACAAGGAAATCCGGCCGCTGGAGGCGGCGAACCCGGATTTGTTCGACCACCGGCGCGAGTTCACCCGCACCGATCTCGACCGTGACGGCATCCCCACGAAGCGCTGGCGCGAACTGATGGGGGAAGCGCGGCGCCGCGCCGACGCCGCGGGTTTCTACCGGTATCCGCTCCCGGCCGCGCTCGGGGGCCGCGATGGCACGAACCTCGCGATGGCCGTGATCCGTGAGCACCTCGCCGGTCTCGGCCCCGGCCTGCACGCCGAGCTGAGTCACGAGGCGTCCGTCGTCGCGAACCTGCCGCTGGCGCTGGTGCTGCACGAGTACGGCACCCCCGAACAGCGCGAGGCCTACCTGGAGCGGCTGGTTTCGGGGGAGATGGAGATGGCTTTCGGGCTCACCGAACCGGGGCACGGCAGCGACGCCACGTACCTCGAAACCACGGCCCGCCGGGACGGCGGCGACTGGGTGATCGAGGGCGCGAAGCGGTTCAACAGTGTGGTGGACGTGGCGGAGGTGGACCTCGTGTTCGCCCGCACCTCCGGCGAGGCGGGCAAGGCCGCCGGTATCACCGCGTTCCTGGTCCCCACGAACGCGCCCGGCTTCGAAATTCCTTACTACCACTGGACTTTCAATATGCCCAGCGATCACGCGGAGGTGCGGCTGAACGAGGTGCACGTGCCGTCGTCGGCGGTGCTGGGCGAGGTCGGGCGCGGGCTGGACTGCGCCCAGCTGTTCGTGCACGAGAACCGCATCCGCCAGGCCGCGTCCTCGCTCGGCGCCGCCCAGTTCTGCATCGACGAGAGCGTGCGTTTCGCCGGTGAGCGGGTGATCTTCGGCAAACCCCTGCACGAGCACCAGGGCATCCAATGGCAACTGGTCGAGCTGCAGACCGACGCCGAGTTCCTGCGCAACACCCTGTACAAGACGGCGTGGCTGATGGACACCCACGGCCGCACCGGGGTGACGGACAAGGTGTCGATGGTCAACCTCCGCGGCAACCAGCTCGCCTGCCGCGCCGCCGACCGCGCGATGCAGATCCACGGCGGCGTCGGCTACACCCGGCACAAGCCCTTCGAGCACATCTACCGCCACCACCGCCGCTACCGCATCACCGAAGGCTCCGACGAACTGCAACTGCGCCGGATCGCGGGATCGATGTTCGGTTTCCGGAAGGGCTAGTGTCTCGTGATGCCGTCCGGTTTACGTTGTCGTGTTTGCCCGTGCGGTCGGTGAGTTTGCCCGCCGCGTCACCGAGTTTGCCGGTCCGGTCGCTGAGTTTGCCCACGGCGGCAGCGGTCGGCCAACCCGGCGACGCCAGGGGCCAACTCGGGGGCGCCTCGGGCCAACTCGGCGCCCTGGCGGGCAAACACACACCCGCGCGTAAGGCCCACAAGATCACGAGACGCTAACCCCGGCGAAGCGCCGCCAGCCCGTTCGCGGCGAAGGCGGCGAGGAGATCCGCCAGCGCCGGGGTCTGGGCGAGGTGGGCGGGCCAGTACGCGATGCAGAAGATGACGCCGAGGCACGCCTGCGTGCCGGCGGCGATGTCGTCGGGGGCGGCCCCGGGGAAGCAGCGCGCTACGGCCGACTCCCAGCGGTCGACGTACTTGCGCCGACGCCGGTCGAACTGGCGTTTCCACGGGTCCACCAGCGACCGGTCCTCGCGCTGGTAGATGCTGACCAGGTGCCGGTGCTCGATCGCGAAGCCGACGTGGTGCCGGATCAGCCGGTCCAGATCCTTGTCCGGATCCTCGTGCACCGGGGCGGTGGCGCTGAGCAGCTCGTCGAGCGCCTCGTTGAACAGCGCGGCGAGGATGTCGTCCTTGCCGGAGAAATGCCGGTACAGGGCGGGCCCGGACAGCCCGGCGCGTTTGCCCAGCTCGTCGACACCGACCCCGTGGAAACCCTTTTCGTAGAAGACCACGGCGGCCGTGTCCAGGATCTTGCGCTCCCTGTCCACGGGGGCGAATCTAGCACAGCTGTGAACGATCGTTATTCCGTCGTAGACTCGCCCCCAACTGCGAGCGGGAGGGCACAGCGACGTGCGCACGGAATCCGAACTGGCCGGGCGGGGCCGCGCGTTACTGCGGCGGGCGGCGGAGCCGGCCGGCACAGCCCTGCCCGCGGGTGACGACCTGGCGGGATTCGACGGGCCCCTCGCTGTGCTCGCCGGGACACTGCGCGAGCAGCTGCCGGAGTCGTCCGACCCGGCGAACCTGGCGGTGATTCTGGCCGAGGCCCAGGCATTGCGCTACGAGATCCGCGAATGGCTGGGCGGGCAGCGGCTGCGCCGGCTCGACGCGCTCGACGCGGGGCTCGCGCGCCTGCGGAAGGTGTCCGATCCGGACGCTCTGCTCGACCGGGCATGCGAGGCCGTCGTCGACTCGTGCGGGTTCGACAGGGTGATGCTGTCGAAGGTCGAGGGCTCGCTGTGGCGGCCGTGGAAGAGCTTCGCCGTGACGAACCGGGATCCTGAACGAGCGTTCCGGGAATGGATCCGCACCGTCCCGGAGATCCAGCTCGACAACCTGGTGCTGGAGACCGAGATGGTCCGGCGCCGGGAGCCCGCGCTGGTCACCGATCCCCGCGAGGATCCGCGGGTCTACCGGCCGCTCTTGCAGGCGTCCGGGCTCGACTCGTATGTCGCCGCCCCGCTCATGCCGACCGGCCGCGTCATCGGGTTCCTCCACGCGGACTGCGAAAACCGGGCTGTCACCGCCCTCGATCGCGACATCCTCGGCGCGTTCGCGGACGCGTTCGGCCACATCTTCGAGCGCGCGGTGCTCCTGCGGAGGTTGCGGGAGCAGCGTGAGCAGGTGCGCGAAGCGATGCGGACGGTCGAGACGGTGCTGGAGGATCTCGCGTCCGCGGAGATCGAGCTGGCGAGCCGTCCGCTGACGTCGCTGCGTCCCACCCGCGCGCCCGCCAGGTCCTCGGCCACGCTCGAATCGCTGCTCACCGCCCGCGAGCTGGAGGTGCTCACGCTGATGGCCACCGGCGCGACCAACAGCAGGATCGCCGACGAGCTGGTGATCGCGGACGGCACGGTGAAATCGCACGTCAAACGCATCCTTCGCAAGCTGTGCGTGGAGAACCGGGCCGAGGCGATCTCGCAGTACCTCCGGCTGACCATGGCCGACGGCGGCTTCTGAAAACCCTCGCGGGCTCTTGTCCGCGAGCCGCCCAAGAATTATGGTCCAATAGTTAAACCGTATGGAGGTGGGCGGGTGCGGGCGGTCGTGCTGCGTGAGTTCGGAGCGCCGGAGGTGCTGCGGCCGGAAGAGGTTCCCGAGCCGGAGCGGACGCCGGGCTGGGTCACCGTGCGGCTGAAGGCGAGCGCGCTCAACTGGCACGACGTCCTCGTGCGGCGCGGGCACTACAGTTCGCCGCTGCCGCATGTGCCCGGTGCCGACGGCGCGGGCATCCGCGCCGACACCGGTGAGGAAGTGGTCATCGTGCCCTCGCTGTGGTGGGGCGAGGACGAGTCTTCGCCCGCGCCGGGCTGGGAGATCCTGGGCGACCACCGGCCGGGCACCTGCGCCGAACTGGTGCGCGTGCCCGTCGAATGCGTGGCGCCGCGGCCCCCGGGCTACAGCTGGGAGCAAGCGGCCGCGCTGCCTTTGGTCGGGTTGACGACTTATCGGGCGTTGTTCACCCGCGCCGGATTGCGCGAGGGGGAGTCGCTGCTCGTGCTGGGCGCGGGCGGGGGAATCGCGACGACCGCGGTCGCTTTCGCCGCAGGCATGGGGGCTTGCGCCTTCGTCACGTCCTCGTCGGAGGACAAGATCGACCGGGCTCGTGAGCTGGGCGCGTCCGGCGGGGTGTGTTACACCGACCCGGACTGGGCCGCTCGAGTGAAAGCGCTTTCTCCCGGCGGCCTGGGTTTCGACGTGGTCCTGGATTCGGTCGGCACCTGGCAGGACGCGTTGCGTGCGCTGCGGCCGGGTGGGCGGCTGGTGGTACTCGGGGCTTCAGCTGCCGAACAGGCGCCGATCGACGTCCGCGGATTCTACTTCGGACAGTACAGCCTCCTCGGCACGACGATGGGCGGCCCGCGCGACTTCACCGGCCTCCTTCGCCTGCTGGACACCCGCTCGATCGCGCCGCCGGTGATCGACCGCGTCTTCCCGCTCGACGACGCCGCGGCCGCGCATCGTTATCTGGAACAGGGTTCTGGCTTCGGAAAGGTGGTTCTCCGGCATGACTGACGAGCTGGTGCGGTACGAGGTCGACGAGGCCGGGGCCGCGTTCGTCACGCTCGACGATCCCGCCACCCGCAACGCGCTCAGCGACGAGCTTCTCGACGATCTGCTGCGCGCGCTGGAAAAGGCCCGGGACGACGACGAAGTGCGGGTGGTCGTGCTCGGCTCCTCGCACGAACGGATCTTTTCCTCGGGCGGCAACCTGAAAGCCTTCGCCGACGAGCGGCCGCCCGTCGTCAAATACGCCGGGCTGGACCGGTTTCCCCGGCTGTTCAAACTCCTCGGCGCGCTCGGCAAGCCGGTGCTCTGCGCGGCCGGTGGCGACGTGCTCGCCGGCGCGTTCGGCCTGGCGCTGGCCTGCGATCTCGTGCTGGCCAAGGAATCCGCGCGCTTCGGCTGCCCGGAGATCAACGTCGGCGCGTTCCCGTTCATGATCTCCGCGCTGATCTACCGGAACGTCGGCCGGATGAAGGCCAACGAGCTGATGATGCTCGGCGACAAGATCACCGCGGCCGAAGCGCACGAACTGGGCATCGTGAACAAGGTGGTCCCGGACGCCGAATTCGACGGCATGGTGCGGTCCTGGGCGCACCGCGTGGCGGAGAAGTCGCCCCTGCTGATGAAACTCGGCAAGGACGCGATCAACTCCACGCGGGACCTCGGCCTTTCCGAGGCGCTCGACGTGCTGCAGGCACAGCTCGCGCTCGCGTTCACCACCGAGGACCTCGGTGAGGGAGTGGCCGCGTTCCGCGAGAAACGCGCCCCTGTCTGGCAACGGCGCTGATCCCCGGGCGCGGACCGGGTTTTCCGATCGGTGCCGGAGCGGCGTTGCGTTTTTGGTCCAACCATATTAGCGTTGGACCGGACAGCCGCTTCGTGCACCGTTTCCTTCTCCAGATCAAGGAAGATCGCCCATGACGTTCGCGCGGGTCACTGATCGTTACTCGGCCGAGGAGATCGAGCAGTTCTACGCCACCGGCGCCTGGCGCCGGGACACGCTTCCCGGGCTGCTCGACCGGCAGGCGGAACTGCGCCCGGACAAGGTTTTCCTGACCGACGACACCAGTTCGGTCACGTTCGGGGAGCTGCGGGACGGCGCGCTGCGGCTGGCGGCCGGCCTGCGCCGCGCGGGGATTTCCCAGGGCGACCGCGTCTGCGTCCAGATCCCGAACTGGATCGAGTTCGGCCGGATCGCGGTCGCGCTCGCCAGGATCGGCGCGATCATGGTGCCGATCATGCCGATCTACCGGCTCGACGAGGTCGGCTACATCGTCCGCAACTCCGGCGCGAAGATGGCGATCACCTGCCACACCTTCAAGAAGTTCGACTACGCCGCCATGTACCGCACGATCCGGCAGGACGTGCCGGCCCTGCGGCAGATCGTGCTCGCGCGCGGCGAAGCCGAGGGAACCACCACGCTGGAGTCCCTCGAAGACGGGGACCCGGTGGACCTCGGCCCCGGCCCGGGCCCCGACGACCACTTCGTCATCGTCTACAGCTCCGGCACCACCTCGCGCCCGAAGGGCTGCCTGCACACGTTCAACACGATGGCGTGCGGATCCCGTTTGCTCGCCAAGGGGTTCGGCTACAGCGACACCGACGTCCAATTCGGACCGTCGCCGATCACGCACACCACCGGGCTCGTCACCAGCATCCTGCTGCCGCTCATGCACGGCGCCGCGTCGCACATCATGGAGGTGTGGGAACCGAAAGCGGGCCTGGAGCACATCAAACGCTTCGGGTGCACGCTCGCCGTCACCGCGACCACTTTCCTGCAGATGCTGATGGACGTGTACGACCCGCGACGGCACGACGCGAGCAGCCTGCGGCTGTGGGTCGCCGCGGGCGCGCCGATTCCGGCCGCGTTCGTCGAGCAGGCCGCCGGGCTGCTGCCCCGCTGCCGCGTCCTGAGTCTCTACGGGCGCACCGAAAACGTCACCACCAGTATGTGCACCGTCGAAGACGACCCGGCGCGCTCGCTCACCTCGGACGGCCGGGTGCTGCCCGGCAGTTCGATCAAGATCGTGGACCCGTTCGGCGAAGAGGTGCCGCGCGGCCAGGAGGGCGACATCGCTTACCGCGGCCCGATGCACATGCTCGAATACATCGGCAATCCCGCGGAGACCGAGGCTTTGTTCACGCCGGAGGGCTATTCGCGCTCGGGTGACCTCGGCGTGATGGACGAGGACGGCTACCTCCGGGTCACCGGCAGGCTCAAGGACATCGTGATCCGCGGCGGGATGAACATCAGCGTCCGCCAGGTCGAGGATCTGCTGACCGGCCATCCCGCGGTCGCCGCCGCGGCCGTGGTCGGGATGCCCGACCGGCGGCTCGGCGAACGGATCTGCCTGTACCTGGTGCCCAGGCCAGGGCACGAGGACGTGACCCTCGACGAGATCAAGGACTACCTGCTGGGGCAGGGGCTCGCGATCCAGAAGATGCCGGAGCGGCTGGAGGTCGTGCCCGAACTGCCGATGACGGCCACCGGCAAGATCCAGAAACACCGGCTGCGAGCGGATATCGCGGAGAAGGTGAAGGCCGCCGAGACCAGGGTGTGAGGCCGTGATGGACTTCGACGTCACGACTCTGCACGGGCGCCGCGCCGACCGCCGCTGGAACCGGATGGCCGTCGGCGACGTGCTCGAACGGGTCACCTGGAGCCGCCCGGACCAGACCGCGATCATCGGCGCCCCAGGCGCTTTCGCCACCCCCGAGTTCGCCGGGCTGACCTACCGGCAGGCCGACGAAGCGGCGAATCGTGTCGCGCATGCCCTGCTGGCGCAAGGACTTCGCCGCGGCGACCGGGTGCTGCTCTACTGCGACAACTCCGTCGAAGCGCTCGTCACGATGTTCGGCATCGCGAAGGCGGGGCTGGTCGCGGTGCCGGTGAACCCGTTGCTGGCGCCCGAGGTCCTGACCTGGGTGCTCGACCACACCGAAGCGGCCTTCGCGGTCGTCGACGCCGAATACCTCGACCGGGCCAAGCCCGCGCTGACCGGGCTGCCCGAACCGGCGGTCATCGGTGGCGGGTTCGCCGACTGGATTTCCGGCAGGCCGAAGCACGAGGTGGACGTGGAGATCCACGGCGACGACGTGTGGAGCCTCGTGTTCACCTCCGGCACCACCGCGATGCCGAAGGCTTCGATGGCCACGCACACCTACTCCTACCTCGCCGCCTACACCTACGCCCTTTCGCTGACCCGGGGCCTGCGTTACGAGGAAGACCTCCGGCTGTGCACGTTCCTGCCGGTCATCTACCACTGCGGGCACAACTCCTGCGTGTTCCCGGCCTTCTTCACCGGCGGCACCATGGTGCTCGGCCGCCGTCCCGACGCGCCTGTGCTCGCGGAGACGATCACCCGTGAACGTGCGACCGCGCTCTGGGCGGGATCGCCGATGTGGCTGCAGAAACTTGCCGACGAAGCGCTCGCGCGCCCGGACGAGGTGGACCTGCGCAGTCTCACCGTCGCGATGTTCTCGTGGGGCGCCATGAAGCCCGGCCTCTTCGACCGGTTGCGCGAGGTGGCCGGGGACGATCTCGCGCTGGTGGAGGTGTTCGGGCAGACGGAGTCGATGTCGTCCTACCGGTTCTGGCCGGACCGGTACCCGGAGAAGCGGGCCCAGGCGCTGGCCGGGGTGAACCACGTCGGGGCGCCGACCCCGATCCTGGCCGCGGACATCGTGAACGAGTCCGGGGAAAGCCTGCGCGGCAAACCGGGGGAGCCCGGGGAGGCCGTGTACCGCTCACCGGTCATCACGGCCGGCTACTACCGCGACGAGGCCGCGACCGCCGACGCGTTCCGCGGCGGCTGGTTCCACTCCGGCGACAGCTGCACGTTCGACGAGGACGGCCAGCAGATCATGGTCGACCGGTTCAAGGACATCGTGAAGACCGGCGGGGAGAACGTCTCCAGCCTCCGCGTCGAGTCGGTGCTCGCCGAACACCTTGCCGTCGACCGGGTGGCCGTGATCGGGGTGCCGGACGAGAAATGGGGCGAAGTGGTCGCCGCCGTCGTCACCACCGTCGCCGACGTCACGGCCGAGGAACTGATCGTGTTCGGTCGTCAGCGTCTGGCGGGTTACGAGTGTCCGAAAAGGATCTTCTTCGTCGACGGGATGCCGGAGACGGTGGGCGGCAAGATCCTCAAGTACAAGCTCCGGCAACGGTTTGCCTGAGCTCAGGCGACCACGACACGGGCGGTCGCGCGGATGATCTCGTCGTCACCGCGCGACGCCCGCGCCGTCAGCTCCGCCACGCCGTCCGCGACAGCGGTCACCTCGCCGGAGAACCGGAGCCGGTCGCCGAGGAAGACCGGCGCGACGAACCGGACCTCGTACTCGCGCAGGTGTTCCACCCCGCACCAGTCGGTCAGCCACGAGCCGAGCAGGCCCGCGTGGAACTGGCCCATCGCCAGCACGCCGGGGAAACCGGCGTTCGCCGCGAACTCCGGATCGTGGTGCAGCGGGTTGAAATCCCCGCCCGCGCCGGCGAAGCGGACGATGTCGGTCTGCGTCACCGGCCCGGCTTCGCCCTCGGGCAACGCCTGGCCTGCGACGACGGCGACGGGCTTCCTCACTGTGCTCCCCGTTCGATCAGGACTTCCCGCACGCGCACGGCGCAATCACCTGCCGCGTCGAGGTAATCGGTCTCCAGCGTCACGAACCGCAGGTTCCGTTTGCGCGTGTCGGCCGCGACGCGGCGAACGCCCCGCACGGAGTCTCCGGCGCACAGGGGCCGGAAGTACGTCCATTTCACCGAGCCCACGACGACCCGGTCGTACGCGAGCCCGAGCTTCGCTACGAAAGCGCGCTGGTCGCGGTAGTGCCCGGCCACGACGACGTGGGTCGCGGTGGCAGGCACGTCCGGGAAACCCGCGTCACGAGCGGCTTCCACGCTGGTGTGCACGGTGTCGCCGGCGTGCGTGGCCAGGACGAACTCGCGGATCTTGCCCCGCTCGATGTCGAAGGTCACCTCGTCGAGGATCTCCACGAAACCTCCCCGTTTGGTCCGACCTATAGTATCATTAGCCCGAACCGACGCGGAAGGCTGGCAGATGGATCTCGTGGACTCGCCCGAGGAGGCCCGGTTCCGGGCCGAGATCAGGGACTGGCTGGGCGGCGCGCTGCCGAAGCTGCCGTGGCCCGAGCCGCCGGACCTGGAAGGAAAGCTGCCGTTCTGGCGGCAGTGGCAGCAGATGCTGTTCGACGCCGGGTATGCCGGGCTGTCGTGGCCGAAGGAGTACGGCGGCCGGGGCGTGGACGAGAAGCTGCGCGCGGTGTTCAACGACGAGACCGACCGCGCGGGCGCGCCGGAGCGGCTCAACATCATCGGCGAAGACTTCGCGGGGCTCACGATCGCCGACTTCGGCACCGAGGCGCAGAAAGAACGGTTCCTGCGCCCGATCCTGACCGGCGAGGAGATCTGGTGCCAGCTCTTCTCCGAGCCCGACGCGGGATCCGACCTGGCTTCGCTGCGCACCAAAGCGACCAAAGTGGACGGTGGCTGGCGGATCGACGGGCAGAAGATCTGGACCAGCCGCGCGCAGCTCGCGGCGCACGCGATCCTGCTCGCGCGCACCGGCGGCGGCCCGCGGCACAAGGGGATCACGTTCTTCCTGCTGCCCATGGACAGTCCCGGCGTGACCGTGCGGCCGCTGGCGCACATGCTCGGCGAGGCCGAGTTCAACGAGGTTTTCCTCGACGGCGTGTTCATCCCCGATGAGCTCGTCGTCGGGGAAGTCGACGGCGGCTGGCGGGTGGCGATGGGGACGCTCGGCTACGAGCGGGTCGCCATCGCGACCGGCCGGGTCAACACGCGGCGCGCGGTCGAGGACATCATCACCGACATCGCCGCCCGCACCGATGACGACGGCGAGCCGCTGGGCGCGGACCCGGTGATCCGGCAGCGGGTCGCCGACCTCTACGGGCGCGCGCTGACGCACCGGCTGATCGGGCAGCGGGTCGTGACCCTCGCCGCGGAAGGCGGCCAACCCGGTCCCGTCACGTCGATCGGGAAGCTCTACTTCTGCCCGCTGGTCGAGGATCTCGCCGATTTCCGGCTGTCCCTCGACCCGCTCGGCGACCAGTTCGGGCTCGAGGACGAGCTCGCGGAGTCGTCTCGCTGGCTCCGGCTGGCGTACCAGGCCCGCGGCACCGCGATCGCGGGCGGATCCACCTTCATCCAGCGCAACATCCTGGCCGAGCGGATGCTCGGCATGCCGAGGAGCTGACACCGTGGTCTACACCTGGGTTCCCACCGACGACTACGTCGAGAACGCCAACGTCACCCGGCTCGCCCGCGCGCACGGCGCGGCGTCGCTGGCCGAGCTGCGCGCGCGGTCGGTCGAGGACATCGGCTGGTACTGGGACGCCGTCGTGCGCGACCTCGGCCTGCCGTTCCGCAAACCGTATGAGCGGGTCGTGGACCTGTCGCGGGGCCCGGAGTGGCCGGACTGGTTCGTCGGCGGCGAGCTGAACATCGTCGACGCGTGCCTGGCGCGCTGGGCGGAGAAGGCGCCCGGGCGCGACGCCGTCCTGCACGAGGCCGAGGACGGCACGGTCCGGAAGCTGACCTACGGGGAGCTGGCGTCCGAAGTGGAGCGTGTGGCCGCGGGCCTGCGCGCGCTGGGCATCGGCCGTGGCGACGCGGTGGGCTTGTTCCTGCCGATGATCCCGGAAGCGGTGGTGGCCGTGTACGCCGTCGCGCGTCTTGGTGCGGTGCTGGTGCCGTTGTTCTCCGGTTTCGCGCCCACGGCGATCGCGTCGCGGCTGCGGGACGCCGACGCCAAGGCCGTCATCGTCGCGGACGGCACGGTGCGCCGCCGCCGTGAGGTGGCGATGAAACCGTTGCTGGACGAGGCTTTGGCGTCCTGCCCGACGGTGGAGCACGTGGTGCTCGTCGGAAACCTCGGCGCGGAGCCGGAAACGACGAACGCGAACGACGTGCTCTGGTCCCGGCTGCCCGCCGGCGAGGCCGGTGCGGTGGAGGCGATGTCCGCCGCCGACCCCCTGCTGCTCGCCTACACCTCGGGCACCACCGGCAAACCCAAGGGCGCGGTGCACACCCACGCGGGCTTCCTGGTCAAAACCGCCAGCGAGGTCGCGTATTCCTTCGACCTCGGCGAAGGCGGGGTCTTCTGCTGGGTCACCGACATGGGCTGGATCATGGGCCCGCTGTCGATCGTCGGCACCCACGCCAACGGCGGAACGCTGTTGCTGTACGAGGGTTCGCCCGACGTGCCGGACCTGAACCGGTTGTGGGACCTCGCCCGGCGGCACCGGGTGGCGATGCTGGGCGTGTCGCCCACGCTCATCCGGACGCTGCGCACGAGCGAAAAGACCGACCTGAGCGGGTTCGACCTCTCGTCGGTGCACGTGCTCGGCTCGACCGGCGAGCCATGGGACCCGGACTCCTACGAATGGCTGGCGCGCGACGTGTTCGGCGACCGGGTGCCGATCATCAACTTCTCCGGCGGCACCGAGGTCGGCGGCTCGTTCCTCGCGCCCTATCCGGTCGAGGAAATCCGCGGCTGCTCGCTCGGCGGCCCGTCACTGGGCATGGACGTGGACGTGGTCGACGACGCCGGGAAACCGGTGCGCGGCGAGATCGGTGAACTGGTCTGCCGCCAGCCGTGGCCGGCGATGACGCGCGGGGTGTGGAAGGACGACGAGCGCTACCTGGAGGCGTACTGGTCGACGTTCCCCGGGATGTGGCGGCACGGCGACTACGCACTGATCGACGCCGACGGGCAGTGGTTCCTGCGGGGCCGGTCCGACGACGTCATGAACGTCGCGGGCAAACGCCTCGCCCCGGCCGAGGTCGAAGCAGTGCTGGCCACGCACCCGGCGGTCGCCGAGTCGGCCGCGGTCGGCGTCCCGGACGCCAAGAAGGGCGAAGCCGTCTGGGCTTTCTGGGTTCCGCGCCCGGGCGCCGGCGAGGACGTTTCGGCGAAGCTGCGGGAGATGGTGGCCCAGGAGCTGGGCAAACCGTTCGCGCCCTCGGCGGTGTACCGCGTGGCACAGCTGCCCAAGACGCGTTCGGCGAAGATCCTGCGCCGCGCCGTCCGCGCGGCCGTGCTGGGCACCGACCCCGGCGACCTGTCCGGCGCGGAGAACCCCGAAGCGGTCGCCGAGATCCGGTCGCTCGTCCGGCCGTGAGCTCAGCCTTCGCCCGGGACCGGGATCTCCGTCCGTTCGTCGACCTCGAGCACGGCCTCGGCGTAGGCGTGCACGTGGCGGTTCATCCGGCGCACCGCGGCATCCGGGTCCTGTGCCCGGATGGCCGTGGTGATCGACTTGTGCGCCCGCACCGTGGTGCGCCGGACCTCGTCGTCGACGAACGCCTCGTTCTCGGTGGCGGTGTAGATCGCCGTGGACAGCGCTGTCATCAGGCCCGTGAGCAGCTCGTTGTGGCTGGCGGTGGCGACCGCCACGTGCCAGTCGACGTTGGCCTGCAGGAAGTCGGCGAGGGAACCGTCCTCGTCGGCGATCGCCTTGTTGGCCGCGTCGAGCCGGGCCAGGTCGGCGTCGGTGCGGTGCCGGGCGGCGAGTTTCGCGCAGTAGGGCTCGATCGCCTCGCGGGTTTCCAGCAGGGCCGCGAGGCGGACCTGCTGGCCGCGGATGAGCAGGCTCACGGAGCTGGCGACGGAGTCCTTGCCAGGGCGCTGCACGAACGCGCCGCCGCCGCGGCCCGCCTTGATGCGGACGAGGCCCTGGACTTCGAGGATGCGCAGCGCCTCGCGCACGGTGGTGCGGCTCATCCGGGTCTGGGTGACGAGGTCGCGTTCGGTCGGCAGCGCGGTGCCTTCCTCGAACTCCCCTTCGAGGATGCGTTCCCGCAGCTCGTCGGCCAGCACGTCGGAAGCCTTCGGCACCTCCATGGGCGCCAGGCGCACCGCCGAACGGCCGGAGTTCGTTGCCGGGGGGCGTGTGCCCGCCATGTCAGTCTCCCCACACTTTGGCCTAAAGGTCTGACCTAAGTTACCATCCCCAGTCGGGGCAGGTCGTATTGAACCAGTAATCGTGACGTCACCGGCGAAAGGCGCGAGCATGCGGTGGACATTGACCGAAGACCAGGACCTGTTCCGTGACTCCTTCCGCGGCTGGCTCGAACGCTTCGCCTCCGGCGAAGCGGTGCGGGGCTGGCTCGACGCCGGTGACCCCGCGCCGTTCGAGCGCCGGTTCGTCGAGGAGGGCTGGTTCTCTGTCGGCACCCGGGAATCCCAAGGCGGGCAAGGAGGTGGGCTGCTCGAACTGGCGCTCGCGTCCGAGCAGCTTGGCCGTGCGGCCGCGCCGTCCTCGGCGTGGCTGGCATCGGTGCTCGCGGCCCCGGTGCTGCCCGCCGAGGTGGCGGAGAGCTGCTTCGGTGAAGGGGAATTCGTAGCGCTCGCCGTGAGCGCGGGCAAACCCATCGACACGTCGGGGCCCGTGGTGGCCGAGGGCGGAGTGCTGACCGGCCGGGTTCCACTGGTGCTCGCGGCGGATCGCGCGAGCAGGTTCGTTGTGCCTGCCCGTACCGAGGATGGTGTCCGCCTGTTCCTCGTGGAGAACGCGGCAAGAACCGAGCGCGCGCTGCTGGACCGCAGCCGTTCGGTGGCCGATGTCGTGTTCGACGGTGTGCCCGGCACGGAGCTGGCGGTGGACGCCGAGACCGGGCTGGCACGGATCGCGTTGCGGGCGGCGGTCCTGGTCGCCGCCGACAGTCTCGGCGCGGCGGAGCGGATGCTCGAACTCGCGGTGGAATACAGCAAGCAGCGGCAGCAGTTCGGCGTCCCGATCGGTTCGTTCCAGGCGGTCAAACACGCGGCGGCGAGCATGCTGGTCACCGTCGAATCCGCGCGTTCGCTCGTCTACTACGCCGCGGCCGCGGTCGAGCAGGAACACGAGGACTACGTGCCGCACGCGGCGGCCGCGAAGGCGCAGGTCTGCGCCGCTGCCGTGCGGGCGGCCGACAGCGCGCTGACCGTCCACGGCGCGATCGGCTACACCTGGGAACACGATCTGCAGCTGTTCTACAAGCGCGCCAAGCTCGACGCGAGTCTTTTCGGCACCCCGGCGGCCTGGAACGAGCGTCTCGCGAGCGAACTGCCGCTGCTGCCGGCCGCCTGACCAGGGGCGTGATCGGCGGACGCGCATGCCTGTCGTTTTGGTCAGTCCTTTGTTATAGTTAGCCCAAACGAATGCTTGGGAGAACAGCTGTGGACTTTGAGCTGAGTGAGGATCAGGCCACGATCCGCAAGGCGGTGGCCGAGCTGGCGGGCAGATTCGACGACCAGTACTGGCTCGAGAAGGACGCCGCGCACGAGTTCCCCACCGAGTTCTACGACGCCTTCGCCCAAGGGGGCTGGCTCGGCATCACCACGCCGGAGGAGTACGGCGGGCACGGCTTCGGCATCACCGAGGCCGCCCTGCTGCTGGAAGAGGTCTCCGCGTCCGGCGGCGGGATGAACGCCGCCAGCTCGATGCACCTGTCGATCTTCGGCATGCACCCCGTGATCGTGCACGGCTCCGAGGAGCTGAAGCGGCGCACGCTGCCGCGCATCGTCAACGGCGACCTGCACGTCTGCTTCGGCGTCACCGAGCCGGGCGCGGGCCTGGACACCACGAAGATCACCACGTTCGCCCGCCGCGATGGCGACGAGTACGTGGTCAACGGGCGCAAGGTGTGGATCTCCAAGGCGGTGGAGTCGGAGAAGATCCTGCTGCTGACCCGGACCACTAAGTTCGAGGACGCCAAGAAGAAAACCGACGGGCTCACCCTCTTTCTGACCGATCTCGACCGATCCAAAGTGGACATCCGCCCGATCAAGAAGATGGGGCGCAACGCCGTCACCTCCAACGAGCTGTTCATCGATGATCTGCGGATCCCGGTCGAGGACCGCGTCGGCGAGGAGGGCCAGGGCTTCAAGTACATCCTCGACGGGCTGAACCCCGAGCGGATGCTGGTGGCCGCGGAAGCACTCGGCCTCGGCCGGGCCGCGCTGCGCACGGCGGTCCGCTACGGCAACGAGCGCGAGGTGTTCGGCCGCCCGATCGGGATGAACCAGGGGCTGCAGTTCCCGCTCGCCGACTCGCTGGCACGCCTCGACGCCGCGGAACTGGCGCTGCGCAAGGCGACCTGGCTCTACGACAACGGGAAACCCTGCGGCCGCGAGGCGAACACGGCGAAGTACCTGTGCGCCGACGGGGGTTTCCAGGCCGCGGACCGGGCGCTGCAGACCCACGGCGGGATGGGCTACTCCGAGGAGTACCACGTCGCGCGGTACTTCCGCGAAGCCCGCCTGCTCAAGATCGCACCGCTGAGCCAGGAGATGGTGCTCAACTACCTCGGCTCGCACGTGCTCGGACTGCCGAGGAGCTACTGATGTTCGGACTGGACAACCGTGCCGCGCTCGTCACCGGGGCCGGCAGCGGGATCGGCGCCGCCGTCGCCCGCGCCTTCGCCGCCGCCGGGGCGCGCGTGCTGGTCACCGACGTCGACGAGCGGGCCGCGAAAGCGACCGCGGACAGCATCGGCGAGAAGGCCGAGTACCGCGCCCTCGACGTGCGTGACGCCGCCGGCGCGGCGGCAGCGGCGAAGCAGGCGGCGGCGCTCGCGGACGGCAAGCTGCACATCCTGGTCAACAACGCCGGGGCGATCTCGCCCGCGATGTTCCCGAAGATGACCGAGGAAGCGTTCCGCCGCATCATCGACATCCATCTCATCGGCAGCTTCGTGTGCAGCCAGGCCGTGCTGGACCACCTGCCCGAGGACGGCACCGGCCGGATCATCAACGTCACCTCAGCCGCCGGGCTCGAAGGCACGATCGGCCAGGCGAACTACGGCGCCGCCAAGGCGGGCATCATCGGGCTCACCAAGTCGCTGGCCAAGGAACTGGCGCGCCGGCAGATCACCTGTAACGCGCTCGCGCCGCTGGCCGCCACGCCGATGACGGAGAACATCCGCAGCAACGAAAAGCTCGCGGCCAAGACACTCGCGCGGATTCCGCTGGGGCGCTGGGCTTATCCCGACGAGATCGCGGGCAGCTTCGTGTTCCTGGCCTCGGACGCCGCCGGGTACATCACCGGCCAGGTGCTGCCGGTCGACGGCGGGACGGTGATGTGATGCGGCACGGACGTGAAGTGCTGATCGCCGAGGCGGTGCGCACGCCGATCGGCAAGTCGCACCCCGAACGCGGCTGGTACCGCGACACGCACCCGAACGCGCTGCTCGCCGCCTGCTACACCGAACTCGTCCGGCGCACCGGACTCACCCCGGGCGCGGTCGAGGATCTCGTGATCGGCTGCACCGCGCCGTTCGGCGAGCAGTCCCGCAACATCGGCCGCAACGCGTGGCTGCAGGCGGGCTATCCGCCCGAGGTCCCGGCGGTGACGCTCGACCGCCGCTGCGGTTCGGCGCAGACGGCGATCGCGATGGGCGCGGGGCTGGTCGGCTCGGGCACCCACGACCTCGTCATCGCGGGCGGGGTCGAGCACATGGGCCACGTGCCGATCGACTCGCCGGTGAAGATCTCCGAACTGTACGGCGACCCGTGGCCGGAAGAGCTGCGCGAGCTGTATTCCTTCGTGCACCAAGGCGAAAGCGCCGAGCTGATCGCCGACCGGTGGGGTATCGGCCGCACCGAGATGGACGAGTTCGCGGTCCGCTCGCACCGGCTGGCGTCCGAAGCGCTGGCGGACGGCCGGTTCGACGCCGAGACCGTGCCCTTCGGGGAGCTGCGCGGCGACCAGAGCATCCGGCCGGGGACCGACCTGGACAAGCTGTCGGGCCTCAAACCCGCCTTCCGCAAGGAAAACGGGCGCATCACCGCCGGGTCCTCGTCACCGATCTCCGACGGCGCGGCCGCGGTCATGCTGGCCTCGCGGGACGCGGCCGCCGAGCACGGACTGCGGGCCAGGGCACGCATCCTCGACCAGACGACCGTGGGCGTGGACCCGGTCATCATGCTCACCGGCCCGATTCCGGCGACCAGGAAGATGCTGGAGCGCAACGGGTTGACCATCGGCGACATCGATCTGTTCGAGGTCAACGAGGCGTTCAGCTCGGTGGTGCTGGCCTGGGAGCGCGAGCTGAAGCCGGATATGGACCGGGTGAACGTCAACGGCGGCGCCATCGCGCTCGGGCATCCCGTCGGCGCGACCGGTTCCCGGCTGATGGCCACGATCCTGGCCGAACTGGAACGCCGCGACGCCGAACTCGGCCTCGTGACCATGTGCTGCGGTGGTGGTCTCGGCACCGCGACCCTGATCCAGCGGCTCGACGGATGATCGAGCTTTCGCGCCATATCCCCGAAGGCGCCGGAATCTGGTGGGGCCAGGCCAGCGCCGAGCCGATGCCGCTCGTGCACGCCCTGCTCGACCAGATCGGCGAACTCGGCCGGCACCGGGCGTTCTGCGGGCTCACCTGGGACAAGCGGCTCACCCGCGAGCTGCCGCCCGAGCTGGAGCTGATGTCCTACGGGGCGCTCGGCGAGCTGCGCAAGCTCAGCCGGGACGGACGGCTGACCGTCGTGCCGTGCCACTATTCCGCGCTGCCGCGCCTGTTCGCCCGGCGCGAGCTGCCGTGCGACGTCGGCCTGGTCCAGGTTTCCCCGCCCGACGCGGACGGGCTGTGCTCGCTCGGGGTCGGCGCCGACTACGCCGCCGACGCCGTCGGACACACGCGAGTGCTGCTGGCGGAGATCAACCAGCGGATGCCGGTCACCACCGGCACGCCCAAGATCCCGCTGAGCCGCTTCGCCGCGACCGTGGAGACCGACCGGCCGCTCGCCGAAGCCCCCGCCAAGGCCGCCGACGACACGGAACTGGCCCTGGCGCGGCACGTCGCCGAACTCGTCGAGGACGGCGACACGCTGCAGATGGGCGTCGGCTCGCTGCCCTCGGCCGTGCTGGACGCGCTGACCGGGCACACCGACCTGGGCTTCCACTCCGGCATGATCTCCGACGGCGTGCTGCGGCTCGTCGACAAAGGCGTCCTCACCGGCGCCCGCAAGGAAATCGACCCCGGGATCATCGTCACCGGCGCGGCACTGGGCACCGTCGAGCTGTACGAGCGGCTGCCGGAGCTGCCGGTCGAGTTCCGGCCCGCGAGCTACACGCACGCACTGTCCACTTTGGCCGGTCTGCGGTCGCTGGTCTCGGTCAACTCCGCGATCGAAGTGGACCTCACCGGCCAGGTCGGCAGCGAGGTCCGCCGCGGCGCCTACATCGGGGGAGTGGGCGGCCAGGCCGATTTCAGCCGCGCCGCCGCGTCGACCGGCGCGCGGTCGATCATCACCCTGCGGGCCCGCTCCGGCACGCACTCCACGATCGTCCCCGCCCTGCACGGCGGCGTGGTCACCACGCAGAAGTCCGATGTGGACTATGTGGTCACCGAATACGGCGCGGCCCGCCTGCGCGGCTGCGATCTTGACGAGCGCGCGCGACGGCTGATCGCCATCGCCGCGCCCGAGCACCGGGAAGCCCTGTCGAGAGGAGTCCAGCCATGACCCGGCTGCCCAGCAGCGTGCACGTCCGTGAAGTAGGCCCAAGGGACGGGTTCCAGAACGAACCAGAGCGCATCCCGACCGCGGACAAGATCCGGCTGATCAACGCGCTGGCCAGGGCCGGGCTGAAGCGCATCGAGGTGGCCAGCTTCGTGCGCCCCGACGTCATCCCGCAACTGTCCGACGGGGTCGAGGTGCTGCACGGCATCGACGTCCCGGACGACGTGCGGCTGATGGTGCTGATCCCGAACAGCCGGGGCCTGGACAACTCGCTGAAGGTGCGGGACAAGTTCCACGAGGCCGCGATCTTCGTGTCCGCGTCGGAGACGCACAACAAGAAGAACGTCAACCGCACGGTCGCCGAAACCATGGCCGACAACGACAAGATGGCCGCCCGCATCAAGGCCGAAGGGCTGGACTGCGCCGCGGTGGTCGCGACCTCCTTCGGCTGCCCGTACGAGGGCAAGGTCGACCTCGATCGCGTGCTGGGCCTCGCCGAACGCTTCGCCGAGGCGGGCGCCACCGAGATCGGGTTCGGCGACACCACGGGCATGGCGAATCCGGCCTACGTCAAGGAGTTCTTCGCCGCCGCGCTGGAACGGCTGCCCGGAGTGGAGGTCACCGCGCACTTCCACAACACCCGCGGCCAGGGGCTCGCAAACGCTTTCGCCGCACTGGAAGTGGGCTGCTCCAGCTTCGAGTCCAGCTTCGGCGAACTGGGCGGCTGCCCGGTGCCGCCGGGCTCCACCGGCAACATCGCGACCGAGGACCTGGTGAGCATGTTCCACGAAATGGGCGTGGAGACCGGGCTTTCGCTCCCCGGTCTCATCGACGCCGCCCGCGCGGCGCAGGACACCTTGGGCCGCAAGCTCACCAGCCATTCCATCGTCGCCGGACCCGTCAACTGGAACTGAGGAGTATTTCAACCATGAGCAACCGCGTCGCGCTCGTCACCGGTGGAGCGCAAGGGATCGGGCAGGGCATCGCCCTCGCCCTCGGCGAGCACAAGTTCAAGGTCGCCATCGCCGACCTCAATCTTGAAGCCGCCCAGTCGACCGCGAAGACCATCACCGAGGGCGGGGGCACCGCGCTCGCCGTGCGGACCGACATCACCGACACCGCGTCGGTGCAGGCCGCGGTCAAGACCGTGACCGACGAGCTCGGGCCGGTCGAGGTCGTGGTCAACAACGCGGGCTGGGACGACTTCATGAAGTTCGTCGACACCGACGAGGACTTCTGGAACCGCATCCTGGACATCAACTTCAAGGGCGCGCTGCGGGTCATCCAGGCCGTCGTGCCGGGCATGATCGAGCGCGGATTCGGCCGGGTGATCAACATCGGCTCCGACGCCGGCCGAGTCGGCTCCTCGCTCGAGGCGGTGTACTCGGGCGCGAAGGGCGGCATCATCGCCTTCACGAAGACGCTCGCCCGCGAGGTCGCCACCAAGGGCATCACCGCCAACGCCGTCTGCCCCGGCCCGACCGACACCCCGGCGCTGCGCAAGTTCGCCGACAGCTCGGGTCAGGACGCGGACAAGGTGCTGGGCGGGATGGTGCGCGGGGTGCCGATGAAGCGCCTGGCCAAGCCGAGCGACGTCGCGGCCGCCGTGGCGTTCTTCGCTTCCGACGCCGCCGAGTACATCACCGGCCAGACCCTGTCCGTCAGCGGCGGATTGACCATGGCATGAGCGTGGCCTGGCAGCAGGTCGGCGCCTACGACGATATCCGGCTCGACTACAGCGGGGACGGGATCGCCAAGATCACCATCTGCCGTCCGGAGGTGCGCAACGCCTTCCGGCCGCAGACGCTGGTGGAGATCTCCGACGCGCTCGACGTCGCCCGCGAGGACACCGAGATCGGCGTGATCGTCCTTACCGGGCAAGGAGATCTGGCGTTCTGCTCCGGGGGCGACCAGCGGGTGCGCGGCGACACGGGGTACCTGTCCGAGCCGGGTAAGCCCGGCCGGTTCCACGTGACCGATCTGCACGTCCAGATCCGCCGGCTGCCCAAGCCGGTCGTCGCGATGGTCGCCGGGTACGCCATCGGCGGGGGACACGTGCTGCAGCTGGTCTGCGACCTGGCGATCGTGGCGGACAACGCGCGGTTCGGGCAGTCCGGCCCGCGCGTCGGCTCGTTCGACGGCGGGTTCGGCGCGGGGCTGCTGTCGAATCTCGTGGGTGCCCGCAAGGCCAAGGAGATCTGGTTCCTGTGCCGCCAGTACGACGCGCGGCAGGCACTGGACATGGGACTGGTCAACACCGTCGTGCCGCTGGCCGACCTGGAAGCCGAAACCGTCGGCTGGTGCCGGGAAATGCTGGCGCTCTCGCCGTTCGCGCTGCGGATGCTCAAGGCCAGCTTCCACGCCGCCGAGGACGGGCTGGCCGGGATCCAGCAGCTCGCGCACGACGCCAACCTGCTGTTCTACGCCTCCGAAGAGGCCAAGGAAGGCCGCGAGGCCTACAAGGAAAAGCGTGTCCCCGACTTCGGCCGGTTCCCGCGCCGTCCCTGACGAAAGGTTGCAGGCATGAGTGACAATGTGGTCGCGCGGCGATCCGCCGCGGCGGGCATCGACGTGTGCACGCTGAAACGCCCGCCCGCGAACGCGCTGGGGCTGCCCATCATCGAGGGCCTGCAGGCGGCGCTCGACGAGGCGGCGGACGCCAAGGTCGTCGTGATCTCTTCGGAGGTCCCGGGTTTCTTCGCGGCGGGCGCCGACATCAAGCATATGTCCACTGTGGACGCGAAATCGTTCACCGAGTACGGCGACAAGCTTCGCGGCGTGCTCGACCGGCTGGCCGCCGCGGACAAGATCACGATCGCCGCCGTGGACGGGCTCGCGCTGGGTGGCGGGCTGGAGCTGGCCATGGCCTGCGCGCTGCGCGTCGGCTCGGCGTCGGCGAAATTCGGGCTGCCCGAAGTGAAACTGGGCCTGATCCCCGGTGCCGGTGGCACGCAGCGGTTGCCGCGCCTGGTCGGCCGTGGCCGCGCGCTGGACATCATGCTCACCGGACGTCAGGTGCCCGCCGAGGAAGCGCACGCGATGGGCTTGATCGACCGGCTCGTGCCCGCGGGGACGGCCGAGAAGGCGGCGCTGGAGCTGGCCGCGGAACTGGTCACGGCTTCGCTGCCCGCGCAGCGCGCGGTGATCCGCACTGTCGACGCCGCTTTCGATCTGCCCCTGGACCAGGGTTTCCGGTACGAGGTCGAGCAGGAACAGGAACTCTTCGAGTCCGGCGAGGCGAGGGAAGGGCTCACCGCCTTCCTGGAGAAACGACCGCCGAAGTTCGCCTAGGGAGTGTTGTGAAGTGGCCTGCGTAGCGGTGCGAGTAGGGGAACGACGCTTCGCGACCCGACCATTCAAACCCCCGGCGTGCCGGTCGCCGTCCTCACCGCAAGCGGCTCCGCCACTGATAGAAACAGAACCTAGCGGCGGGCCTCTCCCCAAGGAGGGAGGGGATTGGCCCCTTTGTGGGGACGCTTTTGTTCCAATGATAAGACCAAAATTTCGGGAGGACGCGTCCGTTCTTTCCCATCCGGAGTCAGCAGCACTTCCCGGCTCCCCAAGGACTGTCGAGGTAACCGTGAGGAACAAAGTCGTTCCAGCTCTTACCGCACTGCTCGCCGGAGTGGTCGTCGCCGCGTGCGGCACCCCCGGCAGCAGCGCTTCGGGAGACACCACCGGCACCGTCAAGGTCGCGATCATCCCGCCGTCCTCCGGGGCGCTGGCCCAGTTCGGGTCGGACACCGTGAAGGGCTGGCAGTACGCGGTCGACACCGTCAACGCCCAGGGCGGCGTGAACGGCAAACAGGTCGAGCTCGTCCGTATGGACACCGACGCCACGTCGGCCACCACGCTCCGCGCCGCCCGTGAAGCGGTCACCCAGCGCGGCGCCCAGTTCATCGGCGGGGTCATGACCTCCACCGAGAACGGCGCGCTCAACCAGCAGTTGGAGAGCCTCGGCGCGCTGTCGTTCAACAGCCTCGGCAAGGACGACGCGCTCACCGGAAAAGACTGCGCGGCCAACGCCTTCCGCACCGTGCAGACCAACCAGATGGACGTCAACGCCCTCGCCGGGCAGCTGCGGAACCTGCCCGGCGACAAATGGGCCGTGCAGGCGGTCGACTACTCCACCGGGCACACCGCCGCCGAGATCTTCCGGCAGGCCGCGCAGGCCGCGGGCAAGCAGGTCGTGCTGGAGCAGTACGCGCCGCTCAACACCACCGAGTTCGGGTCCTACATCACCAAGCTGCAGGCCAGCGACGCCGACGCGCTGTTCGCCGTCGAGTACGGCGCCGACGGCGTCTCCTTCGTCAACCAGGCCGCGCAGTTCAACCTGCCCGCGAAGTTCCGCACCGTGCTGGGCTTCAACATGGTCTCCGAACCGCTGTTCCCGGCGCTGGGCTCGAAGATCACCGGGTTCTACAACAACGTCGGCTACGACGTGAACGCCGCGAACCCGCTCAACCAGCAGTTCGTCCAGGGCTTCCAGCAGAAGTACGGCAGCAAGCCCTACTACGTCGAGGCCGACGCCTACCTCGCCGCCGAAACCCTGTTCGCCGGGATCCGCAAGGCGGGCAGCGCGGAACCGGACAAGGTGCGCGCGGCGCTGAACAACCTGAGCTTCGACAGCATCACGGGACAGGTGACGATGCGCGCCGGTGACCACCAGCTCGTCCGGCCCTCCTACCTCGGGCAGGTCGTGCAGGACGGTTCCGGGCTCGCCTTCAAGATCATCGCCAGCGCGCCGGGCACGCGGACGACCCCGCAGGCCGACCCGGCCTGCAAGCTGTGACGGGGTGGCCGCCGTGAACTTCGCCCAGCTGCTCAACGGGATCGTGCTCGGCTCGCTGCTGATGATCCTGTCCTCCGGGCTGGCCATGATCTACGGCCTGCGCGGGGTCACCAACTTCTCCCACGGCGCCCTCTACATGGCGGGTGCCTACCTCGCCTACAGCGTCAGCGCGCACTTCTCGTTCTGGCTCGCGCTGCTCGTGGCCCCGGCGGTGCTCGCCGTCGTGGGCGCGGTGCTGGAGCTGGTGTTCTTCCGCCGCCTGCAGCACCGTTCGCACATCGAAGTCGGCCTCGTGACCTTCGGCGTGGCGATGGCGCTGCAACGGGTCGTGGTGCTGCTCTGGGGCGAGCGCACGCTTTCCGTCTCCGCCCCGGCCGGGCTCGAAGGCACCACTTCGGTGTTCGGCGTGGACTACCCGAGCTACCGGCTGCTGATCATCGGCGTCGCGATCCTGCTCGCGGTGGCGCTGACCTGGTGGCTGCGGTCCTCGCGGCTGGGGCTGCACATCAGGGCCACCAGCCGGGACGGGCAGACCGCCCAGATCCTCGGGATCAACGCCGACCGGCTCGGCCTCGTCGTGGTCTGCCTCGGCGCGGCCCTGGCCGGTCTGGCCGGCGCGCTCGCCGCGCCTTACGTTTCGGTGGACCCCGGGATGGGCGTGACGATCCTGATCAACGTGCTCATCGTCGTCGTGATCGGCGGGGCGGGCAGCATCGCCGGTGCCATGATCGCCGGGATGGCGCTGGGCATCGTGCAGACACTCGGATCGGTGTGGCTGCCCAGTGTCTCGGTGCTGGTCCCGTACGCCGCGCTCGTCGCCGTGCTGCTGTGGCGGCCGGCCGGGCTGGCCGGAAGGCGGGCGTGAAATGAACGCGACCACGCTGTCCGTGGCCGAACCCGATCTCGGGCTCGGCATGCGGAAAACGGGACTGCACGGGAAACTTCTGGCCCGCGGGGGAGCGCTCGCGGTGATCGCCGCCGTCGCCGGGCTCGCCGTGCCTTACGTCGTCCCCGACCGGTACACGATGGGACTGCTCCTCGACGGCATCATCCTGGCCATGCTCGCGCTCGGGATCGGTTTCCTGGCAAGGCATCTGGGCCTGATCAGCCTCGGCCACACCGCGTTCTTCGGCGGCGCCGCCTACGCGCTGGCCATCGCGAACCAGCAGTGGGGCTGGGGCCCGGTGCCCGCCGCCGTCTTCGGGCTCGCGGTGGGCACGGCGCTCGCGCTCCTGATGGGACTGCTCGTGGTCCGCGCCTCCGGCATGGGGTTCCTGATGCTGACCCTCGCGCTCGGCCAGGCGCTGTACCAGTTCTGCGTGCAGACCGTCGCGCGCCCGTGGACCGGCGCCTACGACGGGCTGCAGGTCCAGTTCGGGCCAGGACAGACGTTCTTCGGGATGCCGGTGGCGTCGGTGATGAACGCGGCGCTGTTCTGGCCGGTCGTGTGGGTCGTGCTGGTGGTCGCCGCGTTCGCGCTGTGGCTGCTCGGCCGGGCCCGGTTCGGCCAGGTGCTGGAAGGGATCCGCGAGAACGAAGAGCGGATGCGCTTCTCCGGCTACGGCACCTTCCGGCCCCGGCTGACGGCGTTCGTCGTCTCCGGCGCCGTCGCCGCGCTGGGCGGGGTGCTGTTCGCGCTCAACGCCGCCTACGTCTCCCCGGACGTGCTCAGCTTCGTCAAGGCGGGCGACTCGCTGATCGCCGCGATCGTGGGCGGGCTGGGCTCGCTGGCCGGGCCGGTGGTCGGCGCGCTGGCCTACATCTGGGCGCAGGCCCAGTTCAACACCTCCGGCAACCTCCAGCTCTACACCGGGATCGCGCTGGTGCTCGTGCTGGTGTTCCTGCCCGGCGGGATCACCGGCGGGCTGGCGAAACTCGCCGTCCGGATCAAGCGGAGGGCACGCCGATGAGTCTCTTCGAAGCCACCGGGGTCGGCGTGCGCTACGGCGCCGTCCGCGCACTGGACACAGTGGACATTTCACTGGCGCCCGGCGTGGTGCACGGGGTGATCGGGCCCAACGGCGCGGGGAAGTCCACGTTCCTGGACGCGCTGTCCGGCCGGGTCCGGCTCGCGTCGGGCACCGTGCGCTACGTGGGCGAGGACATCACCCGCCGCTCGCCGCGCTGGCGGCGGCACCGCGGGATCGCCCGTTCCTTCCAGCGCACCAGCGTGTTCGGCTCGATGACCGTGCGCGCGCAGCTGGAGCTGGTCGCCCGCAGGCACGGGGCGGACGACCTCCCCGCGATCGTCGAGGCACTCGAACTCGGGCCGGTGCTCGACCGGGTGTGCGCCGAGATCGCCTACGGCACCCAGCGCGGGGTCGACCTCGCGCTCGCCCTGATCGGCGGGCCGAAGGTGGTGCTGCTCGACGAACCGTGCGCGGGCCTGGTCGCCGACGAGTCGGTGCGCCTGCTCGATCACGTGCGGGCGCTGTGCACCGAACGGGAGGTCGCCGTCGTCCTGGTCGAACACGATGTCGACGGCGTGTTCCGGGTGTGCGACGAGATCACGGTGCTGGACCTCGGATCCGTGCTGGCACGCGGCACCCCGGCGCAGGTCCGTGCCGACGAAGCCGTTGTCCGCGCCTACCTGGGGAGTGCCGCATGACTGCGATCCTGGAGTTCGACGGGGTGCGCGCCTCCTACGACGGGGCCGTGGTGCTCGACGATGTGTCGTTCGGCATCGAGGAAGGGCAGACCGTCGGGCTGGTCGGCCGCAACGGGGCCGGCAAGACGACGGCACTGCTGTCGGTCTACGGCGTGCCCGCGGTGCGCGGCACCATCCGCATCGGCGGCAAACCCGTGGGGCGGCGCCGCCACGAGCCCGCCGCGCGGGGCGTAAGCCTGGTGCCGCAAGGGAAACGCATCTTCGGCAACCTCACCGTCGAGGAGAACATCCTGCTCGGCCGCGCTTCCCGACGCCGCGGCCAGTGGACGCTGGCCGCGGTGTACGAGCTGTTCCCCAACCTCGGCCGTGGCGCGAAACGAGCGGGCACGTCGCTGTCCGGCGGGGAGCAGCAGATGCTCGCGATCGCGCGCGCCCTGCTGGCCGAACCGGTGCTGCTGATGCTCGACGAACCGACCGAGGGCCTGGCGCCGGTCGTGATCGACGAGGTCACCGCCGCGCTGCGCGAGATCCGCGCGCGCGGTACCGCGCTGCTGCTGGTGGAACAGCACATCGGCATGATCCGCGCGCTCGCGGACCGGTTTCTCGCGCTGCGCAAGGGAAAACTCGCCGCGTCCGGCCCGGTGGCCGAGCTCGGTTCACGGGAGGTACAGGAGGTGATCGCCCTGTGACGGGACCGCTGGCCGGCATCCGGGTGGTCGAGATCGGCTCGATCGGCCCCGGCCCGTTCTGCGCCATGCTGCTGGCCGACCTCGGCGCGGAAGTGCTCCGGATCGACCGTGCCGCGGGCGCGGGACTCGTCGGCCCGAACGCCGACTTCCGCACCGAGCTGCTGCACCGCGGGCGCCGCTCGGTCGCGGTCGACCTCAAGCACCCCGACGGCGCCGGGGTCGTGCTCGATCTCGTCGAACGCGCGGACGCGTTGCTGGAAGGGTTCCGGCCCGGGGTGGCCGAACGGCTGGGCATCGGGCCCGGCGACTGCCTCGCCCGCAATCCCGCGCTCGTCTACGGGCGGATGACGGGTTTCGGCCAGGACGGGCCGATGGCGCAGGCGGTCGGCCACGACCTCAACTACGTGGCGCTGTCCGGGGTGCTGTCGCTGATCGGCAGGCAAGGGCAGCCGCCGACCCCGCCGCTGAGCCTCGTCGGCGATTTCGGCGGGGGCGGTTACCTGCTGGCGCTGGGAATGCTCGCGGCCTTGCTGGAGCGCCACCGGTCCGGGAAGGGGCAGGTCGTCGACGCTTCGATGGTCGAGGGCGCGGCGTTGCTGGGCACGGCGTTCTTCGGCTTCGCGCAGACCGGCGCGTGGAACCCCGAACGCGGGACGAACCTCGTCGACAGCGGCGCCCCTTATTACGACGTCTACGAAACCGCGGACGGGCGCTGGCTTTCGGTGGCGGCACTGGAGAAGCGGTTCTACGACGATCTCGTCGACCTGCTCGGCCTCCCCGCCGATCTGCCGGATCGCGACGACCGCTCGGGGTGGCCCCGGCTGCGGAAGCTGTTCGCCGACGCCGTGCGCACCCGCACCCGGGACGAGTGGGCGGCGCTGGCCGAGGGCCGCACGCCGTGCGTGGCGCCGATGCTCGACGTGGACGAGGCGCCGGAGCATCCGCACAACGTGGCCAGGAAGTCCTTTGTGGACAAGGGAGGGCTCACCCAGCCCGCGCCTGCCCCGAAGTTCAGCCGGACCCCGGCCGCGCTCGGCCACCCGCCACCCGCGCCGGGGGAGCACACCGAGCAGGCCCTGCGCGACTGGGGCGTGAGCGGGCAGCGGGTGGACGACTGGCGGCGGTCGGGCGCGATCGCCGTCGCCGAGGAAAAGGACTGAGAATGTACGGACTGACGGCCTTCAGCTCGGGCACCGGGCCCGAGCGGTACCAGCGCCTCGCCGACCTCGCGGCCAGAGCCGAGGA
This sequence comes from Amycolatopsis acidicola, assembly GCF_007713735.2. Lineage (GTDB taxonomy): Bacteria > Actinomycetota > Actinomycetes > Mycobacteriales > Pseudonocardiaceae > Amycolatopsis_E > Amycolatopsis_E acidicola. The sequence continues at coordinate 140,535 of NZ_VMNW02000007.1, read as the reverse complement.
GGCCGGGTTCGACGCGGTCTGGACCAACGAGCTGTACGACCGGTCGGTGACCGTGCCGCTGGCCGTGCTGGCCGGTGCCACCAGCCGCGTCCGGCTGGGCACCAACATCGCCTACGGGGTCGGCCGCACCCCGCTGGTGTGGGCCGCCGAGGCGCGGGATCTCGACGAGCTGTCCGGCGGCAGGCTGATTCTGGGGCTGGGCAACGGAACCCCGCGGATGATGGAGGACTGGCACGGCGTCAGCGGGGAGGCCCCGGCGGCGCGGATGCAGGAGCTGGTCACCGTGCTGCGCAAGCTGTGGCGCCTGCACGAGGGCCCGGTCGAGCACGAGGGCCGGTTCTACCGGGTGCGGCTCAAGCCCACCTCCGACACCCCGCCGCCGGTGCGGGAACACCTGCCGATCTGGACCGCCGGGGTCAACCCGCTGATGCTGCGCGTCGCGGGCCGGGTCTCCGACGGGCTCGTCGGCCACCCGATGTTCACCTCCGCCTATGTCGACGAGTTCGTGCGCCCTGGCCTTGCGGCAGGGCTCGCGGACTCCGGCCGCGCGGCCGGTGACGTGAAGCTGATGGGCATCCTGATGTGCGCCGTGGACGCTGACGAAGAAGCGGCCCGCCGTCGCCTCGCCTACGCCGTCGCGCAGTACGCCGCGTCCCGCGTCTACGACCGGCTTTTCGCGTTGCACGGCTGGACGGACGCGCAGGGCCGCATCCGGGAAGCGGCGAAGAACCGCGATCCCGGGGCGATGGCCGCCGCCGTGCCGGACGAAGCCATCGACGCGGTGGGCGTGGCCTGCCGCCCCGGCGAACTGAAAGACCGGGTCGCGGTGCACGCCCGCGACTACGACCACCTCAACCTCGTGAGCGTGCCCTGGGGGCTCAAACCCGACGAGGCCGAGGAAGCGACTGTGTCCATTTTGGAGGGAATGCGCTGATGGCCGATCTGAAGCCGGAAACACTCGAGTTGTCCCGGCCCGAGGACGGTGTCCTCGTCGCGACGCTCGACCGGCCGGACTCGCTCAACTCGATGACCGTCGGGATGTTCGCCGAACTCGAGGAGCTGGCGTTCGCGCTGGGCGACGACGATGACGTGCGGGTCCTGATCATCACCGGCGCCGGCAAGGCGTTCTGCGCGGGCTACGACCTCGACGACGCCGACGAGCTCGCCGGCCTGACCGCGCTGGGCATGCTGGAGCGCCAGGAACACGCCGCGCGCGCCCTGACGGCGATCAGGTCGTTGCGGATTCCGGTGATCGCCGCGGTCAACGGCGCCGCGGCCGGCGGTGGCCTCGCGCTCGCGTTGATGGCGGACATCCGGCTGGCGTCGGAGAAGGCGAAGTTCAACGCCGCGTTCGTGCGCATCGGCCTGTCGGCCGGAGACCTGGGCACGTCGTGGCTGCTGCCCCGGATCATCGGCCCGGCAAGGGCTTCGGAGATCGCGTACACCGGCCGGTTCGTCTTCGCCGAGGAAGCCGAGCGCATCGGGCTCGTCAACCGCGTCGTGCCCGGCGACTCCCTGCTGGACGAGTCGGTCGCGATGGCGCGCCAGATCCGGGCCAACTCCCCGGGCGGCGTGCAGCTGTCCAAACGCGCGCTGCAGGCCAACCTGGAGATCACCTCCTACGCGGCGGCGCTGGAGCTGGAGAACCGCGGGCAGGCGCTGCTCACCCGTGGCGAGGACATGCCCGAAGCGCTCGCCGCCTTCAAGGAGAAGCGCGCGCCGAAGTTCACCGGACGCTGAGGAGGGCGACGTGCTCGACTTCGAAATCCCGGAGCTGGAGACGCTGCGGATCGAGGAACCCGAAGAGGGCATCCTGGTGCTGCGGATCGACCGGCCGGACCGGATGAACTCCATGACCGTCGGCATGTTCGGCGAGTTCCTCCGCGCGGCCAGGGCGATGCGGGACAGCAAGGCCCGCGCGCTGATCCTGACCGGCACCGGCGAACGCGCTTTCTGCGCGGGCTTCGACCTCGACGAGATCGACGTGATCACGCGCATGGGCGTGCGGGAGTTCCTGCACTTCCAGGAAACCGCCACCGGCGGCCTCGCCGCGCTCCGCGAACTGCCGTTCCCGGTGATCGCCGCGGTGCACGGCGCCGCGGCGGGTGGCGGCCTTTCGCTCGCGCTGGCGGCCGACATCCGGCTCGCCGCGCCGACGGCGAAGTTCAACGCCGCGTTCGTGAAGGTCGGGCTTTCGGCGGGGGAGCTGGGCACCTCGTGGCAGCTGACCCGGCTCGTCGGCCCGGGGCGGGCGGCCGAAATCGCTTACACGGCAAGGATCGTGGGCGCCGAGGAGGCCGAGCGGATCGGCCTCGTCAACCGGGTGGTGCCGAGCGAGGATCTTTTCGGCGAGGCACTGGCGACCGCGCGGCAGATCTCCGGAAACTCGCCCGGCGGCGTCCGGATGTCCAAGCGGGCGTTGCAGCGCAACCAGGAGGTCGCGACGTACGCCGGGGCACTGGAGCTGGAGAACCGCGGGCAGGCGCTGCTGACCCGCTGCGAGGACATGACCGAGGCACTGGCGGCGTTCAAGGACAAGCGCGCGCCGCAGTTCACAGGCAAGTAAGGGGCGAACCATGGTGACACTGGGCGACATCGACCCCGGCTTCGGGCCGGACGACGATCTGCGGCACCGGCCGGAACCGGGCGGCCGGATGCGGGACTCCCTGTTCTGGGAGCTGATCATGCCGGACGAGCGGCTCGGCATGCAGGTGTATCTGTACCTGACCGACCGCGGCAAGACCGGCTACAACGTGTCGGTCTGGGGCCCGGACGCCGAACCGCTCGCGCTGAAGCTCGAGCAGGGCACCGTCGGCGACGACATGGACCTGGACAACTTCGAGTTCCGTGGCCTCACGGTGAAGCAGCCGGAGCTGCGCCGCACCGCGCAGGTCGGCTACACCAGCGACGAGGTCAGGCTGCAGTTCGACTTCACCGCGCTGCACGACGCTTTCAGCTACCGGAGCAACCCCGACGGGCTGCCGTCGTGGTTCGCCGCGAACCGGCTGGAACAGACCGGCCACGTGACCGGCTTCCTGGAGGTCGGCGACCGGCGGATCACCTGGGACCGCAAGGGACATCGCGACCATTCCTGGGGGACCCGGAACTGGGGCGTGCCGCACCACTGGAAGTGGTTCATCGCCTACACCGAATCCGGCCGCGTGGTGAACGGCTGGATCTGGATCGCGCGCGGCGAATGGGGTTTCGCCGGCTACGTCGTCAAGGACGGCGTGACCGTGCCGGTGTCGCACATCAAGCACCACGCCGAATACCACGACGACATGACGCAGAAGCGGCTCGAAGCCGACGTCGTGGACATCACCGGCGAGACCACCCGGCTGGTGATGGACTCCTACGGGACCATCAAGCTCCCCACCCGCGACCCGATGGGCACGGTGATCACCGAGGCCGCCTGCGACGTCACCATCGACGGGGAAGCGGGCGCCGGGCAGTTCGAGACGCACTGGCCCGGCCAGTACCTGCGGCACCTGATCGAGAGCGGTCGATGAGCTGGGACTGGAGCGACGAGCAGCGCAACCTGCTGGCGGATTTCCTCGCCAGGAAGGGGATCTGCAGCGGCCCGGTCACGACGTCGCGGATCGGGGACGGGCACTCCAACCTGACGTTCCTGGTCGGCGACGGCAAACATCGGGCGGTCGTGCGGCGGCCCCCGCCCCCGCCGATCCCGCCGGGAGCCCACGACATGCTCCGCGAGGCGAAGCTGATCGACGCGCTGGCCGGGACCGACGTGCCGGTCGCCGACGTGCTGGCGGTGGCGCAGGCGGGCGAGGTCCTCGATGTCCCGTTCTACGTCATGAGTTACGTCGAGGGCCCCGTGATCACCGAGCGCACTCCGGACGCGCTGAGCGCCCCGGAGGACCGGCGGCGGATCGGGGAGTCCCTTGTGGACACTCTGGTCGCGCTGCATTCGGTGGACTGGGCGGGGCGCGGGCTGGCGGGTCTCGGGCGTCCGGAGGGGTTCAACGCCCGGCACTTCCGCCGCATGGGCAGGCTGATCGCCGATTCCGACGGCAAACCGCCGGCGGAGTTCGCCGGGATCGACGCCTGGCTCGCCGCGCACGTCCCGCCCGAGTCCGGCGCCACCATCGTGCACAACGACTACCGGCTGGGAAACGTGATCGTGGCACCGGATTCGCCGGGCCGGGTCCTGGCCGTGCTCGACTGGGAACTGGCCACCCTCGGTGACCCGCTGTTCGACGTCGGCTACTTCCTGGCGTCGTGGCCAGCGGCCGGGCAGCCCAGGACGCCGACCGAGGAGCTGGGCACGGCGGCGCTGGAGGAGGGGTATCCCACCCGGGACGAGCTCGCCGCGCGGTATGCCGCGAGCACCGGGCGCGATCTGTCCACTCTGGACTGGTACACCGCGCTGGCGTTGTGGAAACTGGCCGTGCTCTACGAATACGGCCGGCGTCGCGCGGTGCAGGGCATCGGCGACGAGTACTACGCCGACGCCGGGCTCGTGAAGTCCTTCCTGGCCGCGGCGGAGGCGGTCGCGTCATGACCAGGACGATCACCGGCGCCGCGGCGGACCTGCGAGCCGGGAGGGTCACCGCGGCAGAGCTGGTGGAGGAGGCGATCGCGCGGGCTGAGGCCGACGACGCCGTGCTGGGGGTGTTCCTGCACCGCGACGATGACGCCGCCCGCCAGGCCGCTCAGGCGGCCGACGAACGGTTCGCGCGTGGTGAGCCCGTGGGCCCGCTCGACGGGATTCCCTTGGGTGTCAAGGACATCTTCGCCTGCGAAGGCGGTCCCACGACCGCGCAGAGCCTGGTACTGGACAGTGCGTGGGCCGAGGGCATCGGGGACGCGCCGGCCGTCGCGCGGTTGCGGGCGGCGGGTGGGATCGTGCTGGGGAAACTGTCGACGATGGAGTTCGCGCTGGGGGTGCCCGATCCCGGGAAGCCGTTCCCGGTGCCGCGCAACGCCTGGAACGCCGACCATTACGCCGGGGGTTCCAGCTCGGGCTGTGGGAGCGGGGTGGCTTCCGGGATGGTGCTGGGGGCGCTGGGTTCCGACACCGCGGGCAGCATCCGGATGCCGGCCGGGTTCAACGGCGTCACGGGACTGAAGCCGACGTTCGGCCGGGTGCCGAAGGCGGGCATGGTGCCGTTGAGCTACACGCTCGACCACGCGGGCCCGCTCGCCCGGAGCGCGGAGGACTGCGCGCTGCTGTTGTCGGTGCTGGCCGGTCATGATCCGGCTGATCCGTACGCGTCTTTCGTGGAGCCGGGGGATTATCCGGGTGGGCTCACCGGCGACCTTCGCGGCGTGCGGGTCGGGTTCGATGATCTCGACCGCTTCGCGGCTCTTGCCGATCCGGACGCCTCCCGCCGCTTCGCCGCGATGCTGGCGCTTCTCGAAGACGCGGGCGCCGAGCTGGTTCCGGTCGAGTTGCCGATGTACCCGGAGTTGCAGGCGATCGATTCCCTCGTGATGCTCGCCGAGGCGCTCAGTTATCACGCGGGGGATCTGCGTTCCCGGGGCAGTGACTACGGGCAGGCGACCCGCGTGCTGTTGAGCAGCGCGCGGGCGATCACCGCGACGCACTATCTGCAGGCGATGCGCGTGCGGCGGGTCGGGCAGGCGCGGATGGATGCGCTGCTGGGGACCGTGGACGTGGTCGCCACCCCGATGGGGCACCTCGGCGCCCCGTCGCTCGCGGAGATCACCGGCCTCGACCCGACGGGCGTGATGACCTCGCTGCACACGGCTTACTGGAATCCCTTGGGGAACCCGGTGCTCGTCGTGCCGATGGGCCTGGCCTCGGATGGGTTGCCACTGGCGTTGTCCTTGGCCGGTCGCCGATTCGAGGAGGCGCTGGTGCTGCGAGCCGGGGACGCGGTGCAGCAGCGCAGCGGGTTCCACCTGGAGATCCCGCCCGCTCCTGGGCGCGGCGCTCCGATGCGGGTGCCCGAAGGCGCGGAGGACGCGGTGATCGCCGGGATCTCGGCCGCGCTGGCGGAGTTGGGTGAGTCGCTGGCCGACGTCGGTGAGGCACGGTATGCCGCTCCCAGCGGAGGTTTCGACTGCGGGCGTTGACCGGGGCGACCGGTGCGGTGGCTGCCAGTCGTTCAGTCCCCATCGGACAGTGATGGCGGGCCCCGCGAACGTGCCCAGCTTGGCGCGGCGGTGCGGCGGGTCCCTCTCGCTGCCCCGCCCGCTCCCGGTTCCGGCGTCGCCGATGCCGGTCGCCTCCCAGCGCGCCGAGGACGAAGGCGACCGCCGAGGTGTTGGTCGCGCTGGCGGAGCCGCTGAAAGGGAGCCGCCGTCGCCGTGGCTCCCAGCTGTTTCAGCCGCTGCGTTCGGCGGGTCACTCTCGCTGTCCCACCTCTCGCGTCCGATGCCGCGTCGAGCACGAGGCAGTCTCCAGGATCGTCGGCCGCGCTGGCGGAGCCGCCTGGCTGGGGGCCGCCTTGCGGTGGCCCCCAGTACCTTCAGACGCTGCGCTGTGCTTTCGCCGCGGCGCTGGCTTTTTGGCTCTGTTCCCTGATCTCCGCCCAGTCCTCATCGGACAGTGAGGTCAGGCCCGCGAACGTGCCCGGGCCGGCGAGGCGCTGGCCGCCGTCCATGGCGATCGTGTCGCCGGTCAGGTACGGGCAGGCATCCGAGAGCAGGAACATCGTCAGGTTCGCCAGTTCCTCGACGGTCCCCATCCGCCCCATCGGGACCTGGTCGGCCTGCGTCGCCCCGACCGCGCTCTTGTCGGTCGGGTTCAGCATCTCCCACGCGTAGTCGGTCGGGATCGGCCCGGGCGCCAGCGCGTTGAGCCGGATCCCGTACTTCGCCCACTCCACCGCGAGCGACATCGTCATGGCGTGCACGGCCGCCTTGGCCATCGCCGAGGGCACCACGAACGCCGAACCGCTCCACACCCACGTCGTCAGCGTGGACAGCACCACCCCGGGCAGCCCCTGCTCGATCCACCGGCGCCCGGCCGCGTGCGTGGTGTTGAACGAACCGTTCATCACCGTGGAGCTGACCGCCTCGAAACCCCGTGCGCTCAAGGACTTCGTGGGCGAGATGAAGTTCGCGGCGGCGTTGTTGACCACCCCGGTCAGCGGCCCGTGCGCGGACCAGATCTCGTCCATCGCGGCGTCGACGAGGTCGGCCCGCCGCACGTCGACCGTCTGGAAGTGCGCGGCGCCCGCTTCCGCCGCGGCCTCGGCCAGCACCGCCTCGCGGCGGCCCCAGAGGTGCACCTGCGCGCCGTGCGCGGTGAGGTACTGGGCGACACCCCGGCCGAGCCCGGTGCCGCCACCGGTGATCAGGACGCGGTGGCCCGCCAGCAGATCGGGGGCGAATACGGACTTCGTCATGCGGTGGTCCTCCGTGGTCAGAGCCCGAGGCTCTTGCTGATGATCTCGCGCTGGATTTCGTTGGTCCCGCCGTAGATCGGCGGCGCCAGCGCCTTGCGGACCTGGCCCTCCATGCCGTATTCGCGGGCATAGCCGTAGCCGCCCATCAGCTGCATGGCTTCCAGCGCGGTGTGCTTGGCGATCTCGGTGCACTTGAGCTTGGCCATCGAGCCCTCGCGCGTCAGCTGGTCCTCCTCGCCCGCGTCGATGCGGGCCGCCACGTCGTAGACGAACGCCTTGGCGTAGGCGATTTCGGTGGCCAGCTCGGCGATCCGGTGCCGCACCGCCTGGAAACTGCCGATGGCGCGGCCGAACTGCTCCCGCTGCTTGACGTAGCCCAGCACGTCGTCGAGCGACCGTTCGGCGGCGCCCAGCGACATCGCGGCGATGATCAGCCGTTCCACGCTCAGCCCGCGCATCAGGTGCTTCCACGCCTGACCGGCCTCGCCGACGACGTTCGCGACGGGGATCCGCACGCCGGTGAAGAACAGGTCGTTGACCGTATGCGCTTCCATCGTCTCGATGGGCCGGATCTCCAGCCCCGGCACGTCGGTCGGCACGATCAGCAGCGTCAGGCCCTGGTGCTTCGGGCCGCTCGAGTCCGTGCGGGCCAGCAGCAGGAGGTGCTTGGCCACGTGCGCCGCCGAAGTCCACGTCTTCTGCCCGTCGATGACGTAGTGGTCGCCGTCGAGCGTGGCCTTGATCCGCACCGAGCCGAGGTCCGATCCCGCTCCCGGCTCCGAGAGCGCGATCGCCTCCAGCTCGCCCGCGCAGATCCCGCCGAGGATGTCCTTCTTCTGATCCTCGGTGCCGTACCGCAGATACGTCTGCGCCGCGGTCAGCCCGGTCGAGTAAGCGGTGATCGGGGCCAGCCCGCGCGAGGTCTCTTCGAGGAAGAGGCACTCGTCGACCATGCCGGCCCCACCGCCGCCGTACGCCTCGGGAATCGAGACGCCGAGCCAGCCCTGCGCGGCGAGCTTGCGCAGGATCTCCGGGCTGTTCGACAGCTTCCCGCCGTCGGTGAGCTCGTCCCGCTGGGCGAGTGTCCCGCATTCGGCCGCGCAGAACGCGCGCACCGCGGCGGCGAAGCCTTCCTGTTCCTTCGTGAACCGCATCCTGATAACGCTCGTTCCCGCTCAGTGGCCGCGGAACGGCGAGAAGTCGGGCTTGCGCTTTTCGTTGAACGCGTTGATACCCTCGGCGGCCTCCGCGGATTCGCCGAACGAGTGCAGGTAGGAGTACGCCAGCTGCCCGGTGCTCGCGAACTGCTCGGTGTCGGTGTTGAACGACTGCTTGAGCACCTTGAGCGCCGTGGGGGACAGGGAGAGGATCTCGTCGGCCCAGGCGCGCACCTCCTTGTACAGGTCCTCCTGCGGCACGACGCTGTTGACCAGGCCCCAGTTCTCCATCTGGGCGGCGGTGTAGCGGCGGCAGAGGAACCACACTTCGCGGGCGCGCTTCTCGCCGAGGATGCGGGCGAGGTAGCCGGTGCCGAACCCGGCGTCGAAGGAGCCGACGCGCGGCCCGTTCTGGCCGAACTTCGCGGTGTCGGCGGCGATCGTGAGGTCGCACAGCACGTGCAGGACGTGGCCGCCGCCGATGGCGAAGCCGTTGACCGCGGCGATCACCGGCTTGGGCACGTCGCGGATGACGTGGTGCAGCGCGTCGATCTCGAACAGCCCGGAGTCCGACGGGCCGTAGTCGCCGGTCTCGGCGCGCTGCTTCTGGTCGCCGCCGGTGCAGAAGGCCTTGTCCCCGGCGCCGGTCAGGCAGATCACGCCGACCTCGCCGCTGCCCCACGCCTTCTTGAACGCCTTCACCAGCTCGTCGACGGTGCGGGCGCGGAACGAGTTGTACCGCTCCGGCCGGTTGATGGTGATCCAGGCCAGGCCGTCCTCGACCTTGTAGCTGATGTCGGTGAACTCGTCCATGGAATCCGCGTTCCTTTCGGCGTTGGAAGAACAGGCCAGCGGCGGCGCTCTGGCGCTCGCCGTGTCAGACCGAATCTAGGTCTGTGAACGAGCGTTATCAAGAGTGCCGCCGCCGGTGAAGCGCGGGGGAACGCGGATTTACCCCTTTGGGGAGAGGCTGCCTACCCCTTGCTGGGGTCCCGGTAAATCGTCTTGAACACCTGATAGGAATGCAGACCCTCTGGGCCCAGCTCGCGGCCGAGGCCGCTGGACTTGATCCCGCCGAAAGGGGCTGTCGGATCGTTGCTGTAGCCGTTGATACCGATCGTTCCCGAGGCCACCCGGCGGGCCACCGCCTCGCCCCGGTCCGGGTCGCTCGTCCACACACTGCCACCGAGCCCGTACTCGCTGGCGTTCGCGATGGCCACCGCCTCGCTCTCGTCGGCGTAGGGGATCACCGACAGCACCGGACCGAAGATCTCCTCCTGGGCGATGGTGTGGTTGTTGTCCACGTCGGCGAACACGGTGGGCTCCACGAACCAGCCCTGGTCCAGCGCGGCGGGCCTGCCGCCGCCCGTGGTCAGCCGCGCGCCCTCGCCGAGGCCCTTGGCGATGTAGGACTCCACGCGATCGCGTTGCCGCGCGGAGACCAGCGGCCCGAGCTGGGTCGTCTGCTCCAGCGGGTCGCCGACCGCCAGCGAGCGGGCGAGATCCGTGACGGTGTCCACGACCTCGCCGTAGCGGGACCGGGGAGCCAGCACCCGGGTGCCCAGCCAGCAGATCTGCCCGTTGTTGAGCAACGTCGCGGCGAAGAAGCTTTCGATGGTGGACGCGAGGTCGGCGTCGTCGAGCACGATCGCCGCCGATTTCCCGCCCAGCTCCAGCGTGACCGGCCGCAGCAGCCGCCCGCAGGTCTCGGCGATCGACCGGCCCGCGGCCGTGGAGCCGGTGAAGGAAACCTTGTCCACGCCCGGATGCGCGATCAGGTAGGCGCCCAGCTCCCGGCCGCCCGGCACCACGTTCAGCACGCCTTCGGGCAGTCCCGCTTCGGCGGCGGCCTCGCACATCAGCATCGCGTCGAGCACCGTTTCCGGCGCCGGCTTCAGCACCACCGTGCAGCCTGCGGCGAGCGCGGGCGCGAGCTTGAGGAAGGTGATCGCCTGCGGCACGTTCCACGGCACGATCGCGGCGACGACGCCGACCGGCTCGCGGAGCACCCGCGAGCTGCCGCCCAGCATGCCGGGCCGGATCTCCTCCTGCGGCGAACCTGTTGCCAGCTCGGAGAAGTACCGCAGGAGTACGGGCGGGAACCCGCCTTCGAACTGCTGGGCGAGGCTGATCGGCATCCCGTTCTGGACGGTCACGCGGCGCGAGGTTTCGGCGGCACGGTTTTCCAGCGCCACCGCGAACCGTTCCAGTGCTTCGGCCCGCAGCCGCGGATTCCGGGACCAGCCGGAGGGATCGTCGAAAGCCCGCCGCGCCGCCGTGACAGCGAGGTCGACGTCCGCCTCCGCGGCTTCCGGCACGCTGCCGAGATTTTCCTCGGTGGTGGCCGAATGCACCGGGATCCGTTGCGTGGCAGCGGGTTCGGCCCAGCCGCCCGCCAGGTAGAGCCGGTCGTAGTCGAGGGTCATCACAGCTCCCCGTGCACGAGCACGATTTTCACGGCGTCCCCGCGGTGCTGCGCGGCGACGGCCTCGTTGATCTGGGTGAACGGCATGGTGGTGACGAGCTTGTCGAACGGGAACCGGCCGGTGCGGTGCAGTTCGAGCAGCTCCGGGATGAACGTGTCCGGATCGCTGTCGCCCTCGACGATGCCCATCACCCGCACCCCCAGCACCTGGGCCTGGATGAGGTTGAGCGCGAGCGACGCCTCCGGGTCCGCCGGCACCCCGATGATGCCGACCTTGGCGCGGTGCGCGAGCGCCTGCATCGCGTCCTGCAGAACCGCGGCGATCCCCGTGGTGTCGATGGCATAGCCCGCGCCATCGGGCTCGATCGCGCGCACCTGCTCGGCCAGTGGGCCCGCCGCGGGGTCGATCACGTTGGTGGCGCCCAGCGACAGGGCGAGATCGCGCCGCGCCGCATGCGGCTCCACGACGATGATACGGCTCAGTTCCCGCACGACTCCGGCCAGCACGGCCGACAGCCCGACCGAACCCCCGCCCAGCACGAGCAGCGTCCCGCCCGGTTGGCAGTCCAGCGAGTTCAGCACCGCGCCCGCACCGGTCTGCACTCCGCAGCCGAGCGGCCCGAGCACGGCCAGCGGCGCGTCGCCGGGGACTTTGACCACGTTGCGTTCGCGGGCCAGTGCGTGGGTGGCGAAGGAGGACTGCCCGAAAAACGCCGATCCCACGGGGTTTTCCCCGTCCGTCAGTGGGCTGGTGCCGTCCTGCCTGGCGCCGCCGAAGTTGTAGGCCATGAAGTCCCGGCAGTACGACGGTTCCCCGCCGCGGCACTGCGTGCAGTCCCCGCAGCTGTCGAAGCTGAGCGCCACCTTGTCGCCAGGGGCGACCTTCGTGACGTCCGCGCCCACAGCCTCGACGACGCCACTTCCTTCGTGGCCGAACACGCCGGGCAGCGGGAACGGCAGGTGACCGTCCTTGGCCGCGAGGTCGGTGTGGCACAGCCCGACCCCGGCGATCTTCACCAGCACCTCGCCGGGTGCCGGATCGGCGAGCGTGAGCCGCCGCAACTCGAAGGTGCCACCGATCTCGGTGGCCACCGCAGCGGTGATGTCCATGCGAACTCCTTTGTGCTAGCCGTTGGTGCCGGGGACCGTCACGCGCACGCCCGCGCAGGAGTCGTCGAGGATCAGCTGGCAGGACAGCCGGGACTCCGGCCGCGCGCCCTCGGCGAACTCGAGCAGCTCGCGCTCCTCGTCGGTGGGCTCGTCGAACTCGCCCTCGTCGAGGAACACGTGGCAGGTCGCGCACGAACAGCTGCCGCCGCATTCGGCCACGATGCCCGGCAGGTTGTTGCGGACCGAACCGTCCATCACGCTCTGTCCACAAGGGACTTCGACGTCGTGCACGGATCCGTCGGGCAGTTCGTAGGTGACTTTCGGCATGGGGGTACTCCGTTTTCAGAGGGTCGCGTCGCGCAGCGGGACCGACGGGTCGGCCAGCCGGACCGGGTCGATCCGCGTGCCGGCCGCGATGAACTTCCTGCCCGCCATGAACTCGGCGGGGGAGTTGGCCGATTCGACGGCGGTCACGGCGCCGCCGAGGTGGTGGAACAGGGCGAACCGGCCGGTCGCGGGATCGCCGCGGACGACCGTGCCCGGATCGGGCGGCACGAGCCCGGCGATCTTGAGCTTCAGCCCGAACTGGTCCGACCAGAACCACGGCACCTCGGCCGGAACCGGTGCGGTGCCGAGGATCGTGGCCACGGCCTGCCTGGCCTGTTCGGTCGCGCTCGGGATGCTTTCCAGCCGTGCCAGGGAACCCGTGCGCAGCGGACGGCGGGTCACGTCGCCGATAGCCAGGATGCGCGGGTCGCTCGTGCGGGCGTGCGAATCGACGACGACGCCCTGCGCGCACCGGAGGCCCGCCGCGGCCGCCAGTTCGTCCCGGGGAATCGCCCCGACCCCGACGAGTACCGCCTCACACGGAAGCGCGGAGCCGTCGTCGAGCACGACCGCGCGAACCTGGCCGTCCTCCCCGGCGAGTCGTCCGACCCCGGCGCCGGTGAGGATCCGGGTGCCGCGATTCCGGTGGTATCCGGCGAGAATCGCCGACAACCGGGCGCTCGCGACGCGGGCCAGCACCCGCTCCTCGCGCTCGACCACGGTCACCTCGATGTCGTTCGCCCGCGCGACCGCGGCCACTTCGAGCCCGATGTAGCCGCCGCCGATGATGACCAGCCGCCGTCGTTCCTCGACGCATTTGCGCAGGATCCGGGCGTCGGCCAGGGTCCGGAGCGACATCACTCCGGCCAGTTCCGCGCCGGGGACCGGCAACGGGCGTGGCCGGGCGCCGGTGGCGAGCACGAGGTGGTCGTAGCCGTGGACCGCGCCGGAATCGGTGCGCACCAGCCGTTTCGCGGGCTCGACCGCCGTCACGTGCTCGCCGAGCCGGACGGTGATGTCCTGCTCGCGGTAGAACTCCGCCGGCCGCAGCCACTGCTCCAGCTCGCCCTCGGCGAACTTCTTCGACAGCGGCGGCCGGTGGTAGGGCAGATCGAGCTCGTCGCCGAACAGCTCCACCGGGCCGGTGTGCCCGGCCTGCCGCAGCAGACCGGCCACTCCCGCGCCGGCGTGACCCGCGCCGACGACGAGCACCCGCTCGGTCACGCCAGGTCCAGGCGCACCGGGAGCCTGCGCAGCCCGCCGACGAAGTTGGTCATCACCGGCTTGCGCTCGCCCGCCACCTCCACGTTCTGGATCAGCGGCAGCAGCTCCTCGAACATGATCCGAAGTTCCAGCTTCGCCAGGTGCTGGCCGATGCACATGTGCGGGCCGTAACCGAAGGCGATGTGCTTGTTGGGCTTGCGATCCAGGCGGAAGGTGTCCGGCTCGTCGAACACGTCGGCGTCCCGGTTGGCCGACTGGTAGAGCAGCATGAACCGGTCGCCCTTGCGGATCTGCTGCCCACGCAGCACGTAGTCCTCCTGCGCGCGCCGGGTGAACTGCTTGACCGGCGAAACCCACCGCAGGGCTTCGTTGACCAGGTCCGGGATCAGCTCCGGCCGGTGCTGCACCTTGGCCAGCTGATCGGGGAACAGCGCGAGCGCTTCGATCGCGCCGGCCATCGTGCTCGACGTCGTGTCGTGCCCTGCCGTGGCGATCGCGATGAACCAGCCGTAGGCGACCTCCTTCGGCCGGTACTCACCGTCGGCGCCGCGCGCGTTGGCGATGGTGGTGGCAACGTCGTCGCGCGGGTTCGCGCGCCGGTCTTCGACGAGTTTGTCGAAGTAGGCGTAGAAGTCGTTGATCGCGGCGGACCACTGCTGCGCGGCGGCTTCCGGAGTGAGCGGCTCGACGTCCTCGCGCTGGGCGTCCGGGTCCGCGGTGCCGAAGAACTCCTGCGTCAGCGTCATCATGCGCGGCTCGTCCTCTTCCGGGACGCCGAACAGGCTCATGATCACGTGCAGCGGGTAGTACAGCGCGAACTCCTGCACGAAGTCGAGTTCGTTGGTGCCACTGCGCAGGTACTTGGCGATCGCTTCTTTCGCCAGCGCGCGGATCCGGTCCTCCCACTTCTTGAGGTTCGCGGGGCGGAACCAGTCGTTGACGATGTCCTTGATCTCGGTGTGCTCCGGCGGGTCGAGGTAGGTCAGGGTCTCCAGGATGCGCAGGCTGCCTCCGGTGAGCTGCCTGGTGAACTCGTCGCCGGCCTGGTTCTGCAGGATCGGGTTGTGCGAGCCGGGTTCGTCGCCGCCGCCGCTGGTGAAAACGTGCGGCTGCCGCTCGATCTCCATGATGTCGGCGTGCTTGGTCACCAGCCAGACGGGGTCGTAGCCCTCGACGTGGACCTGGCCCAGCGGGTGGTTTTCGCGCAGCCACCGGTAGGCCTCGAACAGCGGCCCGTCTTCGCGGTGGCCCTCCGGCAGCACGACCTGCTTCGCGATCTCCTCGGGGATCGGGCGGGTGGTCAGCTCGGGCGTGGTGGTCATGAAGGTCCTCCAGGATGACGGCGTCGGTGCACGTTGTGGTCCAATCTTTGGGCCAACCTGACGTGTCGTGCATCACCCCGGAGGAAGAGATTTCTCCCCCTGCATTTCTCCCTAGATCCCGCGGGCGAGCGCGTGGTAGCGGGCCGCCGCCTCGGCGCGGTTGGTGGCGCCGAGCTTGCGCAGCACGTTCTTGACGTGCGTTTTCACGGTGCCGGGGGAGACGTACAACTCCTCGGCGATCCGGCTGTTGCTCTCGCCGCGCACGAGGTACCGCAGCACATCGAGCTCCCGCCGGGTCAGCTCGGCGAGCGGGCCGTCGAGGCGTTCCAGCGGGTCCGGCGGGCGCGGGGCCTCTTCGACGATTCCGGCCCCGCCCAGGACGTCCTCGACGGCGTCGGCCTGCTCGCGCAGCCGATGGCGCATCGCGCTGAGCCGCTCGTGGAAGACGACCCGCTCGAACACGCAGCCCAGCCCCTCGGCGAACAGCCCGAGCAGCTGCTGGTCGAACTCGTCCACGCGGTCGTGCTCCACGTGCTGGTCGGCGTGCAGCAGGCCGATCACCCGGCCGTGCCCGATCAGGGGCGCGACCACGTAGTCCTTGGTGCGCGCCAGATTGATGAGGCGGTGGTGCACGCGCGGGTTGTGCTGCGCGTCGTCGACGAGCACCGGCGCGCGATGGCGCACCACCTCGGTCTCCGGCAGTTCCCGGCCGAGCCTGCCGGGGACCGCCGTGCCCACCCGCACGAGTTCGGAGCTCAGCTCGGGATCGGCGTAGGCGTACGCCGACCGCGCGCTCCACGCCGGCCCGGACAGGTTGGAGAACAGCGCCCGCCGGTACCCGAGCCGGTTGACCTCCGCCGGGACGCGCTCGGCGAGGTCCCGCAGTGACGACGCCGAGCGAAGGCGGGACAGACAGCGATGCAGATCGGACATCGCGGCCGTGCGGGTGACGAGGCTGCTGTCCCGGATCGCCGTGCGCAAGGCGCTCACGCGGGCCAGTGCCGCGGCGACCCGGGCGCCGGCGGTGCCCTGTCCGTCGAATGTGGACAGTTCGCGCAGGAGGACGTTTTCCAGGGCCCGCAGGGAGTTGTCGGCAGAGCGGAGGTCGCGGACGACGGCAGGGGAGATATCGAAGCCCGCGAGCGGGGCGATCTCGCGGAGCACTTCACGGGCACGCCGGATCAGTTCACCCGCCGGTTCGGCAGCACTGTCCACAACCGTCTCCTCGTTCGACCCCAGAGCGGCACTGCCCTGTCCGGCCGATTGTCACCGCGCGGTGGCGCCGGGGATACACCGCTGCGCGGGATTGCTCTCCAAAGGGGGAGCGGAACACCCCTTAAGGGAGTGGTAACAGCATGACCTAGGTGTGGCCGACGACCCGACGGGACAAACATCGCCACCCGACGGCCCGTCCCACCCCACCGACTACGGCACCAACCGCCACCCGGCAACGCGAAGCGAGTCGTCCCACCGACCACACCCCTCCACCGCCCCGATCCCCAGCCTGCTCTTGCGATCGCGAACACTCACAGATCGGGGCGGTGGTGGGGTGTCACACAGCGCGCGCTACGCGCGTCCGTTGCTGCCCCAACGCAACCAGCCGCCCCAACGGAACCCCAACGCGATCAGGCGACGGAGATCCCGCCGTTGACGCTGATGACCTGCCCGGTGATGAGCCGGGACAGCGGTGAGGCGAAGAACAGGGTCAGGTTGGCGAGGTCCTCGGGTTCGGTGAGGCCGAGGTGTGCCTGGCTCGTGATCTTCTCGAAGATCTTCTTGCTGAAGGGCTGGGACATCGCGCGGTCGTAGGAGCCGGTGTTGGCGATCAGCGACGGTGTGATCGCGTTGACCCGCACGCCGTAGCGCTTCGCTTCCAGTGCCAGCGTGCGCGAGAACGTGACGATGGCCGACATCGCCGCGCCCAGTACGGTTTCGCCCGGGGTGGGCACTTTCGCGGCGTCGGAGGCGATGTTGACGATCGAGCCCGATCCCTGCTCGCGCAGGAAAGGCAGCACGGCGCGGCTCATCACCAGCGGCCCCAACGCTTGCCGCGTAAGGATGTCGCGCACCTCGTCCAGCGGTATCTCGTGCAGGGGCGTCGGCTGGTAGGGCGCGACCACGGAGTTGACCAGGACGTCGATCCCGCCCAGCCGGCGGTGTGCTTCCGTGGCGGCCTCGGCCGCCGACGCGGGGTCGTTCGCGTCCGCGGACAGGAACTCCGCGTGTGCTCCCGGGACGGCCGACAGCACGTGGTCGAGCGCGCGCTTGCCGCGTTCTTCGTCGCGGCCCAGCATCATCAGCCGGCGGCACCCTGCCTGTGCGAAGGCCACCGCGGTGGCGAGGCCGACCCCCGACGTGCCACCCGCGATCAGCACCCCGCTGCCGGAGAAGTCGAATCCCTCGTCGGCGCGGGGAATGGAGCTGGTCATGGTGCGCGTCCCTCCTGGTCGGTTCCCCGCATCCTACGAGGAAATATTACGTCACACAATACTCAGACACGAGATCTGTCCACTATTGAGATGAAGCGCGTGGGCATCTTGTGCCCGGCTGGCGTGCTTGGGCAGGCTGAGGCTGTACGAAGATGAACACTTGGGGCATGATCCTGTCGTATATCCGACGCCAGCGCAGGTGATCGAGGAGGCGCGAATCCCCATGGCACGACCAGAATCCCCGCCGGGCTCGCAGGATCGGGCGGATTCCGGTGACCCGCTCTGGCTGCCGGGAGCGGCGCCGGGGGAGGGGCGGATAGCCAGGGCGCGGCTGCGGTCACCGGCCGACATCCGGCGCGTCGAAGAGCATCCGCCGGAGGCGCTGCGCGAAGGCGCCACCGTGTACGAGGCCATCCGGGCGGCGGCGGCCGAGCATCCGGACAAGGCCGCGATCATCCAGCTGCGTTCGCACCGCGTGGACGATCCGCCCCGGACGGTCACCTACCGGGAGCTGGCCGAGGCGATCGAACGCGCGGCGAACCTGTTCCACGAGACGGCGGCCGGAGCCCCGGGCGCGGTCGGTGTCCTGCTGCCGATGGTGCCGGAAGGAATGATCGCCACCTGGGGATCCGTCACTGCGGGCATCGCGATCCCGGTCAACCCCTACCTGGAAGCGGACGCGGTGGCCGCCATTCTCAACGCCACCGGCGCGACCGCGCTCGTCACCACGCCGGGGCAGTTCGACGACGCACAGCTGGCCGGGGTCCGGGCGGCGGTGCCGACGCTGCGGCGGATCCTGCTCGTGGACGCCGCGGACTCGCCCGACGACTTCGCCGCCGCGCTCGCGGCGCATCCGGCGGGCAGGTTGACGTTCACGCCGTCCGCCGATCCGGACGCCGAAGTCATGCGGATGCCCACCGGCGGCACCACCGGTGCGCCGAAGCTGGTGCGGATGACCCATCGCGGCCAGCTGACCGTCGCCTGGAACGTCGGGGCGCTGATGGGCGCCCGGCAGGACGGCGTGGTCGGGCACGGAATGCCGAACTTCCATTGCGGCGGAACGCTTTCGCTCGGACTTCGGACATTCCTTTATGGACAGACGCTGCTGACGCTGACCCCGGACGGGTTCCGGGACAAGGGCGTCGTGGCGAACTTCTGGGACATCGCCCGGCGCTACCGGATGACCTCGCTGCTGGCCACGCCCACGACCGCGGCCGCGCTCCTCGCCGTTCCCGGTACGTCGTCGGAAGGGCACAGCATCACCGACTTCCACTGCGGCGGCAGCACGGTGCCGCTCGCCCTGGTGCGCGCGTTCCACGACCGGTTCGGCATCTGGCTGCGCGAGAACTGGGGGATGACCGAGGTACACGGGACGATGACCGGCCATCCCGGACACGACCGCGAACCGCGGGTCGGCTCCGCCGGACTGCCGTTGCCCCACATCCGGGTCAAGGCCGTCGAAGTCGACGAGAACAACGTGGTCGTCAGGGAATGCGTGCCAGGGGAGCGGGGGCTCCTGGTGTTCGGCACCGACACCGTCACGCCCGGCTACCTCGATCCGGCCCCGCAGAACGAGTTGTTCGTGCAGGGGCTCGACGAGGGCAGGCGCTGGGCGAGCACCGGGGATCTCGGCACCGTCGACGAAGACGGGTACGTCTGGATTTTCGGGCGCGCCAAGGACCTGATCATCCGCGGCGGGCACAACATCGACCCGGCGCCGGTCGAGGAGGCCATCGCCGCTCATCCCGCGGTACACCTGGCCGCGGCGATCGGCCGCCCCGACCCGCTCAAGGGCGAGCTGCCGATCGCGTACGTGCAACTCCTCGAAGGGAAGACCGCCGATCCGGCCGAGCTCCTCGATTTCTGCCGATCCCGCATCCAGGAACGAGCCTCGGTGCCGGTCGAGATCATCGTGCTCGATCAGCTGCCGCTGACGCCCGTCGGGAAGATCTCGAAGCCCGCGCTGCGCCGGGACGTCATCGAGCGTGTGGCGGGCCGGGTCGCCGCCGAGGTGCTTGGGGATTCTTCACGGTTCCACATCACCGTCGACCATTCCGGCTTGCGACCGGTAGCGGTTCTCACGCTGGACGACCCGGACGACGACGTTCCGCGTGCGCTGCGCGCCGCGTTCGCCGGATACGAGTTCAGCACGGAGATCCGCGTCGCCGCGGTCAAGCGTTGAACCGACCGGACCTGAACGGAGACCACCGATGATCGAATACCTCACCATCACCGGCGCACTGGCTGGACTGGAATCCGGCCGGGTGACCAGCGTCGAACTGACTGAACAGGCACTCGAGGCCGCCGATCGCCTGGACGCCGCGTTGGGCGTGTTCGTGTCGCGGTTCCCCGACAGCGCGCTCGCCGCCGCCCAAGAGGCGGACAAGGCGCGCGCCGGGGGCGTCAGTGACCGGCCGCTGCTCGGTATTCCCTTGGGGGTCAAGGACATCATCACCACCCAGGACGGCGAGACCACGGGACAGAGCCTGGTGCTCGACCGTGCCTGGGGCTCCGGTGACGCGACGGTGGTCCAACGCCTCCGGGCCGCGGGAGCGCTGGTGGTCGGCAAGACCACGACCATGGAGTTCGCTCTCGGCGCCCCGGATCCGGAGAAACCGTTCCCGCTCCCGCGGAACCCGTGGGATCCCGGCCGGTGGTCGGGTGGTTCCAGTTCCGGCTCCGGCGCGGGCGTCGCGGCCGGGATGTTCCTGGGCGCGCTGGGCACCGACACCGGCGCGAGCGTGCGAATGCCGGCCGCGCTGTGCGGGGTGACCGGCTTGAAACCGACTTTCGGCCGGGTGCCCAAATCGGGCTGTGTCCCGCTCGGGTACACATTGGACTGCGTCGGCCCGCTCGCGCCGAGCGCACGGGACTGTGCCGCACTGCTCGCCGTGATGGCCGGGCACGGGTCCTGCCCGTGGTCGGCGGAGCGCGCGGTGCCGGACTTCACCGCCGGACTCGACGGGGACCTGTCCGGGCTGCAGATCGGCGTCGACGACCTCACCCGCTACTCCAGCGCCGATCCCGCGCTGGCGGGGTTGTTCGCGGATTTCGTGGCCACACTGGAAAAGGCGGGTGCCATCGTGCGCCCGGTCGAACTGCCGCGGTACCGGGAGGTCACGGCCGCCGCGGTCGTGTCGATCGTGACCGAGGCCCTGACCTACCACGCTCCCGACATCCGCACGCGGTGGTCCGACTACGGTGCCTCCACCCGGGCCGCGCTGGGGTTCGGTGCGTTCGTCTCGGGAGCCGATTACGTCCAGGCACAACGGGTGCGGGCCGCGGGCCGGAAGCTCGTAGGCGCCGTGTTCGAGGACGTGGATCTGATCGTCACCCCGCTCGTGACGCGGCCCGCGCCCTACGTCGGCGACGCCGCGGCCTACACGGCGACTTTGTTCGCGGGCCAGGATTTCGCCTATCACACCGCGTACTGGAACAGTCTCGGAAACCCGGCGTTGAGCGTGCCGATCGGCTTCGGCGAGGGAAACCTGCCGCTTGCAGCGCAGATCGTAGGGCCGCATTTCGCCGAAGCGACAGTACTTCGCGCCGGCGACGCGTTCCAGTCGCGCACGGAATGGCATCTGCGACGCCCGGGGGAGGTGAAACCGTCGCAGGCCCCGGCTCCTGCCGCCGCACCGGAAAGCGCGCCGCGACCGGAT
This sequence comes from Amycolatopsis acidicola, assembly GCF_007713735.2. GTDB lineage: Bacteria > Actinomycetota > Actinomycetes > Mycobacteriales > Pseudonocardiaceae > Amycolatopsis_E > Amycolatopsis_E acidicola. The sequence continues at coordinate 119,545 of NZ_VMNW02000007.1, read as the reverse complement.
CCGACGGCGGACTCGCTCCTGCGGATGGCGGGCCTGACCGTGCCGGAGGAGGAGCGCGGTGCCGTCGCCGCGGCCTTGCCGATGGTGCGGTACAACACCGATCTCCTTTACACAGTCCCGGAAACCCGCTATGAGGACCCGCTCAGCCCGCTCGCGGTTCCCTGACTCAGCTGTCGAAGACCACGACCGCGCGCCCGCGCACCTTTCCCGCCTCCAGATCGTCGATCGCCCGCAGCGCGTCGCCGAAGCCGTACCGCACGAGATTCGCGGTGAGACGGCCCGTCTGTGCGAGCGCGACCAGGTCGTGCAGTTCCTGGTGCGTGCCGCTGTAGGGACGGGTGAGCGACGCGCCCCAGGGGAGCGCGGTCTGCAGCTGCGAGGTCTGGAACTCGAACACGCCGTCGGACAGGCCGGGCACCCGGATCGCGCCGTAGGGGGCGACGATCGCGCCGGACAAGGCGAGCGTGGCGCTGTTGCCGACGAGGTCGAGCACGAAGTCGGCGCCGTAACCCCCGGTCGCGGCCAGCACTTCGCCAGCGGCGCCGGGATCGGTGCTCAACAGCGTCTGGTCCACCTGCTCGGCGACGACTTCCAGCGGTTCGGGCCGGACGTCCATCGCGATGACGCGGGCGCCGGTGAGCTCACGCAGCAGCTGCACTGCGAACTGGCCGAGCCCGCCGATCCCGATCACGACCGCCGTCGAGCCCGGGCGAAGCAGGTCCCGCGCGGCGTTGATCGAATGGAACGGCACCAGGCCCGCGTCCGGCAGCACGGCCGCGAACGCGGGATCAAGCCCGTCCGCGGGGACGAGCGCGGACACCGGCGCCGAGACATACTCGGCCAAGCCGCCGTCGACCGAAACACCGGGTGTCGGCGCCGGGGACATCCGGCCCGCCGTGTTCCGGCACGCGTTTTCCCTGCCCGCGACACACATCCGGCAGACGCCGCAGGACCACACGGGATGGATCACCACCTGGCCGCCGATGCCGAGCCCGGCGGCCGGGCCGTTGATCTCCTCGACGGTGCCGGCGATCTCGTGCCCGAGCACCGTGCCCGCCGGGATCATCTCCACCGGCGACGCGCGCACGTGGACGTCGGTCTGGCAGATCCCCGCGGCCCGCACGCGCACCAGCGCGTGCCCCGGCGGCGGAACCGGCCGCTTCACCTCGGTCAGTTCGACGGTGCTGACCCCCTGGTACTGGATCGCGCGCATGGTTCCTCGATTCCGCCGGGCCGTTCCGGCAATACATGTACGATACATCTATATCGTGATCCGAGCATACGGGAGTCGTGCGGTGCGGGCTGGCTGGAGTGGACGTGTCGCCGGGTGGTTCGCGGCGCTCGATCCGGGGCTCGCGCGGTGGCGGAGCGCCTGGGCCGCGACCCTGTGCCTCGGGGTGGCACTCCTCGCCGAGTTCCTGGTGTCGTCCCTGGTGTTCCCCGGTCAAGGCGCGCTGACGGCGATGCTGGCCGGTGGGGTGGCGGCGATGCAGGGCTCCGCCGCGGTGCTTCAGCGCACCGCGAGCGCCCGGATCCGGTTCGGGCTGGCCGTGCCGGTCGCCGCGACCGCGGGGATCTCGGTGGCGGTGCTGCTGCGCGAGGAGGCGGGCACGGTCGCGGAACTCCTCGGGTTCGTCGCGATCACTTTCGGCGCGGTGCTCGTCCGCCGCTACGGGCCGGCGTTCGCGGTGCTGGGCCTGGTGGGCTGGACCGGGTGCTACGTCTCCATGATCGTCCGGCCGCCGGTGTCACGGCTGCCGTCGCTGGTGTGCGCGGAGGTGGTCGCCGGACTGTGCATCGTGGTGCTGTCCCTGACGTTGTTCCGGCACCGGCCGCACGCTTCTCTGCGGCACGCGTTGCGCGGCTGGCACAGGCGAACCGAACTGGTTTTCGCGGCAGCCGCGGGTTTGCTCGAGCGCCCGGGCCGGGTCCGGCGCACCCGGCTGGACCGCCGCTACGCACGGCTGTCCAGTGTCGCCCTGACTGTCGAGGGCTGGCTCGCCGATCCGGCGTCCTCCAGGAACACCGGTCACGCCGCATTCGTCCGTGAACGTTTGCTGCGCAGCGAAGCGGCGGTTGATGTGATCGTCGAGTCGGTCCGCCGGCTGGGCGGTTCGCCCGGCACGGCCGGACACTGGGTTCCGGTGCTGCGCCTGCTCGCCCGGGGCTCGGACGAGGAAGCCGCCGAAGAGGCGCGACACCGGCTGGAATCCTTGCTCGCCGGCCCGGAGGACCCGGCTTGGCAGACGGCGGTGGCCGTGCTGGCCTGCGTGCGGGCCGGCCGTGGCTGGCACGAAGCGGACGGACACGATCCGGCTGCCGGGTTCACGCCGGTGGTCGCGGTCGGGCCCGGCGGTGCCCTGCCCGGGATGGCGGGAGTCGCGGCGGCGGTGGCCGGGGGTGCGCTGCCCGTGCGGCAGGCGGTGCAGACGACCGTCGCGGCGGCGCTGGCGATCGTGCTGGGCATGCCGGTGTCGCCGACGCAGTACTACTGGTCGCTGATCGCGGTGTTCATCGTGCTGCTCGGGCCCGCGACGGTGGCCGAGACGGTGTCCCGTGGCCTGCACCGGGTGGCCGGCACGGTACTCGGCTGCCTGGTCGCGATCCCGGTCACCGCGCTGCTGCACGGGAACCCGGCGCTGGTGATCCCCGCCGTGCTCCTCAGCTGCCTGCTCGGCTACTACCTGATGCCGGTTTCCTACGCGGTGCTGGTCTTCTTCATCACCCTCTGCGTGTTCCAGCTCTACGACCTGATGCACAGCTACCATCCGGGGCTGCTGCCCATCCGGCTCGCGGAGACCGCGCTCGGCGCCGCGATCGCGGTTCTGGTGGCCTGGGTGGTGCTGCCGGTGCGGGCCAGGGACGCGGAATCGCTCGCCCGGCGGCGGCTTTTCCAGGCGCTCGGGGAACTACTGGAGGAGGTCCGTCCCGCGGCCGGTGACGGGTGTCTCCCCACGTTGTCCCGTGCGGTCGACGAGCACCGGCGGCAGTTCGCACTCGCGGCCGCCGCGCGTCCATTGTGGACCCGCAAGGTTTCCGTTCGGTCAGGCGGTTACGTGGCGCTCGTGGCGCACACCCGCCGGCTCGCCGTGCTCGCGCACGATTCGCCGCACCCAGTGCGCGCGACCCAGTTGAGCCACACGCTGTCGGAGCGCCGCGAGTTCCCCTGGCACGAATGGAGCCGGGCCGATCCTGGCGACCGTGGCGTCGCGCGAGTGCGGGAGCTCCTGGACGATCTGGCGGAAACGGCCGGGAGACACACCAAGGCCGTGCTCTCGGGCCGGGTCGCCGGACCGGACGGCGCGCCCGTTGTCGCCGCGACGGTGACCGCGGTGCGCCTGGGCAGTGGCGCCTCCCGGGTCGGGCACGGTGACTCCGACGGCCGGTACCGTCTCGACTCGGGCGAGGCCGGAGCACATCTGGTCGTGGCGACGGCGCCCGGGTACGCGGCGGTCGCGACCTGGCTGTTCCTGGGGTCCGGCCGGTGCACGAAGGCCGATGTCACGCTCGCCCGCGATGACGATCTTGCGACGAAAACTTGACGTAACTACGTTTGAATGTAGTATTTCGCTGTCCGGTGAGGACCCGGACCGGGAGTGGCAGCCCGGCAGTGACGCCGCGTGCCACGCGATCCCTCCGGGCCTCCTCGCCCGCTGCTCCGGTCCGAGTCCACCGAGCCGAGGAACCCCCCATGGCCGACGAAGTCCTTGATGTCCGGCGGGAAATCGCCGAAGCACCGGTGCGCCCCTTCCACTGGGCGCTGGTGACCGTGATCGCCATCGCGATCGTTTTCGACGGGATCGACACGCTCGTCCCGTCGTACGTCATCCCCTTCGTGAAACAGCCTTGGGGACTGTCAGGGGCTGATAGCGGCTTGCTCGTTTCGGCCGGGCTGGTCGGGTTCGCGATCGGCGCGCTGCTGCACGGGCCGGTGGCCGACAGGTTCGGGCGGCGCCCGGTGCTGATCGCCGGGCTGCTGCTGTCCGGGGTGTTCAGCGTGGTGACCGGGCTGTCGGCGAACTCGTTCGGGCTGTTCCTGGCGCTGCGGTTGTGCACCGGGCTCGGGCTCGGCATCCTGCTGCCGCTCGGCGTCGCCTACCTGAACGAATGCCTGCCCCGGCTGGTCCGCAACCGGCTTTCGGTGCTGGGCGCTTCGGGGTTCTCGGTCGGCGGCATCCTGGCGGGCTTCTTCGGCATCTTCGTCGCACCCACGCTCGGCTGGCATTCGCTGTTTCTGCTCGGCGGCGGCACGATCCTGCTCGCGCTGATCGTGCCGTTCGTCCTCCCGGAGTCGCCGGAATGGCTCGTGGCGCATGGCAGGCACGACCGGGCGGCGGCCGTGCTGTCGAGGATGAACCCCGGTCGTGCCCAGGCTTTCCGGGCGGCGCGGTTGACGGTCGAGACGCCGGCCTCCGGTGGCGGCTGGCGTCTCCCGCTGAGCCGGGGTTTCCGCGGCCGCACCGTCGCGCTCTGGTACTCCGCTTTCCTGTTGCTGTTCGCGGCATACGGGATCACGGCGTGGACACCCACCTTGCTGATCGAGCGGGGTTTCGCGGTTTCGTCGGGGTTCGCGCTCGGCGCGACATTGCAGGGAGTGTCCATTGTGGGCGGTCTGCTGGGTGCGGCGATCGCGGACCGCCGGCTGGGCGCGCGGAACCTGATGGTCCTGTGGTGCGCGCTCGGTGCGGTGTCGATCGCCGGGATCGGGGTTGCCGGGACGGGGTGGCTGACCGCCGTCGCGGTCGGCGCCACCGGGATGTTCGTGCACGGCGGTCTGTACGTCCTGTACAACGTGTGCGCGCAGACCTATCCGGTCCAGGCGCGCGGAACCGGCCAGGGGATGATGATCGGGGTCGGCCGCTGGGGTGCGGTGCTCGGCCCGTATCTCGGTGGTTCGCTGCTCGGCGCGGTCCACGCCGACAGCGTGCTGTACCTGGCCCTCGCTTTGATCACCGCGCTCGCGATCATCGGGCTGGCTGCCGTGCGCACGAACGTCACGGCAGGGCGATCCGCCCCCGCGCGGGTTGCGGAGCAGGCGTGACGGCCCCAGCGGAGTTGACCGCGAGCGAGGCCGCCGCGGCAATCCGGCGCAAGGAGCTGTCGTCGAAGGAGCTCGTCGAGGATTTCCTTGCCAGGATCGGGGAATCCGCGGTGAACGCGGTGGTGACGCTGGACGCCGGACGCGCTCGCGACCGCGCGGCCGAACTCGACGACGCCGCATTCCGCGGTGACTGGCAAGGTCCGTTGCACGGCCTGCCCTTCACGGTCAAAGACGCCATCGCCACCGCGGATGTCCGCACGACCAGTGGTGCGGCCGAGCTGCGGGACCACGTGCCCGCGCGGGACGCGACCGCCGTGGCGAAATTGCGGCGGGCGGGTGGCATCCTGCTGGGGAAGACGAACACCCCGGCGTGGTGCGGAGATGTCGAAACCCACAACGAACTGTTCGGTACCACGCGAAACCCGTGGGCGCCCGAACGCACGAGTGGCGGCTCCTCCGGCGGCTCCGCGGCCGCCGTCGCCACGAACCTCAGCGCCTTCGACCTCGCCACCGACATCGGTGGCTCGCTGCGGATCCCGTCGGCGTTCTGCGGCACTTTCGCGCTGAAGCCGACGTTCGGGATCGTGCCGGCGGACGGCTACCTCGACACGGCCGGCGGTGGTGAGTACCAGCTCGACATGAACGTCTTCGGCCCGATCACGCGAAGCGCGGCCGATCTCCGGCTGGTGCTGGAGGTGCTGGCCGGGACTCCGGCGGATGCGGCCTGGCGGCTCGAACTCCCGGAACCCCGGTGGACGAACCTGTCCGAACTGCGGGTCGCGGTGTGGCCCGGCGATCGGCTCGCGCCGCCGGACCGGGACATCGCCGCGGCTCTCGACCGCGTGGCCGGGCTGCTGGACAGCGCCGGTGCGCGGCTCGTCGAAGGTCATCCCGCGCTCGGTCCGGTTCACGACGCTTTCCTGACGTGCTTGCGCGCGGAAACCGCGTTGAGCCATCCGGAAGGTCCGCCCGTGGACACCCGTGACTGGCTTCGCGCCTTGCGCGCCCGCGCCCGCCAGCGCGCACTTTGGACCGAATGGTTCGACACCGTCGATCTGCTGCTCTGCCCTGTGACGCCCGTGGTGGCGTTTCCGCACGATCAGCGTGGCGCATCGAGGGAACGCGAGATCGTGGCGCCGGACGGATCCGTCCGCCTCGGCTCCTCGCTCACCGTGTGGACCGGGATCGCCAGTTCGCTGTACCTCCCGGCCGCCGCCGTTCCGGTCGGCGCATCCGCGGACGGTCTGCCCGTGGCGGTCCAGGTCATCGGGCCGCGAATGGCCGACCGTTCCGTCATCCGCGCCGCGGAGGCGATTTCCCTGCTGGCCGGAACGGGGCGGTGAACCGTGCTTTTCTCGTCCGCCCAAAACATGTATGGTACAGCTATCGCTGACGTGGACCCCGGGCCGATCGAGGCCATCGAGTTCGAGACCGCCGTGCTGGCTCGCAATCTGGAGATGCTCAGGCGGCGCGGTGAGTTCTACGCGGAAGCGGACCGGTCGGGGTACCTCTTGCTGCTCACGCTGGAGCAGTCCGGGCCGCTGGACGTCATGACGCTGGCCGCGGAGCTGGGGCTGGACGCGTCCACCGCGGCGCGTCAGGTCGCGGCCGCGCACAAGGCCGGGCTCGTCACGCGTGAGCCCGATGCCCGGGACCGCAGGCGCAGCATCGTCGCGGCCACGGAGAAGGGCCGGGCGGTGATGCGCGACATTCGCGAACAGCGCCGCGTCGGCACGGCCGAAATGCTGGCGGGCTGGTCCGAGGAGGACCGGCGGACCGTGGCGGACCTGTTCCACCGCTACAACCAGGCCATCGCCGACCGTTATCTCTGATCTTCTACTTAATCTTGTAGTTTCTACAAAAAGACGTAGCATTATTTCGGACGGGCGATCCCGGGCGAGGAGCGACGATGCTTTCCGATCTTGTGGTGGTGGACCTGACCCGCGCGCTGGCCGGGCCGCACGCGGGCATGATGCTCGGCGATCTGGGCGCCAGGGTGATCAAGGTGGAATCCCCGGATGGGGACGAATCCCGGCGGTGGGGGCCGCCGTTCGCCGGCCCGGCCGACGCGCCGGAGTCGACGTATTTCCTTTCCTGCAACCGAAACAAGGAGTCGGTCACGGCCGACCTCAAGACGCCCGAAGGCGCGGAGCTGCTCACCCGGCTCATCGCCCGCGCCGACGTGCTGATGGAGAACTTCCGCCCGGGCGTGCTCGACCGGCTCGGCTTCGGGATTCCGCGGTTGCGGGAGCTCAACCCCGGCCTGGTCATCTTGTCGATCACGGGGTTCGGGCACGACGGCCCGGACCGCGACCGCCCCGGTTTCGACCAGATCGCGCAGGGCGAGGCGGGGCTGATGTCCTTGGCCGGCCCGGGACCGGGCGAACCAGCCAAGACCGGGGTGCCCATCGGTGATCTGCTGGCCGGGATGTACGGGGCCTACGGCGTGCTGGCCGCGCTGCACGAACGAAATCGCACCGGGCGAGGGAAAGTCGTGCGCACGAGTCTGCTCGCGGCGATCGTCGGCGCGCACGCCTTCCAGGGAACCCGGTGGACCGTCGCGGGGGAAGTGCCTCAGGCGACCGGCAACCAGCATCCGTCCATCGCCCCCTACGGCCTCTTCCGCACCGCGGATTCGCCGGTGCAGATCGCGTGCGGGAGCGAGGGGCACTGGAAACGGCTGGCGGAGCTGCTGGACCTCGACGAGCCGGAGTTCGCCACGAACTCCGGCCGGGTGGCCGAACGCGGGAAGCTGACGGCGGCGATCGAGCGGGTGCTCGCCGCCGAGGGTGCCGGGCACTGGCTCGGGCGGCTCCGGGAAATCGGTGTCCCGGCAGGGAAAGTCCGGACCCTGGATGAGACTTATGCCTGGGAGCAAACGCGTTCGCAGGGGCTGCTGATCGAAGTGGACCACCCGGCGGCGGGTCGCGTCGCGCTGCCGGGGCCGCCTTTGCGGTTCGACGGGCTTCCCTACGCCGGTGCGCGCGAACGGCATCTGCCGCCACCGCGTCTGGGTGAGCACAACGATTCCGTGCGGGCCTGGCTCGACGAGGAGGCCGTGCGCCCCGGGCGGTGAGGTGTTGACCGCCCCTGTGAGCAGGCTTACAGTCCTGTACGACAATTTTTTGGAGAAGCGATGACAATTAGTAGTAAGTCAATCGCCAATGCCGAGCGGCCACGGTTGTTCGTCGGCGGCCGCTGGAGCGAACCCTCGGGCGGTACTCGCGCCGATGTGCTGAATCCCGCGACCAGTGAGGTTGCCGGTGTCGCCGCGTTCGCGGCTCCGTCCGATGTGGACGCCGCTGTCGCCGCGGCGAGCGCGAGTTTCGCCTCCGGCGTGTGGAGTCGTGCCGCGCCCGCCGAGCGTGCCCGGGTGCTTCGTGCCGCGGCGGACATCCTCGAGGCGCACCTGGACGAACTGGCACACCTGATGACGTCCGAGATGGGTGTCCTGCTGTCGTACGCCCAGCGCGTGCACATCCCGAACCCGATCCGGACCCTTCGCTACTACGCGGACTACGCGGAGAAGTTCGAGTACGAGGAGCACCGGCACGACGGGACGAACGGCAGCCTGGTCAGCCGGGAGCCGGTGGGCGTCGTCGGGGCGGTCACCCCGTGGAACGGCCCGTTGAGCAACCCGGTGATGAAACTGGCCCCGGCGCTCGCGAGCGGCTGTTCGGTGGTGCTCAAACCCGCGCCGGACACGCCGTTGTCCGCTTACGCGCTCGCGGAAGCACTGGCGTGGGCCGGATTGCCCGAAGGCGTGCTCAGCGTGGTCCCCGGCGGCCGCGACATCGGTGAGCTTGTCGTCACGGACCCGCGAGTGGACAAGGTCGCGTTCACCGGAAGCACCGCGGTCGGCCGCCGGGTGATGGCGCTGTGCGCCGAGCGCGTCGCCAGGGTAACGCTGGAACTGGGCGGCAAATCGGCCGCGATCGTCCTGCCTGACGCCGATCTCGGGCAGCTCGTGCCCGGGCTGCTGCCGATGTCCTTCATGCTCAGCGGGCAGGCGTGTATCGCGCAGACCCGGGTGCTGGTCCCCTCCGCGCGCGAAGCGGAGGTGGTGGAGGCGCTGGCGGCGGCGTATTCCGCGCAACGTGTCGGCGACCCACTCGACCCGGGCACCGACCTCGGCCCGCTGATCAACGAGGCGCAGCGTGACCGCGTCGAGTCCTATGTGGAGACGGGAAAGGCCGAAGGGGCACGGGTCGTGGTCGGCGGCAGGCGCCCGGTTTTCGGGTCCACTTTGGACAACGGCTGGTTCGCCGCGCCGACGTTGCTCGCGGGCGTCCGCAACTCGATGCGGGTGGCCAGTGAGGAGATCTTCGGTCCGGTGGTCTCGGTCATCACCTACGGCTCCGAAGAGGAAGCCGTGGCGATGGCGAACGATTCCGTGTACGGGCTTTCCGGATCCGTGTGGAGCGCCGACGCCGAACGCGCGCTGGCCGTGGCGCGCCGCATCCGCACCGGGATGGTCAGTGTCAACGGGCACCCGCAAGCGTTCGGCAGCCCGCTCGGCGGGTTCAAGCAGTCCGGCCTCGGCCGGGAACTCGGCCCGGAAGGATTCGCCGCCTATCTCGAACCGCGATCGATCGCGGTGGGGCCCGCCGCCTGAGCCGTGGCCCTGAAGTTCGTCGCAGGTGCACTTTCAACGTCGAGCGTGCAAGGAGAACATCATGGGCAAACGAGACGGGACCCCGGGGCCGCTGCGCGTCGCGCTGTCGGCTTCGATCGGGAACCTCCTGGAATGGTACGACTTCTTCATCTACGGCACCGCCGCCGCGCTGGTGTTCAACAAGCTGTTCTTCAGCGGGCTTTCGCCGGCCGTGGGTACCGTCGCGGCGTTCGCCACGCTCGCGGTCGGGTACGTCATCCGGCCGCTCGGCGGGATCGTGTTCGGGCACATCGGTGACCGCTACGGCCGCAAGAAAGCGCTTTACCTGACGCTCGGCCTGATGGGGCTGACGACCTTCGGCATCGGCATCCTGCCGACCAACGCCGTCATCGGGCAGTCCGCCGCGGTCGGCCTGGTGGTGCTCAGGGCCGTGCAGGGCCTGGCGCTCGGCGGGGAGATGGGCAACGCGCAGACACTCACCGTCGAGCACGCGCCCCCGGGCCGTCGTGGGTTCTACGGTTCTTTCCTGCACGCGGGTTCCTTCTTCGGGCTCGTCATCGGGACGACGATCTTCGCGATCCTGTCGCTGCTGCCGGACGAGCAGTTCCTCAGCTGGGGCTGGCGGCTGCCCTTCCTGATCGGGGTGCTGATCGCGGGCGTCGGGCTGTTCCTGCGCCGGGCGGTGACCGAACCCGAGCAGCACGCGAAGCTCCGCGAGGCGGGGCTGGTCCCGAAGCTGCCGGTGGTGAAGGTGATCCGGCACCACTACAAGGAGGTCCTGGTCGCGACGGTGCTGTCCGGCGGGCCGAACACGATCTTCTACATGGTCAGCGTTTTCGCGCTTTCCTATGGCACGACGCAGTTCCACGTGTCCAGGACGATGATGCTCACGCTCGTCACGATCGCCGTGGCACTGCTGGCCGCCACGATCCCGGGCTGGGGCGCGCTGTCGGACCGGCTGGGGCGCAGCGGGCTGCTGATCGCGGGCCTGCTGGGCATGTCGGCGTTCATCTTCGTGTTCTTCGCGTTGCTGGCCACCGGGAACAGCTGGCTGATCATGCTCGGCGCGGTGCTGGTGCTGGGCCTCGGCGGTGCCGTGGTGAACGGGATCGCGCCCGCCTTCTACTGCGAGCTGTTCCCGGCCGACGTGCGCTCCAGCGCCGTCTCGCTGGGCCAGCAGCTGGCCGGGGTCGTCGGCGGGTTCGCGCCGCTGGTGGCCTCGGCGATCGTCACCAGGGACGCGACCGGATGGGGCTGGATCGCCGCCTACTGCGCGGTGCTCGGTGTGCTCGGCGCCATCGCCGTCACGTTCGGCCGGAACCACTGGGACGACGTTCGGATCCAGGAGTCGAAATCCACGGAACAGGAGCCGGTGTGAGCACAACGGGAAAACTGGACGGCAAGGTCGCCTTCATCACGGGCGGCGCACGCGGTCAGGGGCGCAGCCACGCGCTGCGCCTGGCGGGCGAAGGCGCCGACATCATCGCCGTCGACATCTGCGAGGACTACGAAACCACCGCGTATCCGATGGCGACGGAGGAAGACCTCGAACAGACCGCGAAGGAAGTGCGGGCGCTGGGCCGCCGGGTGGTGACCCGGAAGGCCGACGTCCGTGACCGCGGACAGCTCGAGGCGGCGCTCACCGGCGGGGTGGCAGAACTGGGCCGCCTGGACATCGTCGTCGCCAACGCGGGCATCTGCGTGCTCGGCGCGTGGGACGAGGTCACGCCGCGGGTGTGGCAGGACACTTTGGACACCAACCTGACCGGCGCCTGGAACACGATCACCGTGGCGGTCCCGCATCTGGTCCGGGCCGGCGGGGGATCGGTCATCGCGACCGGATCCACCTGTGGCGTCAAGGGGAACCCGTTCTTCGCCCCTTACGTCGCCGCGAAGCACGGGCTCGTGGGCGTGGCCCGCACGCTGGCCAACGAACTGGCGCAGCACCACATCCGGGTCAACGTCGTGCATCCCGCGGGCGTGGTCACCGAACTCACCCATGGCCTCGCCCGGATCGGCGAGCTGATCGAGACCAACCCGCGTCTCGGCGGCGCGTTCGTCAACGCCCTGCCGGTGGAGCGGCTCGAACCAGGCGACGTGAGCAACGCCGTGCTGTTCCTCGCCTCCGACGACGCGAAGTTCATGACCGGCGCGGAACTGGTCGTCGACGCAGGCAACACCATTTTCTGACGCAGGACGAAGGAGGCACGATGAGTGTCGGTTTCCCGATGCGGCGCGGCCCGTTCACCCCGCCGCCGGAGTACGCGCGGCTCCGTGCGGAAGCACCGGTCAGCCAGGTCACGATGCCCGACGGCAAGCCGGCGTGGCTGCTGACGCGCTACGAGGACGTCAAGGCCGTGCTCGGTGACCGCCGGTTCTCCACCGAACCGGGGAAGCCCGGCTACCCGTTCATCTCGCCGGCGCGGGCTTCCCTGCTGATCAACGAGGAACCCGCGCCGCTGATCCGGCTCGATCCGCCCGAGCACACCCGCCACCGCCGGATGCTCACCCGCGAGTTCACGCTCGCGCAGGTGCGCAAGATGCGCCCGGCGATCCAGCGGACGGTCGACGAACTCCTCGGCAGGCTCGAAGAAAAGGGGCCACCCGCCGACTTCGCCGAGGAGTTCGCGCTCGCGCTGCCCACCACCGTGATCGCGGGCATCCTCGGCGTGCCCTACGAAGATCGCGAGTACTTCCAGGAGCGGGCACAGGCGAAGCTGGACCTCACCGCTGCCCCGGAAGTACCGGTGCGGGCGGGCGAAGAGATGCGCGCCTACCTCGACGAGCTGATCACCGAAAAGATGCGCGACCCGGACGCCCACGACGACCTGATCGGCAGGCTCGTCACCCAACAGGTCCAGCCGGGGCACCTGAGCCGGGAACAGGCACTGGCGACGATCGAGCTGCTGCTGATGGGCGGGCACGAGACGACAGCGAACATGATCGCGCTCGGCACCCTCTCGCTGCTGCTGAACCCCGCGCAGCGCGACGAACTGGTCGCGGACCCCGGGCTGGTGCCGGGGGCGGTCGAGGAGATGCTGCGTTTCCACACCATCGTCCACTACAACGGCCCGCGCGTGGCGCTGGAGGACGTCGAGGTCGGCGGGCAGCTGATCCGGGCGGGCGAGGGAGTGCTGGCGATGGTCACCGCGGCCAACCGGGACCCGGAGCAGTTCCCGGACCCGGACGCGTTCGACATCCACCGCGAAGCGCGGCACCACCTGGCGTTCAGCTTCGGCGTGCACCAGTGCCTCGGTCAGCAGCTGGCCCGCGCGGAGCTGGAGATCGTGTTCAGCACGCTGTTCCAGCGTCTTCCGGCGCTGCGGCTGGCGGTTCCCGAGCGGGAGCTGAACTTCAACTTCGACGCGTTCGTGTATGGCATCAAATCGCTTCCGCTGACCTGGACATCGCGGCGGCCCGAGCGGAAACCCCAGTTCTCGGTGGACGAATCCGCCTGTGTGGGCGGTGGCCTCTGTGCGATGGCCGCCCCCGCGGTGTTCTCGCAGAACGAGGACGACGGTCTCGTCGTGGTGCTGGACGAGGATCCGCCCGAGTCCGAGCGGGAGGCGGTGCGCGAGGCGGCGCGCCTGTGCCCCGCGCTGGCGATCAAGGTCGAGTCCTGATGGCCGACGCCGGCGTGCTGATCGTGGGAGCCGGCCAGGCCGCGTGCCACCTGGCCGGTTACCTGCGGGACGAGGGGTACCCCGGCCCGGTCCGGGTACTCGGCGACGAACCACACCTGCCGTACCAGCGCCCTCCGCTGTCGAAGGCCTATCTCGGGGGCGCCTGCGAGGCCGGGGCGCTGACGTTCCATGACCACGAGCACTACGCCGGGCGCGGGATCGAGCTGACGCTCGCCACGCGAGTCACCCGGGTCGATCGCGCGGAGCGCGCGGTGCTGACCGCCGACGGCGGGCGTCATCCGTACCGGCAGCTGGTGTTCGCGACCGGCGCCCGCAACAGGAGTCTCGTCGCGGACACGCCCGGGGTTCTCGGGCTGCGCACGCTGGACGACGCGGCCCGGCTGCGGAAAAGGCTGGCGGGGACCGAGAAAGCCGTCGTCGTGGGCGCGGGATTCCTCGGGCTGGAGTTCGCGGCCGTGGCGGCCGCCAGGGGAGTGGACGTCACCGTCGTCGAGGCGGCGGGCAGTCTGATGGCCCGGGCGGTCAGCCCCGTCGTGGGGGAGGCGTTTCGCGCCCACCACGAGGAAAACGGCGTCACTTTCCGTATCGGGTCCACAGTGGACTCCATCGAACCGTTACCCGGTGGGCAGTGCCGGGTCGTGGTCGATAGTGAGCCGGCCGAGGCCGGTCTCGTGGTCAGCAGCATCGGGGTCGAGCCCAACGCGGAACTGGCACGCGACGCCGGACTGCCGGTGCGGAACGGGATCGTGGTGGACGAGCGGCTGCGCACGGAGGATCCGGCGATTTCCGCGATCGGCGACTGTGCCGCCTTCGTCCGTCCTTCGGGCGCGGGCCGGGGCCGGATCGAGTCGGTGCAGAACGCGGTCGACCAGGCGCGGTACCTGGCCGGGAGCATCGCCGGGCGTGCGGGCGCCTACGACGCTGTGCCGTGGTTCTGGAGTGACCAGGGTGGGCTGAAACTGCAGATCGCCGGTCTCTCCGGGGAAGCCGACGAGATCGTGCTGCGCGGTGACGTGGCCGCCCGGAGGTTCTCCGCGTTCCGGTTTCGTGCTGGGGAGCTGACCGCCGTGGAGTCCGTGGCGCGTCCGGCCGATCACATGGCCGCACGCCGTCTGCTCGCAGCCGGGGTGCACGTCACGCCTGAGCAGGCCGCGGATGACTGCTTCGAGCTGAAGTCGCTGCTCGCGAAGGCCTGAGTCGTGGTGGGCCCGGCACCCCGGGCCCACCACGACTCAGGCGTAGAACGCGGCGATGCCGCGGCCGAGCGAGACGCGCTGGATCTCCGAGCTGCCCTCGAAAATCTCCAGGATCCGCTGATCCCGGTACGCCCGCTCGACCGGATGTGGTTTGGCGTAGCCCTCCGCGCCGAACACCTGCAGCGCCGCGTCGACGGCACGGTGGGCGACTTCGCTGGCGTAGAGCTTCGCCATCGACGAGAGCTGCCTGTCGGGACCGCCCGGTCCGGCGCCGCGGGCGGCCTGCCAGGTCATCATCCTGGCTGCCGACAGTTCGGTCGCGACATCGGCGAGGCAGAAGGAAATGCCCTGGTGGCCGATGATCGGCCCGCCGAACGCTTCGCGGGTGACCGCGCGCCGCGAGGCGGCGGCGAAGGCGGCCTCGGCGATCCCGCAGGACAGCGCGGCGGCGAGCACCCGGCCGGTGTTGAGCGTCTGCAGGGCGAGCGCCAGCCCGCGGCCCCGCTCGCCGACCTGACGATCGGCGGGCACCTCGCAGTCGATCTTGAGATTGCTCGTCGTGGTGCCGCGCAGGCCCATCTTGTCCTGGTAGTCGTCGATCACCAGCCGGTCGCCGTCGCGCTCGAGCAGGAAGGCGGTCAGTTTCCCGCCATCACGGGCGAACGCCGTGTAGTAGTGCGCCGAACCGCCGTTGCCCACCAGCCACTTCTCGCCCTCGAGTGACCACCCGTCCGCCGTTTTCTCCGCGCTGGTGCGGACATTCGACGGGTCGGACCCGGTGTGCCGTTCGGTCAGCCCGAACCCGATCGCCTTGCCCGCCGCGACTTCGGGGAGATAGCGCCGTTTCTGCGCTTCGGATCCCGCGTACAGCAACGGGAGCGAGCCGATCGCGTAGGAACTCCAGATGGTGCAAGTGGAAGCGCAGACGCGGGCGATCGTTTCGGCCACCGCGCACCCCGCGGACAGGGGAGCACCTTCACCGCCGTACTCGGCCGGCAGGAGCAGGCCGGTCAGCCCGGATTCGGTGAGCAGGCCGACGTTGTCCCACGGGTAGTTCCCGGTCGCGTCGATCTCGGCCGCCCGTAGCGCGAACGGGCCGCCCGCGAGCTCTTCCGCGACGAGCTGCCAGCGCTGCTCCTCGTCGGTGAGCTCGGGTGCCCACGTCAAACCCTCATCCCAGGTCATCCCTGCCTCCTCGTGTTCGCCACCAGAGCGGCCGCGTCCCGCGCCAGCTGCGGAACGAGCCGCGCGACGCGGTGCAAACCGGTGATCCCGCTCGCGACCTGTCCCATCAGGACGAGCCCGTTCTCGACGTCGCCGTCCAGTTGCGCGCGCCGCATCGCCTCGATTTTTTCCGCCGACCCGACCGGATTCGCGCTCAACGCGGCGTAGGCCTTGTTGCGTTTGACGCGGCACGGGCCGAAGACACCGTCCAGCACCGCGTCGTCGCCCTCACCCGCGTCGAGGATCGCCTCGGCATAAGCGGGATGCCAGTCGGTGTTGTCGATCGTGGCCGCGAACCGGGTGCCCAGCGCGACTCCTTGCGCGCCGAGGCACAGGGCGGCGGCCAGTCCCCGGCCGTCGCGTACGCCGCCGGACAGGAGCACCGGCACGTCCACGGCATCGACGACGTTGGGCAGCAGCACGAACGAATGCATGCCGCTGGCCGGAGCGTGCCCGCCCATTTCCAGGCCGGCCGCGATGACGGCGTCGACTCCGGACGCCGCTGCTTTCACCGCGTGCCGGGTGGAGCCGACTTTGTGCTGGTGCAGCAGGCCGTGGTCGTGCAGCTCGGCGGTGAGGCCGGTGGGGAACCCCGCCGAGGTGGTGAGGACTTTCAGCTGCCGTTCCAGTGCGGAGTCGGCCTTCCGCGCGGCGAGGACCTCGTCGAGGTAGACGCGGGCGAACTTCGCGATCTGCCCGTCCCGGCCGTGCCCCACCGGGATGTTGACGGCGAAGGGCTTGTCCGTCGCGGCCGCGCAGGACTCGATGTGGTCCCGCAGCTGCCGCGCGGCTTCGTGGAGATCGCCTGCCGTGCCCGGCACGCTGACGGTACCCAGGCCTCCGGCGTTGGACACGGCCGCCGCGAGCCGGGCGGTGTTGAACGGCCCCATGCCTTCCTGGACGACGGGATGCTCGATGCCGACCAGTTCGGTGTAGGGCGTGGCGAGGGGACCTCGCGGGTGGGACATGGGTGAGCCTCCATCGGTCTGCGCGGGAATCAAGCGGGCCCGAACACCGGAGCCCGTTTCCCGACCAGGGCCGACACACCTTCGCGGTAATCGTCGGTGGTCATCATCCGGCCGGTGAGGTCCTTGCTCCGCCGCACCGACAAGGCCGGATCGTGCTGGAGCAGATCGGTGTAGAGCTGGCGTTTGGCCAAGGTGACCGCCTGCGGTGACGCGGCGGCCAGCTGCGCGGCGTAGTCGCCGACGGCTTCGGCGAACTCGGCTCGCGGGAACACGGCGTTGAAGAACCCTGCCTTGGCGAGGAAGTCCGAGTCGACGACCCGGCCTGACAGCAGGAAATCCGCGGCGTGGGTGACTCCCATGAGCCGGGGCAGGATCCAGGAAAGGCCGTACTCCGAAGGCAGACCGAGCCGCGGGGAGGCGGCCGTGATCTTCGCGCCGGACACGGCGAACCGCACGTCGCTGAACGCCGCCAGCGCCACCGCCACGCCCGCGCACGCCCCGTTGACCGCGGCGATCACCGGCACGCGCAGGCCGTAGTGCCAGACCATGTCGGCGTCGAACTCGTCGCGGACCCCGTAACCGGGCTCGGCGGCGTCGTCCGGCAGCCCGGGATCGTAGGACTTGGTGCCCACGTAACCGGACAGGGCGCGGCTGTCGGCGCCGACACAGAAGCTGTTCCCGGAACCGGTCACGACCACGGCCCGGACAGCCGGATCGGCGTCCAGTGCGCGCAGGATCGCCCGGTACTCCGCGTTCATCCGCGCGGTCCAGGAGTTCCGGCGGTCCGGCCGGTGCAGCCACACCGTCGCCACCCCGTTCGCCGCTGTTTCGCAGCGCGTGACCTTCAGCCGCGCGGAGATCTCGGCCAGCGTCGGGTGCTGTTCCCGTGGTGGTGTCCGCCAGCCGTCCCGGCCTTCGGCAGTCATGTCGGCTCCCTTGCCAAAAATACTTCGGGTACCTAGCTACATCGCAGTCTGCGACGATACCGGGATGATTGTCAATCGCGGTTTTCTCCTTGACAGCAAGGAGTAGGCTTCGCAATCGACGGTTGACAGATAGTTCGGTACCCTACAGAATCTGACCATGTCAGCGATCCCCAAACTCATCCGGTTCGGCCGGCTGCTCGCCAAGGCGCCGGCGGAACTGACCCTGCACGAGACAGCGCAAGCGCTGCGGATCCCGGTCACCACGATCGGGGACTGGCTGCGGGCGGGAACCAGGACGCAGGCGCTGGCTCCCGCCCAGGCCAAGGTGCTCAGCCAGCTCTCGCTGGGCGATTCGCTGACGGTGTCGGCGCTGGCACAGGCGCAGGACATCGCGACCTCGTCGATGACCGAGGTCGTGGCCAGGCTGGTTTCCGCCGGGCTCGTCACCAAGACCGCGGCGCCCGAGGACAGGCGCGTGGTCCGGGTGTCGATCACCCGGCAGGGGCGCCAGCGGCTGGCGCAAGCACTCGAAGAACGCACCGCGATGCTGGAGAAACGGCTCGCGGACCTCTCCGCCGACGAGCGGGAGAAAGTGGCGGCGGCGCTGCCCGCGCTGTGGAAGCTGGCCGAGTTGTCCCCGGACATCTGGCCGCGGCTCCCGGAGCGATACCGGGACTGACAGCGCCGTCCGAGCACGGCGGGAAGCCGTGGAGGAGGAGCATGACATGACCCGACGGCGTTCCAAAGTCGTGACGCCCGCCGACGCGGCCGGGCTGGTCACCAATGGCAGCACGGTCGCGCTGGGCGGCTGGACGTTCTACAACACCCCGATGACGGTCGTCCGGGAGGTCATCCGCTCCGGTGCCCGGGACCTCCGCCTGGTGAGCAGCCCGGGGGCGATCGGGCCGGACCTGCTGATCGCGGCGGGCCGCCTCGCCGAGATCGCGACTCCCTTCCTCACCATGGAACAGTTCGGCTTCGCGCCGGCTTTCCGTTCCGCGGCAAGGGAAGGCACGCTGAAGATCGCCGAGATCGACGGGCCGGGCCTGGCGTCGGCCCTGCGCGCGGCGGCTGATGACCTGCCCTTCGGCGTGATCCACGATCTGGGGACGGATCTGCCCTCGGTCAACCCGGAGTGGTACCGGCCGTTCGAGCATCCACTGGCCGAGGGCGCGAAGCTCTACGCGGTACCGGCCGCCGTGCCCGATGTCGCGCTCATCCATGCCCAGCGCGGCGACGAGTACGGCAACCTCCAGTTCCTCGGCGCGACGTTCTTCGACCAGTTGATCGCCCGCGCCGCGCGCACGGTGATCGCGTCGGTGGACGAAATCGTGCCCGGCGAAGAACTCCGCGCGGATCCCCGCGCGACCAAGATCCCCGGCTTCCTCGTCGACGCGGTGGTACCGGCGTCCGAGGGCGCGAAACCCTGTGGGAGCCAGGGGCTTTACCCACCGGATCTGGAGCATCTCGCCGAATACTCGCGGCTCGCGGCGACGGAGGCCGGCCGCCGGGAATACCTCGAGCGCCACGTGCTGGCCACCGCCGGGAAGGTGTGAGCGATGCAGGACCAGGCAACGATGCCGGAGTTCACCGCGGTGGTGCTGTCCCGGCAGCTGCGGGACGACACGGTGGGAATCCTCGGCACCCGATCCGAAGTCGCCGCGGCGGGGTGCGCGCTGGCGCAGCTGACCAGCGCGCCAGGGCTGTCGTTCCTCTCCGGGCCGTCCGGAGTGGTGAACCCGAAACCAGGACGACTCCTGCCCATCGCGGACGAGGCACTGATCGACGGGGCCGAGGCGCTCACCGAGCTCAGCGACAACATCGACCTCATCGACTGGAGCCGCCGGGCGTTCGATTTCGCCGTACTCGGCGGGATCCAGGTCGACCGGTTCGGCAACCTCAACACCGTCGCCGTCGGCGACTGGGCGAAACCCAAGGTGCGCGGGCCCGGCGCGATCGGCGCGAGCGTGCTCGCCGGACACGCCGGTGAGTTCTTCATCGTCATGGGGGAGCACTCGACGCGGAACTTCCGGCCGGAGGTCGACTTCGTCTCGGCACTCGGGTTCGGCCGCACGGGAACGGAACGCGACGCACTCGGCCTCCCCGGCGGTGGCCCCAGCCTGCTGATCAGTCCACTCGGGACATTCGACTTCGGCGGGCACGGGCACACGATGCGCGTCCGCACCGTGCACCCGTGGTCCTCGGTCGAGGAGATCACCCGGAACACGGGATTCGAGCTCGCCCACCACGAAGACATCCAGACGACGCCGGTCCCGCGGCCCGAGGAGCTCGAACTCCTGCGCGCCGCGGTCGACAGCACCGGCGTGCTGCGCTGAACAAGGAGAAGGAAATGACCCAGTCACTGGCGGGCGCGGTCGCGATCGTCACCGGCGCGAGCCGGGGCATCGGTGCCGTGATCGCGGCCCGGCTCGCGGCGGAAGGGGCCGCCGTGGTCGCGGCCGCGCGCTCCACGGCCGAGAAACCGGGCCGGCTGTCCGGCACGCTCGACGAGACCGTGGCAGCCATCAACGCGTCCGGGGGCAGGGCGATCGCCGTGCCGACCGACCTGGCCGACGCCGGGCAACGGGAAGCCCTCGTCGCGGAGGCGGAACGGGAGTTCGGGCGGGTCGATATCCTCGTGAACAACGCCGCGATCGCGTATTTCTCCCCGGCCGCGGAGTTCGACCTCGCCCGGGCGGAGCTGATGTTCGCCATCGGGGTGCACGCGCCGTTGCACCTGAGCCAGCTGGTGTTGCCGGGTATGCGCGCCCGCGGCTCCGGCCGGATCTGCAACCTCACCTCCGACGTGGCCCGCCACCCGCGGGTACCGCCGAGCCGGTGGGGCGCCAAGGGAACGACCACGCTCTACGGCATGTGCAAGGCCGCGTTGGAGCGCTTCAGTTCCGGGCTCGCGGCGGAGGTCCACAGCGACGGCGTGACGGTCAATGCGATCGGGCCGAGCAAGATCGTGCCCACGCCTGGCACGGTGTTCCACGGCGTGACCACCGAGGACAACCCCGACACGGAACGCCCCGAGGTGCTGGCCGAAGCCGTACTCCGGTTGTGCGGTAAGGAATCCGCGGGCGTCAGCGGCCGGGTGCTGCGCTCGCAGGACTTCCTCGGCGAGCGCGTGGAGGTGGGTACCGATGTCTGAGGTCTTCGGCGAGGTCGGCTGGCTGCGGGGGCTGCGGGTGGTCGAGGTGACCACCGGTGTCGCCGCCCCGTTGATCGGCCGGGTGCTGGCTGAGCTGGGCGCGGAGGTCGTGAAGGTCGAGTCGCGCGCGAAGATCGACGTGAACCGGGCTCGGCTGCCCCGGCCGGACGATCCCGAGGGCTTCCCCGCCGACGAAGCCTTCCAGCTGCTGCACGAAGCGAACGCGGACAAGAAGAGCGTCACCCTCAACCTCAAAACAGCCGAGGGCAAGGAGCTGTTCAGGAAACTGCTCTCCGACGCCGACCTCTTCATCGAGAACTTCGCGCCCGGCTGGCTGGAACGCCTCGGCATGCCGGTGGCCACGCTGCTCGAAGAGTTCCCCCGGCTGATCATCGTTTCGGCCAGCGGGTACGGGCAGACGGGCCCTTTGCGGACCCAGCGCGCGTATGCCCCGGTGATGACGTCACTGGCCGGTATCGAGGGGCTGATCGGGTATTCCGATGGCGAGGTCGTGGGCTGCTCGGCACTCGCGCTGGCCGATCTGAACTGCACGTTCAACGGCGTTTTCCTTGCGCTGGCCGCGCTTTACGGAAGGCGGAAGACCGGACGCGGCCAGCACGCCGACATCTCGCAGACCGAGGCCTGCGTGAGCCTGATCGGGGAGGCGTTCGTCGAACAGCAGCTCGATGGCGCGGTCCCGCGACCACGCGGGAACCAGGGCCCCGAGGACGAGCCGTGGTCGGTACTGCCGACCGCCGACGAGGACGAGTGGGTGGCCGCCGGGGCGGAGATCCCCGCGCCGGCGGAGCGGCCGGACCGCGAAACCTTGCTCGGCAGGCTTCGCGAGCGTGGCCTCGAATGCGCCCCCGTGCTCAGTCCCGCCGCGGTCGCCGCGGACGAGCGCTTCGCGGAGCGGGGCTTCCTTCAGCGCGTCGCGCATCCGCATCCGCTGATCGGCGAGCTGACGATCACGAGCGTGCCGTGGCAGCTCGACGGCGTGGTGCCCAAGGTTGGGGCCCCGGCCCCGTGTCTGGGCCAGGACAACGAGGAGGTCTTCGGGCGGTACCTGGGGGCCCGCGAATTCGGCGACTACGAGGCGAACGGGGTGTTCCACTGATGGGCGCGATGGTCGACGGCACGCTGACGATCGAGGTCGGCGGCAGCAGGGCGGCCGCCTTCGCCGCGAAACTCATGGCGGACGCGGGCGGCGATGTCGTCACGGTCGAGGACGAACGCCGACGGGACGCTCTGTCCCCGGCCGCGCGGCTCTACCTCGACGCGGGCAAGGATGTCGTCACCCACCAGGACGGGAGCGACGCGATCGTGGTGCAGGAGCTTCTGCCCTACGCGTCGTTGTTCGTGACCGACCTGCCCGCGAGTGAGCTGCGGGAACGCGGGCTCGACTGGGAAACGGTGCACGCACGGGCGCCGCGGATGTGTTACGTGCGGCTGCCCGCGGTCGGCTGGGCGGACGACGGGAACGCGGGCGAACTGGCGATGCAGGCGCTCAGCGGCCTGATGTACATGGTGGGCAGGCCCGATGCCGAACCGCTTTCGCTGCCCTACGGTCTCGGCTCGCTCCAATTAGGACTGCATGGAGCCGCCGCCGCGGCGGCAGCGCTCAACGTGGCTGCCGAGACGGGAGAAGGGCATCTGGCCGAGATCTCCGGCACCGAGGTGCTCGCCTCCTACGTCCGGATCTACGGGGCGGTCGCGACGTACTACCGGATCCCGCTGCGCCGGGACGGCAGGCGTGCACCGGGTTCCGGTGGCCGGTTCCCGTTCGGGCTCTTCCCGTGCAAGGACGGCTATGTGGCGATGATCTGCCGCAGCGCCCGGGAATGGGACAGCCTGCTGGAGATGATGGGGCAGCCGGACTGGTCCCGGCAGGAGCGCTACCGGGACCTGTACGCGATCGCGATCAGCTACCCCGACGAGGTCGATGAGCTGATCAGCCCGTGGCTGATGAGCCACACCCGCGACGAGCTGCTCGAACTCGCGCAGCGGTACACGGTGCCGGTCGCGCCCGTGCGCCTCGTCGACGAGGTGCTGGCCGACCCGCAGCTGAGCCGGCACCGCGACTTCTTCGATCACCTGACCACGACGGACGGCCGGGTGCTGCGGATCCCCGGCAGGCCGTGGGCCTCGGGATCCAGGGTGTTCGCCGAGCAGAACACCCGTGTCACGCAAGCGTTTTCCGGTAACCCGATCAGCAAGTGAGGCCGACGATGGCAGACGAACCCGTACTGGTGGAAAAAGACGGCGCGATCGGGCGGCTGGTGCTCAACCGCCCGGACAAGCGCAACGCGCTGACCTTCGACGACGCGGACTTCCTCGTCGAGCGGCTGCACGAGCTCGAGGACGACGACGACATCAAGGTCATCATCCTGAAAGGCCGCGGAAAGTCCTTCTGCGTCGGACACGACTTCGACGACGTCGTCGAGGTCTACGGGCTGAACAAACGCGACGCCGACGGCAGGCACGTCCGGATGAACCAGCGCACCCGGCTGAAGATCGACCGGCGGCTCGCCGAGGGCTACATGGCCTTCCAGTACGCGGCGAAGCCCGTGATCGCGCAGGTGCAGGGCTCGTGCGTCGGCTTCGGCATGTACCTCGCCGAACTGGTGGACCTCGTGGTCTGCGCGGACACCGTGAAGTTCAGCCACGCCGAACAGCGTCTCGGGTTCGCCGGGAACACCTGGCACCTCAACACCCTGCTGCTGCAGTACGGCCCGAAGAAGGTCCGCGAGATGCTGCTGTTCGGCTCGGAGTTCGCCGGGCCCGAGGCCGTGGAACTGGGACTGGCCAACATTTCCGTGCCCGAGGAGGAGCTGGAGAAGACCACCGAGGACTGGGCGCTCCGGGTGGCGCGGAACCCGAAGGACGCGCTCGTCACCGGCAAGGCGATCCACCAGATGGCGCTCGACTCCCTCGGCGCGACCCAGCAGTTCCAGCGCGGTTTCGTCGGGCACACCCTGGGCACCAACATGTCGCTGGAGAAGGACGAGTTCAACTTCTTCCGCACCCGTCGCGAGCAGGGCACCAAAGCCGCCTACCAGCAGCGTGACGCGCGGTTCCGGGAAGAAGCGGGTGCGGCCCATGCTGAGTGAACCGGAACGGACCGGCCCCGCCTGGGGCCGTGAGGTGGTCACCGAGGACGTCCAAGGGCGGCCCTCGCCGGTGTACCGGGACCGGCGGCGTTCGGTCGCCGAGCTGCTGCTCGACGGCCGTCGCTGGCCGGACCGCGTGCACCTGGTGCAGGACGGGCACCGGCTGACCTTCGCCCAGCACGAACAGGCCGTCATCCGGACCGCGCTGTGGTTGCGTGACCACGGGGTCGAGCGCGGCGACCGGGTGATGTTGTTGTGCCGCAACAGGCTCGAGCTCGGCATCACGTACTGGGCCGGCCATCTGCTCGGCGCGGTCGTGGTGCTCGGCAACGCCTGGTGGAGCGTGTCCGAGGCGGGCGGCCTCATCGAGGGCATCGCGCCCCGGCTGGTGATCGTCGACGACGAGGCCGCGGACAGGGTGCCGGAAGGCGTCGGTTCGGCCGACATCACCGGGGTCACGCCGTTACTCGACGGCGTGGACCCCGGGCCCTTCGCACTGCCCGAGGTCGCCGAGGACGATCCGGCCCTGGTCCTGTTCACGGCGGGCAGCACGGGCACGCCCAAGGGCACCGTGCTGTCCCAGCGGTCCGTGGTCAACAACATGCAGAACCTGCTCGGCACGGCGAAACGCCTGCCGCCCGAACTGCCCGGCGATCATCCCGGTTCGGTCAGCCTGATGACCGTCCCGCTGTTCCACCTCGCCGGGGTGCAGGTGCTGATGAGCCCGTTGCTGACCGGCGGGCGGCTGGTCTATCAGGCGGGCCGGTTCTCCCCGGCGGAGGTGCTGCGCCTGATCGAGCAGGAGCGGGTGCGGACCTGGGGCGCGGTACCCGCCATGGTGGTGCGCCTGATGGAACACGAGGATTTCGCGCGCCATGACGTCTCCAGCCTCCGCTCGATCGGACTCGGTGGCTCCGCGTCCCCGCCGGGGTTCACCGAGCGGGTCCGGCGTGCCTTCCCGAACCTCAAGGGCGGCGGGGCGGGTTCGCTCTACGGCATGACCGAAACCGGCGGGCTGCTCGCGATGGGTTCGGCGAAGGAACTGCGGGAGCGGCCCGGCGCGGTCGGGAAACTGCTGCCGGTGGCGCGGATCAGGATCGTCGATCCGGACGAGCAAGGTGCCGGTGAGATCCTGGCGCGCAGTCCCGGCCTGATGAGCGGGTTCCTGCCCGAGGCGCCTTCGCCGGTCGACGAGGACGGCTGGCTGCACACCGGTGACCGCGGCTGGGTCGACGAGGACGGCTATCTGTACTTGTCGGGGCGCAGCAAGGAAATCATCATCCGGGGCGGCGAGAACATCGCCTGCGCCCGGGTCGAGGAAGCCTTGACGACCTTGCCGGACGTGGTCGAGGCGGCCGCGCTGCCCTTGCCCCACGCGGAACTCGGGGAACAGGTCGGCGCCGTCGTCGTGCTGCGCAAGGGATCCACGGCCACGGCCGGGGACCTGCGAGCCCAGGTGACCGGCGAACTCGCGCGGTTCCAGGTGCCGACGCGCTGGTGGCTGCGGTCCGAGCTGCTGCCGACCAGCCCGCAGGGCAAGGTGCTGCGGGCCCAGCTGCTCCGGGAATGGACCGGATCCGGGGGAGTGGACCGGGACGAGACCACGACCGCCGGGGTACCGGGATGATCAGCGCGAAACTGCTCGACCAGCGCAGTGTCATCGTCACCGGCGCGGGACAGGGCCTCGGGCAGGCGATCGCCGAGGTGTTCGCCGGGCATGGGGCGCGCGTCGCGGTCGCGGATCTCAACGCCGTGGCCGCCGCGAGCGTCGCGGCACGGATCGAGGATCGTGGCGGCACCGCGATGTGCGTCGAGGCCGACGTCCGCGACCCGGCGAGCGCGGAGCACCTCGTGCGGGCGTGCCAGGACGCGTACGGCTCGGTGGACGTCCTCGTGAACAACGCGAGCGTGATCAAACCGTCGACCCTGCGGAAGATGACCGTCGAGGTCTGGGACGAGGTGCTCGACGTCCACCTCAAGGGATCGTGGCTGATGATGCGGGAAGCCTCGAAAGCCATGCGCGGGCAGGGGAGCGGCACGATCGTGAACATCTCGTCGATCGTCGCCAAGACCGGAGGGATCGCGCAGGGGCACTACGCCGCGGCGAAGGCGGCCATCGTCGGGCTGACGAAGACGGCCGCGAAGGAGTGGGCGCCGTTCGGCGTCCGGGTGAACACGGTGCAGCCTGGCCTGTTCGGTACGCCCGGCGCCAGGGCGATGGCGGAGGGGGCATGGCAGGCGCGGATCCAGGACACCCCGCTGGGCCGCGCCGGGGAGCCGCACGAACTGGCGAACGCGGTGCTGTTCCTGGCCTGCGACATGTCGTCGTTCGTGACCGGGGCGGTGCTGGAGGTCACCGGGGGACGTGACATGTGAACGCCGGCGTCAGGCGGCTTCCTCGGCGTCCGCGACGGTTTCCCAGTAGCGCACGGCACGTTCGCGCCACTGGTCGTACTGCTTGTGGAAAAGCCTGGCCGCCTGCTCGCCGCTCCAGCGGGCGGGCAGCAGGTCGCGCGGCAGCCCGGGGTCGAGGAACGGGAACCGGCGCCATTCGTGCACGAGCCGGACGAGCGCGTCGAAGGTGGCGTCGCCGGCGCGGGGCTTCAGGCCGGTGAACTCGTCGATGAACGCCTCGTAGTTCGCCTCGAGCCCGGTGAGATCCCACGCTTTCGCGACCATGTCCACCTCGTCGCTGACGTCACCGTGCGCCGCGACGAACGACATCGCCTGCCCGCCGTCCTTGAGCTCGGCGATGATCTTTTCCGCCTCCGGCGGCGGCGTGGTGTCCGGGCTGACCCACACCCCGGGCGTCGGCGAGCCGAAACCCGCCCAGGACAGCTGGCTCTTCACGCGGTGCCGGAGATCGCGCTGGGAGTCCGGGATGGACACGAGCAGGATCAGCCACCGCCGGTCCCAGTCCTGCTGCGCCCGGCCGAAGCCGTAGATCCGTTCCGCCCCTTCGGTCAGGAGCCTGCGCCCGGGAGCGGTCAGCTGCCAGCGCACCCGCCGCCCGGCCCGCTCCGACACGATCCACCCTTCACTGGCGGCGCGGGTCAGGGCCTGGCGCGCGGCCTTCTCCTCGATCCCGAAGCGCGCCAGCATGTGCACGAAGGTCGAGGTCCAGACCGGTTCGCCGCGCGGCAGCACGAACTCGCCGAGCATCGTCACCAGCAGCGACCTCGCACTCGCATGCGAAACCTCGCGCCGCCGGGACACGCGGGGCCTGTTCCCGCCCTCTGCCATCACTTATCACCACCTCGGTCCTGGACAACATTACCGTCATGGTGACGTGCGCCGAGGTGGCCCGGCGGCGTGGCGGAGGCGCTGCCTCAGGGGGCCACCGTTCGGCGCTCGATGCGCGGACGGCGCCGAAGCGGAGTGTTTCTTCCTCGAAACCCTGGTGCGGCACGAACGCGGTGTGGTCAATGACCGCGAGGCCGTCGTCCCGGACGTGTGCTGGAGCTGGGTCACGTCCTCCGGCGTGATGGCGCAGTCCACCGTCCGCGGGTCTCCCTGGGCTGGGGAAATCGTCCCGTTCCTGCCCGGCGCACACGCCCGCGGTGGGGAACCCGGCGCGAACGCGGTCGGCGCGGCACGCGCGACGCCTGCGCCGTGCCGGGGGTGTCGCTCCTCTGTCCGTTATGGACCGAACACCTCGCCGATACCTCCGTTTCGTCATGCCTGGCGAGCACGCGCTCGGCGAGGACACGTCTTGTGTGGGTTGCGTCTCCAACGCTAACATTCTACTAAATATTGACGATCCAAATAAAACTTGTAGATTGTCGGTAACGAAGGAGGGCCCATGACAGTCATCGCGGACAGGGAAACGAGGGCGGACGCCCCGGCCGGGCCGGAGGTCTCCTTCGACGCGCACCCGGACACCTACCGGCACTGGAGACTGCGCGTCGAGGGCGAGATCGCCTGGCTGGTGCTGGACGTCGACGAGAACGGTGGCCTGGTTCCGGGCTACGAGCTGAAGCTCAACTCCTACGACCTCGGCGTGGACATCGAGCTCTACGACGCGACCCAGCGGCTGCGGTTCGAGCATCCCGGGGTCAGGACCGTCGTGGTGACCAGCGGCAAGGACAAGGTCTTTTGCGCCGGTGCGAACATCCGGATGCTGGCCGGGTCGGCGCACTCGTGGAAGGTGAACTTCTGCAAGTTCACGAACGAGACGCGCAACGGGATGGAGGACACCACCCTCCACTCCGGACAGACGTATCTGGCCGCGGTGAACGGCGCCTGCGCGGGTGGTGGGTACGAGCTGGCGCTGGCGGCGGACCACATCATCCTGGTGGACGACAACTCCTCCGCTGTTTCGCTGCCGGAGGTGCCGTTGCTGGGTGTGCTGCCGGGCACTGGCGGGCTGACCAGGGTGGTCGACAAGCGCGGGGTGCGCAAGGATCTCGCCGACGTGTTCGCCACGCGTTCGGATGGCGTGCGCGGCAAGACGGCCGTGGACTGGGGCCTGGTGGACGAGATCGTGCCGCCCCGTCAGTTCGACGACGCGGTCCGGCGGCGGGCCGCCGAACTCGCGCTCAGGTCGAACCGGCCCGCGGATGCCCAGGGTGTGGAGCTGGTCCCGCTCGACCGCGAGGTCACTGCGGACGGTATCCGTTACGAGTACGTGTCCGCCGAGTTCGATCGCGCGAATTCCGTGGTCGCGGTGACCGTGCGGGTCCCGCGCGAGTCCGCTCCGTCCACATTGGATGGTGTCGGCGCCCGGTTCTGGCCGCTTCAGGTCACCCGCGAGCTGGACGACCTGATCCTGCGGCTGCGTGCCAACGAAACGGAACTGGGCACGTGGGTGCTGCGCACCGAAGGCGACCCGGACGTGGTCGACGGCTACGAGCGGCTGCTGCTGGCCCATGCCGGGAGCCACTGGCTGGCCAACGAAATCGTGCAGTACTTCAAGCGCACGCTCAAGCGGCTCGACGTGACCAGCCGCAGTCTGATCGCGCTGATCGAGCCGGGTAGCTGCTTCACCGGCATGCTGACCGAGCTGGCCCTGGCCTGCGACCGGCAGTACATTCTCGACGGCCCTCCGATCGACGATGAGGACTCCGAGGAGCGCGCGGCGATCCGCCTGACCGAAGCCAACTTCGGCGCCTTCCCGATGGGCAACGGGCTGTCGCGGCTGGAGTCGCGGTTCTACGGCCACGCCGAGCATCTGGACTGGTTGCGCGGCAAGGAAACCGGCCGGCCGATCACCCCGCTCGAAGCCAAGGAGCTGGGGCTGGTGACCGACGCCCCGGACGACATCGACTGGGAAGACGAGGTCCGCATCGTGGTCGAGAGCCGGGCGGCGCTGTCCCCGGACGCGTGCACGGGGATGGAGGCGAACCACCGGTTCGTCGGCCCGGAAACCGTCGAGACCAAGGTGTTCGGCCGGCTCTCCGCCTGGCAGAACTGGATCTTCATCCGGCCCAACGCCTCCGGCGCCGAGGGCGCGCTGCGCCGCTACGGCACCGGGACGAAAGCGATCTTCGACAGGAAGCGGGTGTGAGCCGTGACGACATCCATCAACTACGAGGACAAGATCCCCAACAACGTCGACCTGTCCTCGGACCGGCGGCTGCAGCGGGCCTTGGAGGGCTGGCAGCCGAAGTTCCTGAACTGGTGGGGTGAGATGGGGCCCGCCCTGGAGAACCAGGGTGTGTACCTGCGCACGGCGGTGAGCGTCGGCCGGGAGGGCTGGGCGCATTTCGACCACGTCGCCCTGGAGCAGTACCGGTGGGGCATCTTCCTGTCCGAGCCGCGGCAGGACCGGCGGATCGCGTTCGGGGAGAACCGGGGCGCGCCGGCGTGGCAGCAGGTGCCGGGGGAGTACCGGGCGGATCTGCAGCGGCTGATCGTGGTGCAGGGCGACACCGAGCCGGCTTCGGTGGAGCAGCAACGGTTGCTCGGCCTGACCGCCCCGTCGCTGTATGACCTGCGCAACCTGTTCCAGGTCAATGTCGAAGAGGGCCGGCACCTGTGGGCGATGGTGTACCTGCTGCACGCCTACTTCGGCCGCGAAGGGCGTGAAGAGGCGGAAGCCCTGCTGTTCCGCAACTCGGGCAGCCCGGACTCGCCCCGCATCCTCGGCGCGTTCAACGAGGAGACCGCGGACTGGCTGGCGTTCTACATGTTCACCTACTTCACCGACCGCGACGGGAAGTACCAGCTGGGCACGCTGAAGGAGTCGGCGTTCGACCCGCTCTCCCGCACGTGTGAGTTCATGCTCAAGGAAGAAGCGCACCACATGTTCGTCGGCACGACCGGTGTCGATCGGGTGGTGCAGCGTTCCGCCGACCTGATCCGCGAGCACGACACGATGGACATCGCGGCGCACGGCGGGATCCCGCTCGAGATCATCCAGCGCTACATCAACTTCCACTACAGCGTCTCGCTGGACCTGTTCGGCAGCGAGACCTCCACCAACGCCGCCAACTACTTCACCGCCGGGCTCAAGGGGCGCTGGCAGGAGGAACGGCGCACCGACGACCACAAGCTGACCGAGGACGCGATGTTCCTGGACAAGCCCGGTGCCGACGGCATCTGGACCCAGGAGGAGCTGTCCGCGCTGCTGCTGCTGAACCTGGATCTGCGCGGTGAATACAGCGCGGACTGCCAGAACGGCCTCAACCGCTGGAACAAGATCCTCTCCGACGCGGGGATCGACTTCCGGCTGTCGCTGCCGCATGTGGGGTTCAACCGCGAGGTCGGGGTGTACTCGGACTTCCACATCAGTCCACAAGGGACTGTGCTGGACGCCGCGACCTGGGAGCAGTGCCGCGCGAAGTGGCTGCCCACCAGCGAGGACTTCACGTTCGTGCGGTCGCTGATGTACCCGGTGTACGAGCGCGGCAGGATCGCCAGCTGGGTCGCGCCGCCGCGCCAGGGCATCAACGGCAAGCCCTTCGACTACGAGTACGTCTACCTCCCGTGAGGCGGCCGCGATGACTACTGCGAAGACCGTCGATCTGCTGATCGTCGGGGCAGGCCCGGCCGGGCTGTTCGCCGCCTACTACGCGGGGTTCCGCGGCCTGTCCGTGGCGGTGATGGATTCGCTGTCGGAACCGGGCGGGCAGGTCAACGCCCTGTACCCGGAGAAGGAGATCTTCGACATCGCGGGGTTCCCGGCCGTGCGCGGCCGGGAGCTCGTCGAACGGCTGCTGGCCCAGGCGGAGCCGTTCGGCCCGGAGTACCTGCTGGGCCACCGCGCGGACGCGCTCGAACGAGTGCCCGGGCCGGATGGCCGGGAGGAGTTCGTGGTGACCAGCCGCGAGGGCGTGACGGTCCGGGCAGGCGCGGTGCTGATCACCGGTGGCATCGGGAACTTCACGCCGCGGCCGCTGCCGGCGGCGCGGGTGTTCGAGGGCGAGGGGCTGGCGTATTTCGTGCGGCGGCTGGAGGACTACGCCGGGGCGGACGTGGTCATCGCGGGCGGGGGTGACAGCGCGTTCGACTGGGCGCACGCGCTGCACCCGGTCGCCAACTCCGTGACCTTGGTGCACCGCCGAGACACCTTCCGCGCCCATCCGGCCACCGTTTCGGCGGTCCAGGCGTCGGACGTGGAGATCATCACCAACGCCCAGATCAGCGCGGTGCACGGGACCGGGGCCATCGACGGCGTCGAGGTCAGCACCACCGGCGGCGCGGTGAAAACCCTGCCGTGCCAGAAGATCATCGCCGCGCTCGGGTTCACGGCGAACCTGGGCCCGCTGCTGGAGTGGGGGATCGAGGTCACCGGCCGCAGGCACATCGTGGTCGACCCGGCGATGCGCACCACGGTGCCCGGGATCTTCGCCGCGGGCGACATCACCGACTACCCGGGCAAGGTGCGGCTCATCGCGGTCGGTTTCGGCGAGGCCGCGACGGCGGTGAACAACGCGGCGCACCACCTCGACCCGGCGCAGCCCGTGTTCCCGGGACATTCCACCGACGCGCCGGCATCCGTTTGAGAAGTCCGAGGAGAACCTGTCATGCCCTACGTGATCGCGGAGCCGTGCATCGACGTGATGGACCGCTCCTGCATGGAGGAGTGCCCCGTCGACTGCATCTACGAAGGGGAACGCAAGCTCTACATCAACCCCCTGGAATGCATCGACTGCGGCAACTGCGAATCGGCCTGCCCAGTGCAGGCGATCAGCCAGGACCGCCGGGTCCCCGATGACCAAGAGCAGTTCGTCGAGGACAACCGTGCCTTCTTCGAGAAACCGCTCCCGGGCCGGGACGACGTGCTCGGCGCGCCCGGCGGTGCCGTGAACACCGGGCCCATCGGCGTGGACACCGACTTCATCGCCGGCTACGCGGCCAAGTCCGGAAAGGACAGTGAATGACCCGGATGCTGGAAAGCCATGTCCTCGGGCACTGGCGCGGCTTCGAGGGCGAAGGACGCCCACTGCCCGACGCCACCACAGGGGCCGAGGTGGCGCGGATTCCGTTGAGCGGCCCCGATTTCGGAGAGGTTCTCGGCTACGCCCGGCAGGTGGGCGGTCCGGCGCTGCGGGCGCTCGGCTTCCACCAGCGCGCGGCGATTCTCAAGGACCTCGGCAAGTTCCTGCGCGGGCACCTCGACGAGTTCCACGCCCTCTCGACCCGGACCGGCGCGACGAAACGGGACTCCACGGTCGATGTGGACGGTGGCATCGGAGTCCTGTTCGTCTACGGTGGCAAAGGGGCACGGGAGTTGCCCGAGCGCGGCTTGCTGGCCGACGGTGGGCCCGAGCAGGTGGGCAAGAACGGCACCTTCGCCGTCCAGCACGTGTACACGCCGCTGACGGGTGCCGCCGTCGAGATCAACGCGTTCAACTTCCCGGTGTGGGGCATGCTGGAGAAGTTCGCGCCCGCGTTCCTCGCCGGGGTTCCGTCGGTGGTCAAGCCCGCCAGCCAGACGGCCTACCTGACCGAGCTGGTGGTCCGCCGCATCGTGGAGTCGGGCCTGCTGCCCGAGGGAGCCTTGCAGCTGGTGTGCGCCCCGCCCGGGGATCTGGCGGACCACCTCACCGGCCAGGATCTGTTGTCGGTCACCGGTTCCGCCGCGACCGCGGCGGCGCTGCGCGCGCATCCGGTGGTAGCCGGGAACGCGGTCCGGTTCACCGCCGAGGCCGACTCGCTCAACTGCTCGGTCCTCGGCCCGGACGCACGCCCTGGCACGCCGGAGTTCGACCTCTACGTCGGGCAGCTGGTCACCGAGATGACCGTGAAGGCGGGCCAGAAGTGCACCGCGATCCGGCGCGCACTGGTCCCTCGGGCAGTGATCGAGGACGTCATCGGCGCCGTCACAGCGAAACTGGCGGAGATCCACGTCGGCGACCCGGCGGACGACAGTGTCCACATGGGACCGCTGGCGAGTCTGTCCCAGCGGGACGAGGTACGGCGGGCCCTCAAGACGCTCACCGGTGAAGCCCAGCTGGTGCACGGGAATCCCGACGCGTTCGGGCTTTCCGGGGCCAATGCCGAAAACGGGGGCTTCCTGCCGCCCCTGCTCCTGCGCGCCGACCCGGACGCGCGGGCACCGCACGCTGTCGAGGCGTTCGGCCCCGTCAGCACTGTGCTGCCCTACGACGGCCCGGCGCACGCGGTCGAACTGGCCGCACGCGGCGCGGGAAGCCTCGCGGGCAGCGTGGTCAGCCACGACGCGGCGTTCGTCAGCGCAGTCGGCGGCGGGCTGGCTCCCTGGCACGGCAGGCTTCTTCTGCTGAACCGCGACAACGCGGGCGAGTCCACCGGCCATGGTTCGCCCCTGCCGCATACGGTGCATGGTGGGCCGGGTCGCGCGGGCGGTGGTGAGGAACTCGGTGGCATCCGGGCCGTCCTGCACCACATGCAGCGTACGGCCCTTCAAGGTTCGCCGGAGGTACTGCGCGCGGTGGTTTCGCCGTGACCGCGCTGCCTGCCCGGAGCCTCGGCGCCGGTCTCACCGTGTCGGCGCTGGGGCTGGGCACCATAGGGCTTTCGCCTGGCGTGTATGGCGAAATCAGCGAGGATGAGGCCGTCCGCGCGATCCGCGGGGCCCTCGACGGCGGGGTCACGCTGATCGACACCGCCGACGCCTACGGTTCCCGCGGAGAAGGTGAACGCCTGGTCGGGCGGGCGATCGAAGGGCGTCGCGAAGAAGTCGTCCTGTCGACGAAATTCGGGTATGCCGGGCCGGACCAGGGCCGCCGGATCTCGGTCGGCTACCGGATGAAGCTCTTCGTCGACGGCAGCCCCGAGCACGTCGCGCGCGCCATCGACGCGAGCCTCGAGCGGCTCGGCGTGGACCGGATCGACCTGTGGTACCTGCACTTCCCGGATCCCGGGGTGGCGGTCGAGGAGACCGTGGGGGCCATGGCGGAGCAGGTCCGGGCGGGCAAGGTCGGCCACCTCGGGCTGTCCAATGTCACGGCAGACGAACTGAGGCGGGCGGCAGCGGTGCACCCGATAGCCGCCGTGCAGACCGAATATTCGTTGTGGCACCGCGATCCCGAGCGCGAGCTGATCCCGGCCTGCGACGAAACCGGGACCGGACTGGTCGCCTGGGGCCCGCTTGGCAGCGGATTCCTGGCCGACCGGCGTTTCCTCTCCGGCGAGATCAAGGAGATGCCCGGCAGGGACTTCCGTTCCCGCAACGCCCGTTTCTCGCCGGAGAACCTCGCCGCGAACGTGAGCGCCTTCGGTTCGATCCTGGACTTGGCCCGGCAGCACGGATACACGCCCGCGCAACTGGCGCTCGCGTGGCTGATGGCGAAGGGAGCGGTCCCGATCCCCGGCGCCGGGCGGCCGCAACACCTGGCGGAGAACCTGGCCGCGGGAGGCCTGTCGCTGTCACCGGAGTTGCTTGCGGAAGTGGACACCCGGTTCCCGGCCGCCGCCGGTGCGGCGTTCCGGGCTTGAGTCAGGGCCCGGCGTTGAGCTCAGCCCAGCGCCGGGTCGCCTCTTTCGACCATTTGTCGCGCAGGTTCCACAGCGTCGACGCGGCCTTCCTGCCGACCCAGTCCGGAACCAGCTCCTCCGGGAGTTTCGGGTCGCGGTAGGGAAACCGCTGTAGCTCGCTGACAATCCCCAGGTAGGCGAAGAACGTGTCGTCACCGGGGGCCGGCGTCAGATCGCCGTACTGGAGCAGGACCTGTTCGAAGTACGACCGGAGCGCGTCGAGGTCCCAGGACCGGTGCACCAGCTCCGTTTCCGGGATGCCCACGGCCTCGGCGGTCCCCATGAAGGCGATCGTTTCGTCCTTGAGGCCGAGGTCCTCGATCAGGCGCGTCACCTCGTCGAGCCGGTCGGTGTGCGGGCAGACCCACAGACCCGGTGTGGGGCTGCCGAAGCCTGCCCAATGCAACCCGGCGTACAGGCGCGTGCGCGTCGCGCGGCGTGACTCGCGGACGGTGGTCGAAAGGATCAGCCAGCGGCGGTCCCATTTGCGCGGGGCACGCCCGCCGACCCGGCGCGCCCCGGAAGAGATCACTTCGGCGCCCTGCGGAGTCAGTGTCCAGGAGACCGTGCGTCCGTGTTTGGTCTTCTCGATCCAGCCCGCTTTCGCGCAGCGCGCGACGGCTTGCCGCGCTGTGCGCTCCTCACGACCCATTCCAGTGAGGGCGTAGAGCAGGGCCGACGTCCACACAGGCCGGTTCTCCGGCCACGCGAAATCTCCCAGCACGGTCAGCAGCAGTGCTCTCGCGCTCCTGAGCAGGTGCCTGACCTGGGGTTCAGGGGCGGTGCCGTCCTTGCGTCAGCACGCGGGAGATCCCGGCTGCCGCGGTGTGCATGGCGTGTTCGTGGGCCAGCGGGCGCTCGGTGCCGCGGCGATAGACGACGCTGAGCGCGGCCACCACCTCGCCGCCGGCCCCGGTGACCGGGACGGCCATGCCGCTCCAGTCGACGGTACCGATCCCTGGCGCGTAGACCATCCGCCGCCGCCGGATGTCGGCCAGGATCTGGCGCAGCTGGGCGGGATCGGTGACGGTCTCGTCGGTGAGCCGTTCCAGCGGGCCGGAGAGCACCTCCTCCTGGTAGTCCGGCGGCGAGAACGCCAGCAGTACCAGGCCGGAGGAGGAGGCGTGCAGCGAATGCCGTTCCGCCATCCGGCCCGCCACGAGGGTGGTCGCCGCCGGGGCCAGGCGCTCCAGGAACAGCGCCGAACCCTGGTCGAGCACCGAGATGGTGACGATTTCGTGGATCGCGGTGCGCAGGTCGACCATGAACGGCAGGGCAGCGTCGCGGATGTCCAGCCCCCGGTTGCCCCGCCCGGCCAGCTCCCACAGGTGCAGCCCGATCCGGATCTCCTTGGTGCCGTCGCGTTCGAGCAGCCCGTAGCGGACCAGTTCGGTGACGAGCCGGTGGGTGGTGGGCAACGGCAGCCCCGACCGGTTGGCGAGCGTGCTCAGCGACACCGATTCGGTGTCGCGGTCGAACGCTTCCAGCACGCGCGCGACCCGGCTGATCAGCGATTCGCCCTCGGTCTTGGGCACCGTTGCCTCACTTCCGGACTTCCTGCTCGGACTTCATCATGCGGGCATGCGTCGCTCCGCACCAGTCTCCTGCCCCGTGCCGACGTCCGTGCCACCGTCGGCCAGCACGGCCATTTCCCGGGCGTTGGGCAGGCCGAGCCAGCCGACGAAGAACCCGATGACCGCCAGCACGATGACGTAGAACGCCGGCGCGGTGGGGGAGAACTCGGCCGCGAGCCAGGTCGAGATGAACGGTGCGGTGCCGCCGAACGCGGCGAAGCCGAGCGCGTAGGGCAGTGCCGACGCGCTGGCACGGACGTCCACGGGGAACAGCTCGACCACGGCCAGCCCTGAGCTGATCATCGTGCCGAACTGCAGGACCGCGAAGGCGGCGAGCCCGATCGTGGCGACCACGGCACCCTGGCCGAGTAGCAGGAACGCGGGATAGCTGAAGATCACGAGCCCGGCCGCCATCGCCATCGCGAACGTCTTGCGGCTCATCCGCGCGGTGAGCCTGCCCAGCAGCGGCATCGCGGCCGTGGCGACGGCGAGGCCGGCGGCGATGATCGCGTACGTGCTGATGGTGCTGTGCCCGTCGAAATGCATCAGGTGGGTCGCCATGTAGCTCACGGTGATGTACCCGGCGGTCGCCTGGAGCGCGACCCACAGGAACAGCACCAGCATTCCCTTCTTGGCCGTCCGGAAGGCCTGCGCCAGCGGCGTGTGCTTCTTGCCGATCACCGTCGAGACCTCGGCGGCGGACTTGTAGACCTCGGCGTCGTCGACCTGCAGCCGCAGGACCAGCCCGACGACCCCCAGCGGGATCGCGATCAGGAACGGCACCCGCCAGAACCCGCCGCTGAGCGCGGACGCCGGGACGGCGAGGCTCACGATCATCGCGGTCAGCGAGGCCGCCACGCTCGCGGCGATGGTGGCCGAGATGAGCGGCGCGACGTTGCGTCCGCGGTCGGGGACCGGGGAATGCTCGGCGACGAGCACGAGGGCGGTGGTCGATTCACCCCCGGTCGAGAAACCCTGGCACAGCCGGCAGAACAGCAGCAGGACCGGGGCGAGTACGCCGGCGGCGGAGTACGTGGGCAGCACGCCCACGAGCGCCGTGGCGATGCTCATCAGCAGGATCGAGCTGATCAGCACGGTCTTGCGGCCCCACCGGTCGCCGATGTGGCCGAACACGATCGCGCCGAGGGGCCGCACCACGAAGGAGACGCCGAACAGGGCGAAGGTGGACAGCAGTCCCACCACCGGGTCGAAGGCGGGGAAGAACAGCTTCGCGATCGTGACCGCGAAGAAGCCGTAGAGGGCGTTGTCGAAGTACTCGATGAAGTTCCCGATCGCGCCCGCCCGGCGGATCTTGCCGATGCCGGTCGGGGCTGGGGTTCCGGCCGTGGTTTCCATGTGCGACACCTCATTGTGCACTCAATGGTTCAGGGAGAAACGGCGCCGACAAAACGGGATCCGTGCCCGGTGATCCATTGTGGACACCGGTGACGGATTTCTTCGAAGGCGTTCCGGGAGCCCGGAATGGTTGTCCATTGTGCCGACCGGCCCCGTCGTGTCAAGCGCCGGTCCTCCGTGCTTGACCTCCCGCGGGGCGAAGTCTAGCGTATTGGTCAAACCATTAGGTTGCGAGCGGTGAAGGGACGGTCCTGGCTTGGCATCGGTATTCGGCGAGGAGCGGGACGAGCTGCGCCGGGTCCTCCGGAAGTTCTGCACGGACCATTCCGGCGAGGCCCAGGTGCGGCGGTTGCTCGACAGCGACCAGGGCTACGACAAGGCGGTCTGGGAGCAGCTGACCGGCCAGCTCGGCCTGGCCGGGCTGGCCGTGCCGGAGGACTACGGCGGATCCGGGTTCTCGCAGGTCGAGGTGGCGATCGTGGCCGAGGAAACAGGCCGGGCGCTGCTGGGCGCGCCCTGGCTGTCCAGTGCCGTCCTGGCGGCGAACCTCCTGCTGGAGACCGGTGGTGACCAGGCGCGCGAGCTGCTTCCGGGACTGTGCGCGGGTGAGGTGGTGGCCACGGCCGGGCTGGTGGAATCCGCCCGGGACTGGGATCCCGGCGCGGTGGAAACGACCGCGGAACAGCGGGACGGCGGCTGGCGGCTGTCCGGCGAGAAGCTCTACGTGCTCGACGGCGGCGCGGCCGGGATCCTGCTCGTCACGGCCACGACCTCGGCAGGCGTCAGCCTCTTCCTGGTTCGCGCGGGGGCTGCGGGGCTGGCCGTGTCGCCGATGGAGACCATGGATCGCACGCGCAGGCTGTCCCGGATCGCGCTCGCGGACACGCCTGCCGAGCTGCTCGGCGAGGAAGGCGCGGCGTTGCCCGCGGTCGAGCGCGCGCTCGATCTCGTTTCGCTGGCACTCGCCGCGGAGGACGTCGGCGGCGCCCTGCGGCTGGTGGAGATGTCGGCCGAGTACGCCAGGACCCGGGAGCAGTTCGGCAAGCCCATCGGCGGATTCCAGGCGATCAAACAGAAACTCGCCGACATGCTGATGGCGGTCGAACTCGCGAAGGCCGCCGTGTACCGCGTCGCCGACTGTGCCGTGCACGACCCGGCGGCGCTGCCCGCCGAAGCGAGTATGGCGAAGGCGTTGTGCTCGGACACTTTCGTCCGGATCGCCTACGACACCATCCAGGTGCACGGCGGGATCGGCTTCACCTGGGAACATCCGGCGCATCTGTACTTCCGCCGGGCCAAGAGCAATGCCGCGTTGTTCGGGACGCCGGATCAGCACCGGGAGCTCGTCGCGCGGCGGATGGGAATCTGAGGAATGAGCGAAACCCGCAGGAAGCTGCGCGCCCGCGTGACGGACGGCCCGCTGCTGGTGGTGCCCGGCGCCGCGAACGCGCTGACGGCGAGGCTGATCGCGGAGGTGGGCTTCGAGGCGGTGTACGTGACCGGGGCCGGCATCGCGAACACCTTCCTCGGCACGCCCGACATCGGCCTGGTCACCCTGAGCGAGCTGACCGCGCACGTCGCGGCGATCCGTGAAGCCGTCACGCTGCCGCTGATCGTGGACGGGGACACCGGGTTCGGCAACGCCATCGGCGTCCGGCGCACGATCCGTGAGCTGGAGCGGGCCGGTGCCGACGCCGTGCAGCTGGAGGATCAGCGCTTTCCCAAGCGCTGCGGGCATTTCGGCGGCAAGGAGCTGATCAGCTCCGCCGAAATGGTGCAGAAGGTGCGGTCGGCGGCCGAGGCCCGCACCGACGACGACCTGCTGATCATCGCCCGGACCGACGCCAGGGCGGGGGAAGGGTTCGACGGCGCGCTGGAGCGAGCCGCGGCATACCAGGAAGCCGGCGCGGACGTGATCTTCCTGGAGGCGCCGCAGACCGTCGAGGAGATCCACGACATCCCGCGCAAACTCGGCGGTCCCCAGGTCATCAACTTCGTGGAGGGCGGGCGCACCCCGATGGTCCCGCTGGACCAGCTCGGCGGGTTCTCGATCGCGTTGTTCGCGAACGCGCCGTTGCAAGGCGCGGTCAAGGGCACGCTGCGGGTGCTCGAAGGGCTCAAGGAGACCGGTTCGCTGGCCTCCGTTGCCGGTGACCTGACCGGCTGGAAAGAGCGGCAGCGCCTGGTGGGCAAGCCTTTCTATGACGAACTGGAGCAGCGCTACCAGTCCGGCTGACACGGGCGCGGGTGCAGGAGCGGTGGCCTGCGGGCCGCCGCTCCTTTTCGTTTTTCACCGGGCCGGGGCCAATTCTTTTACTCACCGAAATCCGGCTACGTGCCGTCCTCACCCGTTGTCAGAGTGGATCTCAGGCCACGCAAGACTTCGAAAGGACGGACGATGTCGATGACGACGCCGACCGCGCAGCTGCCGCCGTACTCCCACGAGCTCGACTGGCCCGAAGGCCTCGAGCCGTACCGCATCATCGACGAGACGGGCACGCAGGGCGAGCCCTACGCGCACTACGCGTGGATGCGGAAGAACGCGCCGGTGCTGCGAGTCCGGCACACCGACGGCGACGTCTGGATGGTGGCGCGCCACGAGGATGTCCGCTGGGCGCTGCGCAAACCGAAGATCTTCCGCTCCCAGGTCAATGACGTGCAGGAGCTGGCGTTCCTGACGCTGATGGACGCGCCGGACCACTCGCGCCTGCGCAAGGTGGTCGCCGCGGCGTTCACGCCGAAGACGATCGGGCTCGTGGAGCAGCGAGTGCGGGAGGTCGCGGGCGCGAAGCTGGACGAGATGATCGCCTCCGGCGGGGGCGAAGTGCTCGAGGGTTACGCCCGCCCGCTGACGATGGCCACCATCAGCAGCATCCTCGACGTCCCGATCGACGACCTGGAGCACGTTTCGTTCCTGTCGGAGCAGATGTTCATCTTCTTCGCCCGGCTCGCCCGCAGCGCACCCGGCACCCCGGAGGACGAGCGGTACACGCGCGAGTTCTTCGAGTACCTGCACGGCAATCTGCTTCGGCTCTACGAAGCCAAGAGCGAGTCGGTCGGCGGCAGCATCGCCCGGTCCTGGCTGGACGACGGGCTGATCTCCGAAAAAGAGGCGATCGAGCTGTGCGGGTTCGTGTTCGTCTCCGGCTTCGAGACGACGATGCGCCTGATGGGCGGCGGTTTCCGCGAGCTGACCTACAATCCGGCGCTGCTGGGCAGGCTTCGCGACAACCCGGCGGACGCCGAGCGGTTCGTCGAGGAGCTCGTGCGGATGCGCGGCCCCGTCCACCGAGCGGTGCGGCGGACCAGTGAGGACGTGGAGGTCCGCGGGGTGACCATCCCGGCGGGCTCGATCGTGCGGCTGCTGATCGCTTCGGCGAACCGGGACGAGAACGTGTGGCCGCGGGCCGACGAGTTCGACATCGACCGCGACGCCGAGGGGCATTTCGGTTTCGGGCACGGGATCCACAGCTGCCTCGGCGCCCCGCTGGCCCGGCTGGAGACCCGGGTGACAGCGGAACTGCTCGGGCAGAAGGTCGCGTCCGTGTCCTTCGACCCGGACCGGGACCTGGTCTTCCTCAAGGGCAACAGCATGACGACCGGTCCCGAGTCGCTGCGGGTCGACCTCGTGCCGGCAGGCGGGAAGTGACCGAAGTGGACGGACGCCCCATCGTGATCGTGGGCGCCGGCCATGCCGGTGTCCAGACCGCGGCACGGCTCGCCGAGCTGGGCCGGGAGACGGTCCTGATCGACCAGGACGAGGCCCTGCCCTATGAGCGGCCGCCGTTGTCGAAGGACGTGCTCAAGGGCGCGGTCACCACGCCGAACCCGTTGCGCAAGGCGGATTTCTACGCCGCGCGGGGGATCGCCCGCATCGGCGGGAAGCGGGTCGCGCGGGTCCTGCGGGATTCGCGGGAGATCGAGTTCGCGGACGGGGAACGGCTGAGGTACGGGAAGCTGATCCTGGCGACCGGGTCCACCGCCCGTACGCTTCCCGTGCCCGGCAGCGACTTGCGCGGAGTCCGCACGCTCAAGACCGCGGCCGACGCGAGCGCGCTGCGCGGGGAGCTGGCGCCCGGCCGCCGGGTGGTGCTCGTGGGCGCGGGCTACGTCGGGCTGGAAGTCGCCGCGGCCGCCCGGTCACTGGGGTGCGCGGTCACGGTCATCGAGGCACAGGACCGGGTGATGAGCCGGGTGACGTCCGATGTGGTGTCCCGGTTCTACGAGGATCTGCACCGGGCCGAGGGAACACGGTTCGTCTTCGGCGAGGGCGTGACGGCGTTCGAGGGTGCCGGAGCGGTGGAGAAGGTGGTGACGTCGAGCGGCGAGGTCCACGAGGCGGACGTCGTCGTGGCCGGGATCGGTGTCGTGCCGAACCAGTCGCTGGCCGAGGAAGCCGGTCTCGCATGCGCGGACGGCGTGCTCGTGGACCGGCAGTGCCGGACGTCGGATCCGGACGTCTACGCCGTCGGCGACGTGGTCCGGCAGGTGTGCCCCGAGGAGGGGATCGACCGCAGGCTGGAAAGCGTGCAAAGCGCCGTGGCACAAGGGATCGCGGCCGCCGACGCGATCGCCGGGAGTGACCGGGTGAAGGCCGAGGTGCCGTGGTTCTGGACCGTTCAGCACGGTGTCCGGCTGCAGACCGCCGGGCTGAGGGAGCCCGGGGACGAGGTCCTGCTCCGGGGAACGCCGGGCCAGGGCCGTTTCTCCGTGCTGTATCTGCGTGACGGGCGGCTGGCCGCGATCGACACGGTCGGTTCCGCCCGGGATTTCGCGCCTGCCAGGAAACTCATCGCGTCCGGCGCCCTGATCGACCGCGGGCTCGCCGCGGACCCCGGCGTGAAACTGTCCCAGGCCCAGTACCTGGCCACTGTGTAAGGAGGAGATCCATGGCTGAGCACTCGACGGTCGCCGCAGGTACCATCGGCGTGACCGCGCTCGACCGCGAAGGGGAGTCCCACGAGCTGTCCTGGGAACCGGACCAGTCGCTGATGGAAGCGTTGCGGGACAACGGGCTCCCGGTGCTCGCGTCCTGTGGCGGAACCGCTTCGTGCGCGACCTGCCACGTTTTCCTGGACCCGGAGCTGGTGGGGCGGCTGGGCGAGCGGAGCGAGGACGAGCTGGAACTGCTCGAGGAGACCGAATACTACGACGAGGCCACGTCCCGGCTCTCCTGCCAGGTCGCCCACGACGCCGCGCTCGACGGCATCACCGTGCGGCTGGCGCCGGAAGAGGAATGACCGGAAAAGCCTTGAGGGCCACCATCACCGATGGTGGCCCTCATCGTCGTCGGCAAGGTCAGCGTGCGACGAGCCCGCCATCCACCGGAAGCGCTACGCCGGTCACGAAGGAGGCGTCGTCGGAGGCCAGCCACAGCGCGGCGTGCGCGATTTCCTCCGGCTGTCCCGGGCGGCCCATCGGGATAGCGGAGAGGAACCGCTTCTCGGTCTCCTCCCGGCTGAACGGGGAGTCGGCCATGAAGTCGTTGTAGAGCATCGGAGTCGCGACCATTCCCGGGCAGATCGCGTTGACCCGGATGCCCTCGGCCGCGTACCGGACGGCGAGCCCCTTGGTCAGCCCGATCAGTGCGGCTTTCAGCGAGGAGTACAGCGGGCTCGACGCCGAGCCGACCAGACCGGAGGAGGACGAGGTGAACACGATGGATCCCTTGTCCTGTTTGTGCATCCCGGTGGCCGCCAGGCTGGCCAGCAGGGTCGCCTGGGTGACGTTGAGCTGCGCCGCGCGCTCGTACCGGCCCAGGTCGAACCCCTCGAACTCCGACGGCGCCGGCATTCCCGCGTGGCTCCACAGCACGTCGATGCCGCCCAGCCAGGCCGTGGCCTCGCCGAAGCACCGGGTGACCGCGTCGTTGTCGGAGAGATCGGCGACGAACCCCTCGGCCTTGCCGCCGTTGGCGTTGATGCCGTCCACAACGGACTTCAGCGCTTCCGCGTCGCGGTCGACGGCGGCCACCCTGGCGCCTTCACGGGCGAAGAGCTCTGCTCCGGCGCGGCCCATGCCGGACGCCGCGGCGGTGATGAGGGCTCGTTTGTTCGCCAATCGCATGCTGTTCCTCCAGTCCGGGCCCCGTGGGCACGTGATCGCTTGCACGCCAAGCCTTTCCGCTTCGGCGCGGCTGCACGTCATGCTACGCTTATGGTCAAACCATTTGAAACCCTCGAGACGGTTTTCGCGGTGAGGAGTCAAGGGTGACCATCACGATCGACCAGGAACGGGCCGCGATCGCGGCCGCGCCGAAACAGCTGCTGATCGGCGGGAAATGGGGTGACGCGAGCGGCGGCGGCACCTTCGGCGTCCACGATCCCTCCACCGGCGAGGTGCTGTGCCAGGTCGCCGACGGCACGCCGGAGGACGGTGCGCGGGCGCTGGACGTCGCGGTCGCGACGCAGAAATCCTGGGGCAAGGTGCCGGCGCGGCAGCGTTCGGAGATGCTGCGGCGGGCGTTCGAGCTGATGCACGAGCGGGCAGACGAGCTGGCGCTCGTCATGACGCTGGAGGCCGGCAAGCCGGTCGGCGAGGCCAAGGCGGAGATCGCGCTCGCCGCCGACTTCGTCCGGCATTTCGCCGAAGAGGCGGTGCGGATCCGGGGCAACTACCAGGAAAGCCCGGCCGGGGGCGCGCGGATCATCGTCACCAGGCAGCCGGTCGGCCCGGCGATCCTGATCGCGCCGTGGAACTTCCCGCTGTCGATGGGCGCGCGGAAGATCGCCCCGGCACTGGCCGCGGGCTGCACGACGGTCGTGAAACCGGCGCCGGAGACGCCGCTGACGATGTTGTTGCTGGCGGGGATCTTCACCGAGGCCGGGATTCCCGACGGTGTGGTGAACGTGGTGCCGACGAACTCGCCCGCCGAGGTGTTCGAGCCGCTGATCACGTCCGGTAAGGCGCGCAAGCTCTCCTTCACCGGTTCGACCCAGGTCGGGGTGCACCTGGCGGAGCTGGCCGCGAAGCGCATGCTGAAGGTGTCGATGGAGCTGGGCGGC
The DNA here is from genome assembly GCF_007713735.2 of Amycolatopsis acidicola. Classification (GTDB taxonomy): domain Bacteria; phylum Actinomycetota; class Actinomycetes; order Mycobacteriales; family Pseudonocardiaceae; genus Amycolatopsis_E; species Amycolatopsis_E acidicola. Next base: position 74,831 of record NZ_VMNW02000007.1, on the reverse strand, counting down.
AACGCGCCGTTCATCGTCTTCGAGGACGCGGACATCGAGAACGCCCTCGACGGGCTGATGATGACGAAGATGCGCAACGGCGGCGAAACCTGTACCGCAGCCAACCGGGTCTACGTGCAACGGTCCATTATGGACACCTTCGCGGGCAAGCTGGCCGACCGGATGACGGGCTTCGTGCAGGGGCGCGGGGTCGACGAAGGCGTCGACCTCGGCCCGCTGATCACCGAGAAGCAGCGCGGCACCGTGGAAACACTGGTGGCCGACGCGGTGGCCAACGGTGCCGAGCTGGTCATGGGCGGCGCGCGCCCCGACCGGCCGGGCTACTTCTACCAGCCGACCGTGCTCAAGGACGTGCCCAAGGCCGCGCGCATCACCAGGGAGGAGATCTTCGGCCCGGTCGCCCCGCTGATCCCGTTCGACAGTGAAGGAGAGGTGATCGCGGCCGCCAACGACACCGACTACGGCCTGGTCGCCTACATCTTCACCGAGAACCACCGGCGCGCCCTGCGGGTGTCCGAGGCGATGGAGACCGGGATGGTCGGGCTCAACCAGGGCTCGGTGTCCAACGTGGCCGCGCCGTTCGGCGGCGTGAAGATGTCCGGGCTCGGCCGTGAAGGCGGCCCGGAGGGGATCGACGAGTTCCTGGAGACGAAGTTCGTCGCCGTCCAGCTCTGACCCGCGAAAAATGCCCTGGCCCCCGGAACGGAGGGCCAGGGCATTTTTCCGTGCTGCCTCAGCGGGTGCCGTTGGCCGCCGCGTGTTCCTTCTCGGCCGCGACCAGTGCCTTCTCCAGCCGGCGCAGGTGCCGGGTGATCTCCGCGATCGCCTTGTCGGCGTCGCCTTCGCGCAGCCGGTTGAGGATCCGGCGGCGGATCTTGCCGATGTCCCGGTTCGGTGGCGGCCCGACCCGGTTGAGCCGCAGGTGCACGATCTGCGCCAGTGAGTCGGTCAGGATCACCAGGACCTGGTTGTGCGTGGCCTTGGCCAGGATCCGGTAGAACTCGGTGATCTGCTCGGTGCGCTCGAAACTCGCCTCGGTGTTCTTCGACGCCTCTTCGGTGAAGGCGACGTCTTCCTCCAGCAGGCGGAAGTCCTCCTCGGTGGCGCGCTCGACGACGAGCCGGACCACGGTGGAGGTGAGCAGGATCCGTGCTTCGAGCAAATCCTCCGACGACAGCGCGCCGAGCGAGGCCAGGTCGCCGAGCGCCCGCGACACCATCTGCGGGTCGCCCTCGCGGATGTACGCCCCGCCCGTGACGCCAGGCCGGGACTCGATGAGCCCGGTGGTCTCCAGGCCGCGGATCGCCTCCCGCACACCCTGCCTGCTGACCCCGAAGATCTCGGCCATGTCGCGTTCGGCGGGCAGCCGGTCGCCAGGACGCAGCCGCCCGTCGGCCACCGCGTCGCGGATCTGGTCGTAGATGTACTCGAAGCCGCGGCGGGTGCGGACCTTCGTGAAGAGCGCGGAGGCGTTGCCGCCCCCGTCGGCGCCCCACGGGTTCACGGACGCGACGGCACGTGAAGAGCCGGACTCGGTCATCTACCGGCCTCCCCCAACTACTAATGTTTTGACCATTGGACGCGGCCAGTGTAGCCACCGCGATCCGGCCCCGGCCAGGAAGCACACCGGGTGCCTCATCGAGGGGACACCCACAGGCCTTCGGCGCGGGCACAGACGGTGTCACCGCTGCGCAACTCGCCTTCCGCGAAGGTTTTGCGCCCGTCGATCTTCGTCACGCGGCCTTCGACGGTGAGTTCCTCGCCGAGCGGGACCGGGCTTTCGTAGGTGAGGTTCAGGGTGCGGGTGAAACTCGCGTGTCCGAGGCGATGGAACACGACGTCCCACAGCACCTGGTCCAGCAGCACTCCCACGTAGCCGCCGTGCAGCATGCCGCGCGGGCCCTGGTACTGGCGCGGCAGCGGGCCCACGGTGGCCACGGCCCGGTCGTCTTCGAGCTTCTCGGTGAGCAGCGGAGCCAGGACGTTCCGGTGGCTGGTCACGGGGTTCGTGTTGATCACGACGTGGCCCTTGCGGCTGAACCGCGGCGGGTCGTGCGGCTGTTCGGCCGGTTCGAGGGTGGCCGGGTCGGCCAGCGCCGCCTGCAACCGCGCGGATTCGGCCGAGAGGAAGGAGCGCAGCTCGCCGCCGGTGTGCTCGAGCAGTCCTTCGGCCATCCGGCGGCAGATCCCGGCCGCGAACTCGGCCAGCACGCTGTCCGCCGTGGTTTCGGGTGTGGCATCCATGTCAGGCCCTCACCGCGATTTCCGCCGGCTGCCCGGTCACCCGCCGGACCACGGCCGCGGGGTCGGCGGGCACTTCGTCCCCGCGCCAGCAGACCTGTCCGTCGGGCCGGACCAGCACCAGCTTGCGCTCGTAGAGCGCGGCCGCTTCCGCCGAATCGACGTCGGTGACACGCGCGGGCACGCCGGCCTCCTCGGCCGCCGCGAGCAGGTGTCGTGCGTCCACCGAAGAATCGAAGCGCAGCAGCACGAAACCCGGGCCGAACTCGTCGAGCAGCGAGCGGTCCTCGCCCAGCCATACGTGCGGCGCGCGCGAACCGGGGCGGGCCGACGGGGTGTAGCTCGACACCGTCATGGCCGGGATCGGGCTCCCGTCCGGCACGATCACCGGCGAGCCCTCGTAGACGTAGCCGAGGTGGATGCCGATGCTGTGCCATTCGCGCTTCATCATCTCGGTGTAGTCGTCACCGAAGCGTTTGCGGGCTTCTTGTGTGGCGGGGTTGTCGTCGTCGGCGAACAACGCTGGTTCCGGGCGGGCGATCCGCGGCGCGAGCATGCGCTTGAGGTTGTCGCCCGCCTCGGTGACGTTGCGGACGGCGACCGGCCGCTGTTCGAAGTCGTAGCTGTCCAGCAGCGCCTCGCCGCCCCAGCCGTGCAGCCGCGCGGCGAGCTTCCAGGAAAGGTTCACCGAGTCCAGGATGCCCGTGTTCATCCCGAAACCGCCGGTCGGCGAGGTCAGGTGCGCGGCGTCCCCGGCCAGGAACACCCGGCCCTTGCGGTAGCTGTCGGCGACGAGCTGGCGCCGGACCCAGGGCAGGATCGAGAGGATCTCGAAGTCGAACTCGCGGCCGACGGCGCGCACGATGGCCGCGCGCATCTCCTCGTTCGTCGGCTCCCGCTCGGTCGCGTCCCCGATCAGCGAGAACCGCCACTGGTCGCGGCCGTTGATGGCCACCAGCGTGGCCCACGTGCCCTCGGGGCCGATGAAGATGTAGCGGTAGCCGGGCGTGGTGGTGTGCAGGTCTTCCAGGCCGTCGCAGCGGAAGATCGCGTTCGCGGTGTAGGTCAGCGCCCCGTCGCCGCTCATCCCGATGCCCAGCGCGGTCCGCACGGTGCTCGTGCCGCCGTCGCACCCGACCAGGTAGTCGGCGTCGAGTTCGCAGGTCTCGCCCGTTTCCGTGGACCGGAGCACGGCGCGCACGTGATCACCGTGGTCGGTGAACGAGACGAGCTCGGTGCGGTAACGGATGTCGGCCTGGCCGGTGGAGGCGGCGAAGCGGGTCAGCACCGGGTCGAAGAAGTTCTGCGGGCAGCGCTCGCGGTGCTGCGGGCTCTGCGGCGGCGGCTTTTCGCGCTCCGGCGGGGGAAAGGCCTCGCGCCCGAACTCGTACCCGTTGAGGTTGGTCACCCACGCGCAGTCCTGGACGTAGGAACGGTTGTACCCGGCCGCTTCCACGTCCTCGACGATGCCCCAGCGGCGGCAGAACTCCATGGTGCGGATGCCGACCATGTCCATTTTGGGCTGGAACACGGAACCGTCACGGGCCTCGGCGACGACGGACGCCACGCCGCGCCAGCCGAGATCACCCGCCAGCGCCAGGCCGACGGGGCCGCCGCCGGCGATGAGAACGGGTACTCGTTGGACCATGCGCTCGGACCTTTCCGTGAGTGGAACCGGACGCCAGTATGGTCAAACCATTTGGTTTCGTCAATGTTGACGGGGTCGCCGGGGTGCCACCATACTGAAATGGTCAAACCAATGGATCCGGGAGGAAGCGATGACCGACACCGCGGCGCGAGCCGCCGACGACACGGCCGCCCGCCTGCGGCTGCGGGACAAGCTCGCGCGCTCGGGCCTGAAGATCGCGCAGCCCGACGATCCGCCGTTGTTCACGCGCGTTCCCGGGTCGCCGATGCGGCCGATGCACTGGCGGTGGGCGGAGCTGGAGGCGTTCCTGCGTGAGCTGGGCGAGGTGCTGGACCTGCGCCCCGGCGGTGACCGGCGCACCCTGCGGCTGGCGAACCCGGGGCTGGAATACGGGACCACGCCGACGTTCTGGGCTTCGATCCAGTACATCAACCCGGGCGAGGTCGCCACCGCGCACCGGCACAGCCCGGACGCGTTCCGGTTCGTCATGTACGGCAACGGCTGCCGCACGACGGTCGGGGGCGAGAACTACCCGATGCACGAGGGTGATCTGGTGCTCACCCCGAACTGGGCCTGGCACGACCACGTGCACCACGGCGACGAGCCGATGATCTGGCTCGACGTGCTCGACGTTTCGCTGATGCGCAAGCTGGAGAACATTTTCTTCGACCCCTATCCCGAGGACGTGCAGCCGGTGGGGGAGCAGCCGGAGAAGTCCTGGCGGGAGTTCGGTTCCGGGCTGTTGCGGCCGCCTGGCGCCACGCCCGCGCCCCGGCAGAACCCGCTGCTGGTGTACTCGCGCGAACAGGCCGAGGCCGCGCTGGAGTCGGCCAAGGGGCTCGCGCCCGACCCGTGTGACGACGTGATCCTGGAGTACCAGAACCCGGCGGGCGGTGGCCCGGCGCTGCCCTCGATGTCGATGAAGACCCAGGCTCTGCGCCCGGGTTTCCAGGGCGTTACGCACCGGCACAGCGGTAGCAAGGTGTACTGGGTCATCGACGGCGCGGGCACCACGTTCGTCGGTGACGAGCGTTTCGACTGGGGCAAGGGGGACTTCCTCGCCGTCCCGCCGTGGGCGCCGGTGCGCCACGTCAACTCCCACGGCAAGGAGGCGAGGCTGTTCCGGATCGACGACAGTCCCGTCTACCGGATGCTCGACGTCTACCACGAGGAAATCGTCCGATGAGGCTGGCTGTTTTCGACGAGTTCCGCGTCGGCGTCGTGCAGGGTGAAGACATCCGCGACATCACCTCGGTCGTGCCCGCCGGGTGCTGGCCCGAGCAGCGGATCAACTGGCTGATCCGGAACTGGGCCGACGTGGGGCTCTCGGACCTGTCCCGGTTCCCGGCCGTGCCCGCGTCCTCAGTGGTGCTGCGCGCGGCGAACCCGGCGCCGCCGCAGCTGTTCGCGATCCCGGCGAACTATCACGCGCACATCGGTGAGATCGGTTCCCGCGCGATCACGAAGACCGGGAAAACCGCGCGGGACAACGGGTTCTTCCTCAAGGCCGCGGGTTCGGTCAGCGGCGCGGGCGAGCCGATCCCGTTGCCCGCCGGGTCTTCGCGCCGGTTCGACCACGAATGCGAGCTCGGCGTGATCATCGGGAAGCCCGCCCGCAACGTGCCGCGGGAACGGGCGATGGAGCACGTCTTCGGTTACGCCTGCCTGATCGACCTGACGATGCGGATCGAGCCGGGGCAGTTCGAAGAGGAACGGTCGCTGCGGAAGTCCTTCCGCGGCTTCACCCCGCTGGGCCCGCATCTGGTGACCGCCGACGAGGCCGGGGACCTGACCGCGTTGTCGTCCCGGTTGTCGGTCAACGGCGACCGGCGGCAGGGCGCCGCGCTCAAGGACATGATCGTCGACGTGGCGGAAGCGATCGAGCTCATCTCGTCCGTCGTGGACCTGCGCCCCGGAGACGTGATCGCGAGCGGCACGCCGAAGGGGGTCGGCCCGGTGGCGCCCGGCGACGAGGTGACCATCGAGATCGACACCATCGGCGCGATGACGCTGACCGTGACCGAGGCCGGGCCCGCGCCCCGGCCGTTCTGAGAGGAGACCGATGCCGGCCGAGTACCGGGCCGCGTTCATCCGCGGCGGCACGAGTAAGGCACTGGTGTTCCACGAGCGCGACCTGCCGGCGGACCGGGCGGCCTGGGACGAGCTGTTCCTGCGGGCGATGGGGAGCCCGGACCCGTACGGGCGCCAGCTCGACGGCATGGGCGGCGGACTGTCGTCGCTGTCGAAGGTCTGCGTGGTCGGCCCGCCGTCACGGCCGGACGCGGACGTGGACTACCTGTTCGCGCAGGTGCAGGTGGACCGGCCGGCCGTCGACTACACCGGCAACTGCGGCAACATGTCCTCGGCCATCGGGCCGTTCGCCGTCGACGAGGGGCTCGTCCTCGCGGGTGACCGCGAAGCCTCGGTGCGTATCCACAACGTCAACACCGGCAAGGTGATCCGCTCGACCTTCGCGGTGCGGGACGGCCGCAGTGTGGCCGGAGGTGGCTACCGCTTGCAGGGCGTCGCGGGTACCGGGGCGCCGGTCCGGCTGGACTTCCTGGAGCCGGGTGGCGCGGCCACCGGAGCGTTGCTGCCTTCGGGGGAGGCCACGACGGAGCTGGCCGTCCCGGCGAGTCTGGTGGACGCGAGCAACCCGGTCGTCTTCCTCGACGCCGCTGACATGGGCCTGACCGCCACCGAGCTGCCGGAAGCGCTCGACGAGCTCGTTACGCGGGTCGAAACGGTGCGCAGACAGGGCTCGGTGCGGATGGGACTGGCGGAGGACGAGCAGGCGGCGGGGGAGCGGCGGATGACGCCCTTTGTGGCCGTGGTCGCGCCGCCCGCGGCCTACCGCACGCTGTCCGGGGACGAGGTGCCGGCGGACGACATCGACCTGCTGGTGCGCTTCTGGTCCAACGGGAAGGCCCATCGCGCGCTTCCGCTCACCGGGGCGATGTGCACGGCCATCGCGGCCCGCCTGCCGGGCTCGGTGGTGCACCGGCACGTACGCGACCGGGAAGGCTCGCTGCGGCTGGGGTCGCCGTCCGGGCCACTCGAGGTGGATGCCGCGGTCATCCCGGATTCCTCGGCGCCGGAAGGGTTCCGCGTGGAGTACGCCACGGCGTACCGCACGACACGGCGGCTGTTCACCGGCTTCGTGCACGCGTAAGAGTGCCCCGGCCCGCGGGCCGGGGACACGTTCACGCACCAGGAGCGAACCGCGGGCGCCGTTTCTCCGCGTAAGCCGCCACGCCCTCCTTGAAGTCCGGCTGCCGCATCATCACGCCGATGAGATCCTTGGAATGCTCGATCGCCCCGCCGACACTGTGGGACAACAGGTCCGCGTACAGCTGGCGCTTCGCGGACGTGATCGCGGCGGGCGAGACCTGGTCGGCGATCATCCGCGCGGTCCGGTACACCTCGTCGAGGAAGCCCTCCCGCGGGTAGAGCCCGTTGAGAAACCCCATCCGCATCAGCTCCTCCGAGCGCACGACCCGTCCGGTGAACAGGATGTCGGCGGCGTTGGTGGTACCCACGATCCGCGGCAGCACCCAGGACAGCCCGTACTCCGAGGGCAGCCCGAGCCGCGGGGTGGAGGTGGTGAACTTGATGCCTTCGGCCGCGTACCGCAGGTCGCAGAAGCTCGCGATGGCCGCGGCGATGCCCGCGCAGGCGCCGTTGATCGCCGCGATGACGGGCACCCGGAGACCCCAGTGCCACACCAGGTCGTGTTCGAACTCCTCGTGCACGCCCGTGCCAGGCTGGGCCAGCGCCGCCGGATCGACGGTGTCGGCGTAGTCCTTTTCGGTCTCGGTGTAGAACTCGAGCGCCTTCGCGTCGGCGCCCACGCAGAACTGGTCGCCCGAACCGGTGAGCACCACCACCCGGACCCGGGGATCGCGGTCGATGGTGTCCATCAGCCACCGGTATTCGGCGTTCATGCGGCTGGTCCACGAGTTGCCGCGGCCCGGCCGGTGGAACCACACCGTCGCGACGCCGTCGTCGATCTCGTACTTGGTGACCTTGAGCTCCATCAGGCGTCCTCGCCTTCCGTCTTGGCTGTCGCGGAGAGGAATTCCAGTGTCTGTGGCCAGGAAACGGCCCACGCGTCCGCGTTGACCCGTTCCCCGTGGCGCCGGTCGTCGCTGAACCCGTGCTTGGCCCGCGGGTAGAGGTGCACGATGGTCGCGGACTCGGTGTCGCGCTCCTGCAACGCGGTCTGCAGCCGGGTGAAGTTTTCCCGCGGGACCAGGGAGTCCTTGCCCGGGTAGTGCACCATCACCGGAGCCCGGATGTCCCTGGTGGCCGCGATCGCGTCGACCGTGTGCCCGGGCGCCGGTTCGGGCGGCAGGGTCGGGTGGTAGGCGACCACGGCGGACAGCTCCGGCGCGCGGGCGCCCAGGATGAGCGCGAGGCGTCCGCCAAGGCACCAGCCGGCCACCGACGGTGACGAGATCCCGTACTCCCAGCGAAGATGGTCCAGCAACCGCCGGTGTTCGCCGAGCGCCGCCTCGTCCTCGAGCTTGGCGTGCAGCTCCCGCAGTTCGGCGAACTCGGTGTCGTCGGAGCTCTTGCCGTGCCAGGGATCCCAGGCAAGGGTGAGCGCGCCGGTGCGGGCCGTGACCGACTCGCCGAACTCCCGCACCCGCCTGCCGATCCCGGTGATCATCGGCAGCAGCAGCGTGGCCGCACGCGGCTTCCCGCCCACGGGTGCGGTGAGGTGCGCGCGCAAGCCGTCGACGGTGATGTCCCTGCTTTCGACCTGTTCCGTCACGAACGTCTTCCTTTGGTCAAACCATTAGTTTTCCGCTGACCGTAACACGGACCGGGCGGAGTCAGAAGCGGTTGACATCCCGGCGGTGCTGGCTTCTAATGGTTTGACCAATAGCAAGCACCTGCGTCGCGGCCACGCCCGACAACGAGGGGTAGGAGATGAGCAGTCCGTTGCACACCGACCTTTCCGCCGAAGACGCGCTGCCGCTGTCCGGGGTCCGCATCGTGGACCTCTCCCAGATCGGCGCCGGGCCCTACGGGACCTCGATGCTCGGCGACCTCGGTGCCGACGTGATCAAGGTCGAACCGCTTGCCGGGGACAGCTTCCGCTACGTCGACAGCGCGTTCGACCCCGGCGAGAGTGCCTACTTCTTCGGGGTCAACCGCAGCAAGCGGTCGATCTCGCTGGACCTCAAGAGCGAGCAAGGGCAGGAGGTGCTGCGGCGGCTGATCCGCGAGGCCGACGTCTTCGTCGTCGCGTTCCGCCCGGACGCGGTGCGGCGGATGGGCATCGACTACGACACACTGCGTGAGCTCAACCCCCGCCTGATCTACGCCTCGATCACCGCGTTCGGTGAGACCGGCCCGCGCGCGCATCAGCCCGGCATGGACATCCTGGCCCAGTCGATGAGCGGGATGATGGGCGTGACCGGCGAGGTCGGCGGCGGCCCGGTGAAGGTGGGCGTGCCGATCGCGGACTTCGTCGGCTCGTACTTCCTCGGCTTCGGGGTCTGCGCCGCGCTCCGGCTGCGGGACCGCACCGGCCGCGGGGACAAGATCAGCATCAACCTCCTCGACGGCCAGGTGGCCTCGTTCGCCAACTACATCACCGCCTGGGACAAGACCCGCGTGCCGTTCCGGCCCCAAGGCGGCGGGCATCCGCAGCTGGTCCCGTACCAGCCGTTCACCGGATCCGACGGCAAGTACTTCATCCTGGCCGTGCTCAACGACAAGTTCTGGCGCAAGCTGCTGCCGATGCTGGCGGAGTACGGTGACTTCGACGAAGAGCGCTACACCACCAACTCCGGCCGTATCGAGCACCGCGACGAGCTGTGCGCCCGCCTGCAGACCGTGTTCGAGAAACGGCCCGCGCACGTGTGGCTGGAGCAGCTCGAAGCGGCGGGCGTGCCCTGCGGTCCCATCCACCGCCTCGAAGACGCGCTCGACGACCCGCAGGTGGTCGCCAACCAGGCGGTGACCGAGCTGACCCACCCCAAATACGGCAAGTACCTCATCCCCAACAACCCCATCCGGTTCGAGCACGCGCCGACCGGCCCGCGCGGCTACGCCCCCGGGCTCGGCGAGCACACCGACGAGATCCTGCGCGAAGCCGGGTACGGCGACGCCGAGATCGGCGCACTGCACTCCGCGGGCGCAGTCAAGTCCGAAAAGGACAGTTGAGCATCCCCCGTTTACCCGACGTCGTGTAACAGCACGGAGGATCGTCATGACCACCGAAGCCCACCCCGCCTCCGCGGCGGCCCGGAGCAGGCGCGCACGCGCGACCCGGGCCGGCGCGATCGGCAACTTCATCGAGTTCTACGACTTCACCCTGTACGGGTTCTTCGCCATCACCATCTCGCAGCAGTTCTTTCCGGCGTTCAGCAGCCAGGCCGCGCTGCTGGCCACTTTCGCCGTGTACGGCGGTTCGTTCGTGATGCGGCCGGTCGGCGCGATCGTGTTCGGGCACGTCGCGGATCGCTGGGGGCGCAAGCGGGCGCTGCTGATCGCGGTGGTGCTCATGAGCATTTCGACCGCGGCCATCGGGCTGCTGCCCGGATACGCCGCGATCGGTGTCGGGGCACCGTTGCTGTTGCTGCTGTGCCGTCTGGCGCAGGCGTTTTCCGCCGGTGGCGAGCAGAGCGGGTCCTACGTGCTCGTGATCGAGCATTCGCCGGTGGGCGAACGCGGGCGGAACGGTTCGTGGCTGGTGCTCTCGGTGATGGCCGGGGTGATGGGCGGCGCGTTGCTGTCGCTGCTGATGAGCTCGGTGACCACGAAGGCGCAGATGGACGCCTGGGGCTGGCGGGTGCCCTTCCTGATCGGCATTCCCCTGGGGCTGCTCGGCCTGTACCTGCGGATGAAACTGCAGGAGTCGGAGACCTACCGGGCCGCCGCGGCCGAGGTGGAACGGGCCGGGCGCCGGCACATCCCGCTGGTGCAGGCGTTCCGCACGGTGCGCCGCGAGATGTTCACGCTGTTCGCGTGGATCGGGATCGTGTCGCTGTCCGGGTACATGCTGATCGGGTTCATGGTCACGCTCATGGTGAAGTTCGAGGGCTACACCATGTCCGAGGCACTCCTGGTGATGGCGCTGGCGTTCCTGATCGCGATGCCCGCCGTGCACTACGTGTGCAGGCTGTCGGACCGGTTGTCGCGCAAGGTGTTCGCCGCCGGGCTGGCGCTGGGCCTGGTCATCTGGACCGTGCCCGCGTTCCTGCTGGTCGGGCAGGGCCCGGTGGCCGCGACGCTCGCGATCGCCGTCTACATCGTGTTCGTCTACCCGATGAACCTGGCCGCCGGGTTCGCCGTGGTCGAGCTGTTCCCGGTCGACGTCCGCGCGTCGGCGAGCGCGCTGCCCTACCAGCTGGGGTTCGCGTTGTTCGGTGGCACCGCTTCGCTGGTGGCGACGTGGCTGGTGTCCACATTCGACAGTGTCGCCCCGGCCTACTACGTGGCGGTCGTCGCGCTCGCCGAGGTGTTCGTGGCGTGGAAGCTGCTGCCCGACGCGCGGGAGATGGCGGTGGTGACCGGGGCGGGCGACGAGATCAAGACTCTGCCCGGCCGTCCCGCGGCCGGTGTGCAGCCGGAAGTAGTGCGAGAGGAATCCTGAATGCAGGCGCTGGAACAGCCGGAGATCAAATGGGGCCGCGAGGTCGTGCGCGGGACGGTGCACGGGCGGCCGTCGCTGATGTACAAGGACCGCCCGCACCGGGTGCGGGACCTGCTCATCGGTGCCCGCCGGTGGACCGGGCGCGAGCTGCTGGTGCAAGGGGAGCGGCGGCTGACGTTCGAGCAGCACGAACAAGCGGTCGCCGCGGTGGCGAACCGCCTTGCCGCCTACGGGGTCACCAAGGGCGACCGGGTTCTGCTGCTGGGCTTCAACAGCATCGAGTGGGTAGTGGCGTTCTGGGCCGTGCAGAGCCTCGGCGCCGTGACCGCGCTCGGCAACTCGTGGTGGAGTGACCACGAGGTCGACACGCTGGTCCGCAAGAGCGAGTCGAAGCTGATGATCTCCGACCGTGAGCTGCATTCCGTGCCGCGGGTCTCCTTCGCCGAGCTCCGCTCCATTGTGGACGCGGGCGATCCGGCGGTGCTGCCGGAGGCCGAGGTGTCGGACGAGGACCCCGCGGTCATCATGTTCAGCTCCGGGACCACCGGGACGCCGAAGGGCATCCTGATGTCCCAGCGGACGATCATTGGCAACCTGCACAACCTGCTGGCGATGACCCGGCGGCTGCCCGACGAGCTGCCCGACGACTACGTCGGCACCACGAGCCTGCAGACCGTGCCGCTGTTCCACCTGGCAGGCGTCCAGGTCAGCTGCGCGACCCTGCTGCAGGGCGGGAAGATCGTGATGCTGAACGGGAAGTTCGACCCCGCCGAGGTGCTGCGCCTGATCCAGGAGGAGAAGGTCAAGTCGTGGGGCAGCATCCCGACGATGGTGACCCGCGTGCTCGACTACCCCGGTCTGTCCGAATGGGACACTTCCACGCTGAAGTCCGTGCCGCTCGGGGGTTCCGCGGTGCCGGCGAACCTGCGCGAGCGGATCCGGCAGGCGTTCCCGAACGTCAAAGGGCGGGTGGGCAGCCTCTACGGGCTCACCGAGTCCGGCGGGCTGCTGGCCGCCGGGGCGGGCTCGGAGATCGGCGACCACCCTGGCCGCGTCGGCAAGCCGCTGCCCGTGGTCGAGGTGCGGATCGCGAACCCGGACTCCGAGGGCATCGGCGAGATCATGGGGCGCACGCCCAACGTGCCCGAGGGTTACCTCGGTGAAGGCCCGATCGAGGACGAGGACGGCTGGATCGCCACCGGCGACCTCGGCCGGATCGACGACGAGGGTTACCTCTACGTCACCGGCCGCGTCAAGGAGGTCATCATCCGCGGCGGCGAGAACATCGCGGCCGCGAACGTGGAGAACACGCTGCTGTCGCACCCGGCCGTCGCCGATGCCGGGGTGCTGGGCGTGCCGGACAAGGATCTCGGCGAGATCGTGGGCGCCGTCGTGGTGCCGCACGCCGACGCCGGGCTGCCGGGTATCGAGGAGCTGACCCAGCTGTGCAAGGAGAAGCTGGCGCGGTTCGAGGTGCCGGAGCGATGGTGGATCCGCCGCGAGCAGCTGCCCATGTCCGGGATCGGCAAGATCGCCAAACGTGAGCTGCTTCAGCAGTGGACCGACCGCGGGCTCGAGGACCTCGTCGACGAGAACCGCCCATGACCGGAACCCTGCACGGCGCCCGGGTCGTCGAGATGGGCGGGCAGGGCCCGGCGCCGTTCTGCGCCATGCTGCTCGCCGATCTCGGCGCCGAGGTCGTCCGGGTGGAGCGGCCGGCGCGCGACCCGGAGCGGGCCCGTAAGCTCGACTCCTTCGGCCGCGGACGTCAGTCGATCGCGATCGACGCGAAACAGGGCGAAGGCCGGAAACTGGTCGCGGAGCTGATCGCGGGCGCGGACGTTTTCCTGGAGGGCAACCGGCCCGGCGTCACCGAGCGCCTCGGGCTGGGCCCGGAGGACTGCCTGGCGGTCAATCCGCGCCTGGTCTACGGCCGGATGACCGGCTGGGGCCAGCAGGGCCCGCTGTCGGGCGTCGCCGGGCACGACATCAACTACATCGCGATGGCGGGCGCGCTCGACCCCATCGGCCGGGCGGGGGACGATCCGGTCCCGCCCTTGTCGCTCGTGGGCGATTTCGGTGGCGGAGGCATGCTGCTCGCGCTCGGAGTCTGTGCCGCGCTGGTGGAACGGGCGTCGTCCGGGCGCGGGCAGGTCGTCGACGCGTCCTGTGTGGACGGCGCGTCGCTGCTCATGACCGTGGTGCACCACCTTCGTTCGGTGGGGCGCTGGTCCGGCGAGCGGGGGACGAACCTGTTCGACAGCGGCGCCCCCTTCTACGAGGTGTACCGCACGCGCGACGGCCGCCACGTGTCCGTCGGCGCCATCGAACCGAAGTTCTACGTACAGCTCGTCGCCACGCTCGGCATCCCGGACGGCGACGCCTTCCCGCAGTACGACCGTGACCAGTGGGCAGCAAGGAAGAAAACGTTCGCGGCGGCGTTCGCCGGGCGCACCCGCGACGAATGGTGCGCGGCTTTCGATGGTGTGGAAGCCTGCTTCGCGCCTGTTCTGACACCGGCCGAAGCCGTCGCACACCCCGTGCACACGGCACGTGGCGCTTTCGTCGACGTCGACGGATTCCCCGAGCCCGCACCCGCTCCCCGGTTCGCCCGCACCCCTTCGGAAGCCCGCCGCAGACCGGTTCCCGGTGAGCACACGGACGCGGTACTGGCCGGAATCGGCCGGACGCCGGAAGAGATCGAGACCCTCCGCACCTCGGGAGTGATCGCATGACCAGCCAGACCGTCGAGGAGTTCGAGCGCGAGGCGCGTGCCTTCCTCGCGGAACACCTGCCGCCGCGCCCGCCCACCCGGCGCAAGCTCGAATGGGGCGTCGGTGCGGACACGGGCGTGGACCTGTGGGAGGAGCCCGATTCCGACGAGGAGCGGGCACGGCTCGCCGAGGCGCGCGAGTGGCGGCGCAAGCGGTTCGACGCCGGGTACGGCTGGCTGTCCGGTCCGGAAGACCTGGGCGGGCGCGGGCTGTCCGCCGAGTACGTGCGGGCCTACCGGCGCCTGGAGCGCGAGTTCGACGTGCCCAACGACAGCTACTTCAAGCTCGACCACGTGATCGGGCCGGTGCTGCTGAAGTACGCCACCGAGGAGATCCGTTCCACCGTCCCGCGCGCGTTGCAGCGCGGTGACCTGGTGGCCTGCGAGCTGTTCAGTGAGCCCGACGCCGGATCCGACCTGTTCTCCGCCCGCACGCGCGCGGTCCGCGACGGCGGAAGCTGGCGCATCACGGGGCAGAAGGTGTGGACCTCGGACGCGCACCTGGCCGACATCGGCGTGGTGTTCTGCCGCACCGGGGAAAAACCGGGCAAGGGCGCGTTCTCCGCCTTCGTCCTCGACATGCACCAGCCCGGCGTTCGCGTGGTGCCGCTGACCCAGATGACCGGCGGTGCCGCGTTCAACGAGGTCTACCTCGACGACGCGATCGCCGAGGACAGCCGGCGGCTCGGCGAGGTCGGCCAGGGCTGGGATGTCGTGCGCGAAATCCTCGCCAGGGAACGCGCCGGGATCGGCGGCGGCATGGGCAAATCCGGCTCAGGGATCGCCAATGGCACCCGGTTCGTGGAACTGGTGCGGGCCATGGGCGTGGCCGGCGATCCGCTCGTCCGGCAGGAGCTGGTGAAGGTGCTGACCGGGTTCTGGGCGGCACGCCAGCTCGGGAGCCGGGGAACGGACCGGGTGGCCGCCCCGTTCCTGCGCACGGACCCGGCACCGCTGGTGTCGAAACTCGCGCTGAGCGCGAACCTGCGCGCGGGCGCCGGTTTCGTCAGCCGGGTGCTGGGGCCGAGCCTGATCGCCGACACCGGCGAATGGGGCACCTTCTCGTGGAACTCGTTCCTGCTCGGCGAACCCGGAGTGCACATCTTCGCGGGCACCGACGAGATCGTGCGCAATTCGATCGCCGAAAAATGCCTCGGGATGCCCCGTGACTGACCCGAGGATCGTGCTGGTGCACGGATCCATGGACTCGTCCGCGAGTTTCCGTGCCACCGCGGCACTTCTGGACGGCTGCACGGTGCTCACCTACGACCGCCGCGGGTACGGTTCCGCGCTCTGCGAGGGCACGCCCGACCTGCCGGGGCACGTGGACGATCTGCTGAAAGTGCTCGACGGCACGCCCTCGGTGGTGGCCGGGCACAGCCTCGGCGGGGTCATCGCGCTGGCGGCGGCGGTCCGGGAACCGGGGCTCGTGCGGGCGGCCCTGGTGTACGAGCCGCCGATGCCCTGGCAGCCATGGTGGCCCGGCCCATCCTTGCCGTCGCGACGTGACGCGCCGGACGAGGAAGCTCGCCGCGCGGCGGAAGGGTTCCTGCGCAGGCACCTCGGTGAACGGTGGGACCGGCTTCCGCCGGACCGCCGCGAAGGTTTCCTGCGGTCCGCGCCCGCGTGGGCCGCCGAACTGTGGTCGGCCGCGCACGACCCGGCCCCGTTCGAACCCGGGCAGGTGACCGTCCCGGTCGTCGTGGCCTACGGGACGGCCACCGACGACCGTCACGCACGTTCGGCGAAAGAACTCGCCGAACGCATTCCGGATGCCCGGCTGGAAACGGTCGAGGCAGGTGATCACACCGCGCACCGGCGCCGCCCGGCGGAGTTCGCCGGGCTGGTGCGCCGCGCGGTGGAAAGGAGCGAACATGGGCGCTGACCGGCGTGCCGAAATCAAGATGACCCCGGCCGAGCAGGAGGAGTTCCTCCGCCCGACCGGGAAGATGGCGCTGTCCACCATCGGGCCGGACGGCTACATCCACACCACCGCGCTGTACTACGCGTTCCTGGGCGACGAGGTCGCGTTCCTCGCCAAGCGGAAGGCGCAGAAGGTCGTCAACGTGCGGCGCGATCCCCGGGTGACCGTCATGCGCGAAGAGGGCGAGAAGTACTACGACCTGCGCGGGCTGACGCTCATCGGCGACGGCGAGGTGCGCGACGACCGCGATGCACTGTGGACGGTGGGGGAGTACCTCTACCGCACGCGGCACAGCGGCGCCGACGATTCCCCGGCGGACGTCGAACGGATCGTCGAGCGCAGCATCCACAACCGCGCGGTGATCGTGGTGCACCCCAAGCGCGTCATCAGCTGGGACCACCGGAAGCTGCGGGCCGCCCAGCCCGCCGGAAAGGCGTGACCGGGATGCAGCTCGACGGGAAACGGATCATCGTCACGGGTGGCGCGCAGGGCATGGGCGAGGCCACCGTGCGCGCGTTCGCCCGCGAAGGCGCGCAGGTGTTCTCCTTCGACATCAAGGAAAGCGCGGGCCGGTCGGTCGCCGAGAAGGCAACGGCCGAAGGGCCGGGATCGGCGCGGTTCTCCTTTGTGGACGTTTCCGACCACGCCGAGGTCACCGAAGCCGTCCGCGATGCCGCGTCGGCGATGGGCGGGCTCGACGTCCTGGTCAACATCGCCGGGGTGCAGCGGGCGAAACCCGCCGAGGAGCTGACCCCGGAGGACCTGGACTTCCTTTTCGACATCAACGTGCGCGGCACCGTCTATGCCGGCCAGGCGGCGTTCGAGGTCATGAAAGCGGCGGGCACGGGCGCGATCCTCAACTTCGGCTCCGACGCGGGGCTCAACCCGATCGCCGGGCTCGCCGGATACTCCGCGACGAAGGGGGCGGTGATGGCCTGGACCCGTACGGTCGCCGACGAATGGGGCCGTCAGGGCATCCGCGTGAACTCCGTCGTGCCGGCTATCGCGACCCCGATGACCGACGCCGGCACGAAAGACCGTGGTGACCGCTATTCCCGGGTGCCGCTCGGTGGCTGGCTCGGCGACCCGGAGCGGGATTTCGCGCCCGTCATGGTGTTCCTCGCCGGGGACGGCGCCCGGTTCATCAACGGCCAGATCATCGCCGTCAACGGCGGGCTGGGGATGGTGCGGTGACCGGCCTCAAGCTCGGGTACAAGGCGTCGGTGGAGCAGTTCGGGCCGCGCGACCTCGTGGAGTACGCGGTGCTGGCCGAGGCGGTCGGGCTGGACAGCGTGTGGGTGTCGGACCACTTCCTGCCCTGGCGTGATCAGGGTGGGCACGCGCCGTCCGCGCTGGCGTGGATGCCTGCCGTGGCCGAGCGCACGAAACGGGTGCTCATCGGCACGAGCGTGCTCACGCCCACGTTCCGCTACAACCCGGCGGTGCTCGCGCAGAGTTTCGCCACGATGTCGTTGCTGTCGAACGGCCGGGTGATCCTCGGCGCGGGAACGGGTGAGGCGCTCAACGAGATCGCGGTCTCGGGCCGGGAATGGCCGGAGTTCCGGGAACGGTTCGCGCGGCTGCGAGAGGCCATCAGCCTGATGCGTGAGCTGTGGAGCGGCGAAACCGTTTCGTTCCAAGGCGATTACTACGAACTGGCCCGCGCCAGGATCTACGACCGGCCCGAACAGCCGGTGCCGGTGTACGTGGCCGCGGGCGGGGCGCTGGTGGCCGAATACGCGGGCAAGGCCGGCGACGGGTTCATCTGCACCTCGGGCAAGGGCATGGAGCTGTACAACGACAAGCTCCTGCCCGCCGTCGCCGCGGGCGCGACGGCGGCCGGCCGCGATCCGGCAGGGATCGACAAGACGATCGAGATCAAGCTCTCCTACGACCGGGACCCGGATCGTGCGCTCGCGAACACGCGCTTCTGGGCCCCGCTTTCCCTGACACCCGAACAGAAACACAGCGTGTCCTCGGCGGTGGAGATGGAGCGCCTCGCCGGGGCGCTGCCCCTCGAGCAGGTGGCCCGGCGCTGGATCGTCGCCTCCGCGCCCGCGGAAGTGCTCGCTCAGCTCAAACCGTACTTCGACGCCGGGTTCGGCCACCTCGTCTTCCACGGCCCCGGCCACGATCAGGAACGGTTCCTGACCCAGTTCGCCGAGGACGTCCTGCCCGAACTCCGTACCGTCACGATCTGAATCTGAGGGAGACAACGATGTCCGACTCGACCGCGGCGCCGATCGCGCGCCCGGACAGCCTCTATCTCGACGGCGCCTGGGTCGATCCCGCGTCCGGTGGCCGGATCGAGGTGATCAACCCGGCCACCGAAGAGGTGTTCCTCCGCGTCGCGGAGGCCACCGAACCCGACATCGACCGGGCGGTCGCCGCCGCGCGCACGGCTTTCGATCACGGCCCCTGGCCGCGACTGTCCCCTGGGGAGCGAGCGGGTTATCTCCGTGCCATCGCGGCGAAACTCGACGAGCGGGTGGACGACGTCGCCCGGATCTGGCCGAGCGAGATGGGCAGCACACACGCGGTCGCGCACGCCTTCGCCGGCACGATCGGCGCGGTTTACGGCTACTACGCCGACCTGGCGGAAACCTTCCCCTTCGAAGAGCGCTTCGACAGCCCGCCCGGTGGAGGTGAGCTGGCGCTGATCGTGCGGGAGCCGGTCGGGGTGGTGGGCGCGATCGTGCCGTGGAACGCGCCGATCAACATCATGGCCTACAAGATCGCGCCCGCGCTGCTGGCCGGATGCACGGTCGTGCTGAAATGCTCACCGGAGGCTCCCGGCGCGGGCTACGTGATGGCCGAGATCGCCGAGGAGATCGGCCTCCCACGGGGCGTCCTCAACGTGGTGACCGCCGACCGCGGGCCTTCGGAACGCCTCGTCCGGCATCCCGGTGTGGACAAGATCAGCTTCACCGGTTCGCTCGCCGCCGGGCGCAAGATCGCCGGGATCGCGGCCGAGCGGATCGCCCGCCTCACCCTGGAGCTAGGTGGGAAGTCGGCCGCGGTGGTGCTCGACGACATCGATCTCGGCGCGGCCGCGGAGGCGATCGGCGGCTACGCCTGCTTCCTCACCGGCCAGGTGTGCTCGTCGCTGACCAGGATCATCGTCAGCCGTGACCGGCACGACGAACTCGTGGACGCGCTCGCCGGGGTGTTCGGCAAGGTCCAGCTCGGCGACCCGTTCGACGCGGCCACCGGCATGGGCCCGATCGCGACCCGGCGTCAGCTGGAAAAAGTCGAGCACTACGTGGACCTCGGTGTCTCCGAGGGTGCACGGCTGGCCGCGGGCGGACGCCGCCCGAAGGAACTCGACCGCGGCTGGTTCTACGAGCCGACGGTACTGGCCAATGTGGACAATGGGGCGACCGTGGCCCGCGAGGAGATCTTCGGCCCGGTGCTGAGCGTGATCCCGGCCGAGAACGAGGACCACGCGATCGAACTGGCCAACGACACCATCTTCGGCCTCAACAACTCCGTGTTCACCGACGACGTCGACCGCGCCTACGCGGTGGCGCGGCGCCTGCGGTCGGGCACGGTGGGACACAACGTGTTCCGCAGTGACATGCGGATCGGCTTCGGCGGGTTCAAGCAGTCCGGCCTCGGCCGGGAGGGCGGGGTCGACGGCCTCCGCCCTTACCTGGAGAACAAGACCGTGATCCTGGAAGACCGCCCGTCCCACCTGGAGCCGCGAGCATGAGCAACGCCGACGTGATCACCGAGTTCTTTTCCCTGTACCTCAAGGACAAGGAGCGTTTCTACCGGCTCTGGGTCGACGACGCGCCCCAGGTCGTCACCCCGTACGCGACGGCGGACGTGAAGAACTGCACGGTGACCGTGCACTCCGGCTGGGAGGCGGTGAAAGCCTTCTGGGATCCCATCCATGACGAGATGCACGGCAAGTTCGACTGGTACATCGACGAGATCATCCCCGGCGCCGACCCGGACACGATCGTCACCCGCTCCCACAGCGACATCGACGTCCGCACCGGTCCGTACTGGGGCGGCAAGCACCTTTGCTACGAAGGGCGTTATGTCCAGATCTTCCGCTTCCGTGCCGGGAAGATCGCGTCGTTCGAGGAGTACTTCGACACCGCCCAGCTGAACGCGGTCTACGGAGGTTGAGCGCGATGGAAACCGTCATCACCCCGGCGGAGACGTCGTTCGACCCCGCCAGGACAGCCTTGGTCGTGATCGATATGACCACCTTCGACGCCGACCCCGCGGGCGGGCTCGCCAAGGTGTTCGCCGAGGACGGCGTCGATCTGGAGTACTACTGGAAACGCCTGGCTGGACAGGTGCTGCCCAACTCGGCGCGGCTGCTGGAGAAGTTCCGCACGGCGGGCGCGCGGGTCGTGTTCACCAGGGTCGGCGCGCAGTTCGGTGACTACCGTGACTCGCAGCCGCACATCCGTGACCTGCACGAGCGCTCGGGTTCGTTGCGGGGAACGCGCGAGTTCGAGGTGCTGGACGCGCTGGCGCCGCGGGCGGGCGAGGCGGTCGTGGACAAGGTCGGCTCCTCGGCGTTCGCCACGGGCAACCTGGACATCCTGCTG
The DNA here is from genome assembly GCF_007713735.2 of Amycolatopsis acidicola. Classification (GTDB taxonomy): domain Bacteria; phylum Actinomycetota; class Actinomycetes; order Mycobacteriales; family Pseudonocardiaceae; genus Amycolatopsis_E; species Amycolatopsis_E acidicola. Next base: position 54,068 of record NZ_VMNW02000007.1, on the reverse strand, counting down.
CGCAACGCCGGCGTGACCGACGTCGTGTTCTGCGGCGTGATCACCAACGCCTGCGTGCTGCTGTCCGCACTGGCGGCCTGGGATCTGGGGTACTCGGTGTCCATTGTGGATGATGCTTGCGGGGCGAACAGCGCGGAGATCCACGGCGCGGCGCTGTCGGTCGCGGGCTGGCTGGGCTGTCATCTGCTCACCGCGGATCAGGTGCTGGCCAAGCTGACCGGCTGAGACCGGCCGAACACTGCACAGCCGCGCCCTTTACTCTACAGTTGAACCTAGTTGCTACATGGATATGTCGCATGATGGAGGATGGTTGACCACCGATTCGACCTCGGCGATTTCGCCGCTGCGGGAGTGGAAACGCGTCGACGCCGTCGTCGGCGGCCCGCTCAGCCCGGCCGAGTCCCTGTTCGGCATCCGGGTCACCGGAGGCGCACCGGGACGGATCACGGGGTCGTGCGACCTGCCAGGGCCCGAGGTCACGGCGGCGGCCACTCCGCTCGGCTACGTCGGCGCCCTGCTGGACCTGTCGGCCGGGCGTTCGGTCCGGACCACGCTCGACCCGGGCTACGGCTGCCGCACGGCGAGCCTGCGCATCGATGCCGCGGGCGAGTTCCCGGGCCCGGGACAGACCGTCGAAGCGCGGGCGGAAACTCTGGAGACGTACAACGGAACGGTGCTGGCCGGCGCCCGGCTGAGCACAACGGACGGCCGGGTGATCGCCCGCTGCACCGGCCGCTTCGCCGTCGTCGCCGAGCAGCCGCAGAACCCCGGCACGCCGGTCACTTCCCCGGAGACCGTGCTCGCGGGCCTGCTCGGCCAGGTCGCCGGAGCGGGGGATCCGCGCGAGATCCGGCTGGAGCTGACGCCCGAGGTGGCCAACCAGTACGGCATCATGCACGGTGGCGTGCAAGCGTTCCTGTCGGGCGCCGTACTGCGGAACCTGATCACGGCCGAAGGCGGCGCGGACTTGACCGTGCTCGATCTGACGGTGCGCTACCACCGCCCGGTGGTGGTAGCGGGGCCGCCCATCGCGCTCAGCTCTGTCGTCGAACGCCGCGGCAGGAGGCTTGCCGTCGCGGGTACGACGGTCGTCGACGCCGCGGGCAAACCATTGTTCACGGCGAGGGCCACGTTCGGCGCGGCGTGATCAACGCCGGTAGGGCACGAACTCCCGGCCGTACCGCTCGCGCGCGATGATGATCTTCTGGATCTGCGCGGTGCCGTCGGCGATCTCGACCGCCATCACGTCGCGCAGCCGCTGTTCGAACGGCAGGTCCCCGGCGTAGCCGTCGTTTCCGTGGAGCAGCAGGCAATCCTTGACATCCTGGCTCGCTATCCGGCGGCCTCCGCGGCCTCGTCGAGGCAAGCTTGCGCGCAGCACCGTTGGGCGAGAGAGGAGCCTCATCGCCGGTTTGACGAGCTGTGCACCCTCGTTGTCGATCCCGCGTTTCCGCTTGTTGCGTGGGATCGTGTGCGGCGTAACAAGGGTGCCCGCACTGCTGGTGTGGATGGCGAGACGGCCCACTGCATCGAAGCCCGGCGCGGAGCCGGGGTGTTTCCCGACGAGTTGCGGTCCATGGTCGAGGAGCGCAGCTTCCTGCCGCGCGCTTCTACCTGGTCAAGACATTTCCTCAAGGCCGGGATCCTGTCTCGGGACCTGATCATGAGAGATACCCGCACTGGCCCGCCGCAAGGGGGTATCCTGTCCCCGCTGCTGGCGAATATCGCCTTGTCCGTGCTGGACGAATACATTGCCAGCATCGTCGGCGATCCTCGATCCACCGTAGTGGAGCGCGCGAGGCGAAAGCGACACGGATTGGCCAACTTCAGGCTGCCGGCGCACTACCTGGAGCTGCTGGAACGCGGCCTCGTCGCCGCCTTGCTGATGTCCCAGCCGCACTCCTGCACCGAGAACCTGGTCACCGACGCACGGAAGCACGCCCCCGAAGCGCGCTGGATCGGGTCATCGACGAGATCGAACGCGCACCCGACCGCGGCTGCACCATGTCCGACCTCGCCCGGATGTCGGGCGTGAGCGTACGCAGCCTCCAGTACGCGTTCCAAGATCGGCACCGGCTCAGCCCTCTGCAATACCTGCGTCAGGTGCGCCTCGATCGCGCTCACGAGGATCTCGGACAAGGCGTGGGCTCCGTCGCCGAGATCGCAGCGTACTGGGGATTCACCAACCCCGGCTGCTTCGCCCGCGCCTACCGCGACCGATTCGGCCGGTTTCCCGCCGCGACCCGCGACGGGGTCCGCGCCACCCGGCCCGGCCATTGAACATGAACTCCCACGGCGACCTCGACCACAGGTCCCGCCCCGGGCGGCGGCGCCGCATGCGCTGGGCAGGGCCGGCCTGAACGGTCACGGCACGCCATCCGGCGTTCAGACGGCTGGGCGTCGACCCGGGTGGACCTTGTCGCTGTCGACGGAGCGGACCTCGGCGTACTGGGGCTCCGTTGGACGCGGCCGGCGCTGCGGCCAGCGTCAGTCGTGGAGATAGCACGACGAGCCCGGGTGCCCGGTCCGTGTGCCCAGCGGACTTGCCATGGTGCTGGGTTTGTGGGTCTTGCGTGGAAGTATCATCAGCCGGAGTACCTGCTGGTGATACCTGCGTTCCCGCCGGCGTACGGCGCGATGCGCCTTGGCGGTTGGATACGGACGAAGCGTGACCCCGTGCCAAGGTCTACATAGGACAAACGAGAACGGGCTCGACTGTGCGGCCCACTGTGCACACCGGCCTCGGCAGGCACGCTCCCACAGTCGCGACGAGATCGTCGGCCTGACCCGCTTTCCTTGATGATCCAGGTCCGGCCGACGAGAACTGAGCTCGGGTCGGTCCACGCGATCAACGAGAGGTGAGCCGCAGTCCATATGTGTGCACCGCGGTCGTCCGGAAGATCTGGTCCTTCTCGTCTTCGGACAGGGCGGCGGCCAGTCGTTTGAAGGCGTTCCAGAGGGTTCCGTAGTGCCCGCTGATCCGGTCGACCGGGAAGTTGCTCTCGAACATCGTCCTGGCTGTCCCGAAGGCCTCGATCGCTTCGGTGAACCAGGGTGCCCAGTGCTCGGCGAGTACGTCCGAACCCGGCGGCCGTTCGTCTTCGTGCCAGTGTTCGCCGCGCAACGGCATCGCGAGCCCGCCGAATTTCAGGTGGACGTTCGGGCGTGCGGCAAGTCGGCGCAGGGCGGTGGCCCAGGCAGGGAACACTTCGGCGTCGCGATAGCCGCCGAGGCCGATCGGGCCGCCGGCGTGGTCGAGCACGATCGTCGTGCCGGGGAAGCGTTGTGCCAGTTGTTCGACGTCTCCGAGCTGGGTGTGGAAGACCCAGGCGTCGAAGGTGAGACCCGCTTCGGCGATGTGCCGGAATCCGCGGGCGAACTCGTCGGAGGCCAGGAGTCCGGCCGGTGGTGTGCGGGCGATGACCTTCACGGCCGGGTCCGGGTCCCAGGTTGCCGACTGCCGGAAGCCGAGGAGCCGGGCGCCGGGGACGGCGCGATGGGCCTCGATCGCTTGCCGGACAGTACTTTCGTCGAGCGCGTCGAGATAGGCGACGTACCCGGCCAGCGGGTCGGCGAGCGGTCCGCGACGGGTGCTTTGCCGTTCGGCCGCGACGAAACGGGCCTCGCCGACCGCGCGCAGGTTGTCGGGCCGGCCGGATTCCTCCCAGCCGCTGGTGCACTCGGCGTACACCGATGCCACGACGTTGTGACCGGAGGCGACGACGTCGTCGGTGAAGGCGTCGAGGAGGTAGCCGAAGTTCTCGCGTGCCCAGAGATGATGGTGCGCGTCGACGATCGGCTGGTCCGGGTCCAACGCTGTTTCCGTTGTCAGGTCGAGCCAGTCGTCCCGCTGGGAAGGGTGGTCGAAGAGCGCGTCGCTCACGAGCGGGCCTGCCGGAGCCGCATCAGGCGCTGGTCGCGTTCGGCGAGCAGCTCCGCCGGCTCGGTGTCGCCGTAGTCGTAGAAACCCGCTCCGGCCATGACTCCCGTGTGTCCGGCCGCCACGAGCGCGTCGAGTGCCGGCGACTTCACGGTTTGGGGCGGCGGGGTGTAGGTGGCGTTGGCCAGGGTGCGCTGCATCAGCTCCAGTCCGGTGTAGTCACATTTCTCGAGGTAGCCGTGCGCCAGCAGCCGTTCGGCCAGGCCGTACCGGATGGAGTCGTCGATCTGCTGTGGGGTCGCGAAACCGTTGTCCAGCAAGAAGAAGACCTCTTGGGCGATGGCGGACTGGATGCGGTTGGCGAGGTAGCCCGGCATGAACTTGCGCAGCAGTACCGGTCGTTTGCCCGCCTGGCGGAGGTAGGCGACGAGCTGGTCCGCGCGCTCGGCGGGGCAGTCCGGGTGCGGGACCACGTCGACCAGGTCGGTCAGGTACGAGGGGTTGTACCAGTGGGCGATCAGGAAGTGGCCGGTGCGACTGGCGGGGACCAGCGGGAAGACGTCAAGGCGCGAGGAATTGCTGGTGAGGACGGCGTCTTCGGGAGCGAGCCGGTCGAGGTCGGCGAACACCGCGCGTTTGACGTCCGGATCTTCGACGACGGTCTCGACGATCAGCGACGCGCCGGCGAGGGCCGTGGCGAGATCCGGCTCGATCGTGATCGAAGCCTGTACGCGCTCGGATTCGGCGGCGTCGAGGAGGCCGCCCGTCACCAGCGTTTCCGCCGCGGAAGCGATGAGCACGCGGGCAGCACTCAGGACCGCGCCCGACACGTCGTACAGGGCCACGCTGGAACCGGCCAGTGTGTGCGAGAGCGCGAGTCCGCGCCCCATCGTGCCGGCGCCGATCACGGCCACCTTGCCGTACATCCATCACTCCTCGCGTCGGGTCGTAGGGCCGAAACCAACCTAGGTCGCGACGGCCGGTGAAGACATGGCCCGGATGCGAGCTGTTCGCCAGCCAACCGGACCGGCCACGGATGTTCACTGTGCGAGCAATATCAGGACAGTGGCATCGGCGTCGCGGGCGCGCGCGAGGCCATGCCGGCCAGCGTCTGCGAGAGGTGGTGCGCTTCGTCGAGCAGGGACTGTCCCAGGCGTTCGAGGCGCCCGTCGCCGGTCCGCGCCTCGACCGCGGTGATGCTCAGCGACCACATCGGCTCGCGCCGGGCGTTGAACACCGCGGCGGCGATCGCCCAGCAGCCGGGCGCTACCAGCCCCGGGATGACCGCGTACCCCTGGGCGCGCGTCTCGGCGATCCGTGTCTCGACCTTGTCCCTGCTGTACATGGCGCCCCACTGCGGGACGAGGTCGACGCTGTCGAGGTACTCCCGCACCTCGCGGTCCGGCAGTTGCGCCAGGATGGCCATCCCCGCGGACGCGACCGCCAGCGGCAGGCGGACGCCATCGTGCATCACGTGTGACCGCAACGGGAAACTGCCTTCCTCGCGCAGCAGGCACACCGTTTCGTCCGCGCGGCGAGCCGAGAGGAACGTGCATTCGCCCGAGCGCCGGGCGATGCTGGTGACGAGTTCCTGGCCGCGGGTGATGGCGCGGTAGTGCTCGGAGGATTCCCGCCCCAGCAGGAACATCTCCGGTCCGATGCTCCACCGGCCGGACTGCCGCTCGCGGTCGAGGAAGCCCTCCTCGTGCAACGCGGTGAGCAGCCGGTGCACGGTGGGCCGCGCGATGTGCGCGAGCCGCGCGATCTCACTCGTCGTGCACCCACCCGGCCCTTGAGCGGCCACGAGCCGCAGCAGGGTCGCCGCGCGGCTGATGACCCGGACACCGTCGTCTTGCATGACACCAACGTAACCCCTGTCGTTCACTAGGTGAACACACAGGGGTCGATGGTTCCGGCCTGCGAGCGAGTCCGGACGAGGGCCGCCCGGGGTGTTGCGGACCTGCGGGCGGGCCACGTTGAGTGACAGCCTGCGACACCGGACGCGGAGTGTCGAACCGTCGAATTGGAGAGCAGCATGTCCCTGGGCCCGGCGCCGCGCCCCCGTCAGCTGGCGAAGCTGAGAATGTCGGTCATCATCGGCACGACGGTGGAGTGGTATGACTACATGCTCTACGGTGCGGCCTCCGCCACCGTGTTCGCGCCGCTGTTCTTCCCCAGCCACAGCGAACAGGCCGGGCTGCTGCTGTCCTTTTCGACCTTCGCCGTCGGTTTCGCGGCGCGCCCGGTCGGCGGCCTGATCTTCGGGCATTTCGGCGACCGCGTCGGCCGCAAGAAGATGCTGATGGTGTCGCTGACCATGATGGGCCTGGCGACGATGCTGATCGGGGCGCTGCCCACGTTCCACGCGATCGGCCTGTGGGCCCCGCTCCTGCTGGTGGTGCTGCGCATGGTGCAGGGCGCCGGAGTCGGCGGGGAATGGGGCGGCGCGGTGCTCACCGCCGTCGAGCACGCTCCGCCGGGACGCCGCGGCCTGTACGGCAGTTTGCCGCACATGGGACTGCCGATCGGCCTGATCCTCTCGACGCTCGGGTTCCTGGCCGTGTCCTCGTTGGGGGACGGGGCTTTCCTGTCGTGGGGCTGGCGTATCCCGTTCCTGATCAGCGGTCTGCTGATCGCGCTGGGCCTGTGGGTCCGCACCTCGATCGAGGAGAGCCCCGAGTTCGCGCGGGCCGAGAAAGCCGGGGAACTCCCGAAGCTCCCGCTCGTCGACGCGCTGCGCCGGTTCCCGAAACAGATCCTGCTGGTCAGCGGTGTCGTCATGGGGACAGGCGTCTACTTCTACGGGGTCAGCACGTTTTCGGTGTCCTACGCCCAGACCAGCGGGGCGTTCAGCCGGGGGCAGATCCTCGCCGCTCTGTTGCTCGGCTCCGCGGCGATGGCGATCGCGGTCCCGCTTGCGGGCAGGTGGGCCGAACGCGGCAGGCAACGGGTCGTCCTGCTCGGGAGCGCGTCGTTGATTCCGTGGGTGTTCGTCCTCTTCGGAGCGGTCAAGAGCGGTTCGATGGCCGCGTTGATCCCGGCTTTCCTCGTGCACGGGGTGCTCTACGCGACCTCCTACGGCGCATTGGCGACGTACATCGCCGAGCGGTTCCCGGCCGAGGTGCGCTTCACGGCCTCGACGCTCACCTATCAGGCGGGGTCGCTGCTCGGTGGTGCGCTCGCCCCGCTCATCGCCACGGCGCTGGTCGGCTGGACCGGCACGATCTGGATCGTCTGCGCGTACTCCGCGGTGTTCTCGGTGCTCGGCACGATCAGCACCTGGGCGCTCGGGCCCGACCCGGCCCGGGCCCCGGCCGCGCCCGCCCTGCAAGAGGAGCCGCTGGCATGACGCCCTACATGACGAGGATGCCGCTGGGGTTCGGGCCGGCGAACGGACCCCGGCACGTCCCGGACCGCCAGTCGGGGGAGAACCGCCGGATCCGGCTCGAAGTCACGGCACGCGTCGACGGGCTGGAGCCGCTCCTCGCCGAGGACATGGCCCTGCCCGCCGATCCGGTGGTCGTGGTCGAGGCCCACTACCTCTCCGATCTGCGCTGGCTGGCCGGACGCGGATACAACATCGTCCGGGTGCGCGTCCCGGTGCTCGTCGGGGGCCGCGCCTTCGACTATCTCCCGGTGCTGTGGGAAAACCTGCCCGATGCGATCATGACGGGCCGCGAGGAGCTCGGATATCCCAAGCTGTATGCCGAGATCCCCGGACACACCCATACCGGCGGAGCGTCGCGCGGGTCGGCGTCCTGGGACGGCTTCACCTTCGTCGACCTCGCCGTGCGCGACCTCGTCGAAACCTCGCCCGGTGAACGAAACCCGCACACCCCGCGGCCGGAAGGCGTGCTCGTGCGCAAGTACATCCCGCGGACCGGCGGAGCCGGCGCCGACGCGGACTACGTGACGATGACCCCCGCCGGCGCCCAGCCGCCGGTGGTGGAACGCGCGTGGACCGGTTCCGGGCGATTCGCCTTCCATAGCGCCACTTTCGCGCAGTTGCCGACGCTTCATCACGTCGTCAACCGCCTTGCCGCGCTCGACGTGCGGGAGTTCGTCGACGCCCGGATCCTGCACACCCGCGGCGACGGCGATCTATCGGCTCAGTGCATTGTGGACGGAGGTCCCGCGTGATGTCCCGAGTCCTCGTGACGGGTGCGGCGTCGGGGATCGGGAAGGCTTGCGTGGAGCGGTTCATCGCCGCGGGCTGCCGGGTCGCGGTCAACTTCCTGCCCGGCGACGAACGTGGCAAGCACTTCGTCGCGTCACTCACTGCCGAAGGCTACGACGTGTTTGGCGCGCCCGGCGACATCTCGGACGAGCCCTCGGTGCTCGCGATGATCGAGTCCGTCGTGGACCGCTTCGGGAAGCTGGACGCGCTCGTCTGCAACGCCGGAACTCCCGGCGTGACGCACGTGATCCCGTCCTCGCGCCTTGACCTGCTCACCGACGACGTGTGGGAAAAAGTGTGGCGCACCAACGTCCTGGGCACGTTCTGGTGCGTCCGTGCCGCGAAGGACCACCTGGCCGACGGCGCCGGGGTCGTCAACACCGCCTCCCTGGCCGGCCTCGACGCGCCGGGCAGCAGCATGGCCTACGCGGCGTCGAAAGCCGCGGTGGTGAACCTGACCAAGAACCTCGCCCGAGCGCTCGGCCCCCACGCGCGCGTCAATGCGGTGGCGCCCGGGTTGGTCACGAGCGATTGGCCGCTGGAAGGCATCGCGGCCCGTGAGGAAGCGACGGCACAGGCGGCGTTGCTCAACCGCGTGTCCGCGCCGGACGACATCGCCGGGGTCATCGAATTCCTCGCCCTGCACGCCACGACCATGACCGGCCAGACCCTGACCGTCGACGGCGGGTTCTCCCTGGCCGATCCCCGGGCCGGAAGCCGTGTGTGATCGCCGGTTTTGCCTCTCCCGCCTCGCAAAGTAGCTGTCGCGGCAGGCTCACGCGGTGCGGCGGCTCCCGGCCGGTGGGTGGTGCGGGGCCAGATGGGGAGTGAGGCTGACGAAGAATTCTCGCAGTTTCTTCGGGGAGAATTCAGGATCATCTGCTTTGCCGGTCGCGCGTACTCCCCGGAGGATGTTCGCGGCGAACTCGGCGGAGACCTCTTCGACGGTGGCGGCTTCGTCGAGCCGGAACCATGTCCATACGTAGTTGCACTGTCCGAAGATCTGCATGGCGGTCAGGGTGACCTGTTCGAATGCGAACGCTCCGGACAGCTGGCCCCGCCGGAGGATCCCGGTCATGATCGAAGTGAACTCGTTGCGCAGCGTGCGCAGATTGGCGACGTCGCCGCCGAAGGGGAATCGCGATTGCTCGCGAAGGAAGGAGATCGTGCCGGGCCGGTCGTCGCGATGCGCGCGGATGATGCAGTACATCATGGCGGCGAGTTGATGTTCGGGGACCTGAACGTGTTCCAGGATCCGGTACATCTCCCGCACGCGGCGGTCCATGTACTGGAGGTGGGCCTCGCACAGGATGAGGTTCTTGGAGGGGAAGTGGTGCACGACCGTGCCTTTGCTGATGCCGAGCGAGGAGGCGAGCATGGACACGCTCGCCTCCTCGAAACCGTGGTCCGCCACGAGTTCGCTGAACCGGTCGATGATCTGCTGGCGTGTTTCCGGTCCGTTGCGGCCGCCCGGCATGGGGTCGCCTCCTCCACAGTGCTGTCGAGACCACGTTACCCAGGGGGTTTCAGCTGGTTCGAAGCGCTCCCGCGGAGATCAGTTCACGGATCTTGAACTTCTGGATCTTCTGTGAAGGCGTGCGCGGCAGTTCGTCCATGAAGAGGACTTTTCGCGGCTTCTTGAACCCGGCGAGCCGGGTGCGACAGTGGTCGATGAGTTCCTCGGCGCTGACCGGTGTGCCATTGGTGACGACGACGGCGCAGACGGCTTCGACGTAGGTGGGGTCCGGGATGCCCACCACAGCGGCGTCCCCGACGGCCGGGTGCTGCAACAGGACGTCTTCCACCTCGGCCGCTGAAATGTTCTCGCCACCGCTGCGGATCATGTCTTTCTTCCGGCCGGCGATGGACAACGTCCCGTCTTCGACCACGCCGAGGTCGCCGGTGTGGCACCAGCCGTCGGTGAAGGTGCGAGCGGTTTCTTCCGGCTGGTTCCAGTAGCCGAGCGAGTTGGCCGGGCTGCGGGTCCAGATCTCCCCGACCGCGCCGGGCGGAACCGGATCGCCGAGTTCGTCGCGCACCGACACCTCGACGAAGGGATAGGCGCGGCCGACGCTCGCCGGCCGGGCGTAGCCCATGCCGGGCGCGCTGCAGGTCGCCATCGGGGTGCCTTCGGTGAGCCCGTACAGCTGGATCAGGTCTGCCCGCGGCAGCCTTACCTTGAGCTTTTCGCAGACCGATGGCGGGAGCGCGTCCCCGCCGGTGAAGATACGTCGCACGCGGGACAGGTCGATCTCGTGAAGCGAGTCGTCGGCGACGAACTGGTTGATCATGACGGGGAAGAGCAGCAGGTCGGTAACACCCTTCGCGGAGGCGATCTCCAGCGTGCGGCGGAGGTCGAAGTTCTTGCTGCGGGCCATCACGCCGTGACCGCCCATGGCGAGGGTGGGCAGCATGTAGTTCTCGAGCCCGCCGATGTGGTAGAGCGGGCCGGTCACCATCATCACCGACTCGGCTTCGTACTTCCACTCGATGATCTGCATGGCGGCCCACCACGCGGTGATGCCGTGCGACCACAGCACGCCCTTCGGGCGGCCTGTGGTGCCCGAGGTGTACATGATCATGGCGCCGTCGTCGCCGGCCGGGAGCGGCCTGTCGAGCTCGCTCGTGGGGTTGTCCTCGAGATCGGACCACGGCAACGCCCAGGCCGGCCGTTCGGTGACACCGCCGCCGAAGGCCAGGTACGAGCGCACCGGGATCCGGGCACGCAGCGTGTCCAGCGGCCGCAGGAGGTCGGTGTCCGCGAGCAGGACGGTGGTTCCGGAATCGTTGAGCACGTAGTCGAGCTCATCACGGGCGAGCCGGAAGTTGAGCCGGACCGCGATGGCACCGATGCGCGTGATCGCGAAGTACGCGATCCAGTATTCGACGCTGTTGTACATGAGAATGCCGACGCGATCGCCGTGCTCCACACCGAGTTCGAGAAGCTTGCGCGCATAGGCGTTGGCGCGTTCCCCGAGCTCTCGGTAGGTGACCGGAGCGGAGTCGCCGAGGCTGAGCGCGGGCCGGTCGGGCTCGAAGCGGGCGAGGTCGCCGTGCATGTGGCGGAGAAAGAACGAGATGTCCACGGTGTTTTCCTCTGTGCGGTGTCGTGGCTTCGGAGCTCGTCGAAGGTCAGTCCGAGGGACCGGGGACCTCGACCCGGACTCGGTAAACACGTCCTTCGCGGACGGCGGTCTCGGCCGGGTGCCAGCTGTTGGAGGTCGAGAGGTACAGGGTGCGCCCGTCGGCACCGCCGAGCGCGCAGTCCACGGCGAGCTCGTCACCCATGTCGATCTCGGCGGTGATCCTCCCGCCCTCGACCACGCGGACGAACTTGTGCTCGACGATGGAGGAGATCCAGATGCCGTGCTCGCGGTCGACGGTGAGACCGTCAGCGGTGCTGTCCGCCCACAGCTTCGCCCATTCGCGCCGGTTGGTGAGCGCGCCGTCCGGTCCGATGTCGAAGGCCGTCAGGCGGTGGCCCCACGTCTCGGCGACGACCAAGGTGCTGGTGCCGGGCAGGATCACGGTGCCGTTCGGAAAGGTGAAACCGTCGGCGCCGAGAGACACTGAGCCATCCGGGGCGATGTGCCACAGCTGCCCTGGCTGGGGGGTGGCCTCGTGGTAGAAGTCGTACCCGAAACCGCCCAGGTAGCCGTGGCCGCCCGGGCTGACGCACAGCTCGTTGGTCGGCCAGCTGGTCAGCGGGGACACGTCGGCCCAGATACTCAACGACCCGTCCGCCGCGGCTTTGTAGACCTTGTTGTCGAGCATCGAGCTGACCACCAGCGCGCCGTCGGCCGTCCAGCCGAGCCCGCTGGGCTGGCCGTCGAGGCAGGTCACTTCGGTCAGTTCGGCGGTATCCGGGTGCACGGCCAGGACCTGCCCGGTGTGCATATCGGAGAAGTACAGGCGTCCCTCGTGCCAACGGCTGCCTTCGGGGAAGCGGAGACCGCTGAGGAAAAGTTCCGGCTTGTCCATGCTTTTCACTCCTTGCTGGTTGTGCACTGTAAACGGCGTCGGGAACGATCCGGGGAACGGAACGGTCAGGTAGCCGGTGCGCGGCGCGCCCGGCGGCGGCTGATCACGGCGGCGAGGATGACCGCCGCCAGCAGGGCCAGTCCGTTGAAGGCCGGCTGGACCCAGTCGGAAGCCCCGGCCAGGGTCAGGCCGTTGACGATGACGGCGACCAGGTAGACCGCGATGACGGTGCCGGCCACGTTGAAGGTGCCCGGGCGGATCGTGGTGCTGCCGAGGAAGACCGCGGACAACGCGGGCAGCGTGAACCCGGGGCCGAGCTGGGGGCTGGCCGACCCTTGCAGGCCCAGTTGGGCGATCCCCGCCAGCGCGGCGAGTGCGGAGCTGAGTACCAATGTGCTGCAGGTGAGCCGGGGGACGTTGAGGCCGACGAGCCCGGCGGCACGGGAATTGGAGCCGATGGCATAGATGTAGCGGCCGTACGGCGTGAAACGCAGCATCAGGTACGCGAGCACGGCTATCAGGGCGAAACCGAACACGAGTTTGGGCACTCCCAGCCACTCGCCGATGGCGGCGTCGGTGATCGACAGCGGAATGCCGGTGATCACCTGGGATTGGCTGTACCACAGGACGAATCCCGAAATGACCGTCGCGGTCGCCGTGGTCACGATCAAGGAGTTGACGCCGAGATACGCCACGACGTACCCGTTCACGAACCCGATGACGATCCCGGCCGCGAGAACGATGAGGATCGCGGCCGACGGGGGGATGCCGTTGCGCGCCATCAGCCCGGCGCCGAGCAACGACGACGCGCCGAGCACCGCCCCGACAGACAGATCGTATTTGCCGGCGATGATCGGGATCAGCACGGCGATCGCGGCGATCCCGAGTACGGCCTGCCCGGAGAACAGGTTCTGGATGTTGGTCCGGGTGGGGAAGGCGGCAGCCGTCGCCGGGAACGAGGAGAACCCGATCACCAGCACGACGAGCAGGCCGGGAACGGCGTAGCGTTCGACCAGCCCCAACCCGCGTCGGGCGCCCCGGGCGCGGGTGTTGGCGGTGGGCGTCTGGTCAGCGGTGGAGTGTGCGGCGTCTGTCCGCGCGTGCTGCTGTAAGTCAGGCATGATGAACTACCTCCGCGATGGCGGGAACGGTGAGGTCCGCGCCGGTGAGCGTGGTGACGAGTTCGCCGCGGGCGTACACGAGCACCCGGTGGCAATGGGCGGCCAGTTCCTGGTAGTCCGAGCTGACGACCAAGGCCGCGGCGCCATCGCGAACGGCGCCGCCGATGAGATCCCAGATCTCCGCGCGGGCGCCGATGTCGACGCCTTGGGTGGGTTCTTCGAGCAGGAGATAGCGCGGCGACCGGATCATCCACCGGGCAACCGAGACCTTCTGCTGGTTGCCGCCGGACAGGCTGGTGACCTCGGCCGCGGCGTCGGGCGGCCAGACGCCGAAGTCCTTGATCGCCCGGTCCACCGTGCGTCGTTCGCGGCGGCGCGACAGCACACCGGCCCGGCAGTGGCGCGGAAGCGAGCCGATGAGGACGTTCGCACTCACCGGCAAGCCTGGGAACAGGGCATCGCGCAGGCGTTGCCCCGGCAAGTACGCGATCCCGCGCGCCATAGCCCGCCCAGGAGTACGTAGCCGCTGCTTCCGGCCACCGAGTTCGACGGTGCCCGCGGTCACCGCTTCGAGCCCGAACACCGCCCGGAGGATGCACGGACCGGTGCGACCACCGGCATCCACGAGCCCGACGACTTCGCCGGGACGCACGGCGAGGTCGACCGGGCGCAGGGACGCGGTGGCGACACCGGTCAGTTTCAGACCATCGTCGGTGGTGCCGGGTGCGGCACCGTGCGCGACGCCATGGCGTGACTCCGCGGCGGCATCGACGCCTGTGATGAGCCGGCCGAGGTCATCCTCCGACCGCCGATCGGCCAGCGGTCCATGGTGGACGACGCGTCCCTGGCGCAGCACGGTGATCCGGTCGCATACGGACACCACCTCGCCGAGCCGGTGGGTGACCACAAGGATCGCGTGGCCTCGGTCGGCGTAGGAACGGATGGCGGACATGAGCTGTTCGGCCTGGCCGGACGGCAACGCCGCCGTCGGTTCGTCGAGGATGACGACAGCGCGCGCGTCGTCGGCCACGTCGTGCAGAGCCCGCGCGGCGGCGAGCAGCGTTTGTTCGGCGAGAGTGAGATCGGCGGTCCTGCCGGCGGGGTCGACGTCGAGGTCGAAGCGGCGCAGGACTTCCGTTGCGCCGCGGTGGATTCGCCGCCACGAGATCAGTCCGCGGCGAGCACCCAGACGTGCCTCCAGGAAGAGGTTTTCGGCGATCGTGAGATCAGGAACCAGGCCGAGATCCTGATGGATGAATCGCAGGTGCCGGCGGCGCGCCTCGCCCGGAGTCCAGTGTTTGAGCGCGGACTGCTCGCCCGCGACGGTCACGGTGCCGCCAGGGTCGGCGGGCACCACTCCGGCGAGGATCTTGATCAAGGTGGATTTACCGCTGCCGTTCCCGCCCAGCAATGCGTGCACTTCGCCGTAGTGGAGCCGTAGAGCGGCCTGCTCCAGCACAGGGGCCGCCGTGTAGGTCTTCGACACCGCGAGCGCTTCCAGCGCCGGTTCGGCGCGGACCGGACTCGTGGCCCGGTTGGCTGGTGCCGCCCTCATGCGAGATTCCAAAGTTTGCCGTACGCGGCGACGTAGTCCGTGGCGGGTGCGCCTTCGGCGTTGACGTTTCCGTCGTAGAAGGCGGGTTTCTTGGGCAGGTTGTGCTGGGCATCGATGGCCTGGGTGCCTATGCCCTGGTCGACTTGGGGCTGGTTCCGCAGTATGCGGTTGAGGTCGTCGACGGCGGCCCAGCCGATGCGGGTGAACGGCAGGCCGGCCACGAAGGTCTGCGGACCGCCGGCGGCGATCTGTTCCACGTTGGGCGGCAGGCCGCCGATTCCGGCCAGGATGGAACCTTGGGGGAGGGCGCGGGATGCCTGTCCGACGCCGAGGGTGATCAGCGCGTCGACCGGGGAGAACACGGCGTTGGCGTTGGGCTGGCGGGCGATGCCGGCTGCCGCTTTCGACTGCACGGCGGTGCCCGCGTAATCGGCGGCGGTGATCGCGACCTTGTTCGAGGCGCATCCCGAGCAGGCTGCGAGTGCCTTTTCGAAGCCCTCCCCGACGTACTTGTCGAA
The DNA here is from genome assembly GCF_007713735.2 of Amycolatopsis acidicola. Lineage (GTDB taxonomy): Bacteria > Actinomycetota > Actinomycetes > Mycobacteriales > Pseudonocardiaceae > Amycolatopsis_E > Amycolatopsis_E acidicola. Next base: position 38,836 of record NZ_VMNW02000007.1, on the reverse strand, counting down.
CAGCACGTCGTCTTCGTGGATCTCGACGACGACCGCGGCGCCGTTGGTGCGGTTGATGATGTAGTTGGCGGCGGTGGCGCCGAGTCCGCGCAGGTAGTCGGCCAGTGGCGTCGTGCCACCGCCGAGGCCGAGACTTCCGTCGAACAGTTTCTGACCCCGGACAGTGGGATCGTCGCAGTCGAAGCTCAGCAGGCCGTAGATCTTGACGCCCGCGGCACGGGCCTCTTGCAGCGGCTGCTGAACGGAGCCGCAGTCGATGGCCACCAGTGTGATCGCATCGGCCTTGGCCGCGATCGCCTGGCGGATGAGGTTGCTGTAGGTGGAGAAGTCGAGCTTCCCGTCCGCCACCGTGGCCGTCCAGCCGACCTTCTGTGCCGCGGTCTGCATCGCGAGGGTCGGGGTGGCGCAGCCCGGTGCGCTCTGGCTGCAGGAGATGATCCACAGGTTCTGGGCGGGCCGGATCGGCGGAGCCGAGGTGGGCATCGGCCGGTCGGTACCGGTGTAAGCCTGCTGTACCGCGGTGTCGACGGTCTTGAGGGTGGCGGGGTCGGTGGGGACCTTGGGCGCGGATGCGCCTGCCCCGCAGGCACTGGTGATCAGCGCCAGACCGAGTGCGGCGAGTGCCAGTACCGGGCGGACGTGTTTCGAAGTGTGCATGGCGGCCATGGGCCTCTCCTTTGAGGTCGTCCGAGCCTTGCAACTGCTGTCGAGTGGGCAAGTTACCGTACGAGCGTACGAGTCACAACCATCGATATTTTAATGGGTGATTACATAGTACGAGCACGTAAATGGGTTTTCGGTGGACCTTTGCGCGACGAGTTGACGGAATTATTCGTACGCTCGTACGCTTCCGGTGACTCATTGGTGCCACAGAGGAGTGATGCGATGCGTGCCGCGACGGCAGCGGTTGTCGGGATCGGCGAGGTCCCGACCGGACGGTTCCCCGACCGCAGCGAAATCGAGGCGGCGGTGCTCAGCGCGGCGGCCGCGCTGCGCGACGCCGGATTGAGCCCCCGCGACATCGACGTGGTCATCCCCACCGGTGCGCTGGCGTCGCGGCAGTTCAATGTGGACCTGGTGTTCTCGCGACTGTGCGAGGAACTCGGCATGCTCCGCAGCGCGGCGATGAACGTGCAGGTCATGTCAGGTGGCGCTACCAGTTCCACCATGCTGGCCGTCGCCGAGGCGCTCGTGAGCTCCGGAACCGCGAAACGCATCCTGTGCGTGCACTCGGACAAGGTCGGCTCGCTTCCGCCGCAGCGCGGTGTGGACCTGTTCGCGACGACCGGCGTCTCCGAGGAATGGGAGCGGCCATACGGGCACAACATGAACGCAGTCGGGGCGATGGTCTCTCGCCGCTACATGCACGAGACCAAGACATCGGAGGAGGAGCTGGCCGCGGTGTGCGTGTCGCTGCGGGAATGGGCCAAGCTCAACCCGCACGCGATGTACCGCGACGACCTCACCGTCGAGCAGGTCCTCAACAGCAAGATGATCGCCACGCCGCTGCGGTCGCGAGAGTGCAACATGCTCGCCGACGGTGCCGCGGCCTACATCGTGGCCCCGGTGGCGGACGCGGAGGCGATCACGAGCACGCCGGTCTATGTCCGCGGGCACGGCTCGCTGGTCACCCACTACACGCTGTCCCAGGACACCGATCTGGCGAATCTCGGCTTCCCGGAAGCGGCCCGGCTGGCCTATCAGGATTCCGGGCTGACGCCCGAGGACATCCACCTCGCGGCCTGCTACGACGCCTATCCCGTGTTCGCTTTGACCGCGATGGACGCACTGGGACTGTGCCGCGGCGAACGCGCGGGTGCCTTCGTCGCCGCCGGGCACACCTCGCCCGGCGGGGTCATGCCGATGACCACCAACGGCGGCATGCTGTCCCAGGGGCACACAGGCGTCGGTGGAGGTATCGCCGTGCTGGTGGAAGCCTTCCGCCAGCTGATGGGCAAAGCCGGCGAGCGCCAGGTACCGGACGCCGTCAACGCGGTCGAGACCGCGTCCGGCGGCACCTGGATGGATTCCCACGTCACCGTGCTGTCGAAGGAGCGCTGACCCAGATGACGACCCCCCGACCGATCCCCGCGCCCACGGCCTGGACCGCCCCGTTCTGGGACGCGGCCCGCGACGGCCGGCTGGTGTACCAGACCTGCAATTCGTGCCAGGTCGCGATCATGTACCCGAAGCGACTGTGCCCGGCCTGTCTCAGTGAAGACCTCGGCTGGCGGGAGTCCGCCGGACGCGGCGAGGTCTACACCTACAGCGAGCAGGTCGCCGGTCCGCCGAGCGGCTTCGAAACTCTCGTGCCGTACGTGCTGGCCGTCGTCCGGCTCGACGAAGGAGTCCAGCTGATGACCAACATCGTCGGTCCCGGAGCGTCCGAAGTGGAATGTGGCGACCGGGTCGCCGTCCGGTTCCACCCGGTGGAGGGCACCGGCACCGTGCTGCCGGTCTTCGCGCTCGACAGGGGGGACGATGCCTGAGAACCTGACTGCCGTCGTCACCGGCGGCGCGATGGGCATCGGCGGCGCGACCGCGGAATGCCTGCTCGAACAGGGGTGGACCGTGCACACCCTCGACCGTGCCGGGAAAGGCGTCCCCGGGGCGGTGCACCACGTCGTCGACGTCACCGATGCCGACCGCCAGGTGGAAGTGGCCACCGAGATCGGGAAGATCAACGCGCTGGTCACCGCGGCCGGGGTGAACCTGCGCCCCGCCGACGGCCCGGCCCAGCGGCTCGACCTCGACGCCTGGCATCGGACACTGGACATCAACCTCACCGGCACCATGCTCAGCGTGCGCGCCTTCTACCCGCACATCGCCGATGCCGGCGCGATCGTCACGCTCGGCAGCGTGGCCGGAATCGGAGCCATGACCTGGGCCGACGGCTATACCGCGTCCAAGGGCGCGGTCGTGGCGTTGACCCGGTCCTGGGCTGTGGACTATGCCCGCTACGGGATCCGGGTCAACTGTGTCTGCCCCGGCTCGACCGAAACCGGGATGATGGACGGGGTCCGTGAAGCCTTCAGCGAGGAATCCCGGGTCGAGCTACCCCAACAGCGCCTGGCCACGCGCCGCGAAGTCGCGTCCGTCATCGCTGTCCTGTGCGGCACCGAAACCACTTATCTCTCCGGTGCGGTGATCCCGGTGGACGGCGGTGCGACGGCGAACGTCGCCGGCATGCCCTTCCCCCGGCGACGGGTTCGCGAATGACCGGACTCGCGCCGCTCGGGCACCCGGCAGGCGCCTCTCGGTTGCCCACCGGACCCGCGTGGCTTTTCTGCCCCGCTGACCGGCCGGATCGCTGGCACAAGGCACTCGAACGGGCCGACGTGGTCATCGTGGACCTCGAAGACGCCGTCGCCGCCGAGAACAAGGATTCCGCTCGTCGGGCGATCCGCGAAGCCGGCGCGCCGCTGGAGCGGATCGTGCTTCGTATCAACGCCGCCGGCACCCGCGACCACGAGCTGGATCGGGCACTGCTCAGGGAAATCCCGTATCGCACGGTCATGCTGCCCAAGGCCGAGGACCCGGCCGCGATCCGCGCGCTGTCCGACCAGCTCGTCGTGCCCCTCATCGAATCCCCTCGGGGCATCGAGCGCGTCGGTGAACTGGTTCGGCCGCCGAACGTGATCGGCGCGATGTGGGGCGCTGATGATCTCGTCGCGGCGATGGGCGGGACCGGCAGCCGCCACGTGGAAGGCGGTTTCCGGGATGTCGCCCGCTACGCACGCAGCCGCACCTTGATCGCGGCCAAGGCTCACGGCCTCCTCGCGCTCGACGCCGTCCACACGGACATCGTCGACGTGGCCGGGCTCCAGGCCGAATGCGAAGACGCCGCCGCTGTCGGCTTCGACGCCACCGTCGCCATCCACCCCAGCCAGGTGCCGGTGATCCGGCAGGCCTACCGGCCCAGCGCCGAGCAGGTGCGCTGGGCCTCGGCGCTGATCAACGCCGCTGCGGACAACCACGGTGTGCGCACCTTCGAAGGGCGAATGGTCGACGGCCCCGTTCTGCTTCAGGCGCAACAGATTCTGCGTCGCCACAGCCAGAGCGCACCTGTGGCCGGAACACCCTGATTCCTGGCCCTCTCCCGGGCATCGCTGTCTGTCCCCGAACTCCTCGGAGTGTGATCAGTACCATGTCAGAGCTCATCTGGGCGCCGTCTCCCTTGCATGCCAAGCAAAACGCGATGGCCGAGTTCGCCCGGTGGCTCCGCGAGCACAGGAGCATCGACATCGGACGCGACACCGATTACGCCGCGCTGCACGCGTGGTCGGTCCGCGATCTGGAAGGGTTCTGGTCCGCGGTGGCGAGTTTCTGTGGCCTGCGCTGGCGCAGTGCGCCACATGCAGTCCTGGGTGCGCGGGAAATGCCTGGCGCACAATGGTTTCCGGGGGCCACGCTGAACTACGCGGAGCATGCTCTGACACCCGGCCCTGGCCGGCGGGACGCGGACGTGGCGGTCCGGTTCGTTCGTGAGGACGGCATGGAGCGCATCACGACTCACGCCGAACTGCGGGACCAGGTCGCGCGGGCGCGGGCCGGTCTGATCGCGGCCGGCGTCGGGAAGGGCGACCGGGTGGTGGCGCTCGCCCCCAACTCGATCGAGACCTTGGTGATGTTCCTGGCGACGGCGTCGCTGGGCGCGATCTGGTCGTCATGCTCACCGGACTTCGGCGCGCGGGCGGTGCAGGACCGGTTCGCCCAGATCGAACCCGTCGTTCTCCTGGCGGTGGACGGTTACCGGTACGGAGGCAAGGGCTTCGACATCCGGGACAAGGTCGCCGCCCTGCGGCGGGAGCTACCCACTTTGCGCCAGACCGTTCTGGTTCAGTACCTCGACGAATCCGCCACGCTGGAGAACACCACGCGCTGGACGGAGTTCACCGCGGCACCCGGGCAACTGGAGTTCGAGCCGGTTTCCTTCGACCATCCGCTCTGGGTGCTCTACTCGTCGGGTACCACCGGGCTGCCCAAGGGAATCGTGCACGGTCACGGCGGGATCCTCATCGAGCATCTGAAAACGCTGCGCCTGCACAACGATCTCGGGCCCGGTGACAACTTTTTCTGGTTCACCACCACGGGCTGGATGATGTGGAACTTCTTGATCGGCGGGCTACTGGTCGGTGCGACGGTCGTGTTGTTCGACGGCAATCCTGGATACCCGGACCTCGGCGCGCTGTGGCGGCTGGCGGAGAAGCACGGCGTCACCGTGTTCGGTGTGTCGGCGCCGTACGTGCAATCGTGCCTCAAGGCGGGACTGCGCCCCAGGGACACAGTCGATCTGTCCGCCATGCGGGCGCTGGGATCCACCGGCTCACCACTGTCCCCTGAAGGCTTTCGCTGGATAGCCGAAGCCGCCGGTGAACACATCCAGATCTGCTCGGTATCCGGCGGCACCGACATGTGCACCGCGTTCCTGTGCTCCGCCCCGACGGTCCCGGTCTGGCTCGGCGAACTCTCCGTCGCCGCCCTCGGCGCGGATGTGCACGCGTTCGACGACCGGGGTCAGGCACTGCGGGACGAGGTCGGCGAGCTGGTGATCGCCCGGCCGATGCCCTCGATGCCGGTGATGTTCTGGAACGACCCGGACGGGTCCCGGCTGCATGAGGCCTACTTCCAGGACTATCCGGGGTTGTGGCGGCATGGAGACTGGATCCGCGCCACGCCTCGTGGTTCATACGTGATCTACGGCAGGTCGGACTCCACGCTCAACCGCGGCGGGGTCCGCATGGGCACGGCGGATTTCTACGCCGTCGTCGAGGCCTTCGACGAAGTGGCCGACTCCCTGGTCATCGACACCACCGCACTCGGTTCACCGGACGAGGGTTCGCTGTTGTGCTTCCTCGTACTGGCGCCCGGGGCGACGATGGAAGACCTCGAGCCGAAACTGCGCAAGACGCTACGGTCCGAGCTGTCGCCGCGCCATGTCCCGGACCGCTTCGTGCCGGTCGGCGCCGTGCCGCGCACGCTCAACGGCAAGAAGTGCGAAGTCCCGGTCAAGAAGATTCTCGCCGGGGTCAGCCCGGAGCGTGCGGTCGGCGTGGGTGCCCTGCAGAACCCGAACGCGCTCGCCCCCTTCGTGGCACTCGCCGGAAATGTGTGACACCAGGCGCGAGCAAAGGTGAAGTGCGGAAAGACCCGCACCACAGAGCCGGGCCCCGCCGCGAGCTCTGCCGCTCGTTGCACGCGAGCGGCAGAGCCTCGCTTGTGTCAGCTACTGCGGAGCGTGGTCGTGGCCAACTGGTACTTGGCCACGACCTCGGTGTCGAATTCGATGCCGAGGCCAGCTGCGTCGGACAGGTGGACCTGGCCGTCGCCGAAGCGGGTCCGGGAGCCCTCGGTGAGCAGTTCCTCGAAGTTGTAGATGCTCTTCTCGATGGCGAAGTGTTCGATCACGGCGTTGTTCGGTGTCGCCGCGCCCAGGTGGGCGTGCAGGTTGTGGTGCCAGTGCGGCGCCACGGGGACATCGAATGCCGCCGCGGCCGCGGCGATCCGGCGCCATTCGGTAACTCCGCCGGCCACGCCGGCGTCGACCTGCAGGTAGCCGATCCCGCCTGCTTCCAGCAGGGGGCGGAACTCCCAGCGGGTCTGCTGGATTTCGCCGGTGGCGATCGGGGTGCGCAGTTGCGCGCCGAGGGCGGAGTGCCCGGCGGCGGCTTCCGGGGACAGCGGTTCCTCGAACCACCACAGCCCGGCGTCACCCGCTGCCGCCTCGAAGACCTCACAGGCGCGGCGAGCCTCCGGCACGGACTGGTAAGCGTTGTTGGCGTCCAAGGCGAGGCGTCCTGAGCCGGCGATTTCACCGATCGCGGCACGGACCCGTTCGGCGTCCTGCGCGACCGACAGACCACCGACCTTGATCTTGTGATCGGTGAAACCCTGGGCACGGTTCGCGCGGATCTCCGCGGCGACCGCGGCGACGGGGTCATCGGTAGGGGAGTAATAGCCACCCGACGCGTATGCGGGCAGCGGCGCGTTGACGGAACCGCCCAGCAGCACGGCGAGCGGCACGTTTGCCCGTACGGCTCGCAGATCCCACAGGGCGATGTCGAGTGCGGACAGCACGCGCAGCACCAAACCGCGGCGCCCGGTCAGAAGCGTCTCCTGGTACGCCCGCTTCCACAGGCCCTCGATGTCTTCTTCCTGGCCGAGATACACCGGGCCGAGGAGTTCCTCGAGGCACGCCGTGGCGGTCCGGCCTCCCGCCGTGCCGACGTAGGTGTAGCCGACACCGCGGTGCCCGTCGTCGGAGGTGATCTCCACGAGGAGGTACTGCCGCTGGTCGAGGATTCGCGTGGCGATCTTGGTCGGGTGCGCGAGGGGGACCCCGACGGTGGTGGCCCGGATGCTGATGACAGACACTCGATCTCCTTTTGTCCTATCGTGAACACTGAAACTAGACACTGTCGACGAGGCGTGCAAGGCCATCTGTTCACTGGATTTAACAATCGGCGCCTTGAGTGTGTCCTGTTTTCGTGTCACGATGGGTGAAACAAGGAGGTGGGATGAGTCCAGGGACTTTGGAGTCTGCGCTCGCCGGTGCCGTCGAAGCGCGGTACGGGCTCGCGCTGCGCTTCGAGCGCGTCGGCGGCGAGGTCGACCTCAACTTCCGTGGTGCGGGAGACGTCGGCCGGTACTTCCTGAAGGTGAGCCGGCGCGGCTCCGAGCCGCCGGCCGACCCGCGGCTTCTCGCGTACCTCAGTGACCGCCGGCCACGGCCTTCGGTCGCCACTCCTCTGTCCACTCGGGACGGAGCACTGTGGTTCGACGTGGACCCGGCGATCGCGCTGCCCGGACCTGCTGGGCGCTGGTGCGCGTGGCTGACCACTTTGCTGCCCGGAAGCTGCCCTCAGCCGGATGAGCTGGGGTCTGCTGAGCGGCGAGCTGTCGGAAGGGCGCTGGCCGAGCTGGATCTGGCTCTGGCGGGAACGAAGATCGTGCGATCCGTGCCGGTCCGCTGGGATGTCCGGCGCGCGGGCGACGCACTGCTCGAACTGACCGGGACCACACCGCCCGTCGCCGGCCGCGACGTGCTGGCCGCCGAGCTGGAACGGCTGCGTGACGACGTGCTTCCCCGCCTCGCCGAACTGCCGGTTCAGTTGGTGCACAACGATTTCAACAAGGACAACATTCTCGTCGAGGACGGCCGGGTCACCGGCATCGTGGACTTCGGCGACGCGGTGTACGCCCCGCGAGTCCAGGACCTCGGCACTGCCGCCGCGTACTTTTGCCGTGCGCCGGACATTTCCGAGACGATCGGCGACCTCGTCGCGGGGTACCACGCGGTGCTTCCGCTTGACGCCGGCGAGATCGCGCTCGTCCCCGAGATCGCCCGGGGCCGGTGCGCGCTGGCGCTGACCTTGGCGCGGTGCGCGGCTGCCAGAACGAACTCCGCCAGCCATCGCGCGTACCTGCTCCGCAACGAAAAGCTGACCGGAGACCGGCTCGCGGCCTTACGTGCCGCGGCCCGAGACGCTCCCTCTGCCGGGCGGTCACCGGTCCAGGTGTCCCGGCCGTAGCCCGGCTCGAACCTCGCACATCCCGACGTACCAGGAGGAATCATCGTGCCCGACCTCGCCCGCCTGCCTCGTTCCGAAGCATGGGAGTACGCGCTCGCCGTTCAGGAGCCGAAACTCACCGTGGACCCCGGCGAGAGCTTCGTGCTCGAGACCAACGACGCGTTCAACGGAACGATCCAGTCCGGTGCCGATCACTTCAGCCCGGGCCACCTCGGCCCTGTGTGGGAGAACCGGAAGATCAACCCGACCGCGGGCCCGGTTCACGTCCGGGGCGCCGAGCCCGGGGACGCCCTGGTGATCGAGATCGAGGACATCGAGCCCGTCGGCCGGGGTTTCATCGCCACGGAAGAGAACCGGGGCCCGCTGGTGGGGCACCTGCGTCATCCCGAGGCCCAGCAGACCTTCACCCGCATGGTCGACTTCGAGGCCGGGCCCAGTGGCACCACCTCGGACGGCACGGCGCACATCGAAGGCGGGTTGTCCTGGGGGCTCGCCCCGATGGTCGGGTGCATCGGCGTCGCACCGTTGCGGCCGGAACAGGGCAACGACACCGCGACGATGCAGTGCCGGTACGGCGGCAACCTCGACGTCACCGACTTCCGCAAGGGCCACAAGCTCATCGTGCCCGTGGCGCACGCGGGTGGCCTGCTCTACGCGGGCGATGTGCACGCCAGCCAGGCCACCGAGTTCTCGGGAACACCGATCGAGACCGCGGCGAACATCCGGCTCAAGTGCCAGGTGCTGAAGGCACACGAGGTGCCCTTCGTGCGTGTCGAGACGCCGGTGGAGCTGATCCAGATCGCTTCGCAGCGCCCATGGGACGACGCGGTCAGGCAGGCCTACCTGTGGATGATGGATTGGCTCGTCGACGAGCACAAGATGCCCGAGCAGGACACCGTGCTGCACTTCAACGCCAACCCTGGCGTGCGTGTCCGGGTGTACTGCACGTCGATCGACGCCAAGACGCGCGGTTCCGTCGGCGTCTCGTTCCCGAAGGAGTTCCTGGCCTGATGTCGGTGTCGCAAGTGGACACAGCTGTGGGGCCGGCGGCGGGGGAGCGACTGCCGTGCTCGCCGTTCGTGCTGGGGGAGTGGGTGTCTCCTGGAACCGGAGCGTCCTCGTTCGTCGTCGAAAACCCGGCGGACGGCTCGCCGGTCGCCTCCGTCGCGGCCGCTGGGCAGTCCGATGTGGAACGTGCCTTGTGCTCCGCGGACGAGGCCGCCGCGGTCTGGGCGGGCACCGGCGGCTGGGACCGCGCGCAGGTGCTGCGCGCCGTCGCGGCTGTCTTGCGCGGGTGGGCGATCGATGCCGGGCGGGTGCTCTCGCGTGAGCAGGGCAAACCGCTCGCCCAGGCGGTCTGGGAAATCGAGGCCAGCGCGGACCAGTTCGACTGGTACGCCGACGAGGCCCGCCGGATCTATGGTCGCGTGGTACCTGCCAAGGACGCCGGCCATCGCATTCAGGTCGTGCGGGAGCCGGTGGGGGTCGTCGCCGCGTTCAGTTCCTGGAACTTCCCGGCGTTGCTGGCCGCCCGCAAGCTCGCTCCCGCGCTCGCGGCGGGCTGCCCGGTCGTCATCTGCCCGCCACCCGAGGCCCCGCTTTCCACGATGCTGCTCGCCGAAGCGTGCCGGCGCGCGGGCCTCCCCGCCGGGGTGCTCGCGGTCCTGCCGGGCGACCCCGCGGAGCTCAGTGAGCCGGTGCTGCGCTCCCCGGTCGTCAGGAAGGTCACGCTCACCGGCAGCGTGCCGGTGGGGCGCATCCTGCTCGGGGTCGCGGCCGCGGGCATCAAGAGCACCTCGATGGAGCTGGGTGGCCACGCTCCGGTCCTCGTGTTCGACGACGTCGATGTCCGGGCGGTCGCCGCGATGTGCGTGGCGGGGAAGTTCCGTAACGCAGGCCAGGTGTGCGCGTCGCCCAGCAGGTTCTTCGTGCAGCGTGGTGCGCTCGAGGAGTTCACCGATGAGTTCGTCCGCCAGACGGAGCGGCTGCGTCTCGGCGACGGGCTCGACAGCGCGTCCGACGTGGGGCCCTTGATCAACGAACGACGGGTCGCCGCGACGGAGGAGCTCATCGCGGACGCGGTCGGGAAGGGCGCCACGGTGCTCACCGGAGGCGGGATCGATCCCGGCCTCGGCCGCACCTTCTTCAAGCCGACCGTGCTCGGTGCCGCGACGAGCGAGATGAAGGTCATGACGGACGAGCCGTTCGCGCCCGTCGCGCCGATCATCCCGTTCGACACCGTGGACGACGCGCTGCGGGAAGCCAACGCGGTGCCGTTCGGGCTGGCGAGCTACGTCTTCACCAACCGGATGGACCGGGCCACCGCGGCCGCTGAGGGACTGCAGGCCGGCATGGTCGGGGTCAACACCCTGGCACTGGCGACCGCGGAAGCACCGTTCGGCGGGGTCAAGGAATCCGGGTTCGGCCGGGAAGGCGGCGCCGAGGGCATCGAGGACTACTTGGTGAGCAAGTACATCAATACGGTGCCGGCGCTCTGAGAAACGATCGAGGCCGCGAAAATTCGTGGTCCCCAGGCGTTGACGGGGCCTGGGGACCACGAGCGGCCGCGTCGATTCCGGGCACCGCGCCGGTGATCAGGCGTCGTTGTCGTGTTGCACTCGTTCCAGGAGCTCGGCGCGAGCGCTTTGAAGTGCGACCTGAGCGGCGCCGCGCGGCTGGGAGTAGCCCAGGGTCTGTGAGGTCGCGACCTCCGGTGGAACCGGCAACACCTCGGCCAGGCGTGCTCGGACGTCGCCGAGTACGTCCACTGCGAGGTCCAGCAGCCGGCCAGCGAGCACGATGATCTCCGGGTCGACCGAGAGCGCCAGCGCGATGAGCAGGCGGGTGAGGCCTGCCGTGAACTCCTCGCGCAGCCGGTCGACGAGTGGCTCGCCAGCACGCGTGACGAGGTCCTGCAATGTTTCCAGGACGACTCCGGCTTCCGCGGCACGGTCGGTGATTCCTTGGGCGGTGAGCACGCTGGACATGGGTGTGCCGGCGTCGTCGAACGGCATCCGGCCGAACTCACCGATGATCTTCCGGCGTCCACCCAGGATCTGCCCGTCGATGGCCACGCTCGCGGCGAGCGCCGCGCTGATGATGACGAGCACGGCGTCGCTCCGTCCCACGGCCTGGCCGTCGTGCATCTCACCGAGTAGTGCCATGTCAGGGTCGTTGCGGAACGTCAGCGGCACCGCGAGGCGCCGGGACAGTCGTGCATAAAGTTCGCTGCCCGCCAGGTGGTTCAACCCGCGGGCGGGCCGTTCGATCACCAGCCCGTCTCTGACCTTCGCCGGGAACGACACCACGAGGTGCAGGAGCGGGCCGGGCCCGCCTTGCGCGCGCAAGCCGTCGATCTGTTCGGCCAGCCACTCCGCGAAGCGCGGCACGTCCAGATCCGCGGGCGTCGGGGTCCGCAACCGGGCCAGTACCTCACCGCTGAGGTTCGTGGCCATTCCGCGGCAGCTCGCCACGCCGACGTCGAGGCCGACCACCTGTCCTACGCTGGTCGCGATCCGCAGCTGTGGCGACGGGCGGCCGCGCCCGGCTGTCTGAGGCGCGGCCTCCTCCACGACCATGCCTGAACCGATGAGACCGTCGGTGACCCGGGAAACGGTTGAGCGGCTCAGCCCGGTCTGCTGAACGATGCCGACCCGGGAAATACCGGGCTGCCGCAGGATGAGATCGAGCACCGCCCCGCGGTTGTGCTGTCGTGCAGCCGCAATCGGTGCCCGTTCGCCCGCGCCCGTCATGCCGCTGTCCGCGCCCATGTGTTCCCCCTTCGGCTGCGCCGTCCCGGCCACCGGATCCGGTCCCGGCGCCGGATAGCCGCCCTCGATTTTGTCTCATGCCTCTCAGTACTGATCCACCTAGTATGTCATCTACTTGAAACAAATGATGCGCCACTGTGCCCCGGAAAACTTGCTGTACATCCTTGCCATACGCGCGCCGGGCGGTCTACCTTACTGAATATCGCCCAAGTTGGGAAAAAATAAGGGAGTGATCCCGACAGGATGGAGAGGTCATGACCCAGTCGTTGACCGGTCGGATGATCAACGGCTTCGACATCGCCGACGCCGACGAGCTCGACGCGAGTTCCCGCGATCTCGTCGAGCGCCGAGGTCGCGTCCTCAGCACCGGCTACAAACTGCTCTACGCCCGCCCTCTGCACTTCGTCCGCGGGGAAGGGCGGTACTTGATCGACGCGGACGGCCACCCCTACTTCGACGCCTACAACAACGTCACGTCGCTCGGTCACTGCCACCCGGTCGTCGTGGACGCCGTCACCAGGCAGGTCGCCAAGCTCAACACGAACACCCGCTACCTCCACGAGGGGCTCGTCGACTACGCCGAACGACTGGCCGACACCCACGACAGGGCGCTCACCCGCGCGATCTTCACCTGCACCGGCAGTGAGTCGATCGATCTCGCACTGCGGATCGCCCGCACCGCCACCGGCAAGCCCGGCGTCGTGGTGACCGAGAACGCCTACCACGGCATGACCATGGCGGCCGCGGAGATCTCGCCGAGCCTGGGCACGGGAGTGCCGCTCGGTGCGCACGTCCGCGTGGTCCCCGCGCCCGCGCGGGGCGCCACGGCGTCCGAGGTCGGCCGGCAGTTGGCACGGGCGGTCGCCGCCGCGGCCGCCGATCTCGAACGCCACGGCATCGGCTTCGGCGCTTTCGTCGCGGATTCCCTCTTTTCCAGCGACGGCCTGGCGCCCGAACCCGCCGGGTTCCTGCGAGAGGTGCGGAACGTCGTCCGAGACGCGGGAGGCCTCTATATCGCCGACGAGGTCCAACCCGGTTTCGCGCGGACCGGCGACGCGATGTGGGGCTACCAGCGGCACGGGATCGTGCCGGACGTGGTGGCGATGGGTAAGCCGATGGGAAACGGGCTGCCGATCGCCGGTGTCGTGGCCACCGACGCCGCGCTCGACGACTTCGGCCGCAACGCCCGCTATTTCAACACCTTCGGTGGCAACACCGTGAGTATCGCGGCGGCCGCGGCGGTCCTGTCTGTGATCGAGGAGGACGGGCTTCTCGAGAACTCACGCGTGGTCGGTGCTCGCCTCCTCGACCGGCTTCGCGTAACAGCCGCGCGCACCGTGATGTTGGGTGACGTGAGAGGCGCTGGTCTGTACCTGGGTGTGGACGTCGTGGACGCTCTGGGACAGCCCGATGGAGAGCGAGCACTCGACATCGTCAACCGCCTGCGAGAGCGGCGTTTCCTCATCAGCGCGATGGGGCCGCACGGCAGCGTCCTGAAGATCCGCCCGCCCCTCACGACCACCGCCGACGAAGCGGATGAGCTGAACGACGCGCTCGCCGACGTCCTCGACGAGATCACCGGCGGCCGCTGACTTTCGTACTTCGCTTTCCTGTTCGCCTTCAGCTTCCACTTGCCAGTAACACCGCAGCGTTGCGGTCGTCCCCAAGGAGTGCCTTCATGCCCCGGTCTCGCGCTATGCGTGTCAGAGGTGCCAGTAGCCGCCGTCGAACCGGAATCGTGCTGGCCTGTGCCGCGGTGAGCGCCGCGGCGCTGCTGACCGGGTGCACCACGACCGGTATCGGTTCATCAGGACCGAAGACGGACAAGGTCGGTCTGTCCGGAGCCCGGTTGAGCGATCCGTTCCAGGTCGTCCTGCTCGACAACCTCGCCGAGCAGGCCGGTGAGCAGAAGGTCGACATGCTCCCCGCGACGAACGCGGACGAGGACGCGGCCAAGCAGGTCACCGACATCGTGACCCTGTTGTCGCAGAACGTCGGCGGGGTCATCACGATCCCGGTGGACAGCGACGCGATCGTGCCCGCGATCCAGCAGGCGGACAAGCGCGGCGTGCCCGTCGTGACCGTCGATGTCGCACCCAACGGTGGCAAGGCCTACATGGTCGTCCGCGCCGACAACGTGCTCATGGCACGAGAAGCGTGTGAAGAGATGGGAAAGCGGCTCAACGGCAAGGGAACCGTCCTCGAGCTGCAAGGTGCACTCGGATCGGCGAACGGCCGTGACCGCACCGAGGGCTTCAACCAGTGCATGACGACGACGTTCCCCGGCATCAAGGTCGTGTCCAAACCGACCGACTGGGATTCCCAGAAGGCGACGGACGCCGCCCAATCGGTGCTCTCGAGCCAGCAGATCGACGGCATCTACGAAGCCAGTGACACGGTCATGCAAGCCGGGGTCACCAAAGTGCTGCAACAACAGGGAAAGTACGTGAAAGCCGGTCAGCCAGGACACGTCGTGACCATCAGCATCGACGGTGGGACCGAGGCCCTGGCCCAGATTCGCGATGGCTATCAGGACGCGCTGGTGCCCCAGCCGGTCGATCTCTATTCGCGGTATGCGATCAAGTACATCGGCGACGCGCTCGCCGGCAAGGCCCAGGCAGCGGGACCGACCGATCACGGCAGCCAGATCGTCGTCGACGCTCACGGGAACCTCGCGGACATGCTCCCCGCCTCCATCGTGACCGCTGCCAACGCGAGCGACCCCGCACTGTGGGGCAACAAAAGCTGACGCGCGGCGTGTCGCCGGAAAGGAGTTCCACCATGCTTTACGACGGGGTTGACGGGGCGCCTGCCATCGCGATCCGCGGGCTGACCAAGAGGTTCGGCCCGACCACTGCCCTGGCGGGAGTCGATCTCTCCGTTCGCCGCGGGGAATCGAGAGCCCTGATCGGCCGTAACGGAGCGGGGAAGTCCACTCTCATCTCGATCCTGACGGGTCTGTCCACTGCGGACGAAGGTGACATCCGGCTCTACGGGGAACCGGTGCGGCCGGACTCGTCAGCGAGCGACATCGCCTGCGTGTTCCAGCGCACCACCCTGGTGCCGGGGTTGACGGCCGCCGAGAACATCTTCCTCGGTGACCGCAGGCACCAGCGCCGTGGCGGATTCCTCGATTGGCGTGCGGTCCGCCGTGACGCCGTCGCCCTGCTGGACGAGTGGGGCTGTGCGCGTATCGCCGACCGAGACGTCGCGAGCCTCGCTCCGGTCGAGCGAAAGATCGTCGAGATTTGCCGCGCCCTGTCACGGGGACCCAGCATCCTCCTGCTCGACGAGCCGACGGCGGGCCTGGACGAGGGTGCGTCCCGGCTGCTGTTCGACCGGCTCGCCTCGGCGCGGGCGCGCGGCGTCACGATCATCTACGTCTCCCACCACCTTGATGAGCTCTACGAGGTATGCGACTCGATCACCGTCCTGCGGGACGGGACGGACGTGCACACAGGACCCGTTAACGAGGTATCCGTGGCGCGGATCGTGGAGCTCATGATCGGACCCGTCGAAGCCTCTCAAGGGGTGCGCGAAGTCGCCGATCGAGCGATCGAGCGCGAGGACGTCCTCGTCTCGCTGCGCGCGGTGAGTGTCGCTGGGGCGGTGCAGGATGTCTCGCTCGACATCGCGCGCGGTGAGTGCGTCGGGCTGACCGGTCTTGATGGGGCGGGACACATTCAGCTGGCCGGCGTTATCGCCGGAACGACCCGGGTGTCCGCCGGGACGGCTCTGCTCAACGGTCGCCCGATCGACGGTGGCAACGTCCGTGCCGCGATCGCCGCGGGGATCGGCAGCGTGCCGGAAGACCGGCACCACGACGGCTTCGTGCCGGGGCTGTCGGTCGAGGAGAACGCGACTATGACCATCCTGCCCAGGCTGTCGCGACGCTTCGGGGTCGTCGACCGCCGCCGACGGCGGTCGATCTTCACCGGGCTGGCCTCCGAGTGGGCGATCAAGATCTCCGGTCCGGACCAAGCGGCCGAGGAACTCAGCGGCGGGAACCAGCAGAAGGTCGTCCTTGCAAGGGCGCTCGCCTCCGATCCCGATCTCATCGTGTTGATCAACCCCACCGCCGGGGTCGACGTGGCCGCCAAGGAATCCATCTACAGGACGATCGTGAAGCTGTTACGACGCGGCTGCACGGTGGTCGTCTGCTCCAGCGATGACGCGGATCTGGCGATCTGCGATCGCACCGTCGCAGTTGTCAAGAACCGTATCGGGCGCGAACTCGCGTCCGGTTGGGACGAAGCGACCCTTGTCGCCGCCATCCACGGCGGCGACGACCACCAGCCGGCCGACAGCGAACTTGCTCCCGCTCGGGTGAGCACGAACCACAACGGAAAGGACGCGTCGTGAGCGCACTGCAAGCCCCGACCACGCCCAGTGCATCCGCCGGCACGGGTATCCGCCGGGCGAGCCGGTCCGGCGCCTGGTTGCGTCAGTTCACCCTCATCCCGTTCATCGTCATCATCATGATCATCGGCGCGATCGTGAACCCCGAGTTCCTGACGCTGGCGAACATCTTCAACAACGTGCTCGTGACCTCGGCCGTGCTCGGCCTGCTGGTGCTGGCCGAAAGCCTGGTCCTCATCGGCGGGCAGTTCGACCTTTCGCTCGAGTCGATCGTCGGTCTCGCGCCCGTTATCGCCGTCCTGGTCGTCGCGCCGGCATCGAACGGCGGGCTGGGACTTCAGCTCGCCCCGATCCTCGGCGTGCTCGTCGCCTTCGTGGTGAGCGCCGCGATCGGCCTGTTCAACGGCACCATGGTCGCGAAGCTGTCGCTGAACGCGTTCATCGTCACCCTCGCGATGCAGATCCTCCTGCGCGGTCTGTCGCTGGGGCTGTCCGGCGGCAAGACGTTCAGCAGCCTGCCGCCCTTGTTCACCTTCCTCGGGGACACCTTCTTTTTGGGCATTTCCGCACAGGTCTGGCTGCTGCTGATCGCCTACCTCGTCGCCGGTCTTTTCCTGCGATTCCATGCGACCGGCCGCAAGATTTTCGCGATGGGTGGCAACGCCGACGCGGCCCGCGCGGCGGGAGTCCACACCGCTCGGCTGACCATGGGCCTGTTCGTGACCGCAGGCCTCCTGTCCGGACTCGCCGGCTTGATGCTGACCAGCCGGATCGCCTCGGTCACCGCGGACCAGGGCAGCGGGATGATCTTCACCGTCTTCGCCGCCGCCGTGATCGGCGGTATCAGCCTCGACGGTGGACGAGGCAGCATGTTCGGCGCGTTCACCGGCGTGCTGCTGCTCGGGATCATCCAGAACATCCTCGTGCTCTCCAGCGTGCCGTCGTTCTGGATCAACGCCATCTACGGCGTGATCATCCTCGCCGCGCTGATCGTCGGTCACGTCACGGGCCGCGGACCGTTCCGTCGCCTCGCCAAGCGCTCGGCCAAGACGGCCGGCTCATGATCGGCCGAGGGTACGAAATGCGCGGCGTGCGCAGCGAACTTCGGGTGATGACTGCTCGGAGCTGCACGGTTGCCGCGGTCGGTCGGGCCAAGGAACCGGCGAAAGTCGAGCCCCAGCTTCGCCCGCCGCTGGCTCACCATGGGAGCCAAGATCGTGATGCTTCGACGCGCTCTACCGGGAGGTACCATCTCCGCGGCGACATGAGCGATCGGACCGGAATGGCAGCGCCGCGCAAAACGTCAGCGCCTTCAACGGACAGCGGCGCATTACCGTGGAGCACGGATGGATTTTCTGGTCTGCCGGCGGCTTGGCGGTATATCCATTCTGCCGCTGGAAGATCCGCCCGGTCCCCCGTTCGTTCAAGCCGCCGCGATCACCCCGGGCCACTGTCACCGACATCATGAACGGCAACAATGGGCAGTTGGCAATGAGGGTTGCTGAATCGACAACGTACAATCGAGTTCGAGCAGGAGACAGTGGGGTTTCGTACAAGGTCGGTCAAGGTCGATCCGTACCGCCGAGTGCAGCTCGTGCCCTTCCTGGAACTCGTTCTGGCCTGTTTCCTATGACGGTTGCGAGATCGGCGCGCCCGTCGACGATCTGTTCGTTCCAGGGGACTGTCGGCGAATGATGACATCCGGCCGGCGCGGCGGCGAGCGCGGTACACGCTTGCCGCCGCGTAAGCGGATTTTCCACGAGGGTAGTCAGGTGTGATTGCGGGTGGTGAGCACAGGGCTATTCGCGTGAGCTCCCGGGACTTTTCGCTATCCGGATCGGCGCAGCGTGGGATGTGCACATGGCGAGCGGGGCGGGTCCGGCCTGTTTGATCGCCGTGCGCGGCTGTTGAACCGAGTTGGACCTCGGGTCTCGGCCACGATCGCTGCCGTGCCCACAGCCGACTGTCCCGGGATGGAACTGACGAGATCGGTCAGTTCAAGCCGGTGGAGGACCTCGACCACGCGGCCCTCCAATCCGGATAGCCGATTCTTCGTCGAGTGCCCGTCGGTGGGCACAAACGAGCCCGTTCCGGCGTACAGACAGCAACCTGCCCGTATCCCTCTACGAAACACACCTCACGGGCCCCGCGCTGCAGCGCGACTCTGTCGAACTGAACGGCACCGAATCTGCCAGAGACTGACTCGTCGCCGTCTTCACGTTCTGGGTTGGCGGGAACAGCGGGCAAGCGCCGAGAAGCCTCGAACTCCGGTACGCCATCGGGGTCGGCGTCGGCTTCGGCTCCTAAGACATCGACCGCTGCGCCGTCTTCCACGGAAGCGTCGCCTGGAGCGTGGAAACCTGGCCCGGATCTCGGTCGGCTTGTCAGGTATGGCTGGGCACCCGACAACGCAACATGAGCCGACACAGCCGGTGACCGGACGTGATGGCTAGGGCCGACGCCGATGTTGCGAGACCCGCGTCGCTCGATATCCGTCGTCGCGGGACCACACCTCGTGCACGGACACCAAGGAAGCGCTCCGGAGCGAGTGATCGCTCAAGCCCTCCGTCCGGCACGGCTCTAGCTTCGCGAGGCCTTCGGAAGGACGGCGGGAGCGGCCCAGGCCGGCATGCCCGGTCCGATGAAGTCGGCCAGAAGTTCCTTCTGCCGCTCGGAGTGCGTTGTCATGTGTTTGATGAGCCGCGAGCGACTCCTCGCCTCGATGGCCCGCACGATGGCGTCGTGCTCGGAGACGACGCGTTTGCGGCGTTCGGGGGTTGAGAAGGCCCCGGTGTGGTAGGCGTCGGTGATCCGCCAGATGCGCTTCAGCTCGTTGAACATGATGTTCAGCGGCGACCAGGACATCAGGAGGAAATGGAACTCCCGGTTCGCCCGCGCCATCTGCCCTATTTCCGCGGAATCGCCGGCCGCGCGGTACCAGTCGTTGGCTTTCTTCAGGGCTTTCAACTGTTCCTCGTCGGGCCACTCGATCGACGCCACCAGTTCGCCTTCGATGTGGAACCGCAATGAGTGATACTGCAGCAGGTCGGAAGCCGTGAGCTTCGTGACCGTGTAACCGCGGTTGGGCTCGTGCGAAAGTATCCCCTCGGATTCGAGCGCCTTGAGAGCCTCGCGCAGTGGGGTGCGGCTGACGTTCAGCCGTTCCGAGATCGCCCTTTGGTCGACGCGCTGGCCCGGAGAGAGCTCACCGTCCGTGATCAACGCAAGGAGCCTGTCGACCAACGGGTCGGTCTGCGCCGGCTCCGTGGGATCCTCGACGCGTGCAGTGGATGACGTCCGCATGACTCCGATTGTACGGCTTGTGCACACGGCTCATGCCGGAAGCCGGGCAAATGGAGTGTCAGAGTGGCCACTTTTTGGTCGACGATCGTGTGGGCAAGCTGGCGTGTCAAGGGCGTGTCCGAAGGAAGGTGGTAGCCATCGAATAGGGGTCACCTCTTCCGTGTAGTACTTCGTTGGCGGCTCTCTCCAGCCGATCGTTGTCCTGGCCCTCGCGCCAGCGCGCACGCAACTCCGCGACGGCGATCCCCTCGATTTCCTCTCGCGTGCGTCGTTTCCTGCGCTGGCGGAGTTCGCCGGTTTCTTCGAGCCACACCCAGTGCTCGTCCGTTTTGTCCTTGAGTAGCCCGATTCCGTCCGTGCGGCTGGCCACGCACATCGTGATCGGTGGCTTCCACTGGCCGGGACCATATGAGTTGAGGGCGATCATGTTGCGAATGTCGCGGCGGACCGCCTCGGCTCCGTCCTTGTCGGCCTTGTTGATGACGAAGATGTCTCCGATCTCGAGTACGCCGGCTTTGGCTGCCTGAACGCCGTCGCCCATCCCCGGCGCGAGCAGCACCATCGTCGTGTCCGCGAAGCCGGCAACCTCGACTTCGCTCTGCCCGACTCCGACGGTCTCGACCAAGATGACGTCGTAGCCGGCCGCGTCGAGGACACGGGCTACCTGATTGATGGATCCGGTGAGGCCGCCAAGGTGGCCCCGGGTGGCCAGTGACCGGATGTAGACCCCGTCGTCCTTGGCATGGACGTTCATGCGCACGCGGTCACCGAGGAGCGCGCCGCTGGAAAATGGGGAGGAAGGGTCGACGGCCAGGACCGCGACGCGGTGCCCCGCGGTCCTGAACGCCGTGACCAGAGCCGACGTCGTGGTCGACTTACCCACACCGGGTGGGCCGGTGAGACCGATGATGCGCGCACGACTGTCGACGGCCAGCAGTTCCTGCGAGAGCCTCGGGAGCAGCGGATCGTTGTTCTCGACGCGGGTGATCAGTCGGGCGAGCGACCGCAGTTCGCCGGTCCGGGCGCGAGCGATCTGTTCCTTCAGGCGGTCGGTCTCGTCCTCGCGTGGTCCGGCCACGGGTGTCGTGCTGTGCGACATGCTGGTCCGATCCTCTATCAGGGCGTGACGGTTCCCTTGTGCACGTGGGGGAGGCTGTACAACACCTCGGCGTCCACGCCGGTCTGCAGGTGGGCCTTGTCCGCCTTCAGCGCTTTGGACTCGAGCGCGTTCCGGTACACCTCTTTGGACTCGTAGTAGATCACCGCGACGCCGTCGATGTGGACGTCGTCGGAGAACTTGTCCTCGTCGAAATCCGCGCGCACCTCGTCGATCGGGTAAGTCACGTAATGCACCACGCCGGGGTTCCGCAGTACGTACGGGACGTGCTTCTCGTGCCACCAGGTACGAAATTCCTCGGTGGTCACGCCAGGCTTCTTGCGGAGCAGGCCGATCACTGCGTACATCCGTGGGGTCCTTCCGGTTGGGCGACGGTGCCTTTGACAGACTAATCCTCGGCAATATTGCATGCAAGAGTATATGAAATTTGGTCTGAAACGGATACTCTCGCGAACACACAACCGATCGGCGACCAGGAGCAGAAATGGCGGAAACCTCCCAGAGCGGCGGGGATTGGTACGATGCTGCCGTCGGGGCCCGGAGCGTGGCCATCATCGGCGCGTCGAGCCGGCCTGAGGCGAACCACTACCAGAACCACCTGCGGGCTTACGGGTTCACCGGTGAGATCTACCCGATTCACCCACGTGAGCGGACGATCCAGGGGCTGCCCGCATATCGCAGCATCCTCGACGTCGGGCGCCCGATCGATCTTGCTGTCGTGATGATCGCCGCCGCGGGCGTGCCCGCCGCGATCGCCGAATGCAGGCAGGCGGGTGTTCCGGTTGTCTACGTCGGCAGTGCCGGTTTTTCCGAACTGGGCGAGGAAGGCGCGCGCCTGCAGCGGGACATGGTCGAGGCCGCGCAGGGTGGTCCCCGCTTGGTCGGGCCGAACGGGAACGGTATCGCCAGCGTCGCCAACAATCAGTTCACCGTGGCGATCGACTCGGTACGCCCCCCGCTGTCCTCGGTGCGCGATGACGGGGTCGCCATCGTCTCGCAGAGCGGCATCGTCGGGGCGTCCTGCTTCCTTTCCGCACAGCGAGCGGGCATCGGTGTGGGCAAGTACTTCTCGGTCGGCAACGAAGCCGATCTCGGGATCCCGGAGATCGTCGAGCGGCTCGTCGCGGACCCGGCGGTTTCGGTGATCTTGTGCTACATCGAAGGCCTGCGTGACCCGGAAGGATTCATCAGTGCCGCGCGAACCGCGCGCGAGACCGGTAAGAAGCTCGTTGTTCTCAAGGCTGGAACCACTGCCGAAGGAGCGCGCGCGGCGGCATCGCACACGGCGTCCATGGCAGGTTCGGACCGCGTGTACGACGGGCTCTTCCGTGAACTGGGCGTGATCCGCGCGCGCTCGATCACGCAACTGATCGAACTCGCCTCCTTGCTCGTTCGCACTGACATCCGAGGTCGCCGGGGGCTCGTCCTGAGCGTGTCGGGCGCCCAGGCGGTGGCGCTGACGGACCTGATGTCCAACCAGGGCCTGACGATGGAAGCGTGGGACCCCGGAACGCGGGCGAAACTCAAGGCCGCGATCCCGCCCTACCTGAATGTCAACAACCCGTTCGACGGTGGCGGCCCGATGGTCCGTGACTTCGACGTCCTCGGTGCCATCCTCGACGCGGCGCAGGCCGACGCCAACTCGGACTTCCTCATCGTGGCGTCCTGCGCGCTGCCGGACTCGGAGGAAGAGGTCGCGAAGCAGATCGCCGCGAGGTACCGCCAGGGTGGCAAACCACTGGTCGCGA
Organism: Amycolatopsis acidicola; assembly: GCF_007713735.2. Classification (GTDB taxonomy): domain Bacteria; phylum Actinomycetota; class Actinomycetes; order Mycobacteriales; family Pseudonocardiaceae; genus Amycolatopsis_E; species Amycolatopsis_E acidicola. The sequence goes on along the minus strand of NZ_VMNW02000007.1, from coordinate 16,008 downwards.
TCTGGCAAAGCGGTACAGGTAAAGCGCTGGACGTGTTCAACAAAGCCGGCATCGCGGCATTCTCCGAGATGGACCGCGCCGTCGAGGCGATCGCGGCGGCGCTCGGTGCCGGCGGCGACACGTCCGAGCCTCGCCACCGGGCCGTCGGAAAGCCATCGGCGGAAATACTCTCCCTGGTGACGTCGGCGGTCGATGCCGGACACGCCGCGCTCGACGAGGTCGCGAGCAAGAAGGTGCTCGCGCTGGCCGGGATTCCCACCGTGCGCGAACGTGTCTGTGACGTGGCGACGCCACTCGCTGACGTTCGGGCCGAGCTGGGTACCCCGCTCGTGGCGAAAATCCGAAGCGCCGCCCTGCCGCACAAGTCGGAGGTGAACGCCGTCGCGCTGGGCATCTCGTCCGAGTACGAGCTCAGGCAGGAGGTGACCCGGCTCCTCGAACTCGCCGACGAACTGGGCTTGCCGGACGCCGATGTGGTTGTCCAGCAACAGGTGTCGATCGGACTCGAATTGCTCATCGGCATGCATCGCGACGTCACGTTCGGTCCGGTGGTCAGCCTCGGACTGGGCGGAGTGCTGGCCGAAGCGCTCGACGACGTCCAGATCCTGTCTCTCGACGCGGCCGCGGGCGACATCACCCGGGCACTGGCCGGTCTTCGCCATCGGCGCCTGGTTGCCGGCTTCCGGGGTATGCCCGGTGCGGACCCGGCGGTCGTGGTGCCGGTGGTGGAGAACTTCCTCACGCTGTGCCGGAGCCTGCCGGATGAAGTGCTGGAAGTCGACGTCAACCCACTGGTCATCACATCCGACACGAAGGAAGCTGTCGTGGTGGACGCACTGTTCGTCCTGGACAGCGAACGCCGGCCGGGGGGCAACTGAGCCTTGCCTCCGCAATTTGCATGCAATATGGTAGGCAAATGGGTCTGACATCTTTGCCCGAAGTGGGGCGGTCAGCGACTTTCGAGCGATCCTGGACTAGTGACCACGCGCTGCTTTACGGCCTCGCGGTCGGGGCTGGTGTCGATCCGCTCGAGGAGCTGGCTTACACCACGGAGAACTCGACCGGAATCAGGCAACGCGTCTTGCCGTCCTTCGGGGCCTTGATCAACCAGGCGCAGCTGCCTGGCCGGCTGGGTTTCGGGGATCTGCCGAAGGGGTCGATGGTCTACGCCGAGCAGACGGTCGAGCTGCTCAATCCGCTGCCTCCGGAGGGGAAAGCGGAGGTGACCGCCCAAGTGACGGGGTTGCTCGACAAGGGCAGTGGCGCGTTGCTGCGGGTGAGTACGGGCAGCGTCGAGCACGAAACCGGCTTGCCGCTCGTCAGGACCGAGTGCAGCTATTTCATCAGAGGAGCCGGGGGGTTCGGTGGGGAACGGGGCGAGTCGGCATCGGACGGGTTACCGGCTCGCCCCGCCGACCGGACAATCCGCGTGACGACTCGTCCTGATCAGGCGTTGCTGTACCGGCTCACCGGCGACCGCAACCCACTGCACTCCGATCCCCGGATCGCGGCCAAGGCCGGGTTCGACCGGCCCATCCTGCATGGACTGTGCACGTTCGGCATCGTCGGGCTGGAACTGGTGCGGGCCTTCTGCGCCGGCGACGAAACCAGGTTCGGGCGCTGCTTCGCCCGCTTCCGCCGCCCAGTGCTACCCGGCGACGACCTTGCCCTCGAGACGTGGCAGACCGATGAGGGGCTGCGTTTCCAGCTCGTGCACGACCGGGGAGCCGTCCTGCAGGGCGGGACCTTCACCTACCGGGACGCCGACCCGTCGGTGCCTTCGACGCTAGGAGAGAACTGATGACGGATTTGACAGGGCGGGTCGCGTTCGTAACCGGTGCGGCGCAGGGCATCGGCCGCGCCACGGCCGAACGGCTGGCTGCCGACGGTGCCAGTGTGATCGTGGCGGACCTGAACGCGGACGGAGCCCGGGACGTGGCGCGCGCCATCGAGAAGGACGGCGGCCGGGCACTCGGTGTGGGGTGCGATGTGTCCGACAAGGACAGTGTCGAATCCGCTGTCGCGAACGGAGCCGAGGAACTCGGCCCGGTCGGGATCCTGGTGAACAACGCCGGGGTGATCCGGGACAACCTGTTGTTCCGGACGTCCGACGAGGACTGGACCACGGTCATCGGGACGCATCTCAACGGTGCCTTCTTCTGCGCTCGCGCCGCGCAGAAATACATGGTGGAACAGCGATGGGGACGCATTGTCAGTATCAGCAGTGTCGCGGCCCTTGGCCACCGCGGTCAGGTCAACTATTCGGCTGCCAAAGCGGGTATTCAGGGCTTTACCAAGACTCTGGCCCTGGAACTCGGCCAGTTCGGGATTACGGCGAACTCCTTGGCGCCTGGCTTCGTCGAGACGGACATGGTGCGCCAGACGGCCGAACGGCGCGGCGTTGACTTCGACGCCTTCAAGGCGGATGTCGCGAAGCGCAACCCGATGCGGCGCACGGCCGTGCCCGGCGACATCGCCGGCGTCATCTCCCTTCTGTGCAGCGAGGACGCGTCCTTCGTCAACGGGCAGATCATCTATGTCGCGGGCGGCCCGAGGAACTGACCCGCGCCGCGGCCGACGCCGCGGCCGACCCGCGCAAGGACGTGAGGAGGACACATGAGTTCGGCTGCCACGGCGTTCGTCGCCGGAGCCTTCGAGCATCCGGGACGGCGCTTACCGGACAAGTCGGTGGCCCAGATTCACGCGGAGGTGGCGCTCGGTGCGCTGAGCGACGCCGGCCTGAGCCTGGACGACGTGGACGGGTACCTGTGCTCGGGTGACGCACCGGGTGGGGCCACCGTGATGGCCGACTTTCTCGGCCTCCGGGTGCGTTACGTCGCATCGACGGACATCGGCGGGTCCTCCTACGTGACTTTGGCGGACCAGGCGGCCACGGCCATCGAGAACGGTGATTGCGAGATCGCGCTGATCACGATGGCCGGCCGCCCCCGGACGGGAAAGCGTCGTTCGGCGCCCGTCGACACCCCGTTCCACGCGTTCGAAGGCATCTACGGTCATACGACGGTCGCGTCCTACGCGCTGGCCGCACGCCGGCACATGCACGAGTTCGGCACGACGGCGGCACAGCTGGCCGAGGTCAAGGTCGCCGCGTCCCGGCATGCCCAGCACAATCCCGACGCGATGCTGCGCGACCCCGTGACGGCAGACGATGTCCTTGCTTCCCCGATGATCGCCGATCCGTTGCACCGCCTGGACTGCTGCGTGATCACCGACGGCGGCGGGGCGCTCGTCGTTGTCAGTGAAGCGGTGGCGCGCAAGCTCTCCCGCCAGTGCGTGAAGGTGCTCGGCTCGGCCACCACGGTCAAGCACACCGATCTCGGCCGGATCGACCTCACCCACACCGGGGCGGTGGTGACCGGCCCGCTCGCGCTTGAGCGCGCGGGGGTGCGGACCGGCGACATCGATTATGCGTCGATCTACGACTCGTTCACCATCACGGTGGTCCAGACGATCGAGGATCTGGGCTTCTGCGCCAAGGGAGAGGGCGGGAAGTTCGTCGAAGACGGCACTCTGCGGGCCCCGCACGGCGCGCTGCCGGTCAACACCGACGGTGGCAGCCTGTGCAACAACCACCCCGCGAACCGGGGTGGCCTGATCCGGACCCTCGAAGCGGTCCGTCAGCTACGGGGGGAGGCGGCGTCCGCGGTCCAGGTGCCCGACTGCGCGGTCGCGCTCGTACACGGCACCGGGGGCTACCTCGGCAGCCGGATGGGCAGCGCCACGATGATCCTGGGGCGGGACGAATGAGCGAGTACACCTTCGACGCGGCCCGCCTTCCCCGGATGGAAGCCGAGCTGGACGGGTACGCGGCGCCGTACTGGTCGGGGCTGGCAACCGGCCGCCTGCTGCTCCCGTTCTGCGAAGCCGGGCACTACTTCTGGGTTCCCCGGCCGTTCTGTCCCCGGCACCCGGAATCGGACGTGGGTTACCGGCCTGGGACGGGGCAGGGAACGGTTTACAGCTTCACGATCGTCCACCGTGGCGAAGGAGCTTATGCCGCGGCCGCACCATATGCGCTGGCGTACGTCGAACTCGATGAGGGCCCGCGAGTCATGGCCCACCTGGTCGACTGGCATCCCGGAGAGCTCGTCGTGGGTGCACGCGTCGGGCTTCGTCACACCGGTAGCGGGCACGGCGACGCCATCACCACCCTCCGATTCGCGCCCATCGAGCACCCCTCTCGGCAGCTGTAGCCGCCGGCCGCCATCCCGAACCGCATCAAGGAGCCTGCTGATGGATCTGCGTGCACGACCCGACATCGCGGAATTCAGGACCGAGGTTCATGAATTCCTGCGCAGTAACCTGCCTGCCGGGTGGCGGGGTATCGGCGCTCTCGACGCCGAGGAGCGCAAGCGGTTCGCCCGCACCTGGCGTGAAAAGCTGGTCGAGGCAGGTCTGATCGCGCCCGCCTGGCCCCGGGAGTTCGGCGGCCGCGGACTGGACGTGGTGGCACAGGCTCTCGTCGGCGAGGAGTTCGTTCGCTCCGGCGTGCCGCACTATCCCGCCGAATGCGATGGGAACGGGTTCATCCTCCTGGCGCCGACCATGTTGCATTGGGGGACAGAGGAGCAGAAACGCCGGTTCCTGCCTGCGACGTTGAGCGGTGAGATCAAGTGGGCGCAGGGGTATTCGGAGTCGGAAGCCGGATCCGACCTGTTCGGACTCCGCACGCGGGCGGAGCTCCATGACGGGAACTGGGTGATCAACGGGCACAAAATGTGGCAGACAGCCGGTGTCCACGCGAACTGGATCTTCGTGCTCGCCCGCACGGACCCCACCGCACGCAAGAGCAAGGCCTTGTCGCTGATCCTCGTTCCCCTTGACCAGGAGGGCGTGGAAGTTCGCGGAATCAAGAACATGGCGGGGGAGACCGAGTTCGCCGAGGTCTTCTTCACCGACGCGGTCGCGCCGGCGGGCAACGTTCTCGGCGCAGTCGGTGACGGCGCGCGCGTCGCGTTGACCTTGCTCGGCTTCGAACGAGGTGCCGGCGGGCTGGCCGCGGCGTTGTCCTACCAGGTCGAGCTGGATCGGCTCGCCGGCCTCATCGGCGATCACGATCTTCGGCGGGATCCCGTCGTGCGCCAGCGGTTCGGGGAATGCCGCACGACAGTGCATCTGCTGCGCTGTCTCGCCATGAAGGCGTTGTCCGCCGGGGCGTCGGGGCGCCCGCCGGGCGCGGAATCATCGGTGTTCAAGCTCGTCACGGCCGAGTACCGGCAGACCGTGACGGAACTCGCCAGGGATGTCCTGGGCGACGACATCCTGGCGCCCAGCGGTGCGCCTGCGGTGGCCACCCTGGGTCCACAGCCGCGCGGCCTCGACCCGTCGAGCCCGGCGGCCTGGACCGCGGACCTGCTGCACGCCCGCCCGGTCACCGTCTACGGCGGGTCCAGCCAGATCCAGCGCACGACCATTGCCGAACGCGTGCTGGGGCTGCCGCGCGACGGCGGCGACCGTGCCGAGACCGGGAGGAACTGACGTGGACTTCGACCTGAGCCGGGAACAACGCGACCTGTCCGCCGCGGTGCGCGCTTTCACCACGGCGCACGCCGGTCTTCGGCCGGATTCCGATGCCAGCAGCGGACAGCAGGCGAAAGCGTGGGCCGCGGTGCGGGAACAGCTGGGCGTGCACGGGTTGCTGATCCCTGAGCCGCTCGGAGGCGCGGGCGGCACGATCCTGGATCTCGTCGTAGTGTTACAGGAGTTCGGCCGGGAGCTGTTCTGCTCCCCTTATCTCGCGTCGGCCGGGCTCGCCACGGTGACTCTGCTGGGACTGCCGCAGACCGAGGCCCGTGACCGCGTCCTTCGCGAACTGGGTGCTGGTGAGGTCGTGGCGACGGCCGGGCGGGATATTTTCAGTGACCACCGGGCTGTGACCGGCCGGCCGACCGCGGAGGTGGAGGATGCCCGGTGGTCGCTGACCGGTACTTCGGAGGCGATGATCGAGGCTGAACTGGCCGGCGTGGCGCTCGTCGTCGCGAACACGGTCGACGGGCCCGGCATTTTCGCTGTCCGGCTCGACGCGTCCGGTGTTTCCCGGCAGCGCCTCGTAACGCTGGACCCGACCAGATCGCTGACGACGATCCGATTCGACCGAGTCGCGGCCGACCTCCTGTGTTCCGGCGGTGAGCTTGTGCCCCTGCTGCCTGGAATCCGCGCCCAGGCGATGGTATTGCTGGCCGCCGAGCAGGTTGGTGGCGCGTCCCGGTGCCTGGAAATGGCAGTGGAGCACGCGGTGGCGCGTCGCCAGTTCGGTCGTCCGATCGGCGCGTTCCAGGCGATCAAACACCTCTGCGCTGACATGCTCGTCGATGCCGAGACCGCGGACGCAGCTGTCCGGGTTGCCGCCTGGAATGTCGATGAACAGGCCGAAGACGTCCGCGAAACGGCGTCCATGGCCGCCTTGCAGGCTTCGGCCGCGTTCTACCGGACCGCGGCGCGCACCATCCAGGTTCACGGCGCGATCGCCTACACCTGGGAACATCCGGCGCACCTGTACTACAAACGCGCGGTCACCTCGCGCCGGCTGCTCGCCTCACCGTCTGCTCTCGCGGACGAAATCGCCGCCAGGACAGGGCTCGGCGTGCTTTGAATGATGACGCGAGATTCTAGTAACATGCCAAATTGCATGCTATTCTGCCTATTAAATGTCATCGATGACGCGGAGGAGCTGAGGTGAGCGACCTTCCTGGCCACGGGACGTCAGAAGATTCGCGGCCCGGCACCCGCGACGGTTCGCTGGTGCGCGTCAATCCGGGCGGGGTGACCCTGTGGCCGGCTCCCGGTGAGTCGGTCTTCGAATGCGCGCAACGGCAGGGAGTTCGCTGGCCGACGACCTGCCATGGGCAGGGGTCGTGTCACATGTGTTTCATGTCCGTGACCGCGGGTGCCGAGTTGCTCGAGGGCGCGGGCACCTGGGAGCTCGAAGGCCTGGCGGAACTGGGAGAGGTCGGCTCCGTGCCGGGAGTGCTCAGGCTCGCGTGCCAGACGCGGATGCGGTCAGACGCCGACCCCGGCGAGGTCATCGTTTTCAAACGAGGGGTCCGTCGGGTCGTCCGCGACTGAAGGAGCCGCGAGAGGACCGTCATCAACATAGTGGAGTGCAGATGGCCAAACGTTTCGTGCAGGCGACGACCAAGATCGCGTTCACCCTTCAGGACGACGGAACGGTCTTGGCGGAAGATCCGGGTTCCGGGACCTCGGGCGTGTTCACCCGAACCGGAGACTGGATTTCGGGTGAGCTGACACACGCCGATCAAGTGATGTGCGAGTTTGTGGGGGGCACCTATGTTGCCCCTGACGAGCCCGTCCGGTCAGAGCAAGGGAGTGACCGTTGAGCCAGGACGCGAATTCCGGCCCCGAGACGAGGCTGGACGAAATGGCCGCGCTCGTCGAGAAGAAGACGAGCGGACGTGCCCAGCCGAGCTACATGGAGATCCTCGCCGGCGACGGCGAACCGATCCCCGATTACCTGAGGCCGTCGTGGGAGGACCTCGGCGACGACGACATTCCCGTCGACAGGTACCTGTCGAAGGAGTTCCACGATCTCGAAGTCGAGTACGTGTGGCGCAAGGTCTGGCAGATGGCCTGTCGTGAGGAGGAAATCCCGGAGCCGGGCGACCACATCGTCTATGAGATCGCGAACGACTCGTTCATCGTCGTGCGCACCCGGTCCGGTGAGATCAAGGCGCTGCAGAACGCCTGTCTGCACCGCGGGCGGATCCTGCGTTCGCGCGACGGGCGGGTCCCGGAGTTCCGGTGCCCGTTCCACGGTTTCACCTGGTCGCTCGAGGGGCAACTGAAGGATATTCCGTGCGGCTGGGACTTCGAGCACCTGGAGAATCGCTCCTTTTCGTTGCCGGAGGCGAAGGTCGCGACCTGGGGCGGGTTCGTCTTCATCAACATGGACCCCGACGCCGAACCGCTCGAGGACTTCCTGGCCCCGTTGCCCGATCACTTCAAGAACGCGGGCTACGAATCCCGGTACAAGTCCGTGCACGTTGCCCAGGTGGTTTCCTGCAACTGGAAGGTCGGTCTGGAGGCCTTCATCGAGGCTTTCCACATCCCGCAGACCCATCCCCAGACGGCGCCGAGCTCGGGTGATTTCTCAAGCCAGTACGACCTGTTCGGGGACAACGTCAACCGCCTGATCACACCTCGCGGCGTCGCCAGCGGAGCGCTCGGCAAGCTGGAGGAACAGGAGATCTACGAAAATTATCTCGAGGGCAGGGCGTTCTACGAAGAGGTCCTCGGTGTGGCATCGCGCGATCTGAGCAACGACGCGAGCGAAGAACTGCCCGACGGCATCACAGCCCGCGGCAAGATCATCGAGACGATCAAGACCGAGATCGGGCCCCTGCTGGGCATGGACCTGTCCCAGCGTCCCTCGTACGAGGTGATGGACGCGATCCAGTACTTCGCGTTCCCGAACTTCTTCCCTTGGGACCAGTCGGTCACCAACATCATCTACCGGTTTCGGCCCTACCGCGACGACCCGGACTCCTGCATCACCGAGATCATGTTCCTGACCCCGGTCCCGGAAGGCAAACCCCGGCCGAAGCCGGTGCCCGTGCATTGGCTGGAACGCGACGGCGACTGGCTCAAGGCCCCGGAATTGGGGAATCTCGCCGCCATCGTCAACCAGGACCGCGTCAACATCCCGGAGGTGCAGCGTGGGCTCAAAGCGCTCAGCCGCACCAAATCCGGAGTGACGCTCGCGACTTACCAGGAAAGCCGTATCCGGCACTTCCACAGGACCCTCATGGCCTACATCAACTCGAAGGGAAACCCCCGGAAGGGTTGAGTGGCCGAATCCGCATCAGGGCCACGAAGGCGCCGTGTCGCATCCACGACACGGCGCCTTCGTGGTTCGGGGCTCCGGATCACTGCGATAAGTCCCGGCCGGACGGCGACCAAAGCGGCCCCGCCATCTCCGAAGAGACGACGGGGCCGCCGCAGTGTGCGGTCAGGACTATTGCTGAAGCTGCGGTGCGATGGAGCGCAGCACCAGCGGATCCTCGATGGTCGGCGGGATGTCGGGCGTGTCTCCGTCCGCGAGCTGCCGCATGGTCTTGCGCAGAATCTTTCCGCTGCGCGTCTTGGGCAGAGCGTCGACCACCCGCACGTCCTTGAAAACGGCGACCGCGCCGATCTCCTCGCGCACCCGGGCCACCAGTTCGCGGCTCAGCTGTTCCAGGGTGATCTCGGTGCCGGCTTTGAGCACGACCAGGCCGCGCGGGACCTGGCCCTTGAGCTCGTCGCGGACGCCGATGACCGCGCATTCGGCGATAGCGGGATGCGCGGCGAGTACGGCCTCCATCGCGCCGGTGGAGAGCCGGTGCCCGGCGACGTTGATGACGTCGTCGGTACGGCCCATGACGTAGAGATAACCGTCGTCGTCGAGGTAACCGCCGTCGCCGGTGAGGTAGTACCCTTCGTACTGCGTCAGGTATGCGGACACGTAACGGTTGTCGGCCTGCCAAAGAGTCTGCAGGGTTCCCGGTGGAAGCGGGAGTTTCAAACAGATCGCGCCTTCGTTGCCCGGCGGAAGCCGGGCACCTTCGGCATCGAGGACATGGACCTCGTACCCGGGTACGGGCACACTGGGAGAGCCCGCTTTGAGCGGCATCGGGGCAAGTCCGCGGAGGTTGGCGGCGACAGGCCACCCGGTTTCGGTCTGCCACCAGTTGTCCACCACGGGCACGCCGAGCCGCTCACCGGCCCACGCGTAGGTGTCGGGATCCAGCCGTTCGCCGGCGAGGAACAGAGTCTTGAGCGAAGACAGGTCGTGCCGGTCGATCAGGTGCCCGAGAGGGTCTTCGCGTTTGATCGCCCGGATCGCCGTTGGGGCGGTGAAGATGGCTTTCACGCGGTGGTCCGCCGCCACGCGCCAGAACGTGGAAGCGTCCGGCGTGCCGACCGGCTTCCCCTCGAACAAGACGGTCGTCGCTCCACGGAGCAGGGGCGCGTACACGATGAACGAATGTCCCACCACCCAGCCGACATCGCTTGCGGTGAAAAGGACGTCGCCGCCGTTGACGTCGAAGACAGCCCCGAGCGCCCACGTGAGCGCCACCGCATGGCCACCGTTGTCCCGCACGACGCCCTTCGGCTTCCCGGTCGTGCCGCTGGTATAGAGGATGTACAACGGATCGGTGGCCTTGACCTCGACCGGTTGTTCGCAGGGAACGGCTCTGGTGAGGAGGTTGTCCCAGTCGTGTTCGCGGGGGTTCGTCAGCTCCACCGGGCACTGGGCCCGTTGTTTGAGGACCACCGCATCGGGCTGGTGCGTGGTCAGGGCCAGTGCCGCGTCGAGCAGCGGCTTGTACTCGACAACCCCCTTCGGCTCGATCCCGCACGAGGCCGCGACGACGACCCGGGGCCGGGCATCGTCGATCCGTGTGGCGAGCTCTGCGGGCGCGAACCCGCCGAATACCACCGAATGGACGGCGCCCAGCCGTGCGCAGGCGAGCATCGCGACGACAGCCTCCGGGACCATCGGCATGTAGATGACCACGCGATCGCCCCTGGAGACGCCGAGCCCGCTCAGCATTCCCGCGGCCGCCTTGACCTCACCGAGTAATTCACGGTACGTCCAGGAGCACTGGGTCGAGCTGACCGGGCTGTCGTAGATGATCGCCGGGCGATCGCCGTGCCCGGCCGCCACATGCCGGTCAACGGCGTTCGCGCACGTGTTCAGCGTGGCGTCCGGGAACCAGCGGTAGATCGGCGCGCCGGCCTCGTCCAGTGCGCGCTGGGGCGGGCGTATCCAGTCCACGAGTTTCGCCTGCTCGAGCCAGAACTCCTCCGGACTGTGTGCGCACCGCTCCCAGGCAGCACGGTAGAGCTCTTCACTCATGGGGTCGGCTTCCTCTGTCGGATTGATCGCTGCTCCGGATTCGGTGGTCCAGCGCGCGCCGGTAGAGCCGGCCGGCCCGATAGGACGAGCGGACCAGCGGTCCGGACATCACGCCGCTGAATCCGACCTGCTCGGCCTCCGAGGCCAGTTCGGTGAACTCTTCCGGCGTGACCCAGCGTTCGACCGGATGGTGTCGTGCCGATGGACGCAGGTACTGGGTGATCGTGACCAGTTCGCAGCCGGCATCGTGCAGATCGCGCAGAGCCTGCGAGATCTCCTTGCGGTTCTCGCCGAGGCCCAGGATGAGGTTCGACTTGGTGACGAGACCGTCGTTTCTGGCCTGGGTCAGCACGTCCAAGGAGCGGTCGTAGGTGAACGCGGGGCGGATACGCTTGAAAATCCGTGGAACGGTCTCGATATTGTGCGCGAGTACTTCGGGACGGGCGTTGAAGACGCGGCGAAGCAGCCGTGGGACGCCCTTGAAGTCCGGGATGAGGATTTCCACCCCGGTACCGGGATTCAGCTCGTGCACGGCCCGGATACTCTCCGCGTACAGCCAGGCCCCGCCGTCCGGCAAGTCGTCACGGGCGACGCCGGTGATCGTCGCATATCGAAGCCCCATCGAACGGGCGGCTTCGGCGACCCGGCGAGGCTCGTCCGGGTCGAGCGGGTCCGGCCTGCCCGTGTCGATCTGGCAGAAGTCGCACCGCCTGGTGCACTGGTTGCCCCCGATCAGGAAGGTGGCCTCCCGGTCCTCCCAGCATTCGAAAATGTTGGGGCAGCCGGCTTCCTGACAGACGGTGTGCAGGCCCTCGGTTTTCACCAGGGAGCTCAGTTCGGTGAACTGGGGTCCGGCGACCGCCCGCGTCCTGATCCATTCCGGTTTCCGCTCCGCGGGGGTCCGCGCGTTGCGAACCTCCAGCCGGAGCAGCCGGCGGCCCGCGGGCACCCTCGGCACGCCGTTGGCCGGTTCCGCTGCCGGTGTCGCCGGGCGGCGTGGGTCAGACATGCTCGAGGTACCGGGCCCGCTCGAAGTCGAACGGGGATTCGAGCACGAGATACGGGTCGTATTGCATGCCGCTGGCCTGCCGCAGTACCCCGGACATCTCGCCGACCGTGGCACCGGCCAGGAACGCCTCGACCATGGCGGGCTGGGTGTTCCTGCCGTCGCGGACCGAATCGAAGACGTCTCGCATCCGGGCGACCAGCCGGGGCAGATCGCGCCGTGCCTTCTTGGCCCTGAACTCCTGGACGTAGTCCTTCACCGGCGCGCCGTCGAAGGTGAAGCGCTGCGGCTCCGGCTCGGACTCCGGCACGAACGCGTTGACACCGATGAGGATCCGCTCACCGTTGTCGATCTCTTCCTGGCGCTTGAGGTTGTATTCGTCCATCAGTGCCTCGAAGGACCCGTCCTCGACGCTCTTGACGATGCCCTTCTCCTCGAGCTTGACCTGGATCGCAAGGGCGTCCTCCTCGAGCTTGTCGGTCAGCCACTCGACGTAGTAACTGCCGCCAAGGGGGTCGGCGGTTCGGGCTGCGCCGACCTCGTGAGCCAGGATCAGTTGCTGCCTGATGGACAGCTCGCGGGCCTCGTGCGTCGGAATGCTGACCGGTTCGTCGTAGGTGCACGTCTCCACCGACTGAACACCGCCCGCCAGCGCGGCGAGCGTTTCGATGGCGGTGCGCGTCAGGTTGTTCAACGGCTGCTGGTAGACCAGCGACCGGCCCGAGGTGTGCACCGCGATGCGCAGCCGCATCGCCCTGGGATTCGTCCCGCCGAACCGTTCCTTCACCATACGTGCCCACATCCGCCGCAGGGCGCGGAACTTGGCGACCTCTTCGAAGAAGTCGATGTCCGATGTGGACACCCACGCCATGCTGGGGGCGATTTCGTCGACGCTGAGTCCGCGCTCAGCCAGGTCCTGGAACGTCGTCGCGGCGATCGCGAGTCCGAGCGCGATCTCGGTGGCAGGGGTGATCCCGCGCTCGCGGATGTTGTAGACCTGCGGATATCCCAGTGCCCATTTAGGAGTGTTACGGACGGCGTACTCGACGGTGTCGATCGCCATGCGATGCGAAAGCTCGGGCGACATGAACTTCTCGCCGCCACCGTCCAGGTTGTACTTCAGGTAGTCGGGCATGTGCGACCCCTGAAGCTTGGCCAGGTCGTAACCTTTTTGCTTGGCGAAAGCGACCATCAGGGGGTAAATGTTGTGCGTCGCGTGCCAGGCGACGTCCGTCTCGGTCGGGTCGATCCCGTCGAACAGAACATCGAGATCGTCCAGATGCCCGATCGAGCAGCCGTCGAGGCCGACTTCTGCCTCCAGCGCCGGATGATCCGGGTCCACCCCGATCCCCGAAACCGTGTCGAGCACGACGTTGAAGCCGGCCTGTCCCGCCCGTCGCGCCATCTCGATGCCCTCGCGGGTGTCGGCAGCGGTCCCGTAGCCGACGATGTTGCGCAGCGTCCACATCCGGCTGCGGTACATCTGCGGGAACGAGCCACGAGTGAACGGGTACTCGCCCGGGTTGCCGAGTTTCTCCTCGTACGTGCCCGTGGTGTCTTCCGGCTTATAAACCGGTTTGGTCTCGATATCGGACCAGGTTGTGGTTCGAGACAGCTTGAGCGACACGGGCGGGATGATCGTCTTCCCACCCGGGCCGGTCACGGCGTCGGTGACCGCATCCTTGGCATCGTCGTTGGAGCTCACGGTCTGCTTCCTCTCTGACGGGACTTTCCTGACTCCTCAGCGGGCGTTGGCCGTAGCCTTGAGCTTCGCGATGTACTCCAGGATGTCTTCGGTTCCCTTGCGCGGACCGAAGATGACGTCGACCCCCGCCGCGTAGATCGCCTCTTCGTCGTCGGCATGGATCAGTCCGCCGAGCATGACGGGCACATCACTCGCGCCGACTCGCTCCAGCTCGGTCATGAGGTCCTGCATCTTCTTGACGTAGTTGCCCGTGAAGGCGCTGATCCCGACAAGGTCCACATCCTCGTCGACCACCGCTTTGGCGATGGTCTGCGCCGTGTTGTACTCGCCGAGGTAAACGACCTCGACCCCTTGATCGCGTAAGAGTTTCGCCACCATCCTGAGCCCTTTGTTGTGCTTGTCGGAAGCCAGCATTCCGAGCGCGCAGCGCACCGGTCGTTCAGTGGTCGGACTCATGGGCCCATCGCCTCCTCGAGGCTCCCGCGCGCGAAGATCAACTTACGCCGGGATCGCAACGTACCTATAACTTAGCATGCGCTATTGCATGCCATCCAATCATTGTCGCGAGTGTTCGGCAAGAGGGTGAGTATCCGTTGACCCATGCTTTTTGGCATGTCAAAGTGTGTGCACTCATTTGCCCGGACCTGCGGGAGAACGCAATGAAGCGTAAGATCCGATGGGGCTTGCTGCCCTTGGCGACGGTAGTGTCGGTCGCTGCGGCGGGATGCGCGGGCGGCGGTGACGCCGCCACGGGGGGAGATGGGAACACCTACCAAGTGCTCCTCCTGGCCCCACTGAGTGGCCCGTTGGCTTCGTATGGAAAGGCCGTTCAAGTCGGTGGCGAGGCAGCCGCTGATGTGATCAATGCGCACGGCGGAATCGGCGGCCGCCAGGTGCACGTGTCGGTGAAGGACGACAAGGGAGATTCCACCGAGGTCGCGTCGTTGACTCAGGCGGCGATGGCGGACACCGCGGTGCCCAACCTGGTCGTCGCCGGTCTCACCAGCGACGAAGCCGTCACCGCCTTGACGGTCACACAGCCCGCGGGTGTGCTCGCCAGCGGCCCTCCGGTATCCACGAGCCTCGCGGACTTCAAGTTGTACATGTCGCCGACACCGCGTGCCGCCGATGGGGCCGATGCGACTTTGGCCAAACTGGCGAGCCAGGGCCACAAAAAGGTCGGCTTGGTCGTCACTGATGACGAGGCGGGACAGGCGATCGCGACCTACTACCAGTCGATCGGAGCCGCGCATGGCGTGAGCATCGTCGGCGTGGAGAAGGTCGCCGCGGACTCGGCCGACGCCACGGCCCAACTCGAGCGGCTTCGAGCGGACGGGCCCGACGTCGTGGTCGCCAGCATGTTCGGGCCGTCCGCGGGCGTTGTTGTGCGCAGCCACACCAAGCTCGGCTGGAACGTCCCACTCTATGGCGACGTAACGTTCGCAGCCAACAACATCGTCAAGCAGGTAGGCCAGGCCGAGGCCGGAAGTCTGACCGTCATCGCCCCCGCCTACCTCGTCAAGGGCAGTCCCGTCGGCGACAGCCCGGCCATGCAGGCGGCGGTCGCCGCGATGGACGCCCGAAATGGCGGCCCGCTGGCCGAACCCATGCAGGCCTATGTCCACACCTACATGGGACTCATTCTGGTCAAGTACGCCGTGGAGAAGGCAGGAACGACCGACGGGCAGAGGGTGTACGACGCCCGTACGCAATTGAAGGCCACGGACATGCCGCTCTACGCCGGTTCGCAGAGCGTGTTCGAGGATGGGAGTAACTGGCCCGCCTTCAAACCGGACGACTTCATCGCCTTGCGTACCAGTGGAAGCGACAACGGCTTCATCGTCTCCCAGCCCTGAGCGCCGCCGGGTGGGGTCGCCGACGCGACCCCACCCGGCGACGACGAACCGTCGAGAAAGGACACGGGATGACGGTCGTCTGGTCGGGCCTCGCGATCGGCGCGGTATACGCGCTGGTGGCGATCACGTTGAACCTCCCCCTGGCTCAGGCCGGAGTGTTCAACCTGGCCCAAGCCCAGCTCATGGTGCTGGGTACGTTCATCGCTTACGCGGGTCTTGTCACCTTCGGGCTGCCGGCCGCGGTGGTCGTGGTCGCCGGCGCGGTGATCTGCGGATTGCTGGCGTTCGTCGAGGACCTGGTGGCGATCCGTCCTCTTGCCGCGGACAGCCATCACGGCACACTGGTCACCACCGTGGGCTTCTTCGTCATCGTCGAGGGCGTCATCATGGCGGTTTGGGGCGTCGACCATCGTTCGCTGGATTTCTTCGCGGGCAACACTTCCTTCTCGTTCGCGGGCGGTCGGGTGGCACCGGTCGACATCACGATCGTGATCGTGGCGATCCTGCTGGCTGTGGTTCTCCATGCGGTGTCCACCCGGACGGGCTGGGGGCTGCGGGGGAG